>CAYRTE010000063.1:0-24054 GCA_964427205.1 uncultured Caulobacter sp.
TGCCACTTCATCGGCGACCCGGTCATGCCGGGCTGCCTGGGCCTGGACGCCATGTGGCAGCTGGTCGGCTTCTTCCTGGGCTGGTCGGGCGGTCCCGGTCGCGGCCGCGCCCTGGGCGTCGGCGAGGTGAAGTTCACCGGCCAGGTCACCCAGGACGTCAAGAAGGTCGTCTACAAGATCGACCTGAAGCGCGTCATCATGCGCAAGCTGGTCATGGGCATCGCCGACGGCGTCCTGGAAGCCGATGGCAAGCCGATCTACGAGACCAAGGACCTGAAGGTCGGCCTGTTCACCGCAGAGCAAATGGCGTCTTGATCCAAGCGTAAGATCGGCCATCAGAGAGTCGATCCCCTTCGGATCCGGGGAGATAAGAGGAAGTTTCATGCGTCGCGTCGTCGTAACAGGACTGGGTATCGTCTCGTCCATCGGCAACAACGCCAGCGAGGTGCTCGCCTCGCTGCGTGAAGCCAAATCCGGCGTGGTCGCCGCGCCGGACTATGCGGAACTGGGGTTCCGCTGCCAGGTTCACGCCACGGTCAAGCTCGACTCTTGGGAAGCCCTGGTCGACCGCCGCGCGGCCCGCTTCCTGGCCCCTGGCACGGCCTATGCCCACATCGCCATGGAACAGGCGATCGCGGACTCGGGTCTGGAAGACTCCGACATCTCCAACGAGCGTACCGGCCTGATCGTTGGTTCGGGCGGTCCTTCCACCCGGGTGATCGTCGAAGCGGCCGCCACGACCCGGGAAAAGGGCCCCAAGCGGATCGGCCCGTTCGCGGTGCCCAAGGCCATGAGCTCGGGTCCGTCGGCGGTGCTGTCGACCTGGTTCAAGATCCGCGGGATCAACTATTCGATCAGCTCGGCCTGCGCGACCAGCGCCCACTGCATCGGCGCGGGCGCCGAGCAGATCCAGATGGGCAAGCAGGACATCGTCTTCGCCGGCGGCTGCGAGGAGCTGGACTGGACGCTGTCCAATCTGTTCGACGCCATGGGCGCGATGAGCAGCAACTTCAACGACCGCCCCACCGTGGCCAGCCGCGCCTATGACAGGGACCGCGACGGCTTCGTGATCGCCGGCGGGGCCGGCATCGTCGTTCTTGAGGAATATGAGCACGCCAAGGCGCGCGGCGCGAAGATCTATGGCGAAGTGGTCGGCTATGCCGCCAATTCCGACGGCTTCGACATGGTCGCCCCCTCGGGCGAGGGCGCGGCCCGCTGCATGCGTCTGGCCATGGCTCAGGCCGGGGATCGGACCATCGACTATCTGAACCCGCACGGCACCTCGACGCCGGTCGGCGACAGCAAGGAAATGGGCGCGGTTCGTGAGGTGTTCGGCGACAAGGCTCCGCTGATCTCCTCGACCAAGTCCCTGACCGGCCACAGCCTGGGCGCGGCCGGGGCGCAGGAGGCGATCTATTCGATCCTGATGCTGGGCAACGGCTTCGCGGCCAAGAGCGCCAATATCGAGAACCTCGATCCCGAGTTCGCCGACCTGCCGATCCTGCTCGAGCGTTCCGACAAGCCGCTGACCACGGTGATGTCCAACAGCTTCGGCTTTGGCGGCACCAACGGTACGCTGATCATCAGCAAGGCCGAGTGACGCGCGGGTCCGCGACCTGAGGTTGCTTTTCTGTCTGCCGCTCCCTAGGAAGGTTTCGTAACCTCCGGGGGCGGCGGACATGCATTTCAGAAGCGAGCCGGAGGTCCCCTGGGCCGAAAGCGACGAGGTCGAGGCTTACCTCGCCTCAATAGGGGCTGACGCCGACGAACGGCGTTTCGTCACCGATCTGCATCGCGACGGCGTCGCCATCATCGACCTTGGCCCGGAAGGCCTGGCGCTCTGCGACCAGGTGATCGCCCAGACCGATCGCTATTTCGCGCGCGGGGCGCGTCGCGCCCAGGACGCCTGGCGGCGCTCGCCGGCGGTGCGAGCCCTGTCGACCCTGCCGATCGTCGAATCCAGGCTCCGCATGGCCTATGGCCGCCAGCCCTTCGCCTTTCAGACCCTGAACTTCCTCAGGGGCAGCGAGCAGCGGGCCCATAGCGACGCCATCCACTTCTACAGCGAGCCCCAGCGGTTCATGTGCGGGGTCTGGTTCGCGCTGGAGGATGTCGACCCGGACGCCGGGCCGCTGTTCTATCATCCGGGCAGCCACCGCCGACCCGTGATGAGCATGGGCGAGGCGGGCGTCCTGGGTCGCGCGCCGACGGTCGAGGACTATGAAACCTTCTATGAGCCGGCGTTCGCCCGCCAGCTGGACACCCCGCCGACACTGGCGCTGCTGAAGAAGGGCCAGGCCCTGGTCTGGACCGCCAATCTGGCCCATGGCGGCCTGGCCATAGGCCGCGAAGGGGCCACGCGGCGCTCTCTGGTGACCCACTATTTCTTCGAGAACTGCCTCTACTACACGCCCCGCCACTCACACATCGAGGAAGGGCGGCTGCATATGCGCCTGCCCGCCAATTTGCGGACCGGGGGGTGGGTCTGGCCAAGGCGGAATGGCAAGCAGGCGCGGGTGAGCGTGCGAGCGTTTGGCGGCTTTCTTCGCCAGGCCGTGCTGCGGAAGGTCCTCGCCCACTAGAGGGCTCCGGGGGTTCCACCGCGCGGCGCCGCCTGCTAGCTAGCGGACAAGACTTTCAGGAGCGCCGACCCATGGCCGACGATTACGCATTCCCCAAGGGCGAGCTGATGCGGGGCAAGAAGGGCCTCGTCATGGGCGTGGCCAATCACAACTCCATCGCCTGGGGCATCGCCTCGCAGCTGGCCGCCCAGGGCGCGGAGATGATCTTCACCTATCAGGGCGAAGCGCTGGAACGTCGCGTGCGACCGTTGGCCGAGAGCATCGGCGTCACCACCCTGGTGCCGGCCGATGTCACCGACGACGCCTCGATGGATGCGGCGTTCGCGGCGATCGAAGAGAAGTTCGGCACGATCGACTTCGTCGTCCACTCGGTGGCCTTCGCCAACAAGGACGAGCTGAAGGGCTCGTTTGTCGACAACACCACCCGCGACGGCTTCCTGCTGGCCATGAACATCTCGGCCTTCAGCTTCGTCGACGTCGCCAAGCGCGCGGCCAAGCTGATGCCCAATGGCGGTTCGCTGATCACCATGACCTATCTTGGGTCGGAGCGGACCATCCCCAACTACAACACCATGGGCGTGGCCAAGGCCGCCCTGGAAGCGGCGACCCGCTATATCGCTCGCGACCTGGGCCCCAAGGGCATCCGCTGCAACGCCATCTCGGCCGGCGCCATGCGCACCCTGGCCCTGGCGGGCATCGCCGGGGGCCGGGGCATGATCGCCCAGGGCCGCGCGTTCAGCGCCATGAAGGAAGACACCTCGATGGAGGGCGTCGCCGGCGCCGCCCTGTGGCTGGTCTCGGACCTGGGCCGTTCGACCACCGGCGAAGTCGTTCACGTCGACGCCGGCTTCCACATGATGGGCATGCCCGACGAGGTGGAAGCCTAGAGCTTACGGCGCGTAGGCGCGCAGGAAGCGGCGGGCGATTTCGCCCGCCATGGCCTCGAACTGGGCCTGGGTCTTGTCGGCCGGCAGGCACAGCAAGGCCCGCAGCTGGCTGTGGCCCATGACCATGCCGGAAAAGATCTCGGCGGCCTGGTCGAAGTCCTCGACGGCCAGGCGGCCCAGGCGCGTCTCGGTCTCCAGGAACGCGGCCAGCTGGCCGCGCGTCTGGCGGGGCCCGGCCTCGAACACCTCGTGGGCGACCTCGGGCATCCCGCCCGCGCCCTGGATGATCACGCGCATGATCGAATAGCCGCTGGTGGTGACCACCGTCTCCAGCATCGTGCGCGCGAAGGCCTCAAGGGCCTCGGCCGGGTTTTCGGCCGCGCCGGGATCGCGCAGCGGCGCGGTGATCCGGTCCACCCTTCGCTCGATCAGGGCCCGGACCAGCTCGGCCTTGCAGCCATAGTGGTTATAGACCGTCTGCTTGGAGACCCCGGCGCGGCGGGCGATCTCCTCCATCGGCGCTGACAGGCCGCGCTGGCCGATCACCTCGACGGCGGCGTCGAGAATGGCCTCGGTCTTGGCGACGTCGATCTGTCCGGGGATCCTGGGCATCAGTGGGCGTCCGAAGGGGGCGGCGCGACGCCGGCCGCGGGCTTGGCCAGCAGGCTGACCCCGGCGGCGATGAAACAGCCGATGGCCAGCAGGGTGAAGCTGTCGCCAAAGGCCAGAACCGTCGCCTGCTGTTCCATCATGCCGGAAAAGGCCTTGCGCGCCGCGCCGTCGGGATCGGTCACGCCCAGCTGGGCCATGCGGGCGGCCAGGCCCGCCATCATGGTCTGGGCCTCCACATTGCCGGTCTGCAGCCTGGAGGTCATGTCGTTGTAGTAGAGCGCCGTCTGCTGGGTGATGCTGGTGGCCAGCAGGGCCAGACCCATGGCGCCCCCCGTATTGCGCGAGAGGTTCACAAGGCCCGAGGCGTTCTTGACCATGTTTGGCGGCAAGGTGCTCATCGTGATCTGCTGGGTGGCGATCATCGCGATCATGACGCCGACCCCGCGGCAAGCCTGAACCCCGGCGAATTCCCAGAAACCCCAGTCCTTGGTCACGCCATGGGCCATATACATGCCCCAGCCGGCCAGAAGAAAGCCGATGAACATCGGCAGGCGCGGGTCGGTCTTGCGCACCAGCCGGCCGGCGATCGGCCCGGTGATGAACATCGACAGGCCCGATATGATCATGGTGGTGCCCACTTCCGACGCCGAATAGTGACGCACCCGGCCCAGAAACTGCGGCAGCAGGAAGGTGCCGCCAAACAGGCTGGCGCCCGAGACGGCGGTCATCAGCACGCCGATCGAGAAGTTGCGGTTCGAAAAGGCCCGCAGTTCGACGATGGGGTTCTTGTAGGTCATCGACCGCCAGACAAAGACCACGCCGGTGACCGCGGCCAGCACGGCCAGACCCAGGATGATGTCGTCCTGGAACCAGCTGTTCTTGGCGCCTTCCTCCAGCACGAACTGCAGGCTCATCAGGAAGGTGGCCATCACGGCCAGGCCGAACCAGTCGAAGCCCTTGCTCAGGCTCGGGTCGCCCTTGTCGAACTGACCCCAGCGCGCCACGCCAAACAGCACCACAAGGCCGGTCGGCACATTGATGAAGAACAGCCAGCGCCAGCTGAGCCATTCGGTCAGATGGCCGCCCAGGGTTGGGCCGACCGTGGGGGCCAGGGTGACGATCAACCCCATGATCACGCTGGCGGTGATCCGGCGCTCGGGCGGGAAGGCGGTGAAGGCCACCGCGAACACCGTCGGGATCATCGCCCCGCCGATGAAGCCCTGCAGGGCCCGGGTGATGATCATCATGTCGATCGACGAGGACAGGCCCGTCAGCACGCTCATGACGATGAAGCCGGCGCACGAGGCCAGATAGACCTTTTGCGTCCCCCACAGGCGCGACAGATAGCCCGACAGCGGGATCATCACGACTTCGGGGATCAGATAGGCGGTCTGGATCCAGCTGACCTGATCGGCGCTGGCGCCGACCCCGGCCTGGATCTGCGGCAGCGAGGCCGCGACGATCTGGATGTCGAGAATGGCCATGAACTGGCCGATGACCATGGCGCCGAAGCCCAGGAACAGCTTGGTCCAGTCGGCCTGGCTCAGGGTCTTGGCGGGAGCGGCGGGGGCGGGGGCCGCCGAAGCGGGGAGGGCGGCGTCGGTCATCGCCGGCGCCCTAGCGCGCGGCGCCCTGACGGGCGACCCGGGTCGGCGCCTGGCCGGCGTCGGCGAACGACGCGCCCGAGCGATCGCGGACATCGACCTTGACCTCGACCGACAGGCCCGGCCGCAGGGCGGCGCCCAGCCTGGAGGTGTCGACGACGATCTTGACCGGCAGGCGCTGGGTGATCTTGGTGAAGTTGCCGACCGCGTTCTCGACCGGGATCAGGGCGAATTCCTGGCCGGTGGCCGGGGCGAAGCTGTCGACCTTGCCGTGGATGGTTTGCTTGCCGAAGGCGTCGGCCTTGATCTCGACGGCCTGGCCGACGCGAAGCCGCGAGACCTGGGTCTCCTTGAAATTGGCGACGATATAGCTCTGGCCCAGCGGCACCACCGACATCAGCGAGACGCCGGGCTGGACCAGCTGGCCGGGGCGCACCGAACGGGCGCCGATCACGCCGGCGACGGGCGCGCGCAGCACGGTGCGGTCCAGATCCAGCCGGGCCTGCTCGACGGCCGCATGGGCGGCGGCGGCCTGGGCCAGGGTCTGGGCCTTGGCCGAGCCCAGCGACTGGGCGGCGCGGCGTTCGGCCTCGAGGGCGGCCTGGGCGCTGGCCACGGCGGCTTCCGACTGGGTGGCGCCGGCGCGGGTGGTCTGGACCTTCTGCTGCGAGACCCAGCCCTGGTGAGCCAGGCTGTCATAGCGGTCGAGGTCGGCCCTGGCGCGGCTGGAATCGGCCTGCGCGCTGGAGACGCCGGCCGCCTTCTGGGCGATCAGGGCCTGTTCCAGCGAGGCCTTGTCATCGACGGCGCGCACGGCGGCGTCCAGGGCCTGGGCGTTGGCGATCGCCTGGTCCAGGCGGGCCTGGAAGGTGGAGGGGTCGATGCGCGCCACCACCTGACCGATCTCGACCCGCTGGTTGTCGGCGACCAGGATCTCGGTGATCGCGCCGGAGACCTGCGGGCTGATCTGCACCGTATCGGCCTGGACGAAGGCGTTGTCGGTGGCCTCGAAGCGCTGCTTGTCGATGTACCAGAACACGCCGCCCACCAGGATGGCCGTCGCGGCGACGCCGCCGACAATCATGGGAACCAGTTTCTTGTTTTGTGGCGCGGCCATGACCAACCCTGACTAACCGACAGTCCGACCCGCCCGATAGAAGGGTCCCGGGCGCTCGGCAAGTGTTAAATGGACGCATCCGTCCAGAAATCAACGGCCCCCCGGGAATGAACCGGGCCACGCTCTTGCCACGGGCCACGATATCACTCGACCAGAAACCTGTTCCGACATGTGTGACATCGGGTCGCAATTTCATCTTGCGCGAGAATCAATACAGACTAAAAGCCGTCCCCCACTGCAACCAAGGTCGGGGGAGCGCGTATCTCCCATGCGGCTGAAGTTCGCCGCACTCGCTACGCCCGCGCCAAAGGATGCGCCGATGAACGTTCAACCACCGCTCGGCCATTCCCCGCTGGGTCAATCGCCTCTGAGCATGTTTCGCCCGGTTCTGTGGCTCGCCGCCGCGGCTTTCGCCGCTGGCTTCGGCGGCTACATGATCCTGGGCCTTCGCGCCATCAACGGCTAGCGACTAGTTCGACACGCCGGTCGAGCCGAAACCGCCCGCGCCCCGATCCGTGGCGTCGAGGTCATCGACCTCGATCAGCGTCCATTGCGGGGCGGCGGCGATGATCCCCTGGGCGATGCGGTCGCCCCGGCGGATGGTGAAGTCTTCCTCGCCCAGATTGATCAGCAGCACGCAGACCTGGCCGCGATAGTCGCTGTCGATGGTGCCGGGCGCATTGGTCACCGTGACGCCGTTCTTGAACGCCAGACCCGAGCGCGGCCGCACCTGCATCTCATAGCCATCGGGGATCGCCACCGAAAAGCCGGTGGGCGCCATGCAGCGCGCGCCTGGCTTGAGCACGATGGGCCCGTCCTCCGGCACGTGGGCCCGCAGGTCGAAGCCCGCCGCCCCGGCCGTGGCGTAGGTCGGGACCGGCAGGTCGGGATTGCCGTCCCAGCGCTTGAAGCGGATCGTTTGAGCGGTCATCGGGCGGTTCCTAAAAGTCGGGCCGAGCGGCTTTAGACGATTTGGGGCCATTCGGGCCAGCCCCTAGCCGAGGGCGCTGGCGATCCTCTGGGCGATGGCGCGGGCGACCTCGTCCTTTGACGTCCGGTCCCACCGCTCGGTTCCGTCGCGGGTGATCAGCAGCACGGCATTGTCTTCGCCGCCCATGACACCGGGCTCGGTGACATCGTTGGCGATGATCCAGTCGCAGCCCTTGCGCGACAGCTTGGCGCGGGCGTGCATCTCGACATCATTGGTCTCGGCCGCGAAGCCGATCACCAGTCTGGGACGCATCGGACCGGTGGCCGAGACGGCGGCCAGGATGTCGGGGTTCTCAACGAAGGTCAGGGCGGGCGGTCCGCCCTTTTCCTTTTTCAGCTTGGTGCCGAACGCCTCACCCCCCCGCCAGTCGGCGACGGCGGCCACGAAGACGCCGACATCGGCGGGCAAGGCGGCCTGGCTGGCGGCCAGCATCTGGCGGGCGGTCTCGACATCGACGCGGGTGACGCCGGGCGGGGTGGGCAGGAACACCGGTCCGGCGATCAGGGTGACCTCGGCGCCCAGCTGGGCCAGGGCCTGGGCGATCGCGAAACCCTGCTTGCCGCTGGAGCGGTTGGTGATGCCGCGCACCGGATCGATCGGCTCGAAGGTCGGGCCGGCGGTGACCAGGGCGCGCTTGCCGGCCAGCGGCTTGGCGGCGGGGCCTTCAAGGGCTTCCATGATGGCGGCGAAGATCACCTCGGGCTCGGCGAGACGGCCGGGCCCGAACTCTCCGCAGGCCATGGCGCCCTCGTCGGGACCCACGAAGCGGACCCCGTCGGCCTTCAGGGTGGCGATATTGCGCTGGGTCGCCGGATGCAGCCACATCCGCACATTCATCGCCGGGGCCATCAGCACCGGCTTGTCGGTGGCCAGCAGGGTGGTCGAGGCCAAGTCGCCGGCCAGGCCGTTGGCGGCCTTGGCGATCAGGTCGGCGGTCGCCGGGGCTGCGACCACCAGGTCGGCCGAGCGCGACAGCTGGATATGGCCCATCTCGGCCTCGTCGGTCAGCGAGAACAGGTCGTCATAGACCCTGTCCTCGGCCAGCGAGCCCAGCGACAGCGGCGTGACGAACTCAGCCCCGGCCCGGGTCAGGATCGGGCGCACGCCCACCCCGGCCTTGCGCAGCAGGCGCGTCAGCTCCAGCGCCTTGTAGGCCGCGATGCCGCCGCCGACGATCAGAAGAACCCGCTTGTCGCTCACGCCGGTTGGTCTCCATCCAGTTCGAAGCCCTTATGACCCAAGCGCGACGATCCGACAAAGGACAAGCTCGTGACGGACTCGACTCGTGTTCCGTTTTCGTTCATTGATCGGTGAGGTTGAATTCATGGGGCAATGAGATCATGAGGTTGAACAGGCTTCCCGTCGCCGCGACAGCGCTTGTGGCGATCGGCGCGCTTTTCCTGACGGCTTGCGACGGCGGCGCGACCGCCGTGCCCGCGCCCAAGGCCGGCGAGCGCAGGGCTTCGTCGGCAACGACGGATGCGCCGGCTCCCTATGCCGCCGCATCACGGCGCGACGACCCGCGCGACGCGCCGGTGCGTCTGGTGTCGGGCAAGCCGTTCTGGGCGGCCAACCGCACCCGCACCGCCGAGGAAAACGCCGAGCGCGCCTTCGAGCGCAATGGCGAGGCCTTCGGCGCGGTCACGGTCGATGACTATGTCGAGGTCGCCCACAGGTTCGTCGGCAATCCGCCCAAGGGCGTCGAGACCCTCAAGCGCGCCAATGGCGACACCCTGATCTACGACCCCAAGGGCAATGTCTTCGCGGTGGTGTCTAAGGAGGGCGCGCCGCGCGCCCTGTTCAAGCCCGATGACGGCGCGGCCTATTGGGACGTGCAGAAGGCCCGCGAAAGCCGTCGGTCGACCGCCGCCCGGGAGCGAGGGCAGGCCGACAGCGGTTGATCAGCCGAACGCCAGCGCTCCGGCCGTGAAGGCCAGGGCGGCCACGATCGCGCCCGCCGCGAACCAGGCCAGGGGGCGGGGTTTCGGCGCGGCGACCACCGCGACGGTGGTCGGCGGCGCTTCGGCCAGCCGCGCCATGGCGCGCAGGGCCTTGAGGGCCTCGTCGGCGAAGTCGCGGACCTTGGCGGCGGGCGACAGCTCGCGGGTGATCCAGCGGCGGACCACCGGATCGGCGGCCGACCAGATGTCGTGGGCCGGGTCGATGCGGCGGGCCACGCCCTCGACGGTGACCATGGTCTTCTGCAGCAGCACCAGCTCCGGCCTCAGGGCCATGTCGAACAGGGCGGTGATCTCGAACAGCTGGGCCAGCAGCTTGCCCATCGACACCTGACGGGCGTCGCGGCCGAAGATCGGTTCGCCGACCGCGCGCAGGGCCTGGGCGAAGGCGTCGACATCGTGGTGGGCGGGCACATAGCCGGCGTCGAAATGGATGCGGGCGATGCGGGCGTAGTCGCGGTTCAGGAAGCCGTACAGGATCTCGGCCAGATACTTGCGCTCGCCGGGACCCAGTCGCCCGATGATGCCGTAGTCGACGGCCACCACCCTGGCCGGGGCGGCGACGAACAGGTTGCCCTCGTGCAGGTCGGCGTGGAACAGGCCGTGGTCCAGGGCCTGGGCCAGGAACCCGCGGGTGATGTTGTCGGCCAGGGCCTTGCGGTCCAGGCCCGGCAGGTCCAGCGCCTCGGGGTCCGACAGCGGTTCCCCTTCGGCCCAGGCCAGGGTCAGGACCCGCTTGCCGACCCCATCCCAGACCACGGTCGGGGCGGTCATGAAGGCGTCCCGGGCCATCACTTCGCCCAGCTCGGCGCAGCCGGCGGCCTCGAAGCGCAGGTCCATTTCCAGGTCCAGCGCCCGGATCACCACCTCGACGAAGTCGCGCGGCTTCAGGCGGCGGGCCTCGGGAACCAGGCGCTCGGCCAGGCCGGCGGCGAGGCGCAGCACGGCGCTGTCTTCGGCGACCCGACGCTCGATACCGGGCCGCAGCACCTTCACGGCGACCTTGGTTCCGTCCAGCAGCCAGGCCGGATGGGCCTGGGCCAGGGAGGCGGCGGCGACGGGCTCGTCCAGTTGCGCGAACAGGGTCTCGATCGGCCGGCCCAGACTGCGCTCGATCTCGTCGCGGGCCTGGCTGAGCGGGAAGGGCGGCAGGCGGTCCTTGAGGCGCGACAGGTCTTCGGCGAAGGGCGTGCCGAAGATGTCGGCCCGGGTCGACAGGAACTGGCCCATCTTGATCGCGGCGGGGCCGAGGCCCTCAAGGGCGCTGGCCAGTCTCTGGCCGGGCCGTCCCACCCGGGCGCGGGGACCGGAAAACAGCCGCAGCGTTCGCGCCGCCAGCCGCGCCGAAGGCGGCAGGACCGGATCCAGTTCGCGCGGGATCAGGGCGTCGGCCCGGACCAGGACCCAGCCCGCGCCGACCAGGCGCCAGAACGCGGACATCTGCCCCATGGACTAGACGGCCCAGCCCTGGTGCATCGCCGCGACGCCGCCCGTGAAGTTGCTGATGGTCACCCGCCTGAAGCCGGCGTTTTCCATCATCGAGGCGAAGGTCTTCTGGTCGGGAAAACGGCGGATGCTCTCGACCAGGTACTGATAGGCCTCGCGATCCTTGGCCACCCATTCGCCGACCTGCGGGATGACCTTGAAGCTGTAGGCGTCATAGGCGCGCGCCAGCGCCTCGGTGACGGGTCGCGAAAATTCCAGGCAGAGGAACCGGCCGCCGGGCTTCAGCACGCGGCGCGCCTCGCGCAGCGCCGCGTCGATATCGGTGACATTTCGGATGCCGAACGAGATCACATAGGCGTCGGCATAGGCGTCGGGCAGCGGCAGGCGTTGCGCGTCGCCGACGGTCCAGGTGATTTCCGGTTCGCCACCCTTCTCGATGCCGGCGGCGATCATCTCGGCATTGTAGTCGATGATGTTGATCATCGCGTCGGGGCCGCCCCGGCGCTCCTGGGCGCGGCGGGCCATCTTCGCGAAGCGGCGGGCCATGTCGCCGGTGCCGCCGGCGCAGTCGATGATGACTTCACCGGGCTGGGGGTTCAGGCGCGCGGCGACGGCGTCCTTCCACAGGCGGTGGACGCCCCCGCTCATCAGGTCGTTCATCAGGTCGTAGTTCTTGGCGACGCGGTCGAAGACCCCGCGCACCAGGCCGGCCTTCAACGAAGGATCGACGTCCTTGAAACCGAATGTGGCGGCAGGCTTGCTCATGACGTCTATCGACCAGGCTCTCTATATGCTGGATCGCTCTTAGACCGCGCGCCGCGCCGCGTCATCACCTTGAGGCCGCCCTTGCCTGAATTGCCCGAAGTCGAGACCGTCCGGCGCGGCCTCGAACCTGTCCTGAGCGGCGCCCGCCTCAGCCGCGTGCGCGCCAACCGGCCCGACCTGCGCTTTCCGCTGCCCGACGGCTTCGTCCAGCGCCTGACGGGGGCCAGGATCCTGCGGCTGGACCGCCGCGCCAAATATCTGCTGGCCCCGCTGGATCGCGGCGACACCCTGGTCATGCACCTGGGCATGACCGGGCGCTTTGAGATCGCCGCCCCAGAGGGGACCATCCGCCCCGGCGACTTCGCCCGCGAGGTCAGGCCCGACGACAAGCACGCCCACGTGGTCTTCGAGACCGAAGACGGCGCGGTGGTCACCTATCACGACCCCCGTCGCTTCGGCTTCATGGACCTGATCGCCACCGACCGCGTCGACCGCCATCCCTGGTTCGCGACCATGGGCCCCGAACCCCTGGGCGAGGGCTTCACCGCCCAGACCCTGATCAAGGCCTTCGCCGGTCGCAAGCAGGGGCCCAAGACCCTGCTGCTGGACCAGAAGACCGTCGCGGGCCTGGGCAATATCTATGTGTGCGAGGCCCTGCACCGGGCGGGCATCTCGCCGTTCAAGCCCTCGGGCCTGATCGCCGGCAAGCGGCTCGGGCCGCTGACGACCATCATCAAGGCCGTGCTGGCTGAGGCCGTCGAGGTGGGCGGCTCCACCCTGAAGGACTTCGCCGCCGCCGACGGGGCGCTAGGCTATTTCCAGCACCGCTTCCGGGTTTACGACCGCGAGGGCGAGCCGTGCCCGACGCCGGGCTGCAAGGGCGTGATCGCGCGGGAAGTCCAGGCGGGGCGGTCGACGTTCTTTTGTCCGGTGTGTCAGGTCTGAGGGCGTCTGGACGGCGCCTCTCGTTCAAACCGCAAGATCGGTCGAGCGCCGCGCGGTCCCGGGCGGCAAGCTGGGATCACCACGACGGATGAGGATGATGACGGCGGCGCTCGACCACTACCATGCCCGGATGCAGAGGGTGCTGGATCATATCGACCGGCATCTGGACGGTGATCTGGACCTGGACGCGATGAGCAGCGTCGCGGCGTTTTCCAAGTTCCATTTCCACAGGCAGTTCAAGGCGACCTTCGGGCTGTCCCTGCATCGCTATGTCCAGCTGGCGCGCATGCGGCAGGCCTCCAAGCGGCTGGCGGACGGGCAGGGGCCAAGCGTGACGGATATCGCCCTGGACGCCGGCTACGAGACGCCCGACGCCTTCGCCCGCGCCTTCCGGCAGAGGTTTGCGCAGTCGCCGTCGCGTTTCCGGAAATCTCCTGACTGGGAGCCGTGGCTTCAGGCCCTCGGGCCGCTCAACACAGCCAGGAGCAGGATCATGCAGCCGACCTTCGCCCCCGATCAGGTCACCATTCGCGAGGTGGCCCCGACCCGTGTGGCCATCTTCGAGCATCGGGGCGATCCCGAGACCCTCGACGTCACCATCCAGAAATTCATCGCCTGGCGCAAAGCCGCCGGGATGTCGCCGAGGACCAACCCGACCTTCAATGTCTGGCATTCCGAACGGCGCCCGGCCGACGCCGCCGACTACAGAATGGATCTCTGCGTCGGCGTTGGCGCAGGCCAGGTCATCGAGTCCGCGGACGGGACGGTCAGGGTTGGCGAAATTCCCGGCGGTCGCTGTGCGGTTCTGCGCGTGACCGGCGACACCCATAATCTGGAACCTGCCGCGCTCTATCTCTACCGCGACTGGCTGCCGGCCAGCGGCGAGGAGATGCGCGACTACCCCATCTACTGCCAGCGCTTCTTCCTCGACGAGCCGGAACTGGGCGCGGCGGCGGAGCTGTTCCTGCCGTTGAAGTAGGCGCGGTGTGCGTCCGCAATCCGAAACCGACGGCTGGCGGACATGGCCGGCAGAGGGGGCCTGCGCATGCCCCGTTGCGGTCTCCTCAGGAGTTCTCGCGGCGGGGTATCAGCGCGATCATCCCCTCTGTTCTGGCCCGGACCTCGGGCGACCCCAGGCAGCTGACCATCGTCTCGTGGCCTGGCGCGCCCGGCGTGACGCCAACCCTGAAAGGCGGTGCGTGGTTGGCCGGGCAGAAGATGACCGCCTCGTCCGGCGTGACCTCTGAAGGGTCGAGGATGGCGGAGGAGCGCGTCAGCATGAACAGCGGCAGGCGCTCGTGTCCGCGCCGGCGCAGATGGGCGATCACCGCCCGCTGCGTGGCTTCGTCGAGCCCCTGTTCGATCATGTCGATGACGACGCTGTTCGACCGGCCCTGTTCCAGGCCGACCACGAGCACGAGCAGGGCGTCGGATTGGGTGGCGCCATCCTCGACAAGCCACGCAAGCGACGCCTCCACCCGCTCGCGCAGCCCGTCGTCGATCTCGATGGCCCGCTCCGCTTCCTCGCGGCGCTCGATACGATCGAGGCCCATGAAGACGCCGTCGGGGAGGTTGCGGGCAAGCATCCGCGCCAGTCTCGTCTTCCCGCTGCCGAGGGGGCCGACGATGTAGTTGAGCGCACGGACGTCGCGCACCTCGAACCATTCTCCACCCCAGGGCCAGGGCAGGTTGAAGCCGGCGACCGGGGCGGGGCGGGCCGTCGCCAGGCCAGCCAGGTCCAGCACGGCGGGCATCTCGCCCTGCGCCAGGGCGCGCCTCAGGGCGCTGATTTTCTCCAGTCGCTGGCTGAGTTGATCGAACTCCAGTTCCAGCCGGGCCTGCAGGGCGCCGAGCGCTGGTTCCAGCCCTTCGGCCACGCCGCTTAGGACGCGTTCGACCTGACTGAGGCTGAAACCCAGTGATCTCAGGGCGACGATCTCGGCGGCGCGCCGCACGTCGTCCGGTCCATAGGCGCGCCAGCCCGTGGCGCTTCTGGTCGGACGCAGGAGGCCGCGCTCCTCGTAGATGCGAAGCGCCTTGGCTGAAATGCCAAGGTGGCGGGCCGCTTCGGACGGGCCGAGGACATCGACGGAAGCACGCATGACTCGCCTCGCTGTTGCTGACCGTCACACCTATGGGGCCGCCCCCTGGGGCCGGGTCAAGAGGCCAGTCGAGGATCGGCTTCGCCCATGTCGGGCTCGGCCAGAATGTGCTGAAATCGATGGATCGGCTTGAGGCGCGGAGTCAGATGGCAAGCATGCTGGAGATGTTCGGCGAAGAGATCTGGTTGGCGAATGGCCCTACGACGGCCGTGGCGGGCTTTCGCTATCCTACCCGGATGACCGTCATCAGATTGTCGGGCGGCGCGCTCTTTGTTGTGTCGCCGGTCCCGATCTCGGATGACCTGCGAGCGGCGGTCGATGCGCTTGGCGAGGTGCGATACCTGATCGCGCCCAATTCACTGCACCATCTGTTCCTGGACGAGTGGCGGCGGGCCTATCCCGCCGCCAGCCTCCATGCCGCGCCCGGCCTGCGCCGGCGGCGTGAGGATCTGGACTTCGACAGCGACCTTGGAGACGGGCCACGGGCCGAGTGGTCCGACGAGATCGACCAGGTCCTGATGCGGGGGAACCTGATTACGACCGAGGTGGTGTTCTTCCATCGCCGAACCGGAACAGCGATCTTCACCGACCTCATCCAGCATTTCAGTCCGATATGGTTCACCGGCTGGCGCGCCATTGTCGCGAGGCTGGATCTCATGACGGAGCCTGAACCGCAGGTCCCTCGCAAATTTCGCAACACCTTCATCAACCACCACGCCGCCCGAGCCGCGCTTCGGCGCATTGTCGCTTGGCCGACCCAGCGGGTGGTCATGGCGCATGGCGCGCCGGTCGAGGAAGATGGCCAGGCCTTCATAGCTCGAGCATTTCGTTGGCTGTCCGCCTGACCGCGACCGGAGGGCGGCCCCCCACCTCGAACAGACGATCGGAAGATCCCTTGTCGGACGCCAGCGACCGGTTTCGCCCGCGTGGCGCATTGTCGCCTCGGGGCGGGAACAACGGGCGGTTTGGGCCTGATCGAATTGAACCTTCACCGGCCAGGGCTCCCCTTCGCCGCGACGCGCTCTATAAAGCGACCGTCACAAGGAGAGACCCGCCGATGGCCGAGTATCAAACCCTGATCGTCGAAACCGCCCCCGAAGGCCCCAATGGGGGCGCCGCCGGCGTCGTGCTGATCCGGCTGAACCGGCCCGAGGCGCTGAACGCCCTGAACGCCCAGCTGCTGGGCGAGCTGGCCGCAGCCCTGGGCGAGGCCCAGGCCGACGACAGCGTGGGCTGCATCGTGCTGACCGGCTCGGCCAAGGCCTTCGCGGCCGGGGCCGACATCAAGGAGATGTCGGACAAGTCGTATGCGGAGATGTTCAAGGCCGACTTCTTTACCGCCGGGGCTCGCGCGGTCGAGCAGTGCCGCAAGCCGATCATCGCCGCCGTGTCGGGCTACGCCCTGGGCGGCGGGTGCGAGCTGGCGATGATGTGCGACTTCATCATCGCCGCCGACACCGCCAAGTTTGGCCAGCCCGAGATCAATCTGGGCGTCGCGCCCGGCATCGGCGGCACCCAGCGCCTGACCCGCTTCGTCGGCAAGTCCAAGGCCATGGACATGATCCTGACCGGCCGGATGATGGGGGCCGAGGAAGCCGAGCGCGCCGGCCTGGTGTCGCGGATCTTCCCGGCCGACATGCTGCTGGGCGAGGTCCTGGGCATCGCGGCGAAGATCGCCAGCCAGTCGCCGCTGGCCGTGGCCATGAACAAGGAGCTGGTCCTAGCCGCCTATGAAACCACCCTGACCACCGGCGTGGCCCTGGAGCGGCGGCTGTTCCACTCGCTGTTCGCCTTCGAGGACCAGAAGGAGGGGATGGCGGCCTTCGTCGAGAAGCGCAAACCCGACTTCAAGGGGCGCTGATCACAAGATCCCGGATTCCGTCTCCGGGCCGTTGACCCCGGCCAAGGGTTCCCGTATATCCGCGCGCTCAAGATTTTCCCTGCTTCGCGGCTGTCCCGCGCGGCTGTCCGTTTGAAGGTCCTACCTATGGCCAATAATCCCGGCGCCAAGAAAGCGATCCGCAAGATCGCCCGTCGCACCGAGGTGAACACCGCCCGCCGTTCGCGCGTGCGCACGTTCCTCCGCAAGTTTGAAGACGCCCTGGTGGCCGGCGACGTCGCCGTCGCCAAGGCCGCCTTTATCGAGGCTCAGTCGGAACTGATGCGCGCCGTTTCCAAGGGCGTGGTTCATCCGAACACGGGTTCGCGCAAGGTCTCGCGCCTGGCCGCTCGCCTGAAGAAGCTGGATAAGGCTGCGGCCTAGTCCAGATTCTGGACGAACCTTGTTCGTTCAAGAATTTCAAGTGTTTACAGGAGCCGGTTGGAGCAATCCAACCGGCTTTTGCTTTGTGTTCGACTGCACGCTTTGTTGAAATAACAGCGTCCGAAAAATAGCGGACTTAACTATTCCCTTGCCAGGCGAGGGGCTCTCGCGAGTCAACAGAAATATCCGATCCCGGACGCAAGTTTTCCGTTTGACCAGCAGGGTCGGCTGGCTAGTTTAGGCGTCTCAGCGCTCTTCCAGTTCTTGGAAAAAAACGGCGGCGGCGGAACCTGCGTTCTGCTGACTAAGCCCCCGTGCGCGCTGAGAAAACCGGTCGTTTGCCATGGGGGGCGGGCGGCAGGCGTGCGGGCGAGTTTCTATGCGAGGCGGTGGACTAATGACAATCAAGGGTGGGGTGGCGAGCCATGACTTCTCGGCTGCGATTCCAGCGGTTGCCAGCGAGCCGGCCGGCGGAGTCTGGCACAAGGTCTGCGTGGCGCTGAAGCGCGAGCTGGGCGAGGCGTCCTTCGGGTCGTGGATCGCGCCGGCTCTGTTGCGCGAAGGTCCGTCCGGCGATGTGGTCCTGGTCACGCCGACCGGGATCGCCCGCGACTGGATCCGTCGCAGCGCCTGGCGTCGCATCGGCGAGCTGTGGACCGCCAATGATCCGACGGCGCGCCGTATCGACCTGAAGTCGCGCCTGGAATTCGAAGCCTCGGCCGGCGCCTATGTCGACGCCGCCAAGGCCGAGCCGATCGAGATCGTCCTGCCCGTCTCCACCGACGCCCCCAGCCTGGCCCCGGTCTCGACCGGCAAGCCTTCGCGCACCCAGGGCCTGCAGGAACGCTTCACCTTCGAGACCTTCGTCCCCGGTCCCGCCAACGAATTCGCCCATGCCGTGGCGCGCCGGGTGGCGAGCTGGGCCGACGGCCACTTCAATCCGGTTCTGTTCCACGGCCCCTATGGCTTTGGCAAAACCCACCTGCTCAACGCCCTGGCCTGGGAGGCCATGCGTCAGGCCCCGACCAAGCGCGTGGTCTATCTGACCGCCGAGCGCTTCCTGTCGACCTTCGTGCGCGCCGTGATGGATCGCCAGACGGCCGCCTTCAAGGAAGAGCTGCGCGCCGCCGACCTGCTGATCATCGACGATGTGCATTTCATCGCCGGCAAGCAGTCGACCCAGGAAGAGCTGTTCCACACCCTGACCGCCCTGGTCGAGGAAGGCCGCCGCGTCGTGTTCTCGTCGGACCGTCCGCCGTCGGCCATGACCGAGATGGACGCCCACCTGCGCTCGCACCTGTCGGCGGGCCTGGTCTGCGGTCTGGAGCCGGCCGACCGCTCGCTGCGGATGGGCATTCTGGAGCGCAAGATTCAGACCCTGTCGGCCGGCTACGGTTCGGACCCGACCATGCGTCCCGACGTGCTGCAGTTCCTGGCCGACCGCTTCACCGACAGCGTCCGCGAGCTGGAAGGCGCACTCAACACCCTGTCGGCCCGGGCCGGCGAGGGCCTGTCGCGGCTGACCCTGGACGAGGTGCAGGCCATCCTGCGTCCGCACCTGCGGTCGGGCGAGAAGCGCATCACCATCGACGACATTCAGAAGGCCACCGCCGACCACTACGGCATGAAACAGGCCGACCTGCTGTCCGAGCGCCGCAACCGCGCCATCGCCCGTCCGCGTCAGGCCGCCATGTGGCTGGCCAAGCAGCTGACGACGCGGTCGCTGCCCGACATCGGTCGGCGGTTTGGCGGTCGCGACCACACCACGGTCCTGCACGCCGTGCGCCGCATCGAGGCCCTGCGCGTCGACGACAGCGCCCTGAACCACGACCTGGAAGTTTTGACGCGCAAGCTGCGCGGCTAGACCGCGGCGGGCCGGGTAGCCGGTTTCCGCTGCGTCAGGTTTCAGAGATGATGAAGGGCCGCCCGTTGGGGCGGCCCTTTTTCGTGGCCGGCTCGCCCGGACCGACTAGGGTTATGGGATGCGTGAACGGCCTTCATCCCGCCTGCTGGTGATCGACTCCGACGACCGGCTTCTGCTGTTCCGGTTCGCGCACAAATCCGGGCCATTGGCGGGGCAGGTGTTCTGGGCGACTCCAGGCGGCGGCCTGGAACCCGGCGAGAGCTATGAGGACGCCGCGCGTCGAGAGCTGCTTGAAGAGACCGGCTTCGACATCGATGATCCCGGCCCTCAGGTCGCCCGCCGCCAAGTGGAGTTCCGCGCACCGGACGGTGAGACGGTGACGGCTGACGAGCGCTTCTTTCTTGTCCGCGTGGTGGCGGTCGACCTCTCGTCCGCGCGATGGACGGAACTGGAGCGCGAAGTCATGGGCGAGCATCGCTGGTGGTCGGCGTCGGACTTGCGATCGACCGTCGAGCAGGTGTGGCCGGACGACCTGCCGGACCTTCTGGCGCGCGCAGGTGTCTGGGCCTAGGCGGGCAGCGCCCTGCGCAGGGTCAGATTGATCCGTCCGCCGTCCGGGACCAGGCTGGACGAGCCGGGGATTGTCCTGTCCACGCCATGAAAGGCCAGGCGCGCCGGCCCCGACAGGCGGCAGACGTCGCCCGAGGCCAGTTTCAGGCTGCGGGTCGGGTCCTTGCGGCTGGTTCCGCCGATCCGGAACACCGCCGTGTCGCCCAGCGAGATCGACAGCACCGGAAAACGCGGATCGGCCTCGTCGCGATCCTGGTGCGGGCCCATGCGCGCGTCGCCGCGATAGAGGTTGATCAGGCACGAGTCCGGCGGGGTCTCGGGGTCGCCCAGCCGTGACCACAGATCGAGCAGGGCCTGGGGCATGGCCGGCCAGGGCTGGCCGGTTCCCGGATGCCGGTCGGCATAGCGATAGCCCTTCGCGTCACTGGTCCAGCCCAGGGGGCCGAAACTGGTCATGCCGACGCTCATCGCCTTGCCATAGGCCGTGGCGTAGTGGGCGAACGGCGCGGCCCGCGCGGCCTCGAACACGGCGGCGACCAGCTCGGCCTGGGCCTGCGGCGACAGCAGGCCGGGCCAGAGGTCGAAGCCCGGGATGACGGAGAGTGGCTGGATCATTACGTATATTTAACGCGCCGGAACCGGATGGAAGGTGTTGGTTTGCGCCCCGGCCGCTTTGGCTGACGGAATTTTCCATTTCAGGGCCGTACATGCGTCGTCTTTTGTCTTCCGCGGCCGCCGCCGTGCTTCTTCTCGCCGCCGCCAGCGCCACGACGGGCGCCCTCGCCGCCAGCCAGACCCCCGGCGCGACCGCCCAGACCGTCACCACCCAGCTGCCGCGCGCCGTCGTCCCCTCGCACTATGACGTGGCCTTCACGCCCGACGTCGCCAACCTGACCTTCACCGGTTCGGTGCAGATCACCGTCGAAGTGCTGGAGCCGACCCGCACCATCGTGCTGCAGGCCAATGAACTGACCTTCTCGAAAGCCTCGATCAAGGGCGCCGGCGCGGCGACCATCGCGGTGGACGACAAGGCCCAGACCGCCAGCTTCACTTTCGCCAAGCCGGTGGCCAAGGGCCGCCACATGCTGTCGATCGACTATGCGGGCAAGATCAACACCCAGGCCACCGGCCTGTTCGCCCTCGACTACCAGACCGAGGCCGGCAAGAAGCGCGCGATCTACACCCAGTTCGAGGCCGCCGACGCCCGCCGGTTCATCCCCTCGTGGGACGAGCCCTTCCACAAGGCCACCTTCAAGCTGACGGCCACCGTGCCGACGGGCCAGATGGCGATCAGCAACATGCCCGTCGAGAAAACGGTCGATGTCGGCGGCGGCAAGAGCCGGGTGACCTTCGCCGCCTCGCCCAAGATGTCGACCTACCTGCTGTTCTTCGGCCTGGGCGAGTTCGAGCGCGCCACGACCACGGCCGCCGGCGCCGAGATCGGCGTGATCACCAAGCCCGGCGACCTGGCCAAGGCCCAGTTCGCCCTGAAGTCGGCCGGTCCGATCCTGGAGTGGTACAACGACTATTTCGGCGTCGACTATCCGCTGCCCAAGCTCGACCACATCGCCGCGCCCGGCCAGAGCCAGTTCTTCTCGGCCATGGAGAACTGGGGCGCGATCTTCTATTTCGAATACGCCCTGCTGCTGGATCCGGCCCTGTCGACCCAGGCCGACCGCGAAAACGTCTACACCACCGTCGCCCACGAGACCGCCCACCAGTGGTTTGGCAATCTGGTCACCATGGCCTGGTGGGACGACCTGTGGCTGAACGAGGGCTTCGCCACCTGGCTCGAGGGCCGCACGACCGAGAAGTTCTTCCCCGAGTGGAACAGCGCCCTCAACGCCATCGCCGGGCGTGAATACGCCATGAGCCTGGACGCCCTGGCCACGACCCACCCGGTGGTCCAGCCGATGAAGACCGTCGAGGAGGCCAGCGAGGCCTTCGACGGCATCACCTACCAGAAGGGTCAGGCCGTGATCGGCATGCTGGAGGCCTATGCCGGCCCCGACGCCTGGCGTGACGGGGTGCGCGGCTACATCAAGGCCAACACCTATGGCAGCACCGTCACCGACGATCTGTGGGGCGCGGTGGAGACCGCGGCCGGCAAGCCGATCAAGGCCATCGCCCGCGACTTCACCCGCCAGCCCGGCGTGCCGCTGATCACCGTCTCGGGCGGCGGCTGCGTCGATGGCGCGTCGCGACTGACCCTGACCCAGGGCGAGTTCACCAAGGACCGTCCGGGCAAGACCGCGCTGCGCTGGAGCGTGCCGGTGGCTTCCCGCGCCGTCTCGGGCGGCGCGCCGGTTCAGACCCTGGTCGAGAGCGGGTCGGCCAGCGTCGCCGTCCCGGGCTGCGGCCCGGTGATCGTCAATGCCGGCCAGGCGGGCTATTTCCGCACCCTCTACACGCCGGACCTGTTCAAGGGCCTGGCGGCGAACTTCGCCAGCCTGCCGCCGATCGACCAGCTGGGCCTGATCAGCGACGTCTACGCCCTGGGCCTGGCGGGCCTGCAGCCGGCCACCGACGCCCTGGACCTGGCCATCGCCGCGCCGATCGCCGCCGATCCGAAGATCTGGGGCCGCATCGTCGCCATCTATGGCGGTGTCGACAGCTATTATGACGGCATGCCCGCCGAGCAGGCGGCGTTCCGCAAGGTCGCCCTGGCGCGTCTGTCGCCGCTGATGGACCGCGTCGGCTGGACCCCCAAGGCTGGCGAGAGCGGTCCTGAGGCCACCCTGCGCGGCGAGGTGATCGCCGTGCTGGGCCGCCTGGGGAACCCGGCGGTCGTGGCCGAGGCCAAGCGCCGCTACGCCGCCGACAAGACCGACGCGGCCGCCGTGCCCGGTCCGCTGCGCAAGACCATCCTGAGCATCGTCGCCGCCCAGGCTGACGCCGCCGGCTGGGAGGCCATGCGCGCCCAGGCCAAGGCCGAGACCAACGCCCTGTTGCGCACTGAACTCTACACCCTGCTGGGCGCGGCGCGGGATCCGGCCCTGGCCAAGCGGGCGCTGGACCTGGCCATGACCGATGAGCCAGGCGCGACCACCTCGCCCAGCATCATCAGCAGGGTCGCCGGCGTCCATCCGAACCTGGCCTTCGACTTCGCGGTCGCCAACAAGGCGGCCGTGGAGGCCAAGGTCGACGCGTCGGGTCGCTCCGGCTATCTGGCGTCGCTGGGCGGCCGCTCGTCGGACCCGGCCATGCTGACCAAGCTGGACGCCCTGGCGGCGTCGGACCCCAGCCTGGCCCGCGAGGTCGAAAAGGCCAAGGCGGCGGTGTCCTACCGCCTGTCCGTGCGCGAGGGTCAGCTGCCGGCCATCACCGCCTGGGTGAAAAAGATCGGCGGCTGAACGCCACGCCTCTGCTGAACTGACGATGGCCGCGCCGGTCTGGCGCGGCCATTTTCAATGGCCAAGCTTGAAGATTCCCCTTCGCAAGATGAGGGAATGGACTTGCGGGTCGCCGCGTATCCCCCATATCGGCTTCAAGCGGGGTTGACGGGCTTGTCAACTTCGGGGAACGCACTCTGCCCGCTCGACTTTCGTCGAGATGGGGAGGATTGGATCAACCGTTAGGAAGTTCGACCAGACGGGGACGGAGCGAGAAAAACCGGGGCGCTTGCGTCTAAGGCCCTTGTCACCGCCGTCCGCCATTCAGGAGCGACAGGTTCGTATTATGAGCAAGATTATTGGTATCGACCTTGGCACCACGAATTCGTGCGTGGCCATCATGGACGGCAAGACCCCCAAGGTGATCGAAAACGCCGAGGGCGCCCGCACCACCCCGTCGGTGGTCGCGTTCCTCGAGGATGGCGAGCGCCTGGTTGGCCAGCCCGCCAAGCGTCAGGCCGTCACCAACCCGACCAACACGCTGTTCGCCATCAAGCGCCTGATCGGCCGCACCGCTTCCGACCCCGTGGTCGAGAAGGACAAGGCGATGGTGCCCTATGACATCGTCAAGGGTCCGACCGGCGACGCGTGGGTCAAGGCCCAGGGCAAGGACTATTCCCCGCAGGAAGTGTCCGCCTTCATCCTGCAGAAGATGAAGGAAGCCGCCGAGACCCATCTGGGCGAGCCGGTGACCAAGGCCGTGATCACCGTTCCGGCCTATTTCAACGACGCCCAGCGTCAGGCGACCAAGGACGCCGGCAAGATCGCCGGCCTGGAAGTGCTGCGGATCATCAACGAGCCGACGGCGGCCGCCCTGGCCTATGGCCTGGACAAGAACGACGGCAAGAAGATCGCCGTCTATGACCTTGGCGGCGGCACGTTCGACGTCTCGATCCTGGAAATCGGCGACGGCGTCTTCGAGGTGAAGTCGACCAACGGCGACACCTTCCTGGGCG
>CAYRTE010000064.1:0-23860 GCA_964427205.1 uncultured Caulobacter sp.
GGCCCTTGAAGTGCAGGTTGCCCCAGCCGCCGTTGCCGCCCTTGCACAGGCGCACGCTCATGCCCGCCGTGTCGAGGTCGGCGATCAGGGTTTCCTTGTCCTCTTCCAGCACCTGGGTGCCGACCGGGACCTTCAGGGTGATATCGGCGCCCGCCGCGCCATGGCGGCCGCGGCCCATGCCGTGGATCCCGGTCTCGGCCTTGAAGTGCTGCTGGTAGCGGTAGTCGATCAGGGTGTTGAGACCGTCCACGGCCTCGATCCAGATGTCGCCGCCCCGGCCGCCGTCGCCACCGTCGGGGCCGCCGTATTCAATATACTTCTCGCGTCGGAACGAGACCGCGCCGCCGCCGCCGTTGCCGGAGCGGATAAAGATCTTGCACTGGTCCAGAAATTTCATCTGCGTCTTTTGTCGCAAGGCGCCTGCCGCGTCGAGCCGAAATGGCGTCGCACGCCCGCGGAGCGCTAATCAGAACACTGTTCGGTCCTGTGACGAAATGTTAAAACACATTGTGCGACAAAGAGTCTTGCAGCGAAACCACCGTTTTGACGCGGTGGAATTGGGAGGCTGGCGTTGACCACGACACAGGGCGTTGGAGAGGAACTTGCGCAGGACCTGCGGGACCTGACGCTCCAGACGCTTTGCAAAAAGTACGCTGGCGAAGCCTCGATCCATCGCAACATTCTGATGAGCCGCGGCACGGGCGTGACCGGGACCTGGCGCGACTTCCGGGCTTTTCTCACCGATATCGGCGAGCGACCCAGTCCCGATCATGGTCTGGTCCTGATCAATCGGCATGAGCGCACCTACGGCCCTGGTCGGGCGCGCTGGATGACCGCCGAGGAGCAGGCTGTCCACGAGGCTGAATTCGACCGGGAGCGCGCCGAAAAGCAGCGTGAAGAGCAGCTGTTGTTGCACCAGGCCGCCGCGATGAAGCGCGCCAAGGACCCCAAGGCCGCTTCGTTTGGCCAATGGACCCCGATGCAGGGCCAGCAGGTGGCCTATAGCGATGTCGCCAAGAAGCTGAACATTCCAATCGCGGCCCTGTCCAAGACCATGGCCGACGGCCGCTCGGCCGATGAACTGCTCAAGCGGGCCTCCTCGGCGGGCGAACTGATCAATCAGGACGCTACCTGGCTGCCGCCCGATCCCAAGCGCAAGGCCGGCTTCTTCGAGGCCTTCCGCATCTGGCACATGCAGGTGCAGCCGCAGTTCAGCCGCGCCGCGACCCCGACCTTCCTGTTTCTCTACATCGCCCTGCCGGTGATGAAGCAGTGCCGGGACGAGTTGATGGATCTCGACCTCTGGAACCCGTTGGGTCAGAGGGCCATGAGCGCGCGCGACGGCCATGTGGCCTGGAAAAAATACTGCGAGTTCATGCCGCGCGCTCAGGTGGCGCTGATGGAAATCCCCATCTACGCCACCTATTCCCTGCTGTCGGATCTGGACGCCCTGTGCGAGCGCATCGTCACCGCGGAAAAACGGTTCCGCGAGGGGCCGCAGAAGGTCATCGCGACCCACCGCGCGGCCTAGGGTTCAAGCCAACCACACCATCATCCGCGTCGCCGCCGGCTCGCCGCGCGCGACGGACGGCTTCATGTCGACCACGCCTGTATAGAGAAAGCCGGCCTTGATCAGCACCTGGCCGGAGGCTGGATTGTCGGCGAAGTGCCCGGCGACCACCAGCCTCTTGCGCCATTCGCGCTTGGCCCAGTCCAGCGCGCCCTGGCAGGCCTCGGTCGCCAAGCCACGGCCCCAGAACGGTTTGCCGATCCAGTAGCCGATCTCCAGGTGGCCGCTCGGGGGCGTGAACAGGCCCAGGACACCGATCAGGCCCTCATCCTCCAGCTCTATGGCGAAGGTGTTGTCCCGCCGCCGATCCTGGGCCTGGCAGCGGCCGACAAAATCCTCGGCGTCGGCCCGGCCATAGGGCCAGGGCATGCGCGTGGTCATGCGCGCGATGTCGCGATCGCCGCCCAGGGCCACGAGGCGCTGAACGTCGTCCATGGCCGGAGCGCGCAGCGTGATGCGCCGCGTCTCGATGATGGGACTGCTGTCGATGACGCACATGGTACGCCTCCCGGTTTCTCGATCCCTCTTTGCTCGGGGACCGTGACGCCGCCATGGCGATCATGTTTCAGGGCGACGTTGCGACAAAACAAAAGCGGGGAGCCCGGCGTTCCGGACTCCCCGCTTCGGTTCGTCTGTCCGGATCGTCTTCTCATCCGAGAAGCACGACCCGAAAAAGTCGAGTGCGTACTACTCGGCGGGTTGCGCCTTGGGCGCTACCGTCACGTAGGTGCGATCATGCTTCTTGGTCACGAACTTCACCGCGCCTTCGACCAGCGCGAAGAGGGTGTGATCCTTGCCAATGCCGACGCCGGCGCCGGGCCAGAACTTGGTGCCGCGCTGACGGATGATGATGTTGCCAGCGAGAACCTTCTCGCCGCCGAACTTCTTCACGCCAAGGCGGCGGCCGTCGGAGTCGCGACCGTTGCTGGACGAGCCGCCTGATTTCTTGTGAGCCATCTTGCTCTCCTAATCTCTAGAGGCGTAGCCGTTTAGGCTTCGCCGTCTTCCGGGGCGGCTGCGGCCTTCTTCGGCGCGGCCTTCTTTTTCGGGGCGGCTTCAGCGACCGGAGCGGCCGTCTTGGCGACCGGGATCGTGAAGGGAACGGCGGCGTCGCCGAGGCCACGAGCGCGGGCGTTCAGAATAACCTTGGGGGTCAGGTCGATGACGCCGTCCCACTTGGTTTCCGAACCAGCGCCCGACACCGAGGTCACGCGCACGACCGACTCGGTCTGGCGGTGGCCGCGGGTGCGGCGATAGCCCTGACGGCGGATCTTCTTGAAGATCTTCACCTTCTCACCCTTGCGGGTTTCGATCAGGGTTCCGGAGACGACAGCGCCGTCCACCGTAGGGGCGCCGACCGTCACGGCCTCGCCTTCGCCAAGCATCAGGACTTCGCCGAAAGCGACTTCCGAGCCCGGTTCACCGTCGAGCTTTTCGACAACCAGCAGATCGCCGGCTTGGACCCGGTACTGCTTGCCGCCGGTTTTGATCACCGCGTACATAGGTTAGCGCCTTAAGAAACGTGCGTTCGCAAAATAGGGAACGCCCGCAAGGAAACCCGGCGGGCGAGGGGGCGGACTTATACAGTCGGTCGATCATGAGTCAACGGTCTCGGACAGATTCCTGGCCATGAAACGCTGACGCTCCAGAAGATGGATTCAGGCTGGAACGTTACAATATAACAGTATATAGCCTTCAGCGTGAATTCGACCTTCTTCGCCTCGATCGCCGCCACGGGTTTCGCCGTGGCTTTTCTGCATGCGGCCCTGCCAACCCATTGGCTGCCGTTCGTGCTGGTCGGCCGTGCTCAGAAGTGGTCGACGGGCCGCACACTGAGTGTGACTCTGTTGGCCGGCCTTGGCCATGTGGCCCTGACGATCCTGCTGGGCCTGGCTCTGGTCGTCGCGGGTCTGGCCCTGCAACCCAGCCTGGGCGGCGTCTTTCACTGGATCGTCGGCGGGCTGATGGTGGCGGTTGGCCTCTTCTATGTGCTGCGAGGCCGCCACAACCACGCCCTGCCAGAGGTCAGCCGCAAGACCTATGCCTCGGACCGCGCCGCGATCGCCGCCCTGGTCACCCTGCTGACCCTGTCGCCCTGCGAAGCCTTCCTGCCTTACTATCTGGCCGGCATGGAACATGGCTGGCAGGCCTTCCTGCTGCTCAGCCTGGTGCTGATGGCGGCCACCGCGGCGGGTATGCTGATCTTCACAAGCCTCAGCCTGGCCGGCTTCAAGCGCCTGGGTCTGCAATGGGTCGAGCGCTATGAGGAAACTATCCTCGGCGCGGCCCTGATTCTGGTCGGCCTGGCGGTGGCCTTCTTCAAGACCTGACGCCCTTAGTTTCTGGGGTGCTTTCGCCGGAGCTCTGGACCTCCTAAATAGCGGCCATGACCCAGACTCCCGCTGCTACCGGCAAGATCCCTGTCACCGTGCTGACCGGCTATCTCGGCGCCGGCAAGACCACCCTGCTCAACCGCATCCTCACCGAGGCGCACGGCAAGCGCTACGCCGTGATCGTCAACGAGTTCGGCGAGGTCGGCATCGACAACGACCTGGTGGTCGGGGCCGACGAAGAAATCTTCGAGATGAACAACGGCTGTGTCTGCTGCACCGTGCGCGGCGACCTGATCCGGGTGCTGTCGGGCCTGATGAAGCGCAAGGGCGGCTTCGACGCCATCATCGTCGAGACCACGGGTCTGGCCGATCCTGGTCCCGTCGCCCAGACCTTCTTCGTCGACGAGGACGTCAAGGCCCGCACCCAGCTGGATTCGGTGACCGCCGTGGTCGACGCCAAGCACATCATGCTCCGCCTGGGCGACAGCCGCGAAGCCGTTGAGCAGATCGCCTTCGCCGACCAGATCGTGCTGAACAAGACCGACCTGGTTTCGGAAGACGACCTGCGCCATGTCGAGGCCCGGATCCGCCGCATCAATCCGCTGGCCCCGATCCACCGCGCCCAGCGCTCTAACGTTCCGCTGGACGCCATCCTGGGCAAGCACAGCTTCGACCTGGAGCGGATCACCGAGCTTGAGCCCCAGTTCCTCAATCCGGCCCACGGCGAAGCTGGCCATGTCCATGATGAGCACTGCGGCCACGACCATGGGCATGACCACGGGCATGTGCACGACGAGCATTGCGGACATGATCACCACGGTCACGACCACCACGGTCACGATCACCAGCATGGCCACGACCAGGCCAGCGCCATCCACGATGACGGCGTCAAGGGTGTCTCCCTGACGCTGGACAAGCCCGTGGACGGCCAGAAGATCACCGTCTGGCTCAACGACCTGCTGGCCCGTCGCGGCCCCGACATCCTGCGCGCCAAGGGCATTATCGACGTGCAGGGCGAGGAGCGCCGCCTGGTCTTCCAGGCCGTGCACATGATCCTGGAAGGCGATTTCCAGCGTCCCTGGACCGACAAGGACAAGCGCTACAGCCGCATGGTCTTTATCGGCCGCGACCTGGACGAGGCCGAACTGAAGGCCGGCTTCGAGGCCTGCGCCGCCTAACTGGCCCGAGCCTTGCGATCCTCGCCCCAGAACACCGGCGTTCCGAGCCAAATTGGAACGCCGGCTTCGAGGAGTGGGGAAGATGACGAAGATTCTCGACACGACCGGTCGCGTAGTCACGGGTCTGGGCCTGGCCGCCAGCGCACTGGTCTGGTTGATGCTTCTGCCGCTTTGCGCGGTGTGGTTCCTGCTGATTTCGGCTTTCGGACCCCAGACGGAACGTCAGGCTCGCGAAGCTAGCTGACCGCCTCGGCCGTGCGGTCCCGCGGGATCCGCGCAGCGTTCGCCTCGCTCGCGCGCCTGGGGGTGACCCAGGGCTTCAGCTTCTGGGCCGGGGTGTAGACGAAGCGATAGCTCAGCTCGGCGAAGATCCACGACAGGGCGACGACGAAGGGCAGGGCCTGAAGTTGGGTCATGCGGGGCGCGTTCTCGATGACGCCGCTGAAGCCGACGATCATGCCGCCCAGGGTCAGGGCCAGCATGTGCCACAGATAGGCGGCGTAGGACCGTCGGCCCATCCAGCGCAGCGGCGCGATCTCCAGGAGCTTGACCAGGCCCGCCATGCGCGGCGCGGCGACCAGCGGCAGGACGATGCCGACCAGGGCCAGGCCCTGGACCGAATAGCGCAGGGTCTCGCGGAAGATCGGGTCGCGATAGGCCAAGGATCCCAGCATCAAGGCGCAGCCGGTCCCGAAGATCAGCCATGCGCGGCGCTTGACGAAATCCATGGCCGCCGACCACGAGCGCTCGATGACAGCCGCCAGGCAGCCCCAGGCGATCGAGTCGATCCGGCTTTCTGTGGCCTTGTAGGTATAGACCTCCGACACATGCAGCACGGTCAGGGCATAGGTCCGCCAGGCCGCCGCGCCCACGATGGCGATCAGGAACAGCACCGCCATGCGGCGCGGAACGAAGCCGCACAGCAGCAGGGCCAGCGGCATGACAAGGTAGAAATGCTCCTCGACCGCCAGCGACCACAGGTGTCCGGTCACGGCGCAGTTAGCGCAGTCGCCCATGCCGCTGATGATGTAGTAGTTGGTCCAGTAGGTCAGGCCGGCCAGGGCCTGCAGGGGCTGCATAGGCTGGTTCAGCAACGGTCCGACGATGAAGGTCAGCACCAGCAGAAGCACCAGCATCTCGGGCAGCAGGCGCAGGGTCCGGCGGCCGTAGAAGCGGAGCAGGTCGACGCCGCCGTTGGCGTCGCGCTCGGCCCACAGCAGCCGGGTGATCAGAAAGCCGCTGATGAAGAAGAAGATGGTCACGCCCATCCCGCCGGGGATCAGGTCGCCGAGGCCCACATGGCCCAGGATCACCATGCTGACCGAGGCCGCTCTCAGCCCGTCAAGGCCGGCGACATAGTCCTTGTGATGACCGCTCATGAGCGACCCCTCCGCGCAACGTGCGGTCGAGGCTAAGGCCCTAGTCTTAAAAAACCGGGATCAGCGGCCCTGAAGAACGTCGACCAGGGTCCAGAAGGTTTCCTTCGGCTGGCCCATGTCGTCGAACAGCAGTGGCGTGTCGGTCTTGTCCTTCACCCAACTGGCGTTGCGCAGCCACGAGTCGGCGTCACGGACGCCCCAGATCGTGAAGGCGAACTGCTGCTTTTCGGGCAGGGCGATGAAGGATTCCATCGCTTCGCGATACAGGCGCAGCTGGCTGGCCTGTTTCTCGGCCCGTGACTTCAGGCTGACGCCTTGCGTCTGGAACGAGACATCGATCTCCGACAGGTGGATCGGCAGGCCAAGGCTGGCCAGATCGCGCATGGCCTCGGTGATCTTGCCCGGCGGCAGGTCGACGTCGATGTGGGTCTGGTTGCCGATGCCGTCGATCTTCACGCCGCGCTTCAGCATGTCCTCGATCAGCTTCAGGAAGGTCCGCCGCTTATGCGGCTTGCTCTCCAGATGGTACTCGTTGACGAACAGCAGGGCGTCGGGATCGGCGGCGTGAGCCTCTTCGTGGGCCCGGATGAAGTGGCCTTCCTGGCCCAGATTCTCGGTCCAGAACGATTCGCGCAGGGATACGCCATCATCGGCGACGGGCTCGTTGACCACGTCCCAGCTGCGGGCCAGGCCCTTGTAGCGTCCGGCGACGGCCTGAATGTAGCTGGCATAGGCCTTATCGAAGGCGCGCCTGTCCCCGACCAGCTTCTGGAAGGCGACAGGCTTGTCGATGTACCAGATCAGGGTGTGTCCATGCAGGGCCTGGTTGTTGGCCTTGCAGAAGTCGGCGATGCGATCGCCGCCCTCGAACCGCAGGGAGCCATCCTGTTGCAGGATATACTCCATCTTCATCTCGAAGCCGGCGGTGATCTGCGAGAACTGGCTGCTGGCGGCGGCGTCGAAACCGGGACGGCCAAACTCGTCCGAAACGATCTCGGTCCCGATCCGAAACGGCGCCAGGTCGCGCAAGAGTGGGACAGGTCCATCGCGAACCGGCGAGGCGGGATCGGCCGAGGCGCCCTTGCCGCAGGCGGCCAAGGCCAGGGTCGAGGCCAGAAGCGACCGCCGCGACAGTCGTCCAGGCCTCGGGATCATCGCAGGACGCCGCGCGGTTCGGCGGCCGTGACGGGCGAGCCGGCTTGGCCCCCGGCGACACCGAGGGCGAGGGCGGCGAACAGCATGGCGCATTCGGCGTAGCGCACGGCCAGGCGGCGCGGATCATTGGCCAGGCGCCAGAACCACTCCAGCTTGCCGTGCTGCATCCACTGCGGGGCGCGGCGAGCCTGGCCGGAGATGAAGTCCAGGGCGGCGCCGACGCAGATGAAGCCCACGCCGGGGCAGCGGGTGGCCAGGGCGTCCGCCAGGATCTCCTGCTTGGGCGCGCCCAGCGAGACAAAGCAGATGCGAGCGTCGGAAGCGTTGATGCGCTGGGCCATGGCGTCCAGATCCATGGCGGCCAGCATGGCGGGGCCATCGCCCGAAGGCAATTGCGGGGCTTCGGCGCCGGCGATCTTCAGGCCCTCGAAGCGTTGCGTCAGCCTTTCCAGCGCGCCGGCCTGGGCCTTGGGGCCGGGACCGACGAAATAGATGGGCAGATTGCGTTCGGCGGCGGCGCGGCACAGCGGCTCGACCAGATCGGCGCCCGTGGCGCGCTCCAGCGTGGCGTTCTTGCGGCCGGCCAGCCAGACGACGGGCCAGCCGTCGGCGGTGACGTAGGTGGCGCGGCGATAGACGGCCCGGAAGGCGTCGTTGGAGGTCAGCTTCACGAGATGATCGAGATTGACGGTGAACAGCGTGAACCCCTCGCCGCGCTCGGCGCGGTGGATCGCGGCGGCGGCGGCGGTGTCCAGCGTCGGCAGGTTAATGCGGACGCCTTCGATCGACACGCCTTGGGCGGCGGCCTGGGTCTGGTTCCATTCGCTGAGCATTCGGCTCTCCCGGGTCTCTGCCTGGGGGCCGCTTCTGTTCGGAAACGGGACGCCTCAGGCCTCTCGGGAGGGTCGGTTTCAAACGCCGTGCCGCACGCGACCGCCGGCTTGCCTGGCGCGCGCTTTTCAGCCGAAGGGGAGCGCGCAAAGAAAAAGCCCCGGAAGCGGTGCTTCCGGGGCTTCTCAAACTTGGCTCGCCAGAGATCTGGCGCCGAAGATCCTTAGTGGATGTCTTCGTTGATCAGGCCGACCTTGTACCAGCCAGCGGTCTGCAGCTGGTTCAGCACGCCCATGAAGTCGGCGTACAGCACGTCGGCGTCGGCGCGGATCATGACGCGCTGATCGTCCTTCGGACCGGCTTGGCCGGTCGCGTTGAACTTGGAGTCCAGATCGACTTCCAGGTTGTCGAGGCTGGTTTGCTTGTCCGCGATGAACAGCGCGCCCGACTTCTGGATCGAGATGAACACCGGCTCTTTCGGCTTGGGCGCGTTAGGCGGCGGGATGGTCGCCGGAGGAAGGTCAACCTTGATCGCGACGGTCGCCATCGGCACCGCGACCATGAAGATGATCAGCAGAACGAGAAGGATGTCCACGAAAGGCGTGACGTTGATTTCGGAGTTCTGATTCAGGGAGTAGCGACCACCGCCACCACCAGAGAGTTTAGCCGCCATAGCCTGACTGTCTCCCAAGGGCCGCGTCACTCGCGGTCCCGCAATTGTTAGGTCGCCACGTCTGGCTCAGACGGACGCGGAAGTAAAGCCCGACGTGGCGGCGAACTGGCAACCCCTTTTTGACTCTTTCTAACCGAACGCCGTTCGCACCGGTCAGGGCGCCAAGGGGCTTCGGGCGCCAGCTGGCTAGGCGCCAGGGCCGTGTCGGGGTATGGCGCGGGCATGATTTTCTCCTTCGACGCCTTTGTTACCGCGGCCCTTTTCGATCACGCCGGTCGGGCCGCCTTCGCCCTGGGCGACGGCACGGTTCGCCTGCAGAGCGAGGATGGCTATGTCACGGTCGAGGCCCATGGCGGTCCGATGGGCGGGGCCGCGCTGTGCGCCGTTGTCCATCCGTCCGGTCAGGGCCTGATCACCGGCGGCGACGACGGCCGCCTGGTCTGGAGCCGAATCGACAAGGGCGAGGTGGTCGCCACCGTCCTGGCCGAGCTGAAGGGCAAGTGGATCGAGCATGTCGCCGCCAGTCCGGCTTCGGGCCTGATCGCCTTCACCGCCGGTCGCGAGGCCCATGTCCGCGATGTCGCCGATCCGGCCTTCTCCCGCATCTTCGCCCACGAGAAGACGGTGTCGGGCCTGGCCTTCGACCCCAAGGGCCGGCGACTGGCCACGGCGACCTATGGCGGCGCCCAGCTGTGGTGGGCCAGGATCGCCGAGCAGAAGCCGCAGCTCCTGAAATGGGCCGGCAGCCACATCGCGGTGGCCTTCAGCCCCGATGGCAAGTTCCTGGTCTCGTCGATGCAGGAGAACCAGCTGCACGGTTGGCGCCTGTCGGACGGCAAGGACATGCGGATGGGCGGCTATCCGGCCAAGATCAAGAGCATGGCCTTCTTCGACAAGGGCAATCTGATGGTCACCGCCGGCGCCAATGGCGCGGTGGTCTGGCCCTTCGCCGGAGCCAGCGGCCCGATGGGCAAGGAAGCCGCCGAGATCGGCTTCTCGCGGGATTCGATGGTGGTGCGGGTGGCCGGCGTCGAGACCCTGCCGGTCGCCATCGCCGGTCAGGACAACGGCAAGATCTGGATCGCTCACATGCGCAATGGCCGGATCGAGACCCTGAAGGCCGAGAAGGGCGCTTCGATCAGCGCCCTGTCGGTGTCGCCTGACGGCCAGCGCCTGGCCTGGGGCGACGAGGAGGGCGAGGCGGGCGTGATCGCGCTGCCGGATATCAGCGCGCCACGCCAGTTCGCGGGATAGAAGCCGCTCAGAAGCCCTTCAGCTCGCCCCAGGCCTCGAAGGGGTCGCGGCGCGAGCGCCAGTTGTTCACCGGCGCGGTCTCGTCGCGATAGCCGAGCGCCATGCCGGAGAACAGCATGTGGCCCTCGGGCAGGCCGATGTGCAGATCGACCACCTGATGATAGTGCGACCAGAATTCCTGGGCGCAGGTGTCCAGGCCGCGCTCGACGGCCAGCAGCATCAGGGTCTGCATGAACATGCCCAGGTCGCTCCACTGCGGCGGGCCGCAGCGGCGGTCGACCGAGAAGAACAGCAGCACCGGCGCCCCAAAGCCCTGGCCGTTGCTGGCGAACCATTGGAGGCGCGCCAGCTTGTCCTCGCGGGGGATGCCCAGCGCGCCATAGAGGTCCTCGCCCACCTGGAAGCGCCGGCTGCGCAGGGGCTCCCACAGATTGGCCGGATAGACGTCATATTCGGGGGTGTCGGGCGAGGCCACGCGCTGCAGCATGGTGGCGCGCAACGCCTCCAGCGGCTGGCCGGCGATGGCCTGCACCCGCCAGGGCTGGAGATTGCCGCCCGACGGCGCCCGGGCCGAGGCTTCGAGAAGCTCGCGCAGCACGGCGGCGTCCACCGGGTCGGACTTGAAGGCCCGCACCGACATGCGGCGGTTGACGGCGTCTAGGACATCCATGCCAAAGCTCCCTGAGCAAGGTCGTTCATGCCCCCGCGACAGGGACCTATCCAGTCGCTAGCATCCGGCCGCAGCGTAAAGACAAGCAGGATCTGAGGGCGATACGTGAAGCTGTTGCGGAATATCTTTCTGGCGCTGTTCATCGTGCTGGTCGCCGGACCCGTGCTGGCGGTGATCGTGTTCCGCTTCGTGCCGCCGCCCGTGACGCCGCTGATGGTCATCCGCGCGGTCGAGGGCAAGGGCCTGGATCACCGCTGGATGTCGATCAACAAGGTCTCGCCGGCCCTGCCGCGCGCCCTGATCGCCGCCGAGGACGCCAAGTTCTGCGACCACCGCGGCTTCGACTTCGAGGCCCTGCAGAAGGCCTATGCCAATAACGAAAAGGGCCGGAAGATCCGCGGCGGCTCCACCATCAGCCAGCAGACCGCCAAGAACATCTTCCTGTGGCCGGGCCGCTCCTATGTCCGCAAGGGGCTGGAGGCCTGGTTCACCGTGCTGATCGAGACCTTCTGGGGCAAGAAGCGGATCATGGAGGTCTATCTGAACTCCATCGAATACGGCCCCGGCATCTATGGCGCGGAAGCCGCCTCTCGCCGCTATTTCGGGATCGGCGCCGACAAGCTGTCCCAGGCTCAGGCCGCCCGCCTGGCCGCCATCCTGCCCAGCCCGCTGAAGTGGAAGGCGGTCAAGCCGGGCCCCTATGTGAAAAAACGCGCCCGCAAGATCGGGGCGGCGTCCGGAACGGTGCGTCGCGAGGGCCTGGCGGCCTGCGTGGCCTGAAGGCGAACTGCCAGGGGAGGAGACCATCATGCGAGTAGCGCCTGGACCCACGCTTGAGACTGATCGGCTGATCCTGCGTCCCACCGCTCAGGGCGATCTGGACGGCTGGGCGGAGATGATGGCCGACGCCGAGGCGGCGCGGTTCATCGGCGGCCTGCAGCCCCGCTCCAGCGCCTGGCGCGGCATGGCCTCGATGGCCGGCTCCTGGGCGCTGAACGGCTTTGGCATGTTCTCGGTGATCGAGAAGTCCAGCGGCCAGTGGCTGGGCCGGATCGGTCCCTGGCAGCCCGAGGACTGGCCCGGAACCGAGGTCGGCTGGGGCCTGGCCCGGGCCGCCTGGGGCAAGGGCTATGCGGTCGAGGCCGCGACGGCGACCATCGACTGGGCGTTCGATCATCTGGGTTGGGACGAGGTGATCCACTGCATCGACCCGGAGAACACGCCCTCCCAGAAGGTCGCCGAGCGGCTGGGCTCGTCCAATCGCGGTCGCGGCCAACTGCCAGCGCCCTTCGCCGACCACGTCATCGATATCTGGGGCCAGACCCGCGACGCATGGCGGGCCCGGCGCGGGGCCTGAGCCTTAGAACCAGCCCGCCTCCCGCAATGCCTTGGCGTAGGCTCGACTGACCGGCGCCTCGACGCCGCCGCTCAAGGTCAGGGTCGCCCGGCCGTCGCCGCGTCGGGCGTCCTCGACGGCCTCCCGGGCCACCCACCAGGAGCGGTGGGTCTGGGCGCCCTCTATGCCTTCCAGCTCGGCCACGGCGTCGGACAGGCGCATCAGGATCAGGTCCTCGCCCTTCGAGGTGTGCAGTCGCAGATAGTGATCCTGCGCCTCGACGGCGTGGATCCGGGCGCCGCGCAGGCGAGGCGGCAGGCGGTCCAGAAAGCGCGGGGCCGGCGCGCCGACGGGGGCCGCGTGGGTCTCGGGCGGCCTGCGCTGAACCAGGAAGTTCAGCCCGGTCATCGCCGAGGTGATGATGAACACCGGGGCCAGATAGACGGGCAGGGCGGCCGGGCGCGGCGGCCCGTGGAACATCAGCTCGGTGACCAGCCAGACCACGACGGTGAACGGCAGGGTGATGCCGATGGCGATCAGGCTTCCATACAGCCAGGGGCGGGCGTCGGCCCGGCCGTCGCGGCCGATCAGCTGGCTGACCCCCGTGCCGACCACCGCGCCGGCCACGCACAGGCCCACCCAGTAGATCAGCCGCGTGGGCAGCGGCGCCTGGCCCGAGCCGAACGCGCCGATCAGGGCCAGGAACAGTCCGGCGCAGGCCGAGACCGCAAAGCCGCGCCGGGCCTCGGGGCTGGTCAGGGCCATTCGCGAAGCGTGAACGGCGTCCGCCAGCCGTTCACGAAAGCGGGGCGGCGACTGACGCAACAGCGATTGAGGCACGGGAGGGACGGCTCCAGGAACGGTGTGTCGACGGAACGGGCAGCGCCATGGGGCGGCGCCGTCGCGAAATGGAGATGAAGATGGCCGATCAAAACATGTCAATGCGCCGGGCCACGCTGGGTGGACGTTTGGGCGTCCTGGGCCTGGGTCTGGTCACCCTGGCGATCCTGGCGGCCAATCCCGGCGTGCTGGCCGCGCCGCTGCGCAGGCTCGAGCAGGCCGGCTTCCAGCCCCACGCGCCGGACCTGTCGCTGCTGGCCGCCGCGCCCCTGGTCATCCAGTTGCACGTGGCCGGCGCCGTGACCGCCTTTCTGATCGGCTGCGTGCTGCTGGCGGGGGTCAAGGGCAGCGGCCTGCACAAGCGTCTGGGCTGGACCTGGGTGGTCGCCATGGCCCTGACGGCGATCAGCTCGCTGTTCATCCGCACGATCAATCCCGGTCATTTCAGCTTCATCCACCTGATCAGCGGCTGGACGCTGATCGCCCTGCCCATGGGCATCTTCGCCATCAAGCGCGGCAAGGTTCGCCAGCACGCGCGGAACATGACGGGCATGTTCGTCGGCGGCCTGCTGATCGCCGGCCTGTTCACCTTCATGCCCGGCCGCCTGATGTGGCGGGTGTTCCTGGGCTGAGGGCGCGGCTTTCCGGCTTCACGCGGCTTGCCGCTGAAGGAATGGGAAGGGCTGCGGAGCGTCCGGGCCTCGCCCGGATGAGGGGGTAGTGAATACCGTTTCGACGAAGACAGACGCTCCGCGTGATCTTCAGACGGAAGCCTTCGAGGCGCGGGGTTTTAACCCGCTCTCGTTATTCGGCCTCCGGCGGGTGGAGGGGTTAGCGACCCCGTCCAGACCGCATGGGCGATTTCAGCCCGTGCCTGCTGCCTTCTCGACCCTCGTGGTCACGTCGTTTCTGTGTTCCAGGGCCGACCGCCGCCAGAGACCACGAGGTTGGCGGTTTTCACCCGCCATCGATTGAGCTGCCCGCTCGATCACCCCTGACAACCGCAACGGTCGCCGTACGTGCGCCCTTCCCGTGCTGTCAGGTGAGATTGATTATGCGGGCGGTTTCAGCGCGTCTGATTGGCGCGATCATTTTATTCTTAACGCTCTGATTTTGTTGAGTTCTATCCCGCGAGGCACGGGGATAGAGGGCAGCCAATCCCCGTTCTCGCTCCACAAACTCTTGTCATCCCGGGCGGCGAAGCCGAACCGGGACCCAGGGGCAGGCGCATTGCGGTTGCCCCTGGGTCCCGGCGCTCCGCTCCGCTACGGCCGGGATGACAAGAGTTATTGCGGTTTGAAGTCCTTCTCGCCCGCGAGAGGGAGCCATCCTTAAATCTCACGGCGAGACGATCGCCGGTCTGTCCAGGTTGCTCAAGGACGGCGCTCCGCGCCGCCGCGGAGCGGCTGGCCGCAGGCCAGTCCTTGACCAACCTGGACAGACCGGCACGCTGCAGCCTCCAAGAGATTTAAGGATGAGCGGGAAGAGGGGCGTCCGCTTTCGGGAGGGAAGGCAAAGCGCGCTTTCGACCCATAACCGCCGTTCAGCACGTCCGCTGCCACCGCCCGTCAGCGCTCGACCGCGCCCCGTCCGGGCCTTCCGCCTTGCCACGCTCCCCCGGATGCGCCATCCGGGGACAGCGCAATCAAGGCAGGCGAGAGAGTCGAATGACCGCAGCCAAGCCCCGCGCCCGTCCCGGCGGGCGGGGACGACCGTCCAAGGCCAAGGGTCTGGACCTGAAGGAAACCATTCTCGACGCGGCCGAGGGCCTGTTCGCGCGTCACGGCTTCTATGGCGTGACCACCCGGCAGGTGGCGGCCGAGGCGGGCGTCGATACGGCGCTGATCCACTATTATTTCGGCGCCAAGCGCGAGCTGTTCGACGCGGTGTTCTTGCGCCGGGCCGAGATTCTCAACCAGGCGCGCCTGGCGTCAATGGACCTCTATGTGAAGACCCATGCCGGGGCCATGACGGTGGAGGGCGTGATCGAGGCCTTCATCGAGCCGCTGCTGCGGATTTCACAGGAGGGCGGCCAGGGCTGGAAGAACTATTTCGTGCTGGTGGCCCAGGTGAACAACACCCCCGTCTGGGGCGGCGAGACCATGACCCGGTTCTTCGATCCGGTGGTCCATCGGCTGGTCGAGACCCTGAAGGCGGCGCGTCCGGACGCGGAATATCGCGACCTCTTCTGGTGCTATCAGTTCCTGACCGGCTCGATGATGCTGGCCCTGTCGGAGACCGGCCGCATCGACTCGCTGTCGAACGGCGAGTGCCATTCCAGCGACCTGGAGGCCGTGCGCCGCCGCCTGTTCGCCTATTGCGCGGCGGGTTTCGAGAGCGTGATCGGCCGCGCGGCCAAGGGCTGATCGCCGGCCCCGGCCCCGCGCAGGGGCCCGAAAGACACACCTTCACGCCATTTCATCACCTGATGAAAAAAGACTGGCGCGATTCCGCAGTCTGAGTGACAGTGCCACTATTCGCGGTTCGATGAATTCGCGGGTGCCGAGCACGTGTCCGCCACAAGGATTCGGTTCGGGTGGGCGGAACGTACAAGGGAGGGGAAACCCAATGACTTCGATGTGGAAGGCTGCGCTGCTGGCTGGCGCGGCATGGGGCGCGGTCGCGACGGCCGTTTCGGCGCAAGAGGCGCCGGTCGCCAATTCCGGCCTGTCGGTCGACGAGGTGGTCGTCACCGCCCGTCGCCGCGAGGAAAACCTCAAGGACGTTCCGGTCGCCGTCTCGGCCTATAGCGGCGAGACCCTGGCCCGTCAGGGCGGCGCGGACATCACCGTCCTGCAGCAGACGACCCCCAACATCACGGTTCAGACCGCCCGCGGTTCGAACTCGACCCTGATCTCCTACATCCGCGGCATCGGCCAGCAGGATCCGCTGTGGGGCTATGAGCCCGGCGTGGGCCTGTATGTCGACGACGTCTATATCTACCGCCCGCAGGGCGCGGTGCTGGACGTGTTCGACGTGGAGCGCATCGAAGTGCTGCGCGGCCCGCAGGGCACGCTGTACGGTCGCAACACCATCGGCGGCGCCATCAAGTACGTGACCAAGCGCCTGGGCGACGAAGCCCACGGCAAGGTGCGCGGCACCTATGGCAGCTACAACCAGACCGACCTGCTGGTCTCGGGCCAGACCCCGGTCGGCGGCGGCCTGTCGGTGGGCGGCGCCTATGCGATCTACAAGCGTGACGGCTTCGGCACGAACCTGACCACCGGCGCCGAGCACTACAACAAGGACGTCCAGGCCATCCGCCTGAGCGCCGAATACGCGCCCAATGACGACCTGTTCTTCCGCCTGGCCTATGACCACGTGCAGGACGATTCCAACGCCCGCCACGGCCACCGCGAACTGCCGGCCCTGGTCGGCGGCTACAAGGTGCTGGACGTCTATGACACCCAGGCCGGCTTTGGCGACGCCAACTCGGTGGAAACCGAAGGCGTGTCGCTGACGGGCCAGTGGAACGCGACCGAGAGCCTGAGCTTCAAGTCGATCACGGCCAGCCGCAAGGGTCACACCGACACCGTCATCGATTTCGACGGCACCCCGCTCAATACCCTCGACGTGCCCGCCGACTATGACGACCGGTCGTTCTCGCAGGAGCTGCAGGCGGTCTATTCGGACGAGAACGTCCAGGGCGTGTTCGGCCTCTACTACATGAACAGCCAGGCCTCGGGCGAGTTCGACACCATCGCCGGAAACCTGGGTCTGTCCATCGCCGACGGCGGCAAGGTCAGCACCCAGAGCTTCGCGGCCTTCTTCGACTTCAGCGCCAACCTGACCGAGCGCTTCAAGGTCTCGCTGGGCGCCCGCGCCACGCGCGATCACAAGCGCAGCACGACCTATCGCCTGTTCTATCTGGGCGCCACGCGCAGTCCCTATCAGGGCGGCACGCCGCGGCCGGTCCTGCAGACCCGCACCAACTACGGCGCCCAGACCACCTTCTCGCAGTTCACCCCGCGCATCAGCGCTTCGTATGAACTGTCGGACGACCTGAACACCTACGTGTCCTATTCGAAGGGCTTCAAGTCGGGCGGCTGGGACATGCGCGGCGACGCCCTGATCACCCCGCAGACCGTCAACGGCTACAAGCCCGAGGTGGTCGACGCCTATGAAGTGGGTCTGAAGGGCTATCTGTTTGATCGCCGGGTCTCGTTCGCCTCGGCGGCCTTCCTGTCCAAGTACGAGGACCAGCAGGTCTCGACCCAGGTGGTGGTGCCCAGCGGCATCGCCAGCTCGATCGACAACGCCGGCTCGTCCACCCTGTACGGCGTCGAGTTCGAAGCCAAGGCCAAGCTGACCGCCAACCTGTCGGCCAATGTCGCCCTGGGCTACATCCACGCCAAGTACGACACCTTCAACCGCTTCGTGCCGGCGGGCGCTCCCAACCCGCTGAACCCGACCCAGGTCATCCCGGCCGGCGGTCAGGTGGTCAACGTGGCCGACCTCTACGGCTTCCAGAACACGCCCGAATGGACCGGCAATGTCAGCCTGACCTGGGTTGGCGAACTGGCCGGCGGCGTGCTGGCCGTCACCCCGATGGTCAGCTATCGCGACAGCTACCAGCAGTTCGAACAGCCCCTGCCGCTGCTTGACCAGAAGGCCTTCACCCTGGTCGATCTGACGGCGATCTGGACGGCGCCGGGCAACCACTACAAGCTTGCCCTGACCGGCAAGAACCTGACGGACGAGCGTTATCGGATCGGCGGCTATAATTTTGGCGTCGCCACCTATAATAACTCGGTCATCGGTTTCTACGGCCCGCCGCGCACTGTCTCGGCCAGCCTCGAAATCGCATTCTGATCTAGGTAAAAACTGGCGGCGGCCCGCTGCAACGGGCCGCCGCCATTTCTTTGTCTGTAGCGTAGACTTCCAGCGGGGCGACCATGAGCGATAGCCAGATCCAAAGCCAGATCGGGCCATCGGCGACCGGGTCGCGTTACCGCTACGTGGTGCTGGCGATGCTGATCCTCGCCTACACCTTCAATTTCCTGGATCGGCAGATCCTCGGCATCCTGGCCGGGTCGATCAAGGCCGACCTCAATCTCACCGACACCCAGCTGGGCCTGATGGGCGGGGTGGCCTTCGCCGCGCTCTACACCACCCTGGGCGTGCCGCTGGCCTGGCTGGCCGACCGGGTCAGCCGCACCTGGATCATGACCGCCGCCCTGACCATCTGGAGTGGTTTCACGGTGGCGTGCGGCTTCGCGGGCGGCTTCTGGAGCCTGTTCCTGTCGCGCATGGGCGTCGGGGTGGGCGAGGCGGGCGGCGTGGCGCCGGCCTATTCGCTGATCAGCGACTACTTCCCCAAGGACCAGCGAGCCCGGGCCCTGGCGGTCTATTCGTTTGGCATCCCGCTGGGCACGGCCCTGGGCGTGCTGTTTGGCGGGCTGATCGCGGCCTACGTCAACTGGCGGTTCGCCTTCATCGCCGTGGGCCTGGCCGGCGTGGTGCTGGCGCCGATCTTCAAGTGGGTGGTCAAGGATCCGCCGCGCGGCGGCATGGACCGCGAGCCGGGCGAGGCCGCGCCGCTGGTGGCCCCCAAGGCTCCAGCCTTCGGCAAGGTTCTGGCCACCATCCTGCCCAAGCCCAGCTTCTGGCTGCTGTCGTTCGGGGCGGCCTGCTCGTCGATCTGCGGCTATGGCGTGGCCTTCTGGCTGCCGACCTTCTTCCAGCGCAGCTTCGGGCTCAGCCTGACCGACCGCGCCCTGTTCTACAGCGCCCTGTCGCTGATCGGCGGTGTGGCCGGCATCTGGCTGGGCGGCGTGCTGGCCGACAAGTTCGGCTCGAAGAACAAGGGCGCCTATGCCCTGGCGCCGGCCATCTGCTTCCTGGTGGCCCTGCCGTGCTTCCTGCTGGCCATGAACGTCAACTCGATGGTCCTGGCCTTCCTGCTGTTCCTGATCCCGACCGGCCTGAACCTGGCCTGGCTGGGTCCGGTGATCGCGGCGGTGCAGCATCTGGCCCCGGCCTCGATGCGGACCACCACCTCGGCCCTGTTCCTGCTGATCAACAACCTGCTGGGCCTGGCCGTGGGCCTGTGGTTCTTCGGCTATGTCTCCGACCTGCTGGCCCCGCGCTACGGGGCCGAGTCGATGCGGCATGCGATCTATATCGGCCTGGGCTTCTATGTGGTCAGCGCGGTCCTTCTGATCTTCGCCTCGCGTCGCCTCAAGCGCGACTGGATCGACTAGGCGGTCCGCGGGCTTGAGATAACGTCGATATCTGCCAAGCTCGACCGCGACATCGTCGACGAGGGCTCGCCATGAAATCCGCCGCCATCGGTCTTTCGCTCGCTTTGGGCCTGGCCCTGGCCCTTCCGGTCCAGGCCGCCGCGCCGATCACCGAGCGCACCGAGAAGGTCAAGCTGAAGGGCAGGAAGGGCGAAAGCCTGTTCAAGCCCGGCTTCGTGCTCGGCGAGTATCAGGGCTGGTCGACCGCCAAGGCGTCCAGCAGCTCGGTCACGGGGGTCTTCGAGGGCGAGAAGGCCAGCGCCGAAATCCATGTTTCCGCGCCCGGCCTGGCTCCGCTGACCATCCAGTGCGGCGGCGGCCAGAGCCGCCTGGGCCTGGGCTGGATCACCTTTGATCGCGACAGGCTGTCCTATGTCTGCACCGTGGCCGGGGAGGGCGCGGGCGATGACGCGGCCTTCGCCTTGGCCCAGTCCAAGGGCACGCTCCTGGCCCGGCTGCAGCAGCCCCAGCGCGCCGGCGAGCTGCGGCTTGGCGGCCGCACCTATCGCGTCCAGACCAGGCAGGTGGGCGGCATGCCCATCGGCGGCGGCTCGCCCCTCGGCTATGTCGTCAGCCGCGACGGCCAGGACGTCGGGGCGGTGGATCTGGTCGGTCTTGGTCCGACGGCCTACCTGCCCGCCGCGGGCTCTCCCGACCGCGACGCGGTGGCCGTGGCGGCCCTGATCCTGATCTTCTTCAGGGACACGGGAAACCTGCCCCGCTGAGGCGAACCCGCCGTCAAGGCATGTGACCGGTAACAATGCCGCTAGGTCAGGGGCTTCCGTGCCCGGCCCGCTTATTGACGCGGCGCCGCTGTCCTTTCGGACAAAGAACGACGCAAGCCTGCACCTTATCGGCCGCGCGCGGTTGCGCCTGCGAAATCACGCTCCTATAACCCGCGCACATTTCAGAAAAGCCGTCGCCGAGACCGGGCCCTCATGAACATTCACGAACACCAAGCCAAAGCCGTACTCGCAGAGTTCGGCGCTCCTGTTCCGCGCGGCTTCGCCGTGTTCACCCCCGAAGAAGCCTTCGAGGCCGCCCAGAAGCTGGGCACGCCTGTCTTCGTGGTGAAAAGCCAGATCCACGCCGGTGGCCGTGGCAAGGGCACGTTCGAGGGCCTCGGCCCCGACGCCAAGGGCGGCGTCCGCGTCGTCAAGTCGGCCGAGGACGTCAAGACCAACGCCGCCGAAATGCTCGGCCGCGTCCTGGTGACGCACCAGACCGGCCCCAAGGGCAAGCAGGTCAACCGCCTCTACATCGAAGAAGGCGCGGCGATCGCCAAGGAATTCTACCTGTCGCTGCTGGTCGACCGCGAGACCTCGATGGTTTCGGTGGTCGCCTCGACCGAAGGCGGCATGGACATCGAGGACGTGGCCCACGCCACCCCGGAAAAGATCCACAGCTTCTCGATCGACCCCGCCACCGGCGTGTGGCCGACCCACCAGCGCGCGCTGGCCAAGGCCCTGGGCCTGACCGGCGGTCTCGCCAAGGAAGCCGCCGTGCTGCTGACGCAGCTCTATACGGCGTTCCTGGCCAAGGACATGGCCATGCTGGAGATCAACCCGCTGATCGTCACCGCTGACGATCACCTGAAGGTCCTGGACGCCAAGCTGTCGTTCGACGGTAACGCCCTCTATCGCCACCCGGACATCAAGGCCCTGCGCGACGAGAGCGAAGAAGACCCCAAGGAAATCGAAGCCTCGAAGTATGACCTGGCCTATATCGCCCTCGACGGCGAAATCGGCTGCATGGTCAACGGCGCGGGCCTGGCCATGGCCACCATGGACATCATCAAGCTGTACGGCGCCGAGCCGGCCAACTTCCTCGATGTCGGCGGCGGCGCCAACAAGGAGAAGGTCACCGCGGCCTTCAAGATCATCACCGCCGATCCGGCCGTGAAGGGCATTCTGGTCAACATCTTCGGCGGCATCATGCGCTGCGACATCATCGCGGAAGGCGTCATCGCCGCCGTGAAGGAAGTCGGGCTGCAGGTTCCGCTGGTGGTGCGCCTGGAAGGCACCAACGTCGAACTCGGTAAGAAAATCATCTCGGAAAGCGGCCTGAACGTCATCGCCGCCAACGATCTGTCCGACGGCGCCGAAAAGATCGTCGCCGCTGTGAAGGGCGCCCGCTAAATGTCGATCCTCATCGGTTCTGAAACCAAGGTCATCTGCCAGGGCATCACCGGCGCCCAGGGCACGTTCCACTCCGAGCAGGCCATCGCCTACGGCACCAAGATGGTCGGCGGCGTCACGCCCGGCAAGGGCGGCCAGACCCACATCGGCCTGCCCGTGTTCGACACGGTCGGCGAGGCCAAGGAAGCCACCGGCGCCGACGCCTCGGTGATCTACGTGCCGCCCCCCTTCGCGGCCGACTCGATCCTGGAAGCCATCGACGCCCAGATCGGCCTGATCATCTGCATCACCGAAGGCATCCCGGTGCTGGACATGGTCAAGGTCAAGAAGGCGCTGCAAGGCTCCAAGTCGCGCCTGATCGGCCCCAACTGCCCCGGCGTCCTGACGCCCAACCAGTGCAAGATCGGCATCATGCCGGGCGGCATCTTCTCGGCCGGCTCGGTCGGCGTCGTGTCGCGTTCGGGCACCCTGACCTATGAAGCCGTGTTCCAGACCACCAATGCTGGCCTCGGCCAGACCACGGCGGTCGGCATCGGCGGCGACCCGGTCAAGGGCACCGAGTTCATCGACATCCTTGAGCTGTTCCTCGCCGACGAAGCCACCAAGTCGATCGTCATGATCGGCGAAATCGGCGGCTCGGCCGAAGAAGAAGCCGCCCAGTTCCTGGCCGACGAAGCCAAGCGTGGCCGCAAGAAGCCCATGGTCGGCTTCATCGCCGGTCGCACGGCCCCTCCCGGCCGTCACATGGGCCACGCCGGCGCGATCATCTCGGGCGGCAAGGGCGGCGCGGAAGACAAGATCGCGGCGATGGAAGCCGCGGGCATCCGCGTCTCGCCGTCGCCGGCCAAGCTGGGTGAAACCCTGCTTGAGGTCCTCAAGGGCTAAACCGACACCGAAACCCCGCCCTCGCGGGGCCCAGGTTTTTTGCGACCGCCAGTCGACGATCCGAAAAAATCACCTGGGCCCCCAATTCGATGGGCGCCCGGGTGATTGAAGCACTATATTTACGGGCCTGGGTTACCGGTCCCGTAGAGCGACGGATCTAAGGCGAAGAACGATGGCGGACGACGCAGGCATCATCAACCAGGTCTTGACCGAGACCTCGTTCCTCTACGGCGCCAATGCGGCCTTCGTGGAAGACTTGTACGCCCAATGGGCGTCCGACCCCGCGTCGGTCGAGCCCTCGTGGAACGCCTTCTTCTCGACGCTCAAGGAGCAGGCCGACCAGGTCAAGCGCGCCGCGCAGGATCCCGCCTGGACCCCCCGCAACGTTCCCGCCGCCCGCCCCGACTGGCTGTCGGCGCTCGACGGCCAGTGGCCCACCGTCGCTCCGGCCGTCCAGGCCAAGATGACCAAGGCGATCGAGGCCAAGGCCCCCGGGTCCTCGTCCGAAGCCGTTCGCGCCGCCACGCTGGACAGCCTGCGCGCCATCATGATGATCCGGGCCTACCGGATGCGCGGTCACCTGGCCGCCAATCTCGACCCGCTGGGCCTGGAGCCCAAGCCGCCGGCTCCCGAGCTTGATCCCGCCACCTACGGCTTCTCGGAAGCCGACTATGACCGTCCGATCTTCCTGGACTTCGTGCTGGGCATGGAGACCTCGACGATCCGCGAGATCCTGTCGATCCTGCGCCGCACCTATGGCGGCAATGTCGGCGTGCAATACATGCACATCTCCGACCCGCACGAGAAGGCCTGGCTGCAGGAGCGCATCGAGGGTCGCGACAAGGAGATCGTGTTCTCGAAAGAGGGCAAGGTCGCCATCTTCAAGAAGCTGATCGAGACCGAGGGTTTCGAACGCTTCCTGCACAAGCGCTTCCCCGGCACCAAGCGGTTCGGCATCGACGGCGGCGAGGCCATGGTCCCGGCGCTGGAGCAGATCATCAAGCGCGGCGGTTCGCTGGGCGTGAAGGACATCGTCCTGGGCATGCCGCACCGCGGCCGCCTGAACGTGCTGGCCGCCGTGATGGGCAAGCCCTATCACGTGATCTTCCACGAGTTCCAGGGCGGCACCAGCCTGCCTTCGGACGTCGAGGGTTCGGGCGACGTCAAGTATCACATGGGCGCCTCGTCGGACCGTGAGTTCGACGACAACAAGGTCCACCTGTCGCTGACGGCCAACCCGTCGCACCTGGAAATCGTCAACCCCGTCGTGATCGGCAAGGCCCGCGCCAAGCAGGCCTTCACCCTGCGCGAACAGCCCGACGCCGGTCGCGGCCACGTGCTGCCGCTGCTGCTGCACGGCGACGCGGCCTTCGCGG
>CAYRTE010000065.1:0-22672 GCA_964427205.1 uncultured Caulobacter sp.
AGGGCAGGGAATAGACCATCGAGCCGATCACCAGGCCGGTGAAGGTGAAGGCCAGGCTGCGAACGCCCAGGGGGTGGAGCAAGGCCATCAGGGGACTGGCCGGGGCCAACAGGATCAGCAGGTAGAAGCCCAGCACCGTGGGCGGCAAGACAAGGGGAAGGGCGGCGACCGCGGCGATGATCTCCTTCCACCACGCGCGCTGACGCGCCAGCCACCAGGCCAGCGGCGTCGATACGATGAGCAGCAAGACGGTCGTGACGACCGCCAGCCTCACCGTTGTCCAGATCACCTCAAGCATCGTGTTCGCGCCTCGCGGCTGTGATATCGGGCGCCGTGGACGAGCTCGGCTCGCAAGGGCGTGGCGTCGAGACGGACTTGAATCGCCGCAGCGTAGGCGGGCGGGTGGATGTCGTGCGGTGTTAGAGCGCGAAACCCCGCCGATCCGATTGATGGTCGTCAAGCCGCGACAAAAGCGCTGTCCCGGCGGCGATAGGGTCGCCCCCGCATTGTCGCGGCAGGGTCACGCCAGGGATCGAAGGTCGTTGTCCTGGTCCTCGCGCCGGCCGCGAGCGCCGGACGCGGACATCTGGTCCCGCCGCGGGTTGGGCCGCCGGAGCGTCGCGCGCGCTTGCGGTCGCTCGGTCAGGTCTCGAAGCGACCGATGGCGGGAGGCCCCCGGCGGTGGTCGTCGTTCTCGACTGGAGGGCGTGCGCTAACGCCGCGCCGTCAGCACGAGACGAACCAGCTGCGAAAGACTGGCGGCTTGCATCTTGCTCATCACATGAGCGCGGTAGATCTCGACGGTGCGTGGGCTGATGCCCAGGTCGTAGGCGATGACCTTGTTGGCCGAGCCGGCGATCAGGCCTTCCAGAACCTCGCGCTCGCGGCCCGACAGCAGGTTCAGGCGTCGGTGGACCTCGGCGATCTCGGACTCCTCGACGCGCTCGGCCTGCCGCTGCTGCAGCGCCGAGCCCAAGGCGGCCAGCATCAGCTCGTCGTCGAAGGGCTTTTCGATGAAGTCGCGCACGCCCTCCTTCATCGCCTCGACCGCGAGCGGCACATCGGCGTGGCCGGTCATTACGATGATGGGATCGCGGTAGCCCAGGGCGTTCAGCCGGCGCACCAGCTCCAGGCCGTTCATGTCGGGCATGCGCACGTCGGTGAGCACGCAGCCGCTGGCGCGCTGCGAAAGCCCGTCGAGGAAAGCCTGGGCCGACGGATAGAGCGTGCACTCGATCCTGGCGCTGCCGAGCAGGAAGCCCAGAGAATCGCGCAGCGCCTCGTCGTCGTCGATGATGTGAACCACGCCCTCAGGCATCGTTGTCGTCTCCCCTGTCGGCGCGTTTGAGCGTGAAATGAAAGGTCGCGCCGCCGCCCGGCGTATCCTCGACCCACAGGCGACCGCCATGGGCCTCGACGATGGTGCGTGAGATCGACAGGCCAACGCCCATGCCGTCGCGCTTGCTGGTGACGAACGGCGAAAACAGTTGTTCGGCTATATGGGGCGCTATGCCGGGGCCTGTGTCGGCCACGGTGACGACGGCGTCGCCCTCGAGCTGCGAAACCTTGACTAGAAGCTCGCGGCGCGGCGAGGTTTCCATGGCCTCAATGGCGTTGCGCATCAGGTTGAGCAGCACCTGCTGCACCTGGACACGGTCGGCGAGGACCAGATCGACGCCTGGCTCGTAGGCGAACCTGACGCGCACGCCGTGTTCCTGAACGCCGACGAGCGCCAGGGCTCCGGCCTCCTCGACCAGCCGCGGCAGGCTCTCGACGGCGCGCTCGGTCTCGCCGCGAGCCACGAAGTCGCGCAGCCTGCGGATGATGTCGCCCGCCCGCAGCGCCTGGTTTCCGGCCTTGTCGATGGCGTCGATCACGCGCTCGATTTCGGGCGGACCGTCCTGGGACAGCAGCCGCTTGCTGCCCTTGAGATAGTTGGCGATCGCCGTCAGCGGCTGGTTGATCTCGTGCGCCAGGGCCGAGGCCATCTCCCCCATGGCGGTCAGACGCGAGATGTGGATCAGCTCGTTCTGAAGCTCCTGCAAGCGCGCCTCGGTCTGCTGGCGCTCGGTCAGATCGCGGACAAAGCCGGTGAAGAAGCGGCCGGCCGTGGTCAGCATTTCTCCCACCGACAACTCCATCGGAAAGGTGGATCCGTCCTTGCGCTCGCCCACCACGACCCGGCCCTGGCCGATGATCCGGCGCTCTCCAGTCTGGTAATAGCGGGCCAGATAGCCGTCGTGCGCCTCTCGGTGAGGCGCCGGCATCAACATTCTGACGTTGTGGCCGCTGACCTCGGCCGCCGACCAGCCAAACAATCGCTCGGCGGCCTGGCTGAAGGACTGGATCAGGCCCGCGTCATCGATCACGATCATGGCGTCCGGAACCGTATCGAGGATCGACTTCAGATGGGCTTGGCGGGCCGCCAGGTCATCATTGGTCCGTTCGGCCCGGCGCCGGGCCGCATGGAAAACCTCGCCGCCGATCAGCACGCAGACGCTGACGGCGACAAAGAGCGCCACCCCGAGGAAATCGCCCTGGTCGAGCGGTCGATTGTGGAGCGTCAGGCCCAGGCAGGCCAGCGCCGCCAGGGCGGTGTTGAAGACCCCGGCGGCCGTTCCGCCAAACGCCGAGCCGGCGATCACCGCTGGAAAGAAGAAGAGATAGACGCCTCGCTCGCCCAGGACGGGTTCACAGGCCAGGCGCGCGATGACGCCGCCCGCCACCAGAGCCGCGCCGAGGGCGGCGGTCCGCAACAGGTTGCGGGGCCGGGTCCAGCGTATGGGCGACGCCAAGGTGGTTTCTGTCATCCCGGAAAATCGCCCTTCTGGCGGGCCAAGCCCGCCTCCGGCAAACCCCTTAGGGTCATGACCCGAATGTATCGCCAACGTCCCACCGGATATCAAGCTCTCAACTTCAACGGCCCGCCGCGGCGGACTTCACTTCAGGGGATAGCGCGATGACCGCTCCGGCCATTGATCTTTCGGTTCACCACAGGCCGGCCGGCGCGTCGGATGTGATCGCCCAGGGCTTCGTCAAGCTTCTGCGGTTTTGCGCCGACACCTTCTTCGCCAAGCGCTACGGCCACCGCGCCGTGGTGCTGGAAACCGTGGCCGCCGTTCCGGGTATGGTGGGCGCGACCCTGACGCATCTGAAGTGTCTGCGGCGCATGGAAAGCGACAGGGGCTGGATCAAGACCCTGATGGACGAGGCCGAAAACGAACGCATGCATCTGATGACCTTCATCGAGGTGGCCAAGCCCACCCCGTTCGAGCGGTTCGTGGTCGTCTCCGTTCAGTGGGTGTTTTACCTGTTCTTCTTCACCCTCTATCTGATCTCCTCCAAGACGGCCCACCGCGTCGTCGGCTACTTCGAAGAAGAAGCCGTGATCAGCTACACCCACTATCTGGCCGAGATCGACGAAGGCCGCTCGCCCGATGTGCCGGCGCCGCGGATCGCCCTGGATTACTGGAACCTTCCAGAGGGATCGACCCTGCGCGACGTGATCGAGGTGGTGCGGGCCGACGAGGCCCACCATCGAGACGTCAATCATGGCTTCGCCAACCAACTGGCCGGCTTGCCGCTGGGCGCCGTGGCGCCGTGCCCGCCCCACGTGGTGCTCGAGCCCCACTGGAAGACCGCGGCCTGAGCCAGGAGCGGCGGCGGTCGTGATCGCCGCCGCGCGTTGGAGTTTCCATGTCCGACTTCTCCCCCATCATCCTGATCGACCGAGACGAAGCGGTTCGAAACGCGATCCAGTTCGCATTCGGGCTGGAGGGGTTGGGCGTGGCGGTCTACGCCGCCGGCGAGGCGGCCACGCCGGAGAGTCTGGCCGCCGCCGGATGCCTGATCGTCGACCAGGATCTCGACCGCCAGCCGGGACTGGATCTGATCCAGGATCTGCGGCGGCGCGGCGTCAAGGCGCCGGCCATCCTGCTGGCGACCAATCCCGGACGACTGCTGCGCAAGGCGGCCAAGGCGGCCCATGTCTGCCTGGTGGAAAAGCCGCTGCTTTCCGACCTGCTCCTTGAGCGGGTCCGGGCCGCCCTGAACGGCGAGCGTCCCCGCCCGCCGCCCTAGGGGCCGTCCTCATCGAACCCGCGTGTCCGCGCCGGCGGCGACGCATGATCGCCAAGCCTCACGAGAGGGACACAATGACCGACACGGTCCTGGCCGATGATGAAGCCGCACGCCTGCGGACGCTACACGCCCTTCAGGTGCTCGATACGCCGCCCGAGCGCCATTTTGACCTGATCGCCGAGTGCGCGCGGGCCGCGGCGAACACGCGTTGGGCCATGGTCTCCCTGGTGGATCAGGACCGGCAGTGGTTCAAGGCCGGTCTTGACTTTCCGCTTTCCCAGACCGAGCGGTCTGCCTCGTTCTGCACGCATGTCGTGGCGCTTCGCCAGCCGCTGACCATCACCGACGCCCGCCTGGATCCGCGGTTCGCCGCCAGCAGCCTGGTCATCGGCGCGCCGGGCGTTCGAGCTTACGCCGGCGCGCCGATTATGGTTGAAGACCACGCCATCGGCGCGGTCTGCGCGGTCGATGACAGGCCGCGGGCCTTTAGCGCCTCGGCGCGCCGGCAGATCCAGCTGTGCGCCGAGCTGGCGGCGGAAATCCTCGAACAGTTCCGGCGCCGATCCTTTCTCGCGCAGCTTTTCGAGGGCACGGCGGACGCGGTCCTGGCCGTCGACGCCGACCAGCGGATCACGCATTGGAATGCGGCGTCGGAGGAACTCTTTGGCTTTGACGCCCAAGAGGCGATCGGTCAGCAACTTCGCATGATCATCCCCGAGCGCTTCAGGGCGGCTCACGACGAGGGCTTTCACCGTCTGTGCCAAACAGGACAGGCCCGCCGAGGCGCGACGGTGGAAGTGCCCGCCCTGCGGCGCGACGGCACGGAATTTCAGGCCGATCTGTCGGTGTCAGTTTGTCGGGACGGGCCTTCGGCCCTGGTCGGGGCGATCATCCGCGACGTCACCGATCGCAACGCCCTGGCCCAGGCGCGAAGCGCCAACCTCGCCAAGAGCCGGTTTCTGGCCAATATGAGCCACGAGATCCGTACGCCTCTGAATGGCATTTTAGGGTTGGGGCATGTCCTGGCGCAGACCGACCTCGCGCCCGAGCAAAGCGCGCTTCTCAATACGATCAATGGCGCCGCCTCGACCCTGCAGGCCCTGTTGACCGACGCGCTGGATCTGGCGCGACTTGACGAAGGCGCCCTGCCGGTGGTCCACGAGCCGTTCGATCTGGCTCAGATGGTCGCCGACGCCGCCGCGCTCCACCAGGCCGGCGCGGAAGCCAAGGGGCTGGGGTATATTTGCCAGCCGCCACCGGAGACCTGGGTGCGCGGCGACGCCCTGCGGCTGCGACAGGTGTTGGGCAACCTGCTGAGTAACGCCGTGAAGTTCACGGCCGAAGGAACGGTGCGTCTTTCGGTCCGCGCCGAAGGCGACCTTTGGCGTTTTGAGGTCGCCGATACCGGCATCGGGTTCGACGCGGCCATCGCCGAACGGATTTTTGATCGCTTCGTGCAGGGCGACGACTCGATCACGCGCGCCTATGGTGGTTCGGGTCTTGGCCTTTCGATCTCCCGGGAGATCGCCCACGCCTTGGGCGGCCAACTGATGGCTGCGGGCGCGCCGGGCGAGGGGGCGGTCTTCACGGTCCATGTCCCGCTCCAGGCTTGCGCGCCGCCACGGCAAGATCAAGAGGCCGCGCCTCAACGGACCTGCCTGGGCCGCATCCTTCTGGCCGAAGATCACCCCGTCAACCGGCAGGTGGTGGAGATGATCCTGGCGCCGCTGGGCGTGGAACTCGACGCGGTGGAGAATGGAAGTCTCGCGGTTGAGGCCGCGCGGAGCAAAGCCTACAGCCTGATCTTGATGGATATGCAGATGCCGGTCATGGACGGCCTGACGGCGACACGGCGCATCCGCGAGGACGAACGGCTGACCGGAAGGCCCCGCTGCCCCGTCGTCATGCTCACGGCCAACGTGCTGCCGGAACATCTCTTCGCTTCCTTTCAAGCCGGCGCGGACCAGCACCTCGGCAAACCCATAGACGCCGCGACCCTCATCGGCACGGTGGCCGATTTTCTGGCGCAGGCCGATGGGGCGGGGCAGGCCGCATCGTCCTGATCGTCGAAGGGGGCAGACTAGCGGCGAGCCGGTCGGCGCCGGCGGTCACGACAGCGGGTCCCTCGGCGGGGTGGGCCGAAGGACCGTCGGCGGCCTGTTTGCGCTCGGCCAGCCAGGCCTCGATTTCCCCCAAGTCCCAGACCACGCAGCGACGGGTCAGGGCGAAACGGCGGGGAAATTCGCCGCGTTTTTCCATTTCATAGATCGTGGTGTCGGCCAGGGGCGCGAGCTTGCGCAATTCGGGGCGACGGATGGCGCGGGTGGGGGGCAAGAGACCGGCGCGGGATGTCACGGTCGCGTCATGGGGCATGGCAAAACTCCCTTCGCCCCAAGGGGCGGCCGGGCGCCGGCGCCGGACAAGCGTCGATAGGGCCAAGGTGGGCTCTGGCGTGGAACGACAGGCGTTCGGCGGTTTCGGGGCGCGACGACTCGTGGCCTTAATGGCGGTCGTTCGCAACCCTCCGCGTTCGTTTGCCCGTCGCCGACCATGACCCCCGACGCCTTCCGCACCCTGGCCTTGAGCTTTCCACGCACTCAGGAACGACCCATCCTTGGCTCGCAGGAATTTCGCATCAAGGACAAGGTCTTCGCTACGCTCGGCTGGCCGCAGGCGGGCTGGGCGGTCATCAAGCTGACCCCGGACGACCAGTCGCGGTTCATGCTGGCCTGCGAGGGCCTGTCGCCCGAGCCGGGCGGACGGGGCAAGCGCGGGGTGACCCGGGTGCGGCTGGCGGCCTTGGATCAGGCTGGCCTGGCGCCCGTGCTCAAGGCCGCCTGGGTCCAGGCCGGCGGACCGAGCGCCGACTACGTCTGAGGTCTTCGCCCTGGCGAAACGTCCACGGTCGGGTCGGCATGGGCATAGACGGCGACCGGATCAGCGCCGTCGCGGATCGCCATCTGCCGGCAGGATGCCCGCCGCCATGGTCTCGTTGAGCTTGGGCTTCGCCCATCGCGCCGCGCCGCCCAGGCGGATCGGCTGCCCGGGGTAACCGAGGAAGGTGAAGACCGTGTCGACCACCTGCCGCATCAGCGCCCTCCTCTCCGGATCCGAAATCCGCGAGGCGTTCAGACAGGGCGTTTCGCCAAGCGGTGTGACGAACTTGAGGTCGCTGAAGTCGCCGGCCGGACTGATCACGCCGCGTCCGGCGCGCCAATCCTCCAGGATCCAATTGCGAAAGCAGCTTCGACCAGCGCCGAGGTCATCGGCTGTAGCGCGGGGCCTCTGCCGGAGGATGGCGAGAACCCCGAGATCGAGTTCGAGGATGTCCTCGACGGCGAGGCGTGACCTTGCCCCCGGCTGTATAGAAGTCCGACGCGGTCTTTGTCTGTCCCGCCGCCCAGCGCGTGATCCACAGGGTGAGCGCCACGAAGCCCGAGAAGATGGCGATGGCGGTCCAGTTGAGCGGCTGACGCTGGGCCTGGCCGTCCAGGCCAGCCGCCGCAGCAGCGCTGGCAAGAGTCAGGCTGGCAAAGCCGACCAGCCAGAACAGCATTCGCCAGCGGCTCATCGTGACGCCCTCTCGACGATCTCGCGGGTCAGCCGGTCGAACTCGCCGTTGGCGCGCACGACATAGGCGGCCGTGATCAGGATGGTGAAGGCGATGAGCGCCAGACCCACCGGGATCCCGAGGGAGATCGCGCCTGTTCCCAGCTTCTGCGCCAGGATCGACTTGTCGAAAGCGATTACGCCGATATAGCCGAAATAGGCGACCAGCATCGCCACTGTCAGAAGCCAGCGCAGGCGGTCGCGTCGCGCCACCAACCTTTGAAACCGGGGGTCTTCAAGCACCCCGCGCAAAACATCAGGCTCCATGCGCTTGTCGCTCATGACGGCTCCTCCCAGCTCTTTCGACCACGTTTAGCGCGCCAAAATCGTTTTAAGCAAACGATTGCGCAACGGTGCGGAACGGGATTAAGGAGTCAGGCCGGACGTCTTCACGCAGAGGGGGACGCCATCGGCCGAGGAAACGGGAGGCGAGGATCGAAAATAGATTGCCCGAGGCAACCGACAGTGCGCCCGCCACGGCCGCGCCTGGCCCGCATGCTCTCCTCGCCACGAAGATGAAAGCCGCGAAAATGATTGAACGATTTGGGGCCCTCGCGGTCGCCACGATACTTGGGCTGGGCCTGACCCACGGCGGCGCAAGCGCGGCCGGCGCCGAGGTCACCGGCCAGGGGGCGGTAACGATCAACGGTCTGACTGTGCCGCTTTCAGATCGCACCAGCCCCGAGGCCCAGGCCTATGTCCGCCATATTCTGGTCGATCGGCCCTTCGCCGGCGGTCCCAGCGCGACGGTCGACATCGACGGCTATCGTCGACGTCAAGACGAGATCATGGAGACGTTCCTCAAGCCGATCCGAGCTCGCTATGCCGTCAATGTCGAGGAGCGACGCATTGGCGGGGTGCTCACCGACATCATTATGCCGGCCAAGGGCGTTGCGCCCGCTAACGCCCAGCGCGTGCTGCTCAACATTCACGGCGGCGGCTTCATATCGGGGGCGCGCACCGCCGCGCTCGTCGAGTCCATTCCGATCGCCGCCACGATGGGTGTGAAGGTCGTCAGCATCGACTACCGCATGAGCCCAGAGGCCAAGTTCCCGGCCGCGTCCCAGGACATCGCGGCCGTCTATGGCGAGATGCTGAAGACCTACAAACCCTCGCAAATCGGCATCTATGGATGTTCGGCGGGCGGCATGCTGTCCGGCCAGTCGATCGGCTGGTTTCAGGCCAACAATCTGCCGCGTCCCGGGGCCATCGGCGTCCTGTGCGCGTCCCTGGGCAAGCTGGTCAGCGGCGACTCGGCCTATCTGGCTGGCCCGCTCAACGGCTTTCCCGCGCCCCCGGCGTCAAGCGATGGCCGGCCCCGCGCTGGCATGAGCTTCGCCTATCTCGGCGACGTCGCCGACAATGATCCTCTCGCCTATCCCGAAGTCTCGCCGCAATTGCTGGCGAGCTTTCCGCCGACCCTGCTCATCACCGGCACCCGGTCGATGGAGCTGAGCGCGGCGACCTATTCTCACAACCAGTTGGTCAAGGCCAAGGTGGATGCGCGGCTGCACGTCTGGGACGGGCTGTTCCACGCCTTCCTTTACAATTCCGACCTTCCGGAATCGCGCGAAGCCTACGACGTCATCGCCGATTTCTTCGACAAGACACTCTCCCGCTAATTCGACAGCCAGGTGCAAGACATGTGGAAACCACTCATCGCCGTCGCGATTGCCGGCAGCCTGCTGGGAGCAACCGCCAGCCGCGCCGGCGAAATCGCCAACAGCAAGCCTCAGGCCGCTGAAGGCCAGGCCGCCGAGCGCTGGGTCAGTTCGTGGGGCGCGGCCCTGGATATCGCGCCGCCGCCGCCAGCCCTGAAGATCCCGCCGCCGCCGCCCGAAGCGCTCAAGGCGATGCAATCCATGCCGCGGGCGATCATTCCCTACCCGGACGCCTTTGCCGACCAAACCGTGCGCATGATCCTGCAGACGAGCCTCGGCGGCAAAGCGGTGCGCATTCAGCTGTCCAACGCGCAGGGACGCCCGCCGGTCGTCATCGGCGCCGCGCACCTTGCCATCCGGGGGGAGGGGGCCGCGATCGTCCCGAGCTCGGATCGCGCTATCACCTTTGGCGGCAAGTCGTCGGTGACCATTCCTCCGGGCGCGCTGATCGCCAGCGACGCCATCGCCCTGCCCGTGACCGCAGGACAAGAGCTTGCGGTATCGCTTTATGTTCCAGACAAGATTGATGGGCTGACGGTTCATCCGGTCGGTCTGAACCCCGCCTATATCGTCAGCGGCGACGCGACCGGCGCGACCACGCTTTCCGCGCCCAACACCGTGCGGTCGTACTTCTGGCTCGCGGGCGTCGAGGTGCTGGCCGACAACCCAAAGGGCGTGATTGTCGCCTTTGGTGACTCCATCACCGACGGTTTCGCGACCACGCCGGGCGCGCACGCGACCTGGCCCGAGGTTCTGGACCGACGGCTTCGCGCGGACCCCCGAACCCAGGGTTGGAGCGTCATCAATATGGGCATCTCAGGCAATCGCGTTCGGCGAGACGGCGCCGGGGCCAGCGCCCTGGCCCGGTTCGATCGTGATGTGCTGAGCCGGCCCGGCGTGCGCTGGGTCGCACTGCTTGAGGGAGTCAACGACATCAACATGACGGTGATCCCCGGATCGCCGCCCGCCGAACACACGACCGCTGAGCAGATCATCGACGGCTACAATCAGTTCATCGAAAAGGCCCACCTGCACGGCATAAAGGTCATGGGGATGACCATCACCCCGACCGAAGGACTGTGGCTGCACACGGCGCAAGGCGAGGCCATGCGCCAGGCGGTCAATCACTGGATCAGAACAAGCGGTCGCTTCGACGCCGTGACCGACTTTGAAGCGGCGGTGCGTGATCCCGCGCGGCCCGCGCGCCTGCGGCCAGACTTTGATCCGGGCGACCACATCCATCCCAACGATGCGGGCAACCAGGCCATGGGCGCGTCGATCGACCTGAGCCACTTCATCCGCTAGCGGCTCCGATCCTGGACTTTGGCTCAGTGCCGCGTGGCGGCTTCAGGGAGACTGATTGTGAAAACTATCGAGCGTGATACCGGGGACGCCGGCAAGGCGGCCACCAATCGCCTTGGAGCCTTGCCTGTCGGTGCCTGGTCATGACCGGATCGTCCCGCCAGAACACCCAGCTTCTGAAGCTCCTGACCTATCTGATGTTCGCGATGTTCGCGATGACGACGGATTCGGTCGGCGTGATTATCCCAGAGGTCATCAAGCAGTTCTCGCTGGGCATGACCGTGGGAGGCTCCTTTCAATACGCCACGATGTCGGGGATCTCCATTTCCGCCCTGGCGCTCGGCTTCCTGGCCGACCGTTTTGGCCGCAAGTGGACGATCATCGCCGGGCTTGTTCTGTTTGGCGTCTCTTCGGCCCTGTTCGCGGTGGGCAACGACTTCCTGTTCTTCGTGGGCCTGCTATTCGTATCGGGCGTGGGCATTGGCATGTTCAAGGCCGGCGCCCTGGCGCTGATCGGCGACATCTCCAGCTCGACCCGCGAGCATGCCGCCACGATGAACACGGTCGAAGGCTTCTTCGGCATTGGGGCGATCATTGGGCCGGCAATCGTCGCCAAGCTCCTGTCGTCGGGCGCTGACTGGAAATGGCTGTATGTCGTCGCCGCGGTTCTCTGCGGGGCGCTGGTGCTGGCCGCGTCGGCGGCCAGGTATCCCCAGCCTCCACCCCGCGCAGCCAGGCAGGAACCGCGCCTGGGGCAGACCTTGGCCCTGATGCGCGATCCCTACGCTCTGGGCTTCAGTCTGGCTCTGATGCTCTATGTGGCGGCCGAGGCGGCGGTCTATGTCTGGGCCCCAACCTATCTGATGGGCTACGAGGGCGGCGCGGCCTGGTTTGCGCTGTATGTCGTCTCGATCTTCTTCGTGCTCCGCGCGGCTGGCCGGTTCCTGGGCGCCTGGCTTCTGTCTCGTTTTGGCTGGTCGCTCGTCGTGGCCCTTAGCGCGGGCGGGGTGCTGGTCTGCTTCCTGGCCAGCGCTATCGGCGGCCGCGGCGTCGCCGCCATCGCCCTGCCGCTGTCGGGGCTGTTCATGTCGGTTCTCTATCCGACCATCAACTCCAAGGGCATCAGCTGCTTTGCCAAGTCGCAGCATGGGGCCATCGCCGGGCTGCTGCTCTTTTTCACCTGCGCCAGCGCCGTTCTGGCGCCCCTGGCGATGGGCGTGCTGAGCGACGCCATGGGCGACGCCAAATTCAGCCTCTACCTGGCGACGGCCTTTGCCGCGGCCCTGGCTGTCCTGGCGTTGTTCAACGCGATCCTCGAGCCGACGCGGGCTCGGCTCGCCGAGCGTGACATCGAAGACTATCTGCCGGCCGAAGCGCTCACGGAGCGGTGAGCGCTTCGGCCGCCCCGTCAGCGCCTCACGGCGCTGGCGGGGCAAGCAGGCGCGCAATAGCCGCGTCGATTGCCGCGAAGAACTGACGCGAAACTTGGGCCCCCGGCACGATGAACGGGAAGGCGTGATAGGCGCCGGGCACGACCAGCAGTTCGGTTGATACGCCCGAGTCCAGCAAACGGCGCGCGTAGTCGATATTCTCCTGCAGGAACAGGTCCAGACCGCCCACGCCGATGAAGGTTGGCGGCAGCCCGCGCAGGTCCTTGGCGCGCGCCGGAACCGCGCCTTGCGGGGGATTGGGAGAGCCGGCCGGAACGCCCAGCAAGGCGCCCCATCCCAGACGGTTCTGTTCGGGCGTCCAGACAAATCGCCCCTGATCTGGCGGCGGCTGGCGGGTGCTGCCGGTTCGGTCATCCAGCATCGGATAGACCAGAACCTGCCCGGCGAGCTTGAACTGGCCGCGGTCGCGCGCGGCGATCGCCAGGGCCGCGGCATGGCCGCCGCCAGCGCTCTCTCCCATGACGATCACGCGCCGCCTGTCGATCCCCAGGACCTCGGCGTTCTCGTGAAGCCACGCCAGCCCGGCGTAGTTGTCTTCCAGGGCGCCGGGAAACCGCGTCTCCGGCGCCAGACGATAGTCGACGCTGACGATGACGCAGTCCTGCGCCGCGGCGATCCTCTGCAGGTTGGGGATGTCGGTCGTCGGAGAGCCGAGGATGTAGCCGCCACCATGGATGTGCAGGATGGCCGGCCGTCCGGCCTTGCCCTGCGCATTAATGAGGAAAACCCTCAATGTGTCGGGACCCGATGGTCCGCGGATCTGACGCGTCGTGACCGGCGGCGCGGCGAGCCGCGCAGGCTCTGGCGGCGGCGCTTTTTGCCGAAAGGCGATGATGTCCTTTTCGGTCATTGTGGGGATCTTGATCTGCTGCGGATGCGCCAGGGGGCCACGCAGTTCGGGATCAACCGCGGCGATCGCCGCCGCGAGTTGCCGTGCCTGCGCGGCGCCGCCGGCCGCAAGCGCCGTCATGGCGAGGGTGATGCTCGCGAATCTCCTGCGCGTCAGTGGGTGTCTCATCGTTTCCTTCCGCGGTTCGGCCCCGACTGAGCGCGGGTTGCGCGAGGCCTTCGATCGGGCCTGGCCGATCAACCATACGACAGCCCGGCTCGTATCGGCAATCGGTTGCTGATGCGCGTCGAATGCTCGAGAGAGATCTTCGACATTGCAGGTAGATTTTAGGTCGGAGTGCGTGATTTATTGACCAGCAAACGATTGCGTGAAATGTTGAAAGGCAAGGTGTCTCGGCGAATGCGCCGCTGAACGCGAGTGAGACGTCAGGCCCAGCCTGATCATCACTCAATATCCGCGATCAACGCGTCGCAAGAGGGAGGCATGAATGCGACAAGGATGGCCATTGGCCGCCGGCCTCGCCCAGGGCGCGGATGTCGCGCGCCCTTTCTCGTTCGCCCGAGACGCGCGGGCCCAGCGCGGCCACGCGATGGTCGGTCTCCCCATGCTCCAGCCCGTTCAACCTCCCGTATGACCAACGTGAGGCCTTGCCTGGCTGGCTGAACTCGCCTCCTGCAAGGCGACTGCCCCCGTGAGGGTCGCACCGTGATCCTCGCGGGGGGCTTTTTTTGCAGAATTCAATGATGCCGGATCTGGAGTGGAAGGTGACAGTGAACGAGATCGCCGTGCAGCGCGATTGGGCGCAAAACGCCCTTGTCGACGCGGCGGGTTACGAGGTCGCCGTGCTGCAGGCTCGTCATGATCCTCTGCGCTATTGGGAGCAGATGAGGGGCGTCGGTCACGGCCGGCGCCCTGTCATCGACACCTGGTGGCAGACCGAGACCGGCGGTGTCCTTATAGCGCCGCTCCCGGGAGGTGCGGCCCTCAAGCCCGGCTCGGCCGCCAAGCCGCTGCCTGGCGTTGAGCCCTGCCTGAAGGACGCCAATGGTGTGACGCTAGAGGGCGAGGCGGAAGGCGCGCTGTGTATCGCCGACAGCTGGCCGGGCCAGATGCGAAGCGTCCACGGTGATCCCGCGCGCTTCTTCCAGACCTACTTCTCGACCTATCCGGGGACCTATTTCACCGGGGATGGGTGTCGTCGCGACGCCGATGGCTATTACTGGATCGCCGGGCGACTGGACGACGTCATCAACGTCTCGGGCCACCGTCTGGGCACGGCCGAGATCGAGTCGGCCCTTGTGGCCCATCCCGATGTGGCCGAGGCGGCCGTGGTCGGCATGGCGCACGATATCAAGGGGCAGGGGATCCACTGTTTTGTCACGCTCAATGTCGGGGTCGAGCCCGGCAAGGGCTTGAGAAAGGCCCTGATAGCGTGGGTTCGCCGGGAAATCGGACCCCTGGCGACGCCTGACGTCGTTCAGTTCGCCCCTGGCCTTCCCAAGACACGTTCAGGCAAGATCATGCGACGCATCCTGCGCAAGATCGCGGAAAACGACATCGCCAACCTCGGCGATATCTCCACCCTGGCCGATCCCGCCGTCATTGACGCCCTGCTGACCCAACGCGAGCTCAAAGAGGCTTCCGGGTAACGGCTTTCCTCCTATTGCAACTTGTGAAATAGCCTTCAAGATTGACCGGCAATCGTTTGCCATGTCGATCCATCTCTTTTCCACCCGCTGTCCGTAGGCGGGTCTTTTCCAGCCCGCCCAGGAGCGCGCATGTCTAGTCATTTTCCCTCGGCGGTCGCTAGTCAGCGTGTTGCCTCCGACCGTTGGGAGCCTGCCGATGTGGCGCGGATCGACGATCGGCGGGCAGATGCGGCGCCTCTGATCGTCGAGGCGGACATCGTGCGTATCGCCGCCGATCTGGACGTCTGGGACGCCTGGCCCATCCAGACCAGGACGGGGGAGCCGGTCGAGTTTGGCGAGGGCATCACGCTGTGGATGGCCCTGGGCGCGCCGCGGTTCGAGGATCCCGACGCCCGGCACGGACACGCGCGAATTCACCTGTTGCAGCACGACGGTCACGGTTGGTCCCACCGGGGGCCGGTGATGCCGGAGGGCTTTTCCCCGGGCAGCCGGGAATGGTCGGGATCTGCTGTGATCGAGGCCGATCAGCGCACGCTCACCCTCTATTTCACCGCCACCGGCCGTTGTGGCGAGGAGGCGCTGACGTTCGAGCAGAGGCTGTTTAGCGCCCGTGCGAGTGTCGAACGTTCTGGCGCGCATCTGACCCTGTCAGGTTGGCGCGACCTGCGGGAGATCGTCGCGCGTGACCCGGAACACTACATGGCCAGCGACGGTGGCGTGGGCGCTATCGGGACCATCAAGGCCTTCCGGGACCCGGCCTATTTTCACGACCCCAGGGACGGACGTCATTACCTGTTCTTCGCCGGCTCCGCGGCCAGGGCGCGATCGGAATTCAACGGCGTGATCGGAGCGGCCGTCTCCCAGACGGGGCAGGCGGGAGACTGGCGCCTGGCGGCGCCGCTGATCGATGCGACCGACGTCAACAACGAGCTGGAGCGGCCGCATGTCGTCATGGCCGACGGCCTCTACTACATGTTCTGGTCAACCCAGACCCATGTCTTCGCGCCGGGCATGAGGCACGCGCCCACCGGGCTCTACGGCATGGTCTCCAGCAGTCTCGCCGGCGGGTGGCGCCCGTTGAACGGCACCGGACTGGTCTTCGCCAATCCCGAGGCCGCGCCGCGCCAGGCCTACAGCTGGCTCGTGCTTCCGGACCTTTCCGTGATCAGCTTTGTTGACGACTGGGGCCGCGCGCGCGACGCCCAGGGCGCCCGGCGATTTGGCGCCACCTTCGCCCCGACGCTGAGGCTGCGCCTGGCGGCCGACATCGCTGGCCTTGAGGTCTAGCGGTGGCCTCGCAATCACTCTTCGCTGGCGTCGAGCTCGGAGGCACCAAGTCGATCGCCGTTCTGGCCGCGGGGCGTCAGATCCTTGAGCGCCAAATCGTGGCCACCACGACGCCGGAGGCCACCTTGAGCGCCCTGGCCCAGACGCTTCAGCAATGGCGCCGCCAGCATTCCATCACCGGGCTTGGGATCGCTTCCTTTGGCCCCATCCAGCTGGATCAATCAGCGGACAACCATGGCTACATGCTGACGACGCCCAAGCCGGGCTGGAGCCACGCGCCGGTCGGGCCCACGCTGGCGCGCGGCTTTCCCGGCCCCTGGACGATCGACACCGACGTCAACGGCGCCGCCCTGGCCGAATATGACTGGGGCGGGGGCCGGGAGGCTCGATCGCTCTGGTATCTGACCCTGGGCACCGGCGTCGGCGGAGGTTTCGTCGTCGATGGAAGTCCGGTCCACGGCGCCATGCACCCGGAGGTCGGTCACCTGAAGCTGCGGCGCGCGCCAGGCGACACCTTCGCCGGGACCTGTCCGTTCCATGGTGATTGCGTGGAGGGGCTCATTTCCGGGCCAGCGCTGGCGGGTCTGTTCGAGGGTGACCCCGCCAAGGCCGCCGATGAAGATCCCCGGTGGGAGCATGTCATTCACACCCTGACCGAACTCGTGGGCGCCCTGCTCCTGACGACTTCGGCCGACCGGATCCTGATCGGCGGGGGGGTTGCGATCGCCCGGTCTGGGCTCTTGCCCCGCGTCCGCGCCCGGGTGGTCGAACGCCTGGGCGCCTATCTGCCCTTTGTGACGTCATCGAGCGTGGATCGGATCATCGCCGCGCCCGCGCTGGGCGCGGATGCGGGGCCCCTGGGAGCGATCGCTCTGGCGATCAGAGCCTCCCGTAGCGAGAGCCAACGGGACGCGAAGCCATGAACTGCGCCTGGACATAAGCGCAAGTGCGCGTCGCAATCGATTGTCGACTGGTTTAAAATGACAACACTGGGAGAGAAACCGTGAAGTACACCGTTCTGGCTTTGACGACGTCGATCATGGCGCTGCAGTCGGCGCCGGCGCTCAGCGCCCCGACAGCTGCGACGCTGAACGCCGGGGCCGCCAAGATCGACATCACGCCGACCAAGGCCCAGCTGCCAAAGGACTATGAGGGGGTCAACGACCCGATCTATGTGCGCGCCGCCGTGCTCGAGCACGGCGGGCAGAAGGCGGCGCTGGTGACGGTGGATATCGGCGCCATGCCCGACGCCGTATGGACCTCGGTGGTGCAGGGCGCGAAGAGCCTGGGCATTCCGTCGGCGAATCTGGTGCTGACCGCCACCCACTCCCATAGCGTTCCGCGCGGCATTCCCCAGCTCGATGAGAAGATCGTGGCGGCCCTGCGCCAGGCTGCGGCCAGACTGCAACCGGCTACGATCGCCTATGGCCAGGGCGTCTCCTACATCAACGTCAATCGCAATATCGTGGATCCGAAAACACGGCGCTGGTGGGAAGGACCGAACTACGAAGGGCCTTCCGACAAAACCGTCGCCGTGGTGAACATCACCTCGACAGCCGGCCAGCCCATCGCGGTGTACTACAATTACGCCGTCCACGCGGTGGTGACCGGCCAGCTCGATCAGGTCAGCGGCGACATTCCCGGCGCATCCTCGCGTTACATCGAAAGCGCGCTGGGAGGCGATGCGGTGGCGATCTGGAGCGAGGGCGCGGCCGGAGACCAGAACCCGATCTTCTTCCAGCAGACCTACGACCTGCGCAATATCCGCATCGCCGACTACGCCAAGCGCGGGGAAGACATCAGCAACGCGATGCCGCCCGGCGGTCAGGGTCTCGACAAGAAGGATCCGCAGGTCGCCCGGCTGATCGGCCAGCAGCGTCAGATGATCGACTCGATGGGGCAGATGCTTGGCGAGGAGGTTCTGCGGGTGGGGCGTGACGTCCTGGATCGGCCAGAGGCCAATCCGCGCATCTTCGGCGCGTCCAAGACGGTGACATGCCCTGGTCGTGTGCGCACCAACGCCGGGCGGGCCGGCTATCCGGGCGTCTATAACGATGGACCTGACGTGCCTATCCGCCTGGGCCTGTTGAAGATCGGCGCGATCCAGATCGGCAGCGTCAATGCCGAGGTGTTCAATCCGATCGCCCAGCGGTTCAAGGCCAGGAGCGGATCCGCCCGGACGATGATGGCCACCCTCACCAACGGGATCGCGCCGTCGGGCTATATTCCCCACGACGAGGCTTTCGGCCAGAACACCTTTGAGGTCGTCTCATCGAGGCTCAAGCCCGGATGCGCAGAAACCGCGATCATCGAGGGCTTGCTTGATCTGGAACAGGCCTCCGAATTGAACTAGTCTTCCCTGGCCGGGTTTGGCGTGGCGACCTTGACGAAAAGGCATCATTGGCGTCCGCTGCGCCGCTTATGCTTCTTTCATTGAGGTTGCCTTGCCCCCAAAGAACAGGCCCGTGTCGAAACAGACCGGCGCCCGACCTCAGAATATCCAGGAGCTGGCCAAAATCGCCGGCGTCTCGACAGCGACCGTCTCGCGCGCCCTGACGGGAGCCGGCCATCTCTCAGCGGCGACCCGCGAGCGTATCCAAAAGCTGGCCGCCGACCTGCACTTCAAGCCCAGCACCACGGCGCGCAACCTGAGGATGGGGCGGACGGGCGCCATCGGCGTGGTGGTGCCTCTGGGACACGAGCGGACACAGCATCTCTCGGACCCCTTCTTCATGACCCTGATCAGCCACGTGGCGGATCGGCTGGCCGACCATGGCTATGACGTTCTGCTCAGCCGCGTCGTGCCCAGTGATGTCGAATGGCTCGATCGCATAGCGCGGTCCGGGCGGGTGGACGGGATCATTGTCATCGGGCAGTCCGACCAGGCGCTCGTCCTTGATCAGATCGCCCGGACCTACCAGCCCATGGTCGTCTGGGGCGCCCAGATCGAAGGGCACGCCTATCGCACCGTCGGCAGCGACAACCGTCTGGGCGGCCGGATCGCGACGGAGCATCTTCTGGCCCAGGGGTGCCGCAAGCTAGCCTTCTTCGGCGATCCTACCGTTCCAGAGGTCGAGGAGCGCCTGCGGGGCTTTCGCGAGGCGCTCAAGGCGGCCGGCGACGGGGTTGCCGGCGCCCTTCTGCCGGTTCACTTCGTCCCCGACATGGCGCTGGCGACCATCTCCGACTATCTGGGCATCGCCGATCGGGTCGATGGCATTTTCGCCGCCTCCGACACCATCGCCATGATGACCATTCAGGCCCTGGCCGATCACGGCCGTTCGGTGCCGGGCGACGTCAAGGTTGTCGGGTTTGACGATCTGGAGATCGCCCGCCACACCCTGCCGCCTCTGACATCGATCCGTCAGGACCTGGGGAAGGGCGCTGAGGCGCTGGTCGAGACGCTCTTTGTTCTGATGCGTGACGAAGCCGCCGATTCGGTCCTTCTCACGCCGACCCTTGCCGCGCGCGCCTCAACGGCCAACGACACCGAACTCGCCTGAACGACGGCCAAGGCTAGCCCGGTCGAGGCTGCGGGAGGCGACGATGCACCAGGCGCGCGGTGGGCCGAAACCTTGATCTGCAATCGATTGTCAGACCTTTGCCCGCTTGGGTGGTCGAGTTGATCCACTCGCCAAAAGTGGTCGCTTTCGAGCGTAACGACACGGAAACTGCACACAGAAGCGTCGAGTTTACACCTGATTCAAGACTTCAGTTGACCGGCAATCGTTTGCAGGGCAGTGTTCTGTTGTCGCCAGAGCATATCAATAAGGCTGAGGCGTAACCCCCGCCACCAGACGAGCGGGGGAAGAGCGACGCAACGCGCTCAGACTTTAGGGGAGGTACAGGGATGCGAAATCGGAAATGGCTGGCGGTCAGCGCCGCGGCCTTGGCAGTGAGCGCGCCTTGGAGCGTCGCTCAGGCGCGGCAGGCCGCAGGCGCGGTCCAGGACGCCCGGCAGGCCGCCGAGGCGCCAAGCAGCACCGTTCAGGAAGTCGTCGTCACGGCCTCGAAGACCGGGGGGCAGACCCTCCAGACCGTGCCGATGGCGATCCAGGCCTTTTCTGGCGAAGAGCTGAAGGCGCGCAATATCGGCAGCGTCGGCGACCTTGTGTCGACCATCCCCGGCGCCTTTGAGGGTTTCCGCCAGTCGGTGGGTTCGCGGTTCTACAATCTTCGGGGCAGCGTGACGCAAAACGGCGACTCGCCGCTGGGGTACTATCTCGATGATGTCCCGTTCATCGTCACCAACTTCGGCATCGCCCCGCCGGTGCGGTTCATCGACATGGACCGCGTGGAAGTCCTGCGGGGCCCCCAGGGCACGCTTTACGGCCAGGGCTCGTCGGGCGGCGTGTTCATTTTTCACACGCGCGATCCCAACCTCAATGAAATGGAATACGCCATCGAGACCGAGGCGTCCGACACGGTCGGCGCCGATGGTTTGAACTACGGCGCCTCGGGCGCGATTTCGATCCCGTTGATCAAGGACCGCCTCGCGATCCGCATCAGCGGCGGGGCTTCGCGCGATGCTGGATGGGCCGACGCCTATCACGGCCCCTATGATGGGACGCCCGACGAGAAGGGCGTCAACAAGGCCAAGAACGACGATCTACGTTTCGTCGCCCTGTTCCGCCCCCGCGACAATGTCGAGATCAGGGCCCAGTACTGGAATTTCCGACCGCGTCAGGACTTCACGGGCTTCACCGCGTCGGTCAAGCCGCCCTATTTCCAAAACACCGCCGGCCAGCAGGGCTTTTCCAACGGCGACTTCAAGCTCTGGAGCCTGGCGGCCAAGGTCGACTTCGACGGCTTCTCCGTCACCAGCGCGACCAGCAATCTGGAGGGTGAGTTCGGGATCAACATTCCACTGTCGCCGTCCGGATCGTTCTCGAGCCAGTTCATACCCAAGATGTTCGCGCAGGAAGTTCGCGTGAACTCCACCACCGACGGCCCTCTGCACTGGGTCGCAGGGGCGTCGTATCAGGATGGCGAAGGTCCGCAGGTCAACGCGCTCATTCGACCGGGCGTGAACATCAATGCGAACAACAACACGCTCACCAAGAACTACGCGTTTTTCGGAGAGGTCAGCTACGACCTGTTCGACGGAAAGCTCGTGCCGCTGGTCGGACTTCGGACCTATCACGACGACAGGTCGTTTGCCGACGGCGGCTCGTCAGTTCCCACCGAGGCAGACGTCAATACCTGGCGGCTCAACCTCGCCTATCTGCCCAGCGACAATCTGACGATGTTCGTATCCGCGGCCACGGGCTTCCGTCCGGGCATCGTACAGTCCCGCGTGCAGGTCGAGTCTCTGGTGCTGGCGGGCGTGCCGGCCACGGTGGCGCTGCAACCCGAAGAGTCGAAGAACTACGAGTTCGGCGCGAAGTGGCGCAGTGACGACCGGGCCTGGACGCTGGGGCTCAATCTTTACCAGCTCCAGTACACCAATCTTCAGACCTCCGTCACCGGCGGTATCGAGGGCGTCAACGGCTTCGCCAACTTTGGCGACGCGACCACCAAGGGCGTTGACCTGGAAGTGCAGTGGAGAACGCCCGTCGACGGCCTTCGCCTCGGGTTCGTGGGCAACTTCAACGACAGCAAATACGACACCGTCAATGCTGTGGTGGCCGCTGCGCAGCCTCTGCTGCGCCCGGGCTCAAGGCTGCTGAACACGCTCGACAGAAACTACCGCTTCGACGTCAACTACAGCCGCGACCTTCCCTATGGCCTGGAAGGGTTCAGCAATTTCGCGATGAGCCACAGTGGCGACCGGTTGCAGACCAACGGGTTCGCCACGCGCCCCTATGATCAACTCAGCACGACGATCGGCGTTCGGCGCGACAATTGGGAACTGGCGTTTATCGGCAACAACCTGGCCGACGAGCGCGGCCCAACCTTCGTCGGCACCGCCGGCCCGCTGTCGGGCTCTGGTCCGACGCCTCGAACCTTGGGCTTCCGACTGCGTGTGAGTTCTCAGTAGTCGCGATAGCCAGACGCGCGGCGGCGTTGGACTGGAGCTCAAGACGCTGATGCGCCGAGGAAAGCCCGCCACTACCGTGGCGGGCTTTTTTCCGGAGAAAGGTCCTGGGATTGAGTGGACTGCTCCACCTGGCGTTCAATTTGGCTGTGAGATCGCCTGGATGGAATCTTCTTAGTCAGGCGCCTGCTGTTGGCGCAGCGACGACTGAGATCCGGACGTGCTCGGTCAGGGCAGGGATGCTGTGGGACTTATCGGCTAGCGCATGGCGCCCGTTTCGGGGGCGCGCAGCGAGGTCGGCTTTCAGGAGCGGGCCTTTCGGCGTTTCGGCAGCCCGCTGGGATTGCCCCAGAAGGTCACGACGGCCAGCGTGCCCAGCAGGGTCAGGGCCAGGCCCGAGACGGTCATCACCAGACGATAGGCGAGTCCCCCGACCTTAGCCGCGTGCAGAGGGAAGTCGGCATGGGTGATCCGCGAGCCCAGGGGCAGGGCCTGAGCGTCGCGCGCGGCGACCATGCGGCCATTGGCCGGATCGAACCAGGCCATCGTCCGGCCGTTGGGCAGCCACTCGGCCTGCTGGCGGAGTCGGATCGAGATCAGCCCGCCCGCCTTGGCCGGCGGCGTGATAATCCGCACCTCGGCGTCGGGGAAGCGGGTCTGCGCTTGGCCGATCACCCTGGCCCAATCCAGATCCTTGGCCAGCTTTCCGCCCTTGATCTTGGGGGGAGCCGAGGCCTGTTCCATGGTCGAAGGCGCGGTGAACGGCGCGCGCAGGGCTCGGGAGAACCACTTCAGGTTCATGGCCG
>CAYRTE010000066.1:0-20737 GCA_964427205.1 uncultured Caulobacter sp.
GGGGAGGTGTCGGCGAAGCCGACGGAGGGGAAGTGCTGCTGACTCGGTGCGGTCTCCCCCCACCGGCCTCCGGCCGCCTCCCCCTTCAGGGGGAGGACTTACGGGGATAGGCGGCGCTGAAGGCGCTGATGGCGGGCGCGGGCGGGCTCTAGGCCAGAACCCTCCGGAGCGGGATGGCGGCGCGCGCCTCGACGAGGTGCGCGCCCTGGTTCCTGGCGGACATAGGGCCGGGCGGGCCGCCTGACCCTACTGGCAATAGTGCCGCACGCCGTCGAAGCCCATATAGGTTCGGCTGCGCCGATCGTAGCTGCGGTATTTCCTGGCGCAGTAGGTGTCGTAGCTGTCATCGGCGTCGCGCGCGCGTTCAGCCTGCTGCTGAGAACCGACAATCGCCGCGCCCAGCGCAAAGCCAATGATCCCGGCGATCAGCGCCGTTGAATTGTCGTCGCCGCGACTGCTCCGGCGACGCTGATAGTTTTGAGCCCAACGGTCACGCTCGGAGCTGTGGCGCTCCCACTCATCCCGATCCACCCAGCGGTTGTTGTAATAGTAGTGACTGCCAGGCTGGGCGCCGTGTACGCCTCCCCGGTCCTGGCGATCCTGTTGCCGGTGCTGGCTCGGGTCAGCCCCAGGCGGACCATGGGGTCGGGGTTGCGAAAACGCCGATGGCGCGAGCGCAAGACCGATCATCGCCGCCGCAACCAACCTCTGGAACTTTCGCATCTGGAATGTCCTCCGCCACCCGTGGCAAATTCGATTACCGCAGGAACGGGGTTGCGCCGCTTTGACGCCAATCAAGTTCTGGGCGCGGCAAGAACCGCGCGCGACAGGCGCCCCGCCGCGCAGGCGGCCAGTCCGCGCCCCTCGACGCCGCCGCCCACGCCCGCTATCCCGCCGGTCATGACACCCCAAGCTCTCGGCCATCTCGCCGCCCTCGCCTGGCCGATCCCGATGGTCGTCGCCCTGATCCTGGTCGCCGCGACACGGACGCTGCGCTTTCGCGTCCTGTGGTGTCTCATCAGCCTGGTCGGCGTCGGCGCGTTCTGGATGCAGATCGGCACGGGCCGCTGGGGCTTCATTCCGTTCGCCATCAACCTGCTGGGCCCCGGCCATGTGGCCGGCTTCCACAAGGCGGTGATCCCGCTGGGGGCCGTGGTCGCGATCGTGGCGGCGCTGCGGGCTAGAACAGCACGCGCGGGTTCATGATCCGCCGGGGATCCAGCGCCGAACGGATGGCCCGCAGGGCCGTGACCTCGACGGGATCCTTGTAGCTTAGCGCCTCGGCCGTCTTCATCGCGCCCAGGCCGTGCTCGGCGCTGATCGAGCCGTGCATCTGGGCGGTGATGTCGTGGACGATCTTAGCGCCGGCGTCGCGCAGAGCCTCATGGGCGTCCTCGTCGCCGCCGACGGGCCGCAGCACGTCATAGTGGACATTGCCGTCGCCGACATGGCCGAAGGCGACGATGCGGGTGCCCGGATAGGCCTTGGCGATGGCGGCGTTGGCGCGCTCGATGAAGACCGGGATCTGCGAGACCGGCACGCTGACATCATGCTTCCAGGCCGCGCCCTCGGGCTTCTGGCCGGCCGAATGGCCCTCGCGGATATGCCAGAAGGCCTTCATCTGGGTCTCTGTCTGGGCCACGGCCGCGTCGCTGATCAGCCCGCGCTCCAGGGCGCTGCTCAGCAGCCGCTCCAGCGCCGCCTCGGCCGCGCCGGGCTCGCCGCTGGCGATCTCGATCAGCACATACCAGGGATGGATCGACGGCAGCGGATCGCGCAGGCCCGGCACGTTGCGCACCGTCAGCTCAAAGCCCAGCCGACCCATCAGCTCGAAGGCCTCGACCGCCCCGCCCGTCTCGTCCTTGGCCCGGGCCAGCAGCTGGATGGCGTCGGCCGGCGAGCCCAGGCCGACGATGGCCACGGCGCGCGAGGCCAGCAGCGGGTGCAGCTTCAGGCTGGCGGCGGTGACCACGCCCAGCGTGCCCTCGGCCCCGATCAGCAGCTGCTTGAGGTCGTAGCCGGTATTGTCCTTGCGCAGGCGTTTCAGGCCGTTCCAGATCTCGCCATTGGGCAGCACGGCCTCAAGGCCCAGCACCTGCTCGCGCATCATGCCGTAGCGCAGCACGGCGGTGCCGCCGGCATTGGTCGAGACCAGGCCGCCGATGGTGCACGAGCCCTCCGAGGCAACCCCCACCGTGAACCGGCGACCGACCCTGGCGGCTTCCTCATGGGCCTGGGACAGGGTGACGCCGGCCTCCAGCACCATGACGTCGTCCAGACCGTCGACATCGCGCACGGCCCGCAGCTTTTCGGTGGAGAGCAGAATCTCGCCATGCGGGATCTGGCCGGCCACCAGCCCGGTATTGCCGCCCTGCGGGGTGATCGCCACGCCATCGGCGACGCAGATGCCGACCACGGCGGCGACCTCGCCGGTGGTGCGCGGCATCACCAGCAGCGGCGTCTCGCCCCGCCAGCGGCCGCGCCATTCGACCAGCTTGGGCTCGAGGCGGGCGGGGTCCTGGCTCCATCCGCCCTCGCCGAGCACGGCCTTGAGGCGGGACAGGGTATCGGCGGGAACGGGCTTGGTCATGGGGACGGAGGATACCCTTTTGGAGCGGTCCAGAATAGGATATACTTGGGTATATACCGGAGTCGATCGATGGGAATTTTCATCAAGAATCCCGAGACCGAGCGGGTTGTTCGCGAAGTCGCCGCCTTGCGTGGCGCCACGATCACCGGCGTGATCGACGCCCTGGCGCGCGAAGCGCTGGAGCGCGAGCAGTCCAAATCGCCTCGGCGGACTCTGGAAAGCATGCGCGCGGCGACTGCGGAGTTTCGCCGCAAGGCCGGACTGGACAAGACCAAGCTCAACGTCACCAAAGCCGATTTCGACGCGCTCTGGCAAATTCCCGGCGTCACGGATGTGGAAGACGATCAGTGATCGTCGTCGATGCTTCTGCGCTGGTCGCCATTGGCGACGACGAGCCGGAGGCAGAGCGCTTTCTGGCCGTTCTGGAGCGAAACCCCTCCCGCATCTCGGCGGTGAACTATGTCGAGGCGGGGTTGATCCTGATCGGTCGGGGACGGCTGGCGACCCAGGAAGATCTTGATGACTGGCTCGGGCAGTTGGGCGCCAGCGTCATGCCCGATGAGAATCTCGCGTCGGCCGCGCTCGACGCCTATCTCGTCTACGGCCGGCGGCGCCACCCCGCGAAATTGAACCTCGCCGACTGTTTCGCCTACGCCCTGGCGAAATCGCTCGACGCCCCGTTGCTCTTCAAGGGCGACGACTTTCCGCTGACCGACGTGCGCTCGGCCTTGGACTAGCCCAGGTCAGGATCGGGAACGCCCCGGATCTTGCTCCAGTACTCCTCGCGCGCGTCGTCGTCGATCACCGGCGGATCGCCCGCGCCCTTGTAGAGCCGGTCGCCGCCGTCCTTGCGGGCCTTGGCGATCCAGAAGGGCTGGCCGGTCTCAATGTCGCGAAAATTGGCCTTCAGGCCGGAATTGCGCAGGGCCTCGAACGAACGGCCCGCATAATAGAGGGTCTCGCCGGTCTTGGACGACCCCACCCGGCCGATGCGGGCGGGACCGTTCAGGCCCTTGGACTTGTCCTCGAGGTACATGATCTTGAATTTCATCGGCCTCTATCCCACGAACCCGGCCGCGCGTCTAAGCCGGTCATTGATCGCCTCGCCCAGGCCCTCGTGAGGAATGGCCGCCACCGCGATGCCGACCGGCCGGGTCCGGTCAGCGGCGCGCAGGAACGAGAACAGGTTCGCGGCGGCCTGCGCCAGGTCGCCCGTCGGGCTGAGATTGAACACGCCCTCCCCGTCCGGCCACGGACCAAAGGCCAGGAACGCCTCGCCGGCCAGGGGCGCGGCGGCGTTGATGCGCACGGGGGCGTCGGGGGCGTAGTGCAGGGCCATGCGGCCGGGCGAGCGTTTGGCGTCATCCTGCGCCTCGGCCAGAGGACCGACCACGGCCTCGAGCTGGGCGCGGGTCACGGCGCCGGGACGCAGCAGGCGCGGCGGGCCGTCCAGAACCGCCACGACCGTTGATTCCAGCCCGACCTCGCAGGGGCCGCCGTCCAGCGTGACGGCGCAGGCGGCGCCGGTCTCGGCAAAGGCGTCGGCATGGGTGGTGGGGCTGGGCCGGCCCGAACGGTTGGCGGAAGGCGCGACCACCGGCCCGCCGAACGCCGCCAGCACGGCGCGGGCCAGCCGATGGCCGGGTACGCGGATCGCCACGGTGTCGAGCCCCGCGCGGGCCAGATCACAGACGGCGCCAGCGTCGCGGATCGGGGCCACCAGGGTGAGCGGTCCGGGCCAGAAGGCCTTGGCCAGGGCGAGGGCCCGATCGTCCAGCACGGCGATCCGGGCGGCGGTTTCCACATCGGCCACATGGGCGATCAGCGGGTTGAAGCGCGGACGGCCCTTGGCCTCGAAGATCGCCGCCACGGCGGCGGGGTTGGAAGCATCCGCGCCCAGGCCATAGACCGTCTCGGTGGGCAGCAGCACCAGCCCGCCGGCGGCGAGGGCGCGCGCGGCGGCTTCTACTTCCGCCTGGCGGTCAGCGCGAAGCTCACCTTCACGTTCGCTGCGATCTGGTCCGTCGACGCCCATTCACCTTGCCCAACCCCGAACGTGGTCCGGTCCAGGGTGGTTACACCGCGCGCCGTGGCCGTGTCGCCGTCGATCTTCAGGCTGAACGGCAGGCTGAGCGGCTTCTTGACCCCACGCAGGCTGAGGGTCCCGTCAGCCACATAGCGGCCCTCGCCGGTCTTGCGGAACCTGCTGGCCGTGAAGGTGGCCCTGGGATTGGCGGCGGCGGCGAAGAAGTCGTCGCCCGGCAGGCTGGAATCGCGCTGGGCGTCGCCGGTCTCGGCCGAGGTCATGTCGATCGACACGGTCAGCTTCGAGCGGTCCAGCGCCTCCGGCGAGAACAGGATGTCGGCGGTCCAGCGGGTGAACTTGCCCTGCAGGGCCTCGCCCGACCAGGTGGCGGTGAAGCCCAGGGTCGAGCCCTTCGCCACCGTCCAGGCGACCGGGTCCTTGAGGGCGGATTCGACCGGCGCGGCGACTTCGGCTGCGGGCGCGGTTCCTGAGGCGACGGGGGCGGCGGCAGTTTCGGCGACGGGCGCGGCCGCCGGCTCGGGCGTCATCGGGTCTTCGGCCGCCACCGGCGCGGCGACGGCGGGCATGTAGAGATAGCCGGCGGCGACCACTGCGATGAGGCCCGCGGCCGCCAGCCAGGCGCGGGGCTCTTTCCAGCCGGGACGCGCGCCGGGCGCCATGTGGCCCAGCACCTCGTCCTTGTCGAGAATCTGGTGCTTGGCCACCGCGCCCAGATGCAGGAGCAGCAGCAGATAGGTGGTCTTGACCAGCACGCCGTGGCCGATCTCGCCGATCTCGTGCCACACGCCCTTGGCCCCGGCGGCCAGATCCGGCAGCAGCGGCAGGTGCGGCCAGGGGATCGCCCCGAACAGCAGGGTCGGGATATTGGTGCGGCTGGTCGAGACAATGATCCAGCCCGTCAGCGGCAGGCCGATCATGATCCCATAGAAGCCCCAGTGCACCACGTGCGAGGCGATGCGCTCCCAGTTGGGCTGGCCCACCGGCGGCGGCGGGGACTTGTGCGTCAGCTTCCAGGCCAGCCGGAAAAGGCTGAGCAGCAGGATGGTGATGCCGATCGACTTGTGCAGCTGGTAGAGGGCGAAGGTCGTCTGCCCCTTGGGGCCGTCCCCCGCCCTCCAGCCCAGGATGATCTGGAAGATGATGGCCGCGGCGATCAGCCAGTGAATGACGATCGCCACCGTCGTGTAGCGCGTGCGTGTCGCGGCCATCAGGCTCTCCGGATCAGGATGTCAGGCTTATTTCTTGTCGAACTCGACTTCGATGTTCAGCGTCACGTCATCGGAAACCATCGGCACGTACTTGGAAACCCCGAACTCGGAGCGCTTGATCGTGGTCGAGGCCGAAAAACCGGTCTTGACGCTGCCGGGCATGAAGCTGCCGCCGACGCCGTTGAAGGTGACGTCCAGCACCACCGGCTTGGTGACGCCGTGGAAGGTCAGGTCGCCCGTGACCTTGCCCTTGTGGCCGTCGCCCACATCCACCTTGGTCGAGACGAAGGTGATGGTCGGATACTTGTTGGCTTCCAGCCAGCCGTCGCCGGCCAGTTCCTTGTTGAACTTCAGACCAAAGGCGTCGGCGCCGGTGGCGGTGTCGATCGAGGCCGGATCGACCGTAACCGAGATCTTCGAGGCTTCCGGCGCCTTGGGATCATAGGTGAAGTTGGCGTCCAGCTTGGTGAAACGCAGGGTGTAGTTGGAGAACCCCATGTGGCTGAGCTTGGCGGTCAGCACGGCGTGGGTCTTGTCGAGCACGTAGTTACCGGCCGGCAGGTCGGCGGGCTTGGTCGAGGTGACACCCGGCGCGGCCATGGCGGCGGGCGCCGTGAGGAGCGCGGCGGCGAGCGCGGCGTAGGCGAAGGGACGGGCCATGAGATGGAATCTCCAAACTGTGATTGATGCAGTTACGATTGCCCCGACTTAAGAAGTCCAGCGCAAGGATAAAGGGCTGTAACATCACGAAGCCGTGACTTTCTGGACGAACGTCGCGCCAGCTTGGCCCCGGCGCCGCGCGCGCCTAAACAGAACGCCGATAATCTGGAGTCTCGCGTTCATGACCTACCGCGCCCCCGTCCGTGACATCGCCTTTTCGCTGCGGCACGCGGCCGGCTTTGATCGCCTGTCCGACGCCTTTCCGGACGCTGACGCCGACACGGTGCAGGCGGTTCTGGAAGGGGCCAGCGCCCTGGCCGGCGACATCCTGGCGCCGCTGAACCGCAAGGGGGATCTGGTCGGCGCGGCTCTGGAGAACGGCAAGGTCCGCGCCGCGCCCGGCTTTGGCGAGGCCTATCGCCAATTCGCGCAAGGCGGCTGGAACGGTCTGGCGGCCGATCCCGAGCATGGCGGCCAGGGCCTTCCCAAGAGTCTGGAAATCGGCGTCTTCGAGATGTTCCAGGCCGCCAACATGGCCTTTGGCCTGTGCCCGATGCTGACCCTGGGCGCCATCGAGGCCCTGGCCCATCATGGCTCCGATCATCAGAAGAGCCTCTATCTGCCCCGGCTGGTCTCCGGCGAATGGACTGGCACCATGAACCTGACCGAGCCGCAGTCGGGTTCGGACCTGGCGGCGATCACCACGATGGCCACGCCGGACGGCGACGGCGGCTGGCGGATCACGGGCCAGAAGATTTACATCACCTGGGGCGACCACGACGTCGCCGACAACATCGTCCACCTGGTGCTGGCCCGCACGCCGGACGCCCCGCCTGGCGTGAAGGGCATCTCGCTGTTCCTGGCCCCCAAGGTCCTGGTCGACGCGGACGGCGCCCTGGGCGCGGCCAACGCCGTGCGGGTCGGCGGGCTGGAGCACAAGCTGGGCATTCACGGCTCGCCCACCTGCGTGATGCTGTTCGAGGGCGCCAGCGCCGAGCTGGTGGGCCAGTTGGGCAAAGGCCTGGCCCACATGTTCACGATGATGAACGCCGCGCGCCTGCAGGTGGGAACCCAGGGCGTGGCCATCGCCGAGCGCGCCTATCAGCAGGCCCTGGCCTTCTCGCTGGAACGCCGCCAGGGCCGCTCGGCCTGGACCGGCGAGAACGCCGCCCGGCTGTTCGACCACCCCGATGTGCGCCGCACCCTGATGCTGATGAAGGCCAGGATCGAGGCGGCGCGCGGCGTCTGCCTGTCCACCGCCGTCGCCGCCGACCTGTCGACCCACGGCGCCACCGAGGAGGAGCGCGTCGCCGCCAAGCTGCGCGAGGAGCTGCTGACCCCGATCGCCAAGGCCTGGTCCACCGACATCGGCGTCGAGGTCGCCTCGCAGGGCGTGCAGATCCATGGCGGCATGGGCTTTGTCGAGGAAACCGGCGCGGCCCAGCACTATCGCGACGCCCGCATCGCCCCGATCTATGAAGGCACCAACGGCATCCAGGCCATCGACCTGATCGGCCGCAAGTTGGGCCTGGGCGAGGGCCAGGCGATCGGCGACCTGATGGACGACATCCGCGACACGATCGACACGCTCAAGACCTCTGACCTGTCCCTGGTGGGCTCGCGCCTGGAGGCCGCCCTCAACGCGGCGGCCGACGCCACCGCCTGGCTGATCGAGCGCCGGGCCCGGGCCATGCCCGACGCCCTGTCGGGCGCCACGGCCTATCTGAAACTGCTGGGCGATGTGGTGGGCGGCTGGATGCTGGCCAAGAACGCCCTGGCGGCTTCGGCGGCTATCGCGGCGGGCGAAGGCGACGCGGCGTGGCTGGGAAGCAAGCTGGCCCTGGCGCGGATCTATGCCGAGGCGGTTCTGGCTCAGGTTCCGGGGCAGGTGGCCGGGGTGATGATCGGCGCGGCGGATTTCGAGGCGACGACGCCTGAGATGCTGGGGGCTTAGGGAAGAAGCGAAGAACCTGTCATCCCGGACAAGCCCGGCGAAAGCCGGGTGCAGATCCGGGACCGCCGGAAGCGCCTGCGTTCACGCGTCGATCCCGGATCTTCACGCTTCGCGCTTGTCCGGGATGACAGCCGTTTTTGGTCATTACGATAGCCCTCCCCCAAGGGGGAGGGCTATTTCATGGTCCTACAGCTGACCCAGCATGTAGTCGGCCGACGAGACCTTGAATTCCCCGCCCTCTTCGACGTTCAGCGACGTCACCACGCCGTCCTTGGCGATCAGCGAATAGCGCTGCGAGCGCGAGCCCATGCCGAACTTGGAGCCGTCGAAGTCCAGGCCCACCGCGCGGGTGAAGTCGCCATTGCCGTCGGCCAGCAGCAGAACCTCGTCGGTGATGCCCTGGTCCTTGCCCCAGGCCTTCATCACGAACAGGTCGTTGACCGAGACGCAGGCGATGGTGTCGACGCCCTTGGCCTTGAAGTCGGCGGCGTGGTCCTTGAAGCCCGGCAGGTGCTTGGCCGAGCAGGTGGGGGTGAAGGCGCCGGGAACGGCGAACAGGGCCACGGTCTTGCCCTTGAACAGGTCGTCGGTGGTGACCGGCGCGGGCCCTTCGGCCGTGCTGGTCATGAAAGTCGCCGCGGGAAGCTTGTCGCCAACCTTGATCGTCATGAGCTTGATCCTGTCCTTTGAGAGTGCGGAAATCGAATATAGGTCCGACGACAACGCGCCAACCCCAAGGTTCGACTTGAAACCGTCGCGTTCTATCCCGATCCTCTATCCATGAACCGCGACACGCATGACGAGGCGGACTTCCTGGCCGGGCGCCTGCTGGTGGCCATGCCGGGCATCGAGGACGAGCGTTTCGAGCGCGCGGTCCTCTATATGTGCGCCCACGACGCGCAGCAGGCCATGGCCATCACCGTCAATCGCCCGGTCGAGGGCCTGACGGTGTTCGACCTGCTCGACAAGCTGGGGGTGCGATCGGAGATCAAGGCCCAGACCAATCTGGTGCTGATGGGCGGGCCGGTGGAACTGGAGCGCGGCTTCGTGCTGCACACCGACGATTTCAACTCGCCCGACTCGACCCTGCCCCTGAACGACGGCTTGGCACTGACCGCCACCCGCGACGTGCTGGACGCCATGGGCAGCCAGATCCACCATCCCCGCCGGGCGATCCTGGCCCTGGGCTATGCCGGCTGGGGCCCCGGCCAGCTGGAGCAGGAGGTGCGCGACAACATCTGGCTGATCTGCGACGCCGACGAGGACCTGCTGTTCGACGACGACCACGAGCACAAGTGGACGCGGGCCCTGGCCAAGCTGGGGATCTCGGCTGATCACCTGTCGGCGCAGGCGGGGCGGGCTTAGTTTGCGCGCGCGGCCTTGCTCGGCGTGAGTTGGAGCAGGAGCAGCAGGCCAAACAGCACGAACTTGGACCAAGAAATCAGAGCCGCGACCACGGTCGTATAAACCACGCCAGAATCCGACATGATCGGATAGGTGGCCCCGGCGGCCTTGTCAGGCGCACTGTGGAACTCGAAGCCGACAACAAACCCGGCAACGAACAGCGCCACGATCAAGGCAATGAGCAGCAACTGACACGCCCTACGACCGTCGGCGAGAAACCGCGTCCACATCGACGTTCCCATGGATCTAGCCAGCGTTGAGCGCGATCAAAATAGATCGAGGACGCTATAGGTCAACCTGAGGACTAACCTCTGGCCTTCACCGGCGCGGCGCCATCCACATAGGCCTCGTTGAGGTAAACCTCGGCCTCCTGCGGCGACAGGGCCGGCGCATAGCCGAAGCCCTGGCCGTAGTCGCAGCCCAGGGCCTGCAGGGCGGCGGCCATTTCAGCGTTCTCGACGCCTTCGGCGACAACTTCCAGATCCAGGTCCTGGCCCAGCTTCACCACCGAGCGGACGATCTTGGCCGAGCCCGGATTGCTGCCCATGGTGCGGACGAAATAGCGGTCGACCTTCAGGGTGTCGAACGGCAGGCGCGTCAGATATTGCAGCGACGAGAAGCCGGTGCCGAAATCGTCCAGCGCCAGGCCGGCACCGGCGTCGCGCAGGGTCTTGAGGATCACGGCGGCCCGCTCGGGATCGCGCATGATGTCGCTTTCGGTGACTTCCAGCTTCAGGGCGCCGCGCGGCAGGTTGTTGACCCGCAGCACCTCGGCCACGTCATGCACCAGGCCCGGGCGATCGATCTCGCCGGTCGACAGGTTGACGCTGACGGTCAGGGCGCCCACGGCCGGATGGCTGCGACGCCAGGCGGCCAGCTGCGCGCCGGCGGTGCGCATCATGTGCTCGCCCAGCTCGCTCATCAGGCCCATTTCCTCGATCAGCGGGAGGAATTCGTCGGGCGGCAGCATGCCGCGACGCGGGTGCAGCCAGCGGGCCAGGGCCTCGAAGCCCGACAGCGCGCCGGTCGACAGGCGCACGACGGGCTGGAAATAGGGGGTGATCTCGCCGCGGGCGATGGCGCCGCGCAGGTCGGCCTCCAGGGCCAGGCGCGACAGGCCGTCGGTCTCCATCGAGCGGCCATAGGCGGCGGCGCCGCCGCGACCGGCCGAGGACGCGGCCTCGACGGCCAGTTCGGCGCGACGCAGCAGTTCGGTGGCCTCGGGGGCGTCCTCGCCGCCCTCGGCGTTGACGGCCCCGATCGACAGGGTCGGATGGATGTCGAAGCCGGCGACGCGCAGCGGCTGTTCCAAGGCGTTGCGCAGCAGCTCGGCCGGCTCAAAGCCCCGGGGCTCGCACAGCACGGCGAACTCGTCCTCGCCGATGCGGCCCATGATCGATCCGGCCGGGAAGGCGGCGGCCAGGCGCGAGCCCAGGGCGGCCAGCACCAGGTCGGCGCGCTCGTGGCCCAGGGCCTCGTTCAGGCGGCGCAGGCGATCGACATCGGCGACCACCAGCTCATGAACACCCTCGTGGGTCAGGCGCTCGCGGGCGCGGGCGATGAAGCTCTTGCGGTCCAGCAGGCCGGTCAGGTCGCAGCGCTCGGAAGCGGCGAATTTCACTTCGGGGGCGACGACGCCGGCGGCGCGCACGCCCTCCTCCAGCCACACGCCCCGCCAGATACAGGTTTCGAAGCCGCGCATGCGCAGGCGCGCCATGACTTCCGAGCCGGGCTCGCGGAACTTCAGCACTTCCTCGGCCTGGGCGCGGTCCTGCGGCAGGGCCAGGGCGCGGAAGGCGGCGGACGAACATTCAGGGGCCAGCGGGCCAAGGCCCAGCGCGCGGGCGGCGCCATTGACCCTCAGGCGGTCGGCTTCAGGCTCCCAGACCCACAGGGCGACATCGGCCGCGCCCAACGCTTCCAGCGTGGCGGTCGTGTCCCAGATTTTACGGTCCGTAGCCCGAAACGACATACTCGATCCCAACGCCCTCTTGGCGTCTCTCGCCCGAACCTCCGCGCTAGACGCGCGCGACAAGTCCGAACAGACGATGATCTCGCCACTCGCCGTTAATTTTCAAATAAGCGGGAGCATAACCCTCCTCGGAAAAGCCGCATTTCAGCAAAAGCGCGGCCGAGGCGGTGTTTTCCGGCATGCAGGCGGCCTCGAGGCGATGGAGTCCCAGCCCGTCGAAGGCGAAGCGGATCACCGTGGAAACCGCGTCGGTCATGTGGCCCTGGCGCGTATAGGGCTGGCCCAGCCAGTAGCCGACCGTGCCGCTGAGCGAGACCCCGCGCCGCACGTGAAACAGCCGCACCGCGCCGATCAGGGCGTCGTCGCTCTTGCGGAAGACAAAGAACGGCCAGGCCTCGCCGGTCTCCAGTTCGCGGGCATAGGCGCCCAGCCGGGCGCGGAAGGACCGGCGCCCCAGATCATCCTCGAGCCAGGTCGGCTCCCACGGCTCCAGGAAGCTGCGCGACGCGCGTCGCAGGTCGGCCCAGGCGCGATGGTCCGACACGCGCGGCGGGCGCAGATAGACGCCGGCGCCCTGAAGCTTGAGGCCGGGTCTGGCGCGGAACAGCTGCAGAAGGGTCGACACTTGAACTCCAGCGGACGCGAAAGGGCGCGAGATTCGGCGATCAGGCCGCCGCGAACAAGGCCTTCTCGAAGGCGGGACCGGCCTTCAGGGCCGACTTGGCGCCCAGGATGGCGGTGGCGCAACGCCGCGAGTCCAGCAGGCGCTGGCCCAGCCGCGCCACATCGGCCGGCGTGACGGCGTCGACCTCATGGGCCAGCTCGGCCGGCGGATAGAGGCGGTCGAACAGCAGCACCTGGCCGGCGGCCTGCTCGGCGCGTGACAGCGGCTGTTCGCGAGCCATGAACATGTGCGCCTTCAGCTGGGCCTTGGCGCGGGCCAGCTCGGCCGGCTCGATGTGGCGGGCCAGGGCGACCAGCTGCTCGGCGCAGACCTTGGCGGTCTCCACCGCGTTGCCCGCCGCGCAGCCGGCATAGATGCCCAGCGCCCCGTGATCGGCATAGGTGTCGGAATAGGCGTCGATATTATAGGCTAGGCCCCGCTTCTCGCGGGCTTCCTGGAACAGCCGTGACGACATCCCGCCGCCCAGGCATTCGGCGAAGATGCGCAGGGCGAAATAGTCCTGCTCGCGCGCGCCGCAGGCGGGCAGCATGAACACCAGGTGCGACTGCTCCAGCTTGCGGACCTCGACCTCGTGTCCGCCCTCGAACGGCGCGGCGACGGGTTCGGCCAGGCTCTCGCGCACCGGCACGCCGCCAAAGGCCCGCTCGGCGGCGGCCATCAGCTGCGCCTCGTCGACCGCGCCAGTGGCGCTGATCACCAGCCGGTCGGGGGCGTACAGCGCCCCGCGCCATTCGGACAGGGCGGCGTTGGTGGCGGCGTTGACGCTCTCGACCGAGCCCAGGATCGGGCGGGCCACCGGGTGCTGGCCCCAGGCGGCCTTCTGGATCAGGTCAAAGACATAGTCGTCGGGCGCGTCGGCGGCCTCGGCGATCTCCTGCAGCACCACCTGCTTTTCGCGGGTCAGGTCGGCCTCGTCCAGGGTGGGCCGCAGCAGCAGGTCGGCGATGACGTCCATGCCCAGATCCAGGCCGCCCTTCAGGGCCCGCACCTGGAAGCTGGTGCGCTCATAGCCGGTGGCGGCGTTGAGCGAGCCGCCCTGGCTCTCGATCACCTCGACGATGTCGCGCGCGCTGCGCGATCCGGCGCCCTTGAAGACCATGTGCTCCAGCAGGTGCGACCAGCCCGAGCGGCGGACATCCTCATGGGCCGCGCCGCGACCGGCGACGACGGTCAGGGCCAGGGTCTCGAGGCCCGGCATCGGATCGCAGACGACCCGGACGCCGTTGGGAAGGGTGTTGAGGGATGCGGTCATGCGAAGTCCCAGCGGAAAACAGCTGTCATCCCGGACAAGCGAAGCGCAGATCCGGGACCGCCGGAAGCGCTGAGTTCAGGCGTCGGTCCCGGATCTGCGCGCTGCGCGCTTGTCCGGGATGACAATCGGTTTTGGCCATACTGGAAGCCCTGCCCCGGAAGAGGGAGGACATGAGCGTGCATCCTCACGAAGTGGCCGCGAAGGTGCGCACGAAGGCCTTCACCGTGTCGCCGCTGGCCGGCAGGCGCTCGAAGCGCTCGGGCTTCTTCGACAGGTCCGGCGTGGCGCGCGGCGTGGCCGGGGTCAGGCCGCAGGCGGCGGCGACCGCCTCGGGGAACTTGGCCGGGTGGGCGGTGGACAGCACCACCACCGGAATCGTCGGGTCGTCCAGCTGGACGCGGGCCGCCGCCGCCACGCCGACGGCGGTGTGCGGATCGATGACCTCGCCGGTCTCGTTCAGGGTCGAGAGCATGGTCTTGGCGGTGTCGGCCTCGCTGACCGACGCGCCGCGGAACAGCTCGCGCATGGTGGCGAAGGCGCTGGGCGGAATGTCGATCAGGCCGCTGTCGGTAAAGCCCCGGAAGGCGCGGCCGGTCTCGACCCCGTCACGGCGCACGGCCTCGAAATACAGGCGCTCGAAGTTGGAGGCCACCTGGATGTCCATGGCCGGGCTCTGGGTGGCCGAGACCGATCCCTTGGCGTAGCGACCCTCCTCGAAGGTGCGGGCCAGGATGTCGTTGGAATTGGTGGCGCAGATGATCTGGGCGATCGGCAGGCCCATGCGGGTGGCCACGAAGGCGGCATAGGCGTCGCCGAAATTGCCGGTCGGCACCACGAAGGCCACCTGGCGCTCTGGCGCGCCCAGGGCCACGGCGGCGGTGAAATAATAGACGCTCTGGGCCGCGATCCGCGCCCAGTTGATCGAGTTGACGCCCGACAGGTCGACCGCGTGACGGAACTGGTCGTCCTGGAAGGCCTCCTTGACGATGGCCTGGCAGTCGTCGAACGAGCCCTGGATCGAGACGCAGGCCACGTTGTCGTCGGTCGCCGTGGTCATGAACCGGCGCTGGACCTCGCTGATCCGGCCTTCGGGAAACAGGGCCACGATGCGGGCGTTCTTGCGGCCCCGGAAGGCCTCGACCGCCGCGCCACCGGTGTCGCCGGAGGTGGCGCAGATGATGGTCATCTTGCGCGACTGGCGCTCCAGCACATAGTCGTAGAGCCGCCCCAGCAGCTGCATGGCGACGTCCTTGAACGCTAGGGTCGGGCCGTGGAACAGCTCCAGCAGGAAGCGGTTGGGACCCAGCTGCTTGAGGGGCGTGACGGCGGTATGGGCGAAGCTGGCATAGGCCTCGGCGCACATCTCGGCCAGCACGTCGGCGGGGATGTCGTCGCCCACGAACTTGCCCATCACCGCGGCGGCGACGTGGGCGTAGGGCTGGCCGGCGAAGGCGGCGATTTCGGCCTCGGTGAAGGTCGGCCACTCGGCCGGCACATACAGGCCGCCGTCAGGGGCCAGGCCCGCCAGGACCGCGTCGAGGAATCCGATGGGGGCGGCCTCGCCGCGGGTCGAAACGTAGCGCATCAGGGTCTCAGTCTCCGCCAGAGCATGGCGGCATAGATAAAGAGCAGGGTTACGGCAAGACCGAACCACGTCAGGGCGTATTCGAGGTGCCGATTGGAAATTTCTGCCGGCAGCGGCGCGGGAACGATCCCGATCGGGGCCGGGATCTCGCGCTCGGCCATCAGGGCCAGCGGCGCCGGCTTGCGGCCCGCCAGGCCGGCCACGGCCGTGGCGCGGTCGCCGCCCAGCTGCTCCAGCGGGATCAGGATGCCCGTGACCTGTCCCGGCTCGGCGAAGGCGCGCGCCGGCGCCTGCACCTGGCCGGTCAGCTCGGGAACGACGCCCCTGTCGACCAGGATCAGGTCGTAGGGGCCGCTCTCGATCCCGCACAGGGCCTGGGCGCGCCAGACGACGTCGCCGTCGCGGATGCCATAGGCGAGAGACAGGGGCGGCAGCGAGGCCGGCCGGCAGTCGACGCTGACCCGCGTCCAGGCGACGTTCGCGCCCTGGGCTGCCTGCGTCAGCACCGGGCCGATGGGCACGGCCGGGGCGGTCTTCAGGGTCTCGATGCGGGCCAGCAGGTCCTGCTTCCAGGCCATGCGCTTGACCTGCCAGCCGCCCAGAACACAGAGGATGCCGAAAGCAATCGCCACCGCGATCGTCAGGCCGAACGGGAAGCGCCCTTTCACGGGAAAGGTCTCAGACATCGCGGCGACCGGCTTCCGAGGCCTTGTTGGCGACCTGGGCGGCGACCATCAGGCCCTTGGCCGGACGCATCAGGCCCAGGCTGAGCGCCAGGGTCACGGGCAGCCAGACCAGCAGCAGCAGCCAGATCGGCCAGTTCCAGGCGAACATCGAAAACAGCGCGCCGAACGCGCCGACGCTGCCGCCGATCAGGATGATGAAGGTCGAGGCCCCGTCGCCGGTCTCGTGACGGCCCAGTTCGAAGCCGCAGGCCTCGCAGGTCGGGGCGATCTTCAGGAAGCCTTCGAACAGAAGGCCTTCGCCGCACTTGGGGCAGCGACCGCTGGCGCCGGCCAGGAAGGGGTTCACGTGAGCCATGAGACCGTCCTTACACCCTCCCACGGTCTTCATCCCGTTTTATGCGGGGAATGACGGGCGTGGGTGAGGGCCAAAAATGAAAAAGGCCCGGAACGCTGGTCTGCGTTCCGGGCCCCCTCGGAAGTTTGGATCTTAGAGCGTGGCAGCCGAAAGTGTGAGCGGTTTAGGCGGTCGCCACGCTCCAAGCTTTTGACCGCTAGGCCTTTTAGGCGCCTCCCATGGAAAATGGGAGGCTAAAGGCCTAGTGGGCCGAAGCCCCGAAGATCACGTAGATGAAGGCGAACAGGAACAGCCAGACCACGTCCACGAAGTGCCAGTACCAGGCGGCCGCTTCGAAGCCGAAGTGCTGCTTGGGCGTGAAGGCGCCGTTCTGCAGGCGGATCAGGCAGACGATCAGGAACAGGGTGCCGACGAACACGTGGAAGCCGTGGAAGCCGGTGGCCAGGAAGAAGGTCGAGCCATACAGGCCCGAATTGACGGCCGCTTCCGAGTAGAACAGCTGCTCGTGATTGATGTGGCTGTATTCATAGATCTGGATGGCGGTGAACAGCGCGCCCAGCAGAACGGTGAGGATCAGGCCCCACTTGGCGCCCTTGCGGTCGCCTTCCTGCAGGGCATGGTGAGCCCAGGTGACGGTGGTGCCCGACAGCAGCAAGGTCAGGGTGTTGACCAGCGGCAGGTGCCAGGGCGAGACGGTCTCGACGCCGGCGGGGGGCCAGGTGGCCCAGGCGGTGCGGACTTCCTCGATGGCCGATAGGGTGCGGTGTTCATGGAACAGCGCCATCTCGAAGAACATCCAGAACCAGGCCACGAAGAACATCACTTCCGAAGCGATGAACAGGATCATGCCGTAGCGCAGGCCGATCGAGACGACCGGGGTGTGGTCGCCGGCCTTGGCTTCCTTGGCCACGTCGCTCCACCAGCCGAAGAAGGTGTAGAGGATGCCGGCGAAGCCCGCGGCGAAGATCGCCCAGTTGCCCTTTTCGATGCCGAGCACGCCGCCCTTGAGCCAGCCGATCAGGCCAATGGCCATGATGGTGGCGGCGACCGAGCCCACGAGGGGCCACGGGCTGGGCGGCAGGATGTGATAGTCGTGTTTGACGGCGCCGTGGGCCATGGTGGTGCTAACCCTTATATCCCTCTGGTCGCGATGGCCGGTCCCCCCGCCCTCGCGCGTCTTGTTGAAACGCTATAGCCCCCTAGACGGCGCGCCGCCAAGGGGTTGCACGATGCGCGGCGTGGTCGAAGCCGTCTGTTTTTGCTTCGGATCGTCGAGAACCGCCGGGAAGAAGGTGTAGGACAGGGTGATCTCACCCTTGCCCCTGGTCTCCGGATCATCCGCATATTGGGGATCGACGAAGTAAACCACCGGAAACTCGACCGTCTGACCGGCCGCGATCGTCTGATTGCTGAAGCAGAAGCACTCCAGCTTCTGGAAATAGGGTCCGGCCTGTTCGGGGACCACATTGTAGATGGCCCGGCCGGTCATGGCCTTGTCGCTGTTGTTGGTGACCTTGAAAAAGGCCAGGCCCGTGTCGCCGATCCGGACCTGCTGGCTGACCTGCTCGGTCGAGAAGGTCCAGGGCAGCTCGCGGATGTTGGAATCGAATCGGATGGTGACCTTGCGGTCCAGGATTTTGGTCGGGGCCAGCTGCGCCTTGCGCACGGTGCCGTCGAAGCCGGTCATCTGGCAAAACAGCTTGTAGAGCGGCACCGAGGCGTAGGCCGCCCCGACCATGCCGAAGAAGGCGGCCGCGCACAGCAGGCCGACCCGCGCATTGCGGCGGGCCGCCAGGTCCTTGACGGACTTCAGCGCCTTTGCCGGCCCTGGGGCCTTGCCGGGATCAGAAGGGACGGTGTGCGACATTGGCGCCGAGCCTCACAACGGTGACCACGAAAACCAGAATGACGAACGCCACCAGGCCCAGACCCAGGGCGATATTGCGCCCCTTGCGCGCGCGCGCGGCGGCGTCGTGCTCGACAGGCTTGTTCATCGCAGAAGCTCCAACGCTTTGACGCCAAAGACCGCTTCGCCCAGCAGGGCCGCGAACATGGCGAACAGATAGAGGATCGAGAAGGCGAACAGGTTGCGGGCCGCCTTGGCGCCGGCGGCCTTCACATCGTCGGTGACCTCATAGAGGTCGCGGTCGGCGGCGCGCGGATCGGCGGCGTCGCCGGCCTTGCTGAGGAACACCCGCACGGCCAGCAGCAGGAACACCGCGCCGCCCAGGCCGGCGACCGCCAGATAGAGCGGGCCGCCCAGGCCCGTCAGCACCGGCGACAGGCAGACCGGGATCAGGATCAGGCTGTAGATCAGGATCTGCAGGCGGGTGGCCTTGGCGCCCTTGACCACCGGCAGCATCGGCACGCCGGCCTTGGCGTAGTCGGTGGTGATATACAGCGACAGGGCCCAGAAGTGCGGCGGGGTCCAGAAGAAGATGATGGCCACCATCAGCCAGGCGTTCAGCGGGGCCGAGCCCGTGGCCGCGGCCCAGCCAATGGCGGGCGGCAGGGCGCCGGCCAGGCCGCCGATGACGATGTTCTGGGTCGTCCAGCGCTTGAGCCACATGGTGTAGACCACGGCGTAGAAGACGATGGTGAAGGCCAGCATGCCGGCGGCCAGCCAGTTGACGGCCATGCCCAGCAGCATCACCGACAGCAGGCTCAGCACCACGCCCAGGGCGGCGGCGTCATCGCCGCGCACCTTGCCCGACGGCACGGGGCGGCCGCGCGTGCGGCGCATCAGCCCGTCGATATCGGCGTCGAACCACATGTTCAGGGCGCCGGACGCCCCTGCCCCGACGGCGATGCACAGCACCGCCACGGCGGCCAGAACCGGATGCATCGGCGCGCGGGCGGCCAGCAGGCCCGTCAGGCCCGTGAACACCACCAGCGACATGACGCGGGGCTTCAGCAGCTGAAAGAAATCCTGCCAGCGCGCGGCGGCGGGGGCCGTCAGGGGCTGGTCGGTTTCCGGGGTCATGGCGGCGGTCTTCGACATCGAAACTTTGCGGGGGAAACCCAGGTTGTGGCGGTCTTCAAGGGCGAAGGGCGCGGCCCGGACCCTCAGATGGTCCAGACCGCGCCCCCGGTTTTGGTTCAGTCAGGTTGGCGATCAGTGATGATCGTCTTCCCGGATCACCGGCGGCTCGCTGAACTGGTGGAACGGCGGCGGCGACGACAGGGTCCATTCCAGGGTGGTGGCGCCTTCGCCCCACGGATTGGCCTCAGCCGGACGACGACGGATGGCGGCCTCGATCAGCAGGATCAGGAACACGATCACGCCGACGACGGTGATCATGTAGCCGACCGTCGAGACATAGTTCCACTGCGCGAAGGCGTCCGGATAGTCGACATAGCGACGCGGCATGCCCTGCAGGCCCAGGAAGTGCTGCGGGAAGAAGATCAGGTTGACGCCGACGAACATGATCCAGAACTGCACGCAGCCCAGGAACTCGTTGTATTTCACGCCCCACATCTTCTCGAACCAGTAGAAGAAGCCGGCGAAGATGGCGAACACGGCGCCCAGCGACAGCACGTAGTGGAAGTGAGCGACGACGTAATAGGTGTCGTGCAGGCTGTAATCGATGCCGGCGTTGGACAGGACCACGCCGGTGACGCCGCCGACCGTGAACAGGAAGATGAAGCCGATCGCCCACAGCATGGGCGTCTTGAAGCTGATCGAGCCGCCCCACATCGTGGCGATCCAGGAGAAGATCTTCACGCCGGTCGGAACGGCGATGATCATCGTGGCGGCCACGAAATAGGCGCGCAGATTGATGCTCATGCCGACCGTATACATGTGGTGAGCCCACACGACGAAGCCGACGAAACCGATGGCGACCATGGCGTAGGCCATCGCAAGATAACCGAACACCGGCTTCTTGGAGAAGGTCGAGACGATGTGGCTGATGATGCCGAAGCCTGGCAGGATCAGGATGTAGACTTCCGGGTGACCGAAGAACCAGAACAGGTGCTGGAACATGACGGGGTCGCCGCCGGCGGCCGGGTCGAAGAAGTGGGTGCCGAAGTTGCGGTCGGTCAGCAGCATGGTGATGGCGCCGGCCAGGACGGGCAGCGACAGCAGCAGCAGGAAGGCGGTGATCAGCACCGACCAGGCGAACAGCGGCATCCGGTGCAGGGTCATGTCCGGGGCGCGCATGTTGAAGATGGTGGTGATGAAGTTGATCGCGCCCAGGATCGAGCTGGCGCCGGCCACGTGCAGGGCCAGGATGGCCAGGTCCATGGACGGGCCGGTGTGACCCAGCGTGGAGAGCGGCGGATAGATGGTCCAGCCGCCGCCGAAGCCGCGGCCCGGGCCGCCGTCGACGAACATGGA
>CAYRTE010000067.1:0-20482 GCA_964427205.1 uncultured Caulobacter sp.
AAGGAGTGCGGCTCGGTCACAACGCCGGCGCCGCGCAGATAGTCCTCCTGCGGCGTGAAGCTGAACCGGTCGACCTTGCCGCCCAGACGGGTTAGTTCGACCGACAGCTGGACCTGGCGCGGGTCGACCGGCTTGTCTTTGCGATAGGCATAGACATGGAACTCCGGCTCGACCCCGTCCTCGAAGATGGTCATCTCGATGGCCAGGTCGCCATCGCGCAACATGCGGCCCCGATGCGGGCCGCGCTCATAGTCGCCGGGCTTGGCGGCGTGGCCTTCGGTCTCGGCGGCGGGCTTGGCGCCATCGCCGCAGGCCGTGAGCATCAGGCTCCCGGCCATCAACAGGGCAAGGCGCACGGAAGCGCGTCGGGTGTAATTGCGGTTCATCGGACAGTCTCCGAGGCAGGGATGAGCGCGGCGTGGCGGCCGGTCAGGCGGGCCAGCTGGGCGCGGTGTGTGTGGAAGGCCTTGAAGGCGTCGAGGCGTCGGCTGCGGGCGTCGATCAGGACCTTCTGGGCCTCGATGACGTCGATGTAGCTGAAGCCGCCGCGATTGAAGCCCTCGCGAACCAGGGCGACGGTGCGCTCGGCGGCGGGCAGCACCTCGGTCTCGATACGGCCGGCCTCGCTGGCCCGTGCGGCCAGGTCAGCCTGAAGCCTGGCGATCTGCCGCTCGCGCAGCACCTTGCCGCTGAGCAGATCGGCGTCGGCGGCCGTGCGTTCGGCCTGGGCGCGCTCGATGGCGCCGCGATTGGTGTCGTAGCGGGCCAGCGGGATCGATCCGCCCACCACGACGGCCACGTCGCGGCCTTCGTTCAGATAGCGCAGGCCGGCGCGCCAGGTCGGGTCCTGCACAGCCTTGGTCTCTTCCAACCGAACCCGCGCCGTTGCGGTTTGCCGTTCGGCGTCCAGCAGGGCCAGGTCCACGGGCGAGGCCTCGCCCGCGATGTCCTGGGCGGCGGACATGTCTTCCAGCGCCGCCGGGTCGATCTCGAAGTCGACGCCGCCGTTCCAGTAGCCCGCCAGGGTCCGCCGGGCGGTGTCGGCTGTCATCTGGGCCTGCGACAGGGCGATCTTGGCCTCGGCGACCTGGGCGTCGGCGCGGGCGCCAGCGAACAGCGGGTCGCGGGCCGCCTTCACGCGGCGATCAACTTCGCCCTGGGCGCGCTCGGCGATGTCTAGCCGGGTCCGCGCCAGACGAACCTGAGCTTCAGCCGCCATGGCTTCGACCCAGGCCAGCTCCACCTCCTTGAAGAGGTCCAGAACCTTGGTCTGGTGGCGCAGTCGAACGAGGTCGATCTCGGTTCGCGCCAAGGCGGTTCGGGCCTCGCGCTTGCCGCCGCGTTCCAGGTTCTGCTGGTAGTAGACGGTGGCCTGGGCGCGATCGACCAGGGAATAGGGACCGGTTCCCGTCAGGTCTTCCAGATCGACGCCGACGACAGGATTGGCGCGAACGCCGGCTTGCCGGGCGCCCGCGTCGGCCGCCTTGAGGCGAGCCTCTACAGCCGGACGAGTGGGGTCGGCCTGGGCGGCTCGGGCGAGCGCCTGATCCAGAGCCAGGGATTGGGCTTGCGCCGCGAGGGGCAGGCTGACGATGGGCAGCGCGACGGCGAACGCCGACGCGAGCAGCCAGGATCGCGCGAGGCGATCGTGGATAGGACGGGACATGGATTTCTCTCGAACGGAGGCAGGCGCGGCGCAGGGCCGCGCTGGTTAGGCGACGTGTTCGAGGACAGCTTTCGGAGGGCGTTTCTGCGCAGAAGGCTCGGCGCTGGCGAGCGAGGTGTCCCAGCCAGGCCAGGGCGGCTTGGCGGCGGCCCAGGGGCTGGTAAGCCCCATCGTCGCCGTCAGGCTCAGAAGTGAAGGGCCATCGTGGTGATGGTGCGCGGGCTGCGAACTGGGATCGCGATCATCGTCGATAGACACCGCCGCATCCGCCGCGTCGTCATCATGATGATCCTGATGGTCGTCGTCATGATGATGGTCATGATCGTGGTCGGCCAGATCGATGGTGAGGGGACCAGCGAAGGCGTTGGCCGTGTGGGCCTGGCCGCTGGCGTGCAGCGCCCGATCCACCATCGCTACGGGCGCCTGAACCACGAGCATGGCGATCAGCATCACGGCCAGAGCCGTCACGCCTTTCCCAAGCTGGTTGTTCAGTTGCTGAAGCAAGGGTCCCTCGATGGAGTCAGAGTTGCGGCATAGTCGTCGTAAGCTCGGCTTAGATCAATGCGTAACGGTTACCGCAGAATGGCGCTCAGCGCTTGCCAGGCCAGGACCACGCCAACGATACTGATCAGGGCGCCGGATGCGAAGGGCGCGCGACGGGCGAAGGTCGCAAAGGCGCCGGAGAAACGACGCTCGGCGTGGCGCATGCCCATCGCGGCGACGACACCGACCGTAACCATGGTGACGGCAAGTCCGATCGAGAAGCACAGCACCAGCGTCGCGCCCAGCGCGATTTCCTTGAGTTGCAGGCAGAGGAGCAGGACGGTGATCGCGGCCGGGCAAGGGATCAGGCCGCCGGTGAGGCCAAACAGCATGATTTGCACGGTCGTGACCTTGCGACCCGCGAAACGCTTCTGAATGTCGTTGGCATGGGCGCGTTCGTGGGCGTCCTGGAAGCCCGGCAACGAGACGTCGAGCCCTCCATGATCGTGGCCGTGGTCTTGCTCACTGAACACAACGTCGAAGTCGTGGGCGTGATGGTCGTGGGCGATCGACAGCCGGGCCGTGAACGCGTGAGGCTCAGGGATCGTATCGACCGATTCCAGGTAGCCGGCGCCTTGCACGAAGTTGAAGTTTTGCACACAGCCATCAGGGCGAGATGTGGTCACGGTAATTTCAGCCGCGATTGGTGCGTGGCCGCGTTCAGCCGTGAGCCGGAAACGCGGCGGGACGCCGTCCTCAAAGATGCTGAGCGTCACCAGGCCGTGGCCCGTATCGATGCGCCGCACCTCGTCATGGGCATGGCGATGATCGTGGTCGCGCTCAGCGGCTTCCGCGCGCTGGTCGCGCCAGGTGCGCCAGATCATCCAGACCGCCACCGCCAGGATGATTAGCGCCGAGATCAGCTGGAACCACGGCTCGGCGGTTTCGAGATCGAGGTTACGGCCAAAATAGACGCCCGCCAGGCCGATCGCCCAGACGATGGCGGTATGCGACGCGGTTGCCGACAGCCCCAGCAGAATCGCCTGCCAGACCGTGCCGCGCACCGCGACGATGAAGGCGGCCATCATCGTCTTTGAGTGGCCGGGCTCAAGGCCGTGCAGGGCGCCCAGCAGCAGCGCGGACGGAATGAACAGCCAGGCGTGCGCCGCGCCCTGTTGCAGAAGCTCAGCGAAGGGGGGCATCAGCGTCTCAGAGGTACTTGGTGATCTGCTTGAGTTCATCCATCGCCTTGGCCGCATCGCGCGGTTCGTCCTCGGCGGCATGAGCCAGGCAGTGATCGATATGGTCGTGGATCAGCGTCTTCTTGGCGGCGGCCACCGCCTTCTCGATGGCGTGGAGCTGCTGGGCCAGGTCCAGGCAGGTTCGTCCCGCCTCGATCATCGCGATGGTCTTGCGAAGATGCCCCTCGGCGCGCTTCAGGCGATTGACGATCTCGGGATGGGTTTCGTGGACGACGTGGGCCATGTGACAGGGTCCTATCCCCTAGGAGGGGATATGGCAATGGCTCGACGATCCCGCCTTGAAGTGATGCTTCCCCCGACGTAGATCAGGAGAACGGGATGCGCGCGGCCTCCCGGCTTTAGGCGGCAACGCCCAAGCGTCGCGCCGAACCTGACTCTCAGGGCGGCGACACATGGCTGAAGCACGACCGACAAAGCCCTCGTTCAAGGATCTGCTTAAGACCTTCGGCAAGATCGGGCTCATCAATTTTGGCGGCCCCGCCGGTCAGATCGCGCTGATGCACAGGGTGCTCGTCGATGAGAAGCGCTGGATCGAAGAGGGCGCCTACCTTCGCGCCCTGAACTTCTGCACCCTGCTGCCCGGACCGGAAGCCCAGCAACTGGCGACCTATGTCGGCTGGAAGCTTCATGGCGTGCGCGGCGGTCTGGCCGCAGGCCTGCTCTTCATCATGCCCGGCGCGGCGGTTATTCTTGGCCTGTCGCTCATCTACGCTTACGGCGCGCATCTGGGTCCTGTCGCCGCCGCATTTCTGGGCGTCAAAGGCGCGGTGCTCGCCATCGTGGTCGAGGCCCTGCTGCGGATTTCAAAGAGGGCGCTCAACACAAGGGTCAAGCAGGCGATCGCGATTTGCGCGTTCGTGGCGCTCTTCGTCTTCCAGGCGCCGTTCCCACTAATCGTTGCCGCCTCTGCGGCCCTCGGCGCCCTGGTTGCTCACCGCTGGCCACAGGCCCTTGGCCTCAAGGACCAGAACGCGGATCAGCAGCAACCGGCGCCGCTGCGCACGCTGCTGGCGCCAGCCCTGCGAACCGTTGGACTCTGGGCGGCGATCTGGTCGCTGCCGTTCGCCATCCTGCTGATCACCCTTGGACCGGACCATGTCCTCTTCGAGATCGCGGCCTTCTTCTCGAAGCTGGCCATGGTCACATTCGGCGGCGCCTATGCGGTCCTGGCCTATATGGCGCAGGAGGCCGTGCAGGCGCACGGCTGGCTCCAGGCGCGAGAGATGGTCGACGGCCTGGGCTTGGCCGAAACGACGCCAGGCCCACTCATCCTGGTGACCCAGTTCGTGGGCTTCCTGGCGGCCTTCAGAGCGCCGGCCCCGTTTACGCCGCTGATCGCGGGCCTGCTTGGCGGCCTGATCACCCTTTGGGTAACCTTCGCGCCCTGCTTTCTCTGGATCTTCGTCGGCGCGCCGTTCATCGAGCGTCTGGAGCACGCAAAGCGGATTCAGGGCGCTTTGGCGATGATCACCGCCTCGGTCGTTGGGGTCATCGCCAACCTGACCCTGTGGTTTACCCTTCACGTCCTCTTTGCGACCTTCAACCCGCTGCCCTTGCCTTGGGGGCAGCTGGAGTGGCCAGACATCGCCTCGCTGGACGGCAAGGCGCTTGCCCTGGCCATCCTGGCTGGCGTGCTGCTGTTTCGCTTTCACGCCGGGGTCATCAAAACCCTGGCCGCGTGTGTCATCGTCGCCCTGGCCCTGCACGGCCTGGGCGTCTGATCCCGATCAAACTCGACCTTGGAGAACCCCATAATGACGTCTCCCAATCTTGATCGGCGGCAGATGTTCGCCGCCACCGCTGCTGTCGCAACGGCGCTCGGCGCGGCTCCATCCGCCGGGTTGGCGCAGACCGCTGCGGCGACCTTCACGCCCAACCCGTTGCCCTTCGATCCCAAGGCCGTGGTCGGCCTGTCGGAGAAGCTGCTGATCAGCCACCACGCCAACAACTATGTCGGGGCCGTCAAACGCCTCGGCGCCATCGGCGGCCAACTAGCCAGTCTGGACCCGGCCACGGCGCCCGGCTTCATGATCAACGGTCTGAAGCGCGAGGAGTTGATCGCGTGGAATTCGATGATCCTGCACGAACTCTATTTCGCGGGTCTGGGCGCCGCCAGTCGCCCTGGGGCAGCTCTAGCCGCCGCCATAGAAGGGGACTTCGGTAGCGACGCGCGCTGGCGCGCCGAGTTCGCGGCGATGGGCAAGGCGCTGGGCGGCGGATCGGGTTGGGTGCTGCTGACCTGGAGCCATCGGGACAATCGCTTGGTCAACACCTGGGCAGCGGACCACACCATGACCCTGGCGGGCGGCACGCCCATCCTGGCGCTCGACATGTACGAGCACGCCTATCACATGGACTATGGCGCAAAGGCCGGCGCCTATGTCGACGCCTTCATGGCGACGATCAACTGGGCCAATGCCGACAAGGAATTTGCCCGCGCGGCGGCATAGGCAGGCTCAAGCTGCCGCTCGAAACCTCAAGCCCGCCGTTAGACATCGGCGGGCTTGAGGAGCACATCATGCCGCCAGCCGGGCCGCTGCCTTACGCATCGCAAAGCCGGCGGTGATCGTCCAGGCGCCGACGGCCAACACCGCGACAAGAGCGCCGTGCAGATCGGGACGCCAGAGGCCGGTCGCCAGCCAGGCCATGAAGAAGCTTGCGGTTATAAGCCCGCCGATGCCCAGAGCCCGCCCGCCGGGCTGCTTCGTCCAGGCCAGACCGTAGAGGCCTATGCTGACAGTGGCGAGTGCGTAGTGGATCGACGCAAAGCCCTGGTTCAGCCAGTAAGCCATGTGCCGCATAGCCTTCAGGATCTCTGGCGTGAACTCGGCTTCCGCTGCGGCGTGTGCGACCTCGGCCTGAACAAGGCCGCTCATGATCCCGGCGCTCATGCCAGCCACTAGGCTGAACGCCATTACGCACAAGGCCATGACAGGCAGCGGGCGTTCAAAGCCCAGATGGCGGGTCATCTCGAAGTAGCCGTAGATGAGGAAAGGGGCGACGAGCAGAGCCGTCCAGTGGACAGCGTCGTTCAGGTTGATGTGTCCAACGCCGGGTCCGCCCGCGTGGGAGGGATGGACCGCCATGAGGCAAATGTAGGCGAGCCACCCGACGATCAGGGCGTAGGCTCCGGCTTTGGTTGTGGTCTGCATGATGACGCTCCAGGCGATGTGAGACTTGTCGCTGGCATGGATCGAGATCAAAGCTGATGGGCGTCTAGTGCAGCTGGGCGAGAACGGGACAATGGGGCGAAAATGTCCGGCAATAGGGTCCAGCTTCGACCGATCGACCATCGCGCCGCCCGCACGCGGGGGCGGTTGTCCCACGCTCTGATGACCCTCGGCTCAGCGGATAGTCTGGACTCGATTAGGGTCGGCGATTTGGTGCGCACCGCTAGGGTTGGTCGCTCGACGTTCTACGCCCACTTCGAGAGCAAGGACGACTTCGTCTGCCGAGCCTTCGCCGACATGATCTCGATGTGCGATCGACGAAACCGCGAAGTCGGTGTGAGGGACATCCTGCCGGTCGAGCCCTTGATTTTGCATATCGCATCGGCGCGAACCTTCGCTTTGGCTACCGCGCGGTCTCGAACCTTGGCACCGCTGTTGGTGGCTGGCGAGCGCCGATTGAGAACTATTGCTGACACAAATCTGGCAGCAGCTCACCCAAATGCGTCGCCGGAATTGCGCCGCCAAGCGGCATCGTTCCTCGCAGGCGCTTTAATAGGACAAGTTCGGATGTGGTTGGAGGCGGGAATGGCCGGTTCGAATGAAGCCCTTATCGATACTCATCGGCGGTTCTCTGCCGCAACACTGGCTGCATTAGTGGACCAGGTTGCTTGATCGCCCGGGCATAGGTCCTTTGAGTTGAACGCTTTACCCCAAGCGCATCATCAGAAGCAGCTTAGATTGCAGCAACGAGCAATTGTCGGTCTCGGTGAACTTCCGCCCTGAAATGGGGGGATACACCGACACAGGCAAAGGTCGTTCGCCCGCGCCCGCAAGCGGACCTCCCACCGGCTGTTCGTCGTGGGTTGCGGACATGCCGAGGCGTCCGAGGCGGAACAGCCGTTCGTCTATCCGACGCCGCGCGCCGGGACGGTCCTGATGTGGGAAAGCTGGTTGCGCCACGAAGTGCCGGTGAACGCGGCGAAATCCGAACGCATCTCGATCAGCGTCAACTACGCCTGAGGCTCGTCCATGGCCTCGACCACGGCGATCAGCCGATCATAGAAGGAGCTGCGGTCCAGGGCCTGATCTAGCCGATCCAGCCGAGCGGCGACGTCGTCCGCCTCGCGGTTGATGGCTTCGGCCTCGCGGTTCATGGCGAGCCACAGAGGGGTAAGGCGGGCGACCAGCGCCTCGCCTTCGGCGGTCAGGGACTGCCTGCGGCGACGCGCATCCCGGGGGTCGGGTAGCGCCCGCACATAGCCGGCTGCTTCCAGCGAGCGCAGCGACTGGCTGACCGAGACGTGGGTGATGCGCAGCGCGGCGGCGATGTCGCCGACCGTCATCGGCCCGTTCCGGATGATCTGGTTCAGGACCCCGAACCACCGCTGTTCGAACCGGATGCCCAGCCGGGCGTAGGCGCGGCCGACGTCGCGGTCGATCCGCTCCGACAGGCGGCGCAGCTGGGCGCCTATGGTCGCGCCGTGGCCGCCCTTCAGATCGGTCATGCCGGGGGCTCGACGATGGCGGCGATCGCCATGATCCGGTCGGCGGCGGCCGGATTTCCACGATGCCGGGCTTTCATGGCCTCGACCTCGAAGACCGAGCGCGGTTGCAGGCCCTGCGGCCTCGCGTCGAACAGGGCGCGGGCGGCCGCCACGCTTTCGTCCCTCGCCGCCGCCGTCATCGCCATGCCCAGATGATAGGCGTCGGTCGCCGGGCTGGGTCCGCACAGGATGTCCTTCACCGCAACGTTCAGGCCCCAGTAGCCGTCGACCTCGCCATTGGTCAGCATGGCGAAGGTGTAGCCCAGATCCTCGTAGCGCCAGACCTCGCCGGCGATGCCGAAATGGCCGCCGGTGTTCCCCACCATGCGATGGCCGTTGACGGTCTCTTCCATGAACCCCAGGCCGTAACGCGCGCGGCCCAGATCGAACAGACCCGTGGTCGCTGTGGTGTGTATCTGTGGCGACAGGAGCCGGCCGTCGCCCAGGGCGGTGATGAAGGTCGACAAGTCCTCGACGGTCGAATAGCCGCCGCCCGCCGGACCGCCCCGGAACTGGTTGACGAAGAGGTTGCTGCGCCAGGCGCCTGGAACGGCCTCGTCGCGGGTGTAGCCGTCGGCCCGGTTCGGCACGACGAGATCGAGCGGCCAGTCGCCGCTGCCGCTCATGCCCAGGGGCTCGAAGATCGTGCGCCTGATGTGGTCGGCGTAGGTCTCGCCGGTCAGGGCCTCCACGATCAGGCCCAGGATCACATAGCCGCCGTTGGAATAGCCGAGCCGCTCGCCGGGCGTGAACTCCAGCGGCTGGCCGGCGAACAGGGGCAGGAAGTCGCGGGTCTCGACGAAGGCCTGGGACGGCTTCTTCGCGATCGCCTCCCAGTAGTTGCCGATGCCGGAGCTGTGCGACAGCAACTGGCGGGCGGTGATCTGTTCGGCGACGGTGCCGGCAGGATAGTCGGGTAGGTAGCGGATGATCGGGGCGTCCAGGTCGATCCGCCCCTGTTCCGTCAGGCGCAGCACCGCCGTGGCGGTGAACATCTTGCCGATGGAGGCGATGTTGAAGCGGGTGTCGATACGGTTGGCCGCGCCGAACACCCGCTCGGCCTGGCCCACCGCGCGCTGATAGACGACCTGGTCGCCGCGCTTCAGCATCAAGGCGCCCGAGAAATCCGCATCGGCGATCGCCCGATCGACGGCGGCGTCCAGACGGGCGGCGACGGAGCCTCCACCGCCCTCTGCTCGACCAAGGCCGCCCCAGCTCAAGACGCCCAGCCCTGCGGTCACACCCATCACCCCTCGCCGTGTCATCCGAATGCGCATCGAAACCGCCCTACCATTTATGTAGGCACCTACATATATAGATCGGAGGAAAACGCCAGCCCTGGAAACGCCTAGGACGAATCGACAGTCATCGCATCCAGAGCATAGAGGCGGCGATGTGGACGAAGGCGAGGTAGTGGCGAGTCAGCCTGTCGAACCCGCTCGACAATGACCGCTGAATGTCCGCAATGGGACGTGAGGAGTCTTCAGCACAGACGCCGCACCAGACCTTCAGATCGCCACTGCCAAGCATTGTCGGCCTGAGTGAACACCCGCCCTGAAATGAGAAGGATACACCGTGACCGACAAAGCCGGTCGCCGGCGCCGGAAGCGGACCTTCCGATCTTCTGTTCAGGGTGGATCGCGGACCTACGCCGATGATCGATGGGACAATTCGGCTATGGATTATCCACTTGCCGAAGGGCGGGCAGCGGAGCGGGTCGCAGCGCGGCCGGCATGTCTTGAGAGCTCAGGAGATTGCGGAAGGTCTGAGTAAACGCCCACGCTTCCCCACTCTCGAGCGGGACCAAGCGAAACACCCGGGCATGTGGCAATTCATCGAGCCCCGTGCGGCTCAATCTCTCAAGGACCGAGCCCAGAAGCGCATCGGTCCAATCGGTACGCCAACCCGGTAGCTGGCGTATGATTGCCGAAAGCTCGCCCAACGTCGCCGGCTCGCCGAGCTGACGGAGCGCGGAGACAAGATAGAGCGCCGGGCCGGGCGCGTCAGCTTGTGACCTTCGCGCATCTGGAAAGCTTATGACGTTCACGCCGCCTCCTTGATCCCGAGCGCGCTGCACCGCTGATCGCTAGAACTCGTCCCAGCCGCCCTCTTGTTGGGCCGCCCGCCCCGTTCCCATGGATGCCGCGATCTTCACTTGCTGCCTCGCCACCGGATTTCGTCCGGGGCGATCGCGTCCCAATTCGGCAGCTTGCGGGCGGCTCCGCGCCATGCTGTGTCCGGTCTGAAACCGGGCCATTAGCTGCCCGAGTTCTTGCGAGCTCGACTTCAGATTGGCAGCCGCCGCTGTGGCTTCTTCGACCATTGCCGCATTCTGCTGGGTGACCTGATCCATCTGGTTGACGGCGGTATTGACCTCATGGAGACCGGTCGCCTGTTCCTGCGACGACTTCGCGATCTCGGAAATCAGCACGTCGATCTGAGCAACCCTATCCACAATGCTCGTGAGGGCGCGGCCTGTTTCGCCGACCAGTTTGACGCCCCGCTCGACCTGGGCGCTGGACGTGGCGATCAAGGTCTTGATCTCCTTGGCGGCATCCGCCGAGCGTTGCGCCAGGGCGCGCACTTCTTGAGCGACAACCGCGAACCCGCGCCCGGCGTCTCCGGCTCGAGCAGCTTCGACGCCAGCGTTCAGGGCCAAAAGATTGGTCTGGAAGGCGATCTCGTCGATCACCCCGATGATCTGGGTAATCTGCCGCGAGGAACTGTCGATCTCTCCCATCGCCGCGACCGCCTCGCCGACGATCTGACCCGATGTCGCGGCGTCCGCGCGCGCGCCGGCAGCGGCGGCAGAGGCTTGCTTGGCTCCTTCGGCGCTGCGCCGCACCGTGGAGGTGATCTCGTCGAGCGCCGCGGCTGTCTCTTCCAGGCTGGCCGCCTGCTGCTCTGTACGGCGTGACAGATCATCGGACGCCGAAGCGATCTGTTGCGCGCCGCTGCTAACGCTTTCGGTCGATCCCGACACGGCGGCCATGGTTTCGTCCAGCATGCTCATGGCTGTATTGAAGTCGTGGCGCACCTTTTCGAAGGCGGGGTCGATCGTCGCCTCTATCCTGTGCTTGAGATTGTTCTTGGCCAGTTGCTCCAGACCGTTCGCGACCTCCTCGACGGCGCGCACACGCGGCGTTACGTCGTTCGCGAACTTGACCACCTTGGTGACCCGCTTCTTGTCGTCGAAGATGGGGTTGTAAGAGGCCTGGATCCAGACTTCACGACCGCCCTTGCCGATGCGCTTGAATTCGGCGGCGACGAATTCGCCGCTGTTCAGCTTTCGCCAAAAGTCTTGATACTGGGGCGATTGGGCGAGCGCCGGCTCGACGAACATGCGGTGATGCTGCCCCTGAACTTCGGCGAGACCGTATCCCAGCGCCTTGAGGAAGTTCTCATTGGCCGTGATGACCTTGCCGTCGGGCGTGAACTCAATCACGGCCTGGGCGCGTGAAATCGCGTCGATTTTTCCTTCGAACTCGGCGTTGCGCAGCTTCTGGGCCGTGATCACCGTCGCGACCTTGACCACCCTGGTCACAACGCCTCGTGCATTTTTAACAGGGTTGTAGGACGCCTGGATCCAGACCTCCGCGCCACCCTTGCCGATCCGCAGGTATTCCTGCGCGTCGAATTCCCCTCGACCAAGCTTGGCCCAGAACGCGGCGTAGTCGGGGCTGAGAGCGAAAGCCGGTTCGACGAACAGGCTGTGATGCTGTCCTTTGATTTCGGACAGGGCGTAACCCATGGCCGCGCAGAAGTTCTGGTTCGCGGAGAGGATCTTGCCGGCGGTATCGAACTCGATGATGGCCAACGACAGGTCGATCGCCGACAGGGTTTGTTTGGCCTCAGATCCCGAGGTGGATTGAATACCGAACATGCCGCTCTCCAGAAAAAGGCGCCGTCGCGCTCAAGCTTTGGCTTTTCTCCTGAAGATCGGGAGATATGTCCAAGGTCAAATTGCCGCAATTGAGAAATATTCCATTTCCGTGAATGATGGATGAGTTCGATTTGTGCTTTGATAGTTCCGGGACTGCAGGAATTATCTCTATGTCATTTTCCAACACTATAAGTCAGATTCGGACATTGAGCGAAGATCTGTCCATCGATGGTGGTGCGCCCTTGGCGTCGAGCAGAATCCTGCGGACGACGGATCGCGACTCGTTGGCGGAAAGCCTTCGGGACAAGTATGGCGCTACGCTCGTAAGCGCCGAACCCGGCGCCTTACCCTTCTTTGCGCTGGCGAACAGGGTTCAGGTGGGAAGCGTGAATCTACATTACTGCCGCTACGACACGGCCGTAGAGATCCAATTTTCCGATATGCTCGGCGTCAGACAGCTGCTGTGTTTGTCGAGCGGGGGGCGTGTGTCATCCGCTAATCGCCAAATCGAGATCAATGCCGACGCAACAATGATCCTCCCGTCCGGGTCTTCGTTTCTGGCCTCGTATGGCGCGGGCTATCATCACCTCGTCACCCAATTCGATGAAGATGCGCTGCGCCAGAAGGCCGAGGCCATAGTCGGATATTCGCTCCCCGGGCTGTTGATCATGCCGACGCTTGAGGCGCTTCCGACAGCGCCGCGCGTCCGCTCGCAGCAGATCACTTTGGCCCTAGCCCAGATCTTGGCGACGGAGAGCCATATCAGCGTGCCCCTTGTCGAGATGGGGCAGGCGCTTAGCAGCGCCTTCCTTTTCGAGAACCTGGCAGGGTTCGCAGATCACTTGGCGGAGGAGCCCAAGAGCGCCTCAATGGCTGCCGTGACGGTGCTGGAGGACTATATCCGGGCGAACTGGAACCGTCCGCTGACCGTCGAAGAAATCGCTGGAGCCTGCGGCATTAGCGTCAGGAGCGTTTTCGCGCGGTTCAAGCAGCACCGGGGGATGGCTCCGCTGACCTACCTACGCAACCTTCGGCTCGATCATGCGCATCAAAGGTTGCTCGTGGACCCCGAGGCCTCGGTGATTTCCATCGCCATGGCCTGCGGCTTTTCGAGCTTCGGGCATTTCGCGCGCCGCTACAGGGAGAAATTCGGCGAGCTCCCGTCAACGACCCGTGCGCGGAGGGCTCCTGCCCAGGTAGGTAAGCCTAGCGCCTAATTGTGAGCTGACTACCGAGCGGTCATCTTCAAGCGTCCGCGCAGGGTCTGGACCGAAATCGATGGCGAGCAATTGTCGTTCCCGGTAAACACCCGCCCTGGAATGAGGGAATGCACCGACGCTGGCAAAGGTCGGACGCCGGCGCCGGACGCGGACATTGCGATCGTCTGTTCCGGGTGGGTATCGGAAATGGGGAGCTCAGTCAGGAACAGAAAGCTGGCGCAGGGCGCTTAGGCAGCCGGCTCGTCGGGCGCCTTGGACTGGCCGATCTCGTCGAGGCGACGTTGCAGTGACAACCTGTCGATCGAGGCCATGGGTAAGGCGCAGAAAAGTGTGATGCGGCTATTGAGCTGACGGTAGGCTTCGGCGAAGGCCAGGGCGATTTCGGCGTCCGTACCGGTCGCGGCGGCAGGATCGGGAATGCCCCAGTGCGCGCTCATCGGCTGGCCTGGCCAGATCGGGCAGACCTCGCCGGCGGCATTGTCGCAAACAGTGAACACGAAATCCAAATCGGGCGCGTCGGGATTGCTGGCCTTGGAGAATTCATCCCAGGCCTTGGAGCGCAGGGGGTCGGTTTCGTATTTGAGATGTTGCAGCAGCTGGATAGCGTGCGGATTGATCCTTCCGCTTGGCGTCGATCCGGCCGAATAGGCCTTGAAACGCCCAGCACCGACCCGGTTCAGGATCGACTCGGCCAGAACCGAGCGCGCCGAGTTGTGGGTGCACAGGAAGAGTACGTTCAGCGGGCGCCGTTGGGGGTCGATCATGCGGTCTCCAGTTCGGCAAGACAGGTTCCATCGCACTCGGCGGCCTTGGCGAGGATGTCGCTCAGGGGGCCGCAGATTTCAGGAGCGCCGCCACAGCAGTCATCCATCAGGAAGCCCAGCAGGCCGCTCATCGCGCCATAATCGGCCGTGTAGATGATCGATCGGCCTTCACGGCGCGAGGTGATCAGGCCTGCATGGCTCAGGACATTGAGATTGGCCGACAGGCTGTTTGGCAGCATGTCCAGGCGCCGCGCGATCTCGCCAGCGGCGACGCCGGGCGCGCCAGCCTTCACCAGCAGGCGGAAAATCGACAGACGCCCCCCGTGGCCCAGGGCGGAAAGGCTTGCAACGGCGGCGTTCGATTCCATATTTCCAATTTAATGGAAACATGTGACGACGCCAAGACAGTTCGAGGATCCTGGAATCATGACCGACTTGCCCGCCCTGCAACCGCAATTCCTTGCCGTTCCAACGCAGGACCAGCTTGAGGTCGTGGCGGCGTCCACTCACCGACCCAGAATCCTGCTGCTCTATGGATCGCTGCGCGAGCGCTCGTTTAGCCGACTGTTAACCCTGGAGGCGGCGCGGATTCTCGACGGCCTCGGCTGCGAGACCAAGATTTTCGATCCGCGCGACCTCCCCCTCCCCGACGCCACGGGGCCAGATCATCCCAAGGTCCAAGAGCTCCGGGCGCTGTCATTGTGGTCGGAGGGACAGGTCTGGTGCAGCCCCGAGCGTCACGGCGCGATCACCGGCGTCATGAAGGCGCAAATCGACTGGATACCGCTGGAGATCGGCAGCGTCCGCCCCACCCAGGGCCGCACCCTGGCGGTCATGCAGGTCAGTGGCGGCTCCCAATCGTTCAACGCTGTCAACACCTTGCGTCTGCTTGGCCGCTGGATGCGGATGATCACCATCCCCAACCAGTCGTCTGTGGCCATGGCCTACAAGGAGTTCGACGACAACGACCGCATGAAACCCTCGGCCTATTACGACCGCGTGGTCGACGTGATGGAGGAACTGGTCAAGTTCACATTGCTGACCCGCGACCGCGCCGAGTACCTCGTCGACCGATATAGCGAACGCAAGGCCAGCGGGCGCATCGCTGAACACGTCGAACTGGGCGCCGCCGCCATGAGCCACGAGGCCGCGCTCCAAGCCGCAGGCGACCAGGCGTGATCCGGGCGCCTAGCACGTCGCCCTCTCGCCCTATCCTGTAGCCGTCTCGGAAACGTCACCCGGCGCCGCTAAGGGTCTGCGACGCTCCAAGCCCCCTTCAAGGAGAACTCTGATGCGAACCCTGGTGACGGGCGGCGCGCTCGTGGTTCTGAGCCTGGCGGCTCTGCCCGTCGCGGCGCAGGATGCGGTTCCGCAGGCGCAAGACAGCTACTATGTGGCCGCGCGTCAGGCGCTCAAAGCGCGGCTGGGCGAGACGCGGCGCTCTGGTCCAGCCAAGAACGTCATTTTGTTCATCGGCGACGGCATGGGCGTCAGCACCCTGACCGCGGCCCGGATTCTGGCGGGACAGCGCCTGGGCCTGGACGGCGAGTCCTACAGCCTCACCATGGACACCCTGCCCTACTCGGCCCTTGTGCGCACCTATACCCACGACGCTCAGGTCGCCGACTCGGCCCCCACCGCCACCGCCATGACGACGGGCGTCAAAACCCGCAACACCATCATTGGCCTGGACCAGAGCGCGGCGGTCGGTGACTGCGCCGGCTCCAAGACCAAGTCCGTCCGGACCCTGTTCGAGATGGCCGAGACGGCGGGTCTGGCCACGGGCGTGGTCTCCACCGCCCGGATCACCCACGCCACGCCAGCCTCGACCTATGCCCATGTGGCCCATCGCGATTGGGAAAACGACAGCAAACTCTCCGCCCAGGCCAAGGCCGAGGGCTGTATCGACATCGCGCGGCAGCTGATCGAATGGCCGGCCGGCGATGGCTTTGAAGTCATGCTGGGCGGCGGGCGCGCCCAGTTCCTGCCGGCCGACCAGGCCGATGTTGAGGACCCCGGCGCCAAGGGCCTGCGTCGCGATGGACGCGACCTCATCGCGGCCTGGCGCAAGGCCAATCCGAAGGGGGCCTATGTCTGGAACGCCAAGGACTTCGACGCCGTCGATCCGTCCAGGACCGGCAAGCTGCTGGGCCTGTTTGAGCGTGATCACATGGCCTATGAGGGCGAACGGGCCGCCGATCTCGGCGGTGAGCCGTCCCTGGCGGACATGACCGCCAAGGCCATCGCCATGCTGCAGCGTGATCCTCAAGGCTATGTGCTGATGATCGAGGCCGGGCGTGTCGACCATGCGCACCATGAAGGCCTTGCGGGCCGAGCGCTGGAAGAAGCCATCGCGCTGGATGCGGCCGTCAAGCGGGCCATCGCCATGGTCAATCTGGACGAGACCCTGATCGTGGCGACCGCCGACCATAGCCACGGCCTGACGATCTCCGGGTATCCCAGGCGCGGCAATCCCATTCTTGGAACCGTGCAGGCGCAGAGCGGCAAGGTCGCCACGGCGGCGGACGGCAAGGCCTATACGACGCTGAGCTACGCCACCGGCCCAGGCGCCGTCGAGGGACCGCGCCTGGATCCGGCCAAGGCTGACACGACCGCGCCCGACTATCACCAACCGGCCCTGGTGCCCTCGGGTTCAGCCGCCCACTCCGGTGAGGATGTCGCTCTGCTGGCGATCGGGCCGCAGGCGCACCTTTTCGACGGCGTGATCGAGCAAAACCTGATCTTCCATGTCATGGCCCACGCCCTGGGGGGACAGGTGGCCCGCCAGGCCCAGGTGTCCGGCTCGATCGACTGAGCCACATGGTCGGGGCCGGCTCCCGCCCCTTGGATCGTCGATCATCCGGCGCGTTTGACAAAACCCATGGCGCGCCGGGCGCCGAAGGCGCTTAGCTGTCGCGCCTTGGGTCTGTTGACCGTGTCGGAGCCGCGATGATGACGCCTGACCTCGCCCGTTCGCATGACTGACGGCTCGCCCCACACCTACGACGTCATCGTGATCGGCGCCGGCCAGGCCGGTCTCGCCACCGGCTATTTCCTGCGTCGCACGGGGCTGCGGTTCGCGATCCTCGACAGCGAACCGGCGGCCGGCGGCGCCTGGCGGCATGGCTGGGACTCGCTCCGGCTATTCTCGCCTGCCGAATGGAGCTCCCTGCCCGGCTGGCCGATGCCGCCGAGCCGCCATGACGGCTATCCCACCCGCGACGAGGTGGTGGCCTATCTGGACGCCTACCAGGCGCGCTACGACCTGCCAGTCATGCGCCCAACTGAAGTCGACATGGTCCACGCCGAGGACGATGGTCTGGTGGTCGAAACCTGCCCGTCCACCTGGCGGGCCCGCGCCGTGGTCAGCGCCACCGGGACCTGGCGCGCGCCGCACCGGCCCGCCTATCCCGACCAGTCGCTGTTCCAGGGCCTGCAGATCCACTCCGCTCACTATGCTCGACCCGACATCTTCGCTGGGCTGCGGGTTCTGGTGGTTGGCGGCGGCAATAGCGGGGCCCAGATTCTGGCCGAAGTCTCGCAGGTCGCCGATACGACCTGGGTCACCCCGGAGCCACCGACCTTCCTGCCCGACAATGTGGATGGCCGAGTGCTGTTTGAGCGCGCGACCGCGCGCTGGAAGGCTCAACAGGGGATTGGCGTCGAAGCGCCTGCGCCAGGCGGCCTCGGCGACATCGTCATGGTGGAGCCCGTAAAGGCCGCCCGCGCTCGCGGTGTTCTGGAGACTGTGCGTCCCTTCGAGCGCTTCACACCCAAGGGCGTGGTTTGGCCTGATGGCCGCGAAACTCAAATCGATGCGGTGATCTGGTGCACGGGCTTTCGGCCAGCGCTACAGCATCTGGCCGGCCTGAACGTCGTCGAGCGTTCCGGGCGGGTGGCGGTTGAAGGCACGCGCTCTGTGAAGGAGCCGCGCCTGTGGCTTGTGGGCTATGGCGAATGGACAGGCTTCGCGTCCGCCACGCTTACGGGTGTGATGCGCACGGCGCGAGACACCGTTCGCCAGATCGCCGACGCGCTCGCCTAGATTCGCAAGGTTAGCGCCGCTGAATCCAGAGCCTGGCGCCGTCCTCCAGGACGACCGTCCGCAGATGGCCGGCCGCGTCGATCGTCGGAAAGACGGCGTGCCCATGAAAACGCCGCCCCATGGGCATGGCGTGACGGTCGCCGTCGATCTGGTGTAGAGCCCGACGATGACGATGGGCGCATTGTCCGTGGTGAACTGCGCCCGCGTCGGAAGCGTATCCAGACTCCAGGTCGCCGACTTGACGCGCCCTTCGATACGGAAGGCCAGACGCGCGCCGCTGGCGCAGCCGGGTCGGACCAACGGCGCGACGCCGCTTTCGCGCAGCGACCATCGTCAGTCGCCGACCCCAAAGGTGGATATCGCACACAGACATCTTGCAACTCAGTCGCAATTACATCATACGGCGCGTCATCCTAGATTCATGTTCTCCGGGGCGTCATGACCAAGCAAGTTTCCAGCGCGCGCCTGCGGCTCGCCCTCCTCGCCGGCCTCAGCCCTCTGGCGCTGTCCCCGGTCGCGTTCGCCCAAGCCCAGACCGACATCGACCAGATCGTGGTGACCGCCGCCCGCACCATCCTGCCGGCCAGCGCCCTGCCCCTGACGGTCGACGTTATCGACAACACAACCCTGAACCAGCAGGTGGCGATCAGCGGCTCGATCATCGACGCTGTCTCGACCCTGTCGCCGTCTTTCTCGCCGACGCGCCAGAAGCTGTCGGGCGCGGGCGAGAGCCTGCGCGGCCGCTCACCGCTTTACGCCATCAACGGCATCCCACAGTCGACTCCGGTCCGCGACGGATCGCGCGACGGCTACACGATCGACCCGTTCTTCATCGACCGCGTGGAACTGATCTACGGCTCCAACGCCCTGCAGGGCATCGGCGCCACCGGCGGCGTGGTGAACCAGGTGACGGCGGGACCGCCCAAGCAGGACGGCGTCTCGGGTCGCGCCCTGATCCAGGCCAGCGGCGGCAACAAGCTCGGCGACTCCATGGGCGGCAAGGTCGCAGGCCTGGTCGGCTGGCGGGGTGGCGCGTTCGACGCCACCGCCGGCGTCGCCTATGAGACCCGGGGCGCCTTCTATGATGGCGCCGGCCGACGCATCGGCATGGATACCGCCCAGGGTGATGTCCAGGATTCCAAGACCCTGTCGCTGTTTGGCCGCCTCGGCTGGCAACTCAGCCCCAGCACTCGCCTGGACGTGGTTGGCAGCCGCTTCGAGCTGAAGGGCGACGGCGACTACGTGACCGCCACGGTCGCTGGCCGCACGCCGGCTGCTGCGACCCTTCCGACGGATGGCAACAGCGCCATCCGCCTGCCGACAACCGCCGTCCGCGGCGTGGTCCCGGGCGATCCGGCGGCCAACCGCGTCGAGTCGATCTCGGCGTCCTTGGTCAATGACGATCTCGCTGGCGGTGTGCTGAACGCCCAGCTGTTCTTCAACCGCACGCGCGACACCTTCGGCGGCGACATCAGCGCCACCTTCCAGGATGCGCGTATCGCGCCCATCGGCACGCTGTTCGACCAGTCCGCCAACCGTTCGCGCAAGTTGGGCGCGCGGATGAGCTATGAGCGCGCCGTGCCGGGGATCGAGGGCCTGGTCGCCACTGCGGGTCTGGACGCCCTGACCGACACCACAGCCCAACTGCTGACCGCCACGGGCCGCGCCTGGGTGCCGCCGACCAAGTTCGAGAGCATCGCTCCCTTCTTCCAGGGCAACTACGCACTTGTGGATGGCAAGCTGCGCCTGGCCGGCGGCGTGCGCTTCGAGAACGTCAAGCTGAAGGTCGACGACTTCACCACCCTGGCCTCCTACGGCTCGCGTCAGGTCGGCGGCGGCGATCCCGAGTTCAAGGCCACGTTGGTCAACGGGGGCGTCGTGTTCGAGCCGGCCAGGGGCCTGCGCGCCTATGCCAGCTATGCAGAGGGCTACACCGTGCCTGACGTGGGGCGTATCCTGCGCGGCATCAACATCCCCAATCAGGACGTCGACACCTACCTGGCGATCGAGCCCATCGTGTCCAACAACCGCGAGATCGGCGCCGAGTTCAAGCGCGGCCCCTTCGACGCCAGCGTCTCCTATTTCTGGTCCAAGTCGAAGCTGGGCCAGTTCCTGGTCCGCAACGCCGACGGCATCTTCGACGTCCAGCGCCAGGGCGTGGCCATCGAGGGCCTGGAGGTCAACGTGAAGGCCCGCACGCCCGTGCCCGGCCTGGAGGTCTCGACCGGTTACGCCCGCCTGCGCGGCCAGACCGACACCAACCGAGACGGTAAGGTCGACACCGACCTCGACGGCGCCAACATTTCGCCCGACCGTCTGAACCTGGCCGCCGACTATCAGGCCGGCAAGTGGGCCCTGCGCCTGCAGGTGCAGAACTACATGTCGCGCACCATGCAGACCGCGACGGTGAAGGACGATTTCGAAGGCTACACGGTCGCCGACGCC
>CAYRTE010000068.1:0-20240 GCA_964427205.1 uncultured Caulobacter sp.
ATCTGTGGAACAGCGGCAACTTCGCCTTCAAGGCCGACATGCTGCTGGGCGAGCTCGACGCCTTCGAGCCCACCGTCTCGGCCGCCGCCCGCGCCTGTATCAGCGCCCTGACCATCACTGACAGTGTGGCCCGCCTGGACAAGGCCGCCTTCGCCGGGGCCGCGAAGATCTCGCTCGACTATGCGGTGATGGAGCGGACGAAGAAGGCCGCCGTGGTCCCCGCCGCTTTCTCGTGGTCGGACCTGGGCGCCTGGGACGCCATCTGGGACGCCTTCCCCAAGGATGGCTCTGCAAACGCCGTGTCAGGCGACGTGACCCTGATCGACTGCGAGCGCGTGCTGGCCCGTTCGACCGGGCCGTTCGTCGGGGTGATCGGCCTGAAGGACATCGTCGTCGTGGCCGAGCCGGACGCCATCCTCGTCTGCCATCGCGACGCCAGCCAGGCGGTCAAGACCCTGGTCGACGGCCTGAAGCGCGACGGCCGTTCGATCGCCAGCGGCCGGGATCGGGGCAATACGCCGCGCAAGCTGCTGACTACCACCGCGACGGTGAAGGTCGAGCAATGGACCCTGAAGGCCGGCGAGAGCGTCGACCTGCCCGCCGGCGTGGTTCAGGTGCTGGACGGTCAGGTCGCGGACCTGGCCCCCGTCACGACGCTGAGTGCGGTCAGGACCGTCCAGGCGACCACCGCCGCGGCCCTTCTCGTCACCCGGCGAATGTAATCCGCGATCGATCTCACGAGGGCGCAAACGATCTGGTGGGGCGAGCCCCTGGGCCGCTTCATCATGGCCCGCCGTCGCAGTTCAATTCAAGTCAGCGTGTCTTTGTGCTCGGGCTTGAACATGGTGATGAGCCAGGCCTCCAGCTCGGTCGTCGCCGCCTCGCCCTTCTTGTTGGCCCACGGGCCGGGCGAAGGCGCGCCCCAGGGGATCAGACGATCGTCGGGCAGCCGGAAGGCGATCGGCGGGCCTCGATGTCGTCTGGATCGGGTCCGATACGAACGCTCGCGCTTTCTTCCCGGTTGGCGATCTTGAGCATTAATAGCGTGATTTCGAGAGATGGTTGGGCGTGGCCCTCGCCGCGGGTGCGCTCGTAGATCAGGACATCCTGATACTTGGCGTGTGTAGAGCCCCATCCTTGAGCCCGACAAGAAGCGCAGGAAAAATCGGCGCGCGAGACCAAAAGGGGAACATACTGTGGTCGATTTTGTGTCCAGCCCGTTCCAGGGGCCTCCTGACGTTTTCTGATCGTTCCCATTCCCACATTCCGCAAACGCCTTGTGATTAAGGCCGAAAACCCTTACGCCACGGGCTGCGGGGACATGGCGGAATGGTAGACGCGCCGGACTTAAAATCCGTCTGCCTTTGGATGGCCGCCTCACCTAAGGCTGGGTGGGGCTGACCCTGCTTCCAACCGGCAATCCAGCCCGAAGACCCCGCGCTACAAAGCCTAAGCTCCAAGCCTAGTGCAGAGTCAGCAACCACTTGCCTTGGCCCAATCCTCCATGAGTCCCCGGCGCTTATCGTAGAGATCCCCCCGCCGATAGGCGGCCTCGACCTTGTTGGCGATGGTGTGGGCCAAGGCCATTTCGACCAGTTCGCCAGGATAGCTGGACTTCTCCGCCGCCCAGTCCCGGAACGTGCTTCGGAACCCGTGGCTGGTCAGGTCGCCTCTGCCCATGCGGCGCAGGACCGACAGCATAGCCATGTTGCTGAGCCCCCTGCCCGCCAGCAGACCAACGAACACCGGCCCGACAGGCCCCTCGCCTTGCGACGCTGTCTTTCTATGGCGACGGCCTTCGACCTCGAACCAGGATAGGCGTTGCTGCTCCAGGATTTCGAGCGCGGCGTCGCTGAGCGGCACGCGATGCTCCCTGCCGGCCTTCATCCGGGAGGCCGGTACGGTCCAGACCTTCCGATCCAGATCGATCTCATTCCAGTCAGCGCCAAGCACCTCCCCGGTTCGAGCGGCGGTCAGAATCGTAAACCGCAAGGCCTGAACTCCGACGCCCGATTGGGTCTTCAGGCTCGCCATGAACTGGGGAAGGTCCTCGAAGGCCAGCGCCGCGTGATGCTTGACCTTTCGGACCTTGGACTTGGCCGGAAGGATCATCTCCAGGTGCCCTTTCCAGCGCGCGGGGTTCTCACCCGCGCGAAGCCCCTGCGCCGCGCCCCAGTTGAGGATGGTCTCGATGCGACCACGCAGGCGACTGGCGGTCTCTGGCTTGGTTAGCCAGATGGGCTGCACAGCGGCCAGAACGTCGCTCGTGTCGATATCGGCAAGCGCCTTGTGGCCCATGCGCGGCGCGGCGTAGGCCTCAAGTGTGTTTCGCCACTGCTGGACGTGCTTTTCATTTCGCCAGGCGGCCTTGTTGGTCTCGATATAGGCGGCCATCGCTTCCCTGAAGACCATCCCCTTGCGTCGCTCGGCCGCCTGCTGCTTGAGCAAGGCGTGCTTGTCGCCCAGCGGATCCTGCCCCAGGTATCTTTGCCGGCGTGCTTCGCGCGCCAACTCGCGAGCCTCGGCCAAAGAAACAAACTCCAGCGGCCCCAGACCCATCTGACGCTCGCGCCCCTCGTGGCGATAGCGAAAAATCCAGGACTTGCCGCCGGTGGGCGTCACCTGAAGATAGAGACCGCCGCCGTCAGGATAGCGTCCCGCGGCCTCCAGATGTCGCACGGTCAGCGCCGAAAGCCGGTCATAGAGTCGGGCCATCACACACCCACACTTTCACCCACGCGGGGATCACCCCCACAATCACCCCCATCGTCGCACGCAACGAGAGTGGATTTGGCTGGACGCGTCCAGACACAAAATCGCGAGAAAGTCGTGACATTACAGCACCTTCCCAGCCAAGGCCGGATGGTGCTGGACGCCCGTGGAAACGGGTGGTGGCGGAGACGGAGGGATTCGAACCCTCGATACCCTTTTGGGGTATGCCGCTTTAGCAAAGCGGTGCCTTCAGCCTCTCGGCCACGTCTCCTCCTGAGAGGAGCGGCTGGATAGCCTGTTCGCGGCGACATGACAATCAGGCGTCGAAGGAAATCGGTGCGTTAACGTGAAGCTCAGACGGCGACGCTAGCCTGAACGCTGTTTTACCGGTTCAGAGTCCCATGTCGCCCGTCATCACACGTGATCCCCAGGCCCCGAAGGTCGCGAACCTGGATTCCGCGTCCGAAGGGAAAGCCGCCCAGACGCCGGCGCGCGACCGATCAGCGCGACGCTCGCCGTCCGGCGCGCGGCGAGGACCTTTCCGCCCTGAACAGTTGGTGCCGGCTCGCGCCCGCGTAGAGGCCCGCGCCCTTGCGCGCGCCTTTCGCGGCGTCGACGCACTGGCGGCCACCGGGTTCTGCGTCGCCATTTTCGCGGCTCAGTCCCAACGCTCGGGAGCCGGCCTGCTCGCCGTGAACGCTGGCGCGGCCCTCACAGCGGGCCTTGTCGTGCTGCTCCTGTCGCTCCGCGCGCTCGACGCCTATGTCTTCGCGCGCCGAGAGCCCCTGCTCCGCCACCTGTTGCGTGTTGCGGCCGCGTTCGGGGCCTCATCCACCATTGTTCTGGCCGTGAACTCGGTCTGGCCGGCCCAGCAAACCACCACGTCCTTTCCGGTCCTGGCCTTCATGGGCCTGGCGCCCGTGCTGATGGGCCTTCACACGGTGTGGTGGAATCTTATCGCCCGAGGCCGGCGCCAAGGGCGGCTGACCCCCAACATCGTCGTGGTCGGCGCCACAGCCAACGCACAGCACCTGATCGAGGCCGCCCTCCGGACGGGTGATGTCAATGTGCTGGGGATCTTCGACGACCGCCTGGACCGAGCCCCCGAGAATCTGCTGGGCGTGCCAGTGCTCGGCGATACCTCGGCGCTGATCGACCACCGTGTCATGCCCTATGTCGACCGCGTGGTGATCACGGTGACTTCGACAGCACAGGATCGCGTACGGCAGCTGGTCGACAAGCTGGGCGTGCTTCCCAATCCGATCAGCCTGTTCGTTGATGTCGGCCGCGCCGCCGACAGCGACGCGGCGATCTCCCGCATCGCGGACGCGGCGCTGGCCGACCTGTCCAGCGCACCGGCCAATGCCCGCAAGGCGCTGATCAAGCGCCTCCAGGACCTTGTCGTCGGCATTGGCGGCCTGATCGCCGCCGCCCCGGTCATGGCCATTGTCGCGGTCGCCGTGCGCCTCGACAGCCCCGGCCCGATCTTCTTCCGTCAGCGTCGCCATGGCTTCAACAACGAAGAAATCCTCGTCTGGAAGTTCCGCTCGATGCGTCACGAAATGGCGGACGCTCGCGCTGCGCGCCAGATCAGCGCCAATGACGACCGGGTCACCAAGGTTGGCAAATTCATTCGCAAGACCAGTCTCGACGAGTTGCCACAGCTGTTCAACGTGCTGCGCGGCGAGATGTCGATCGTCGGCCCCCGCCCTCATGCCGTCGGCATGAAGACCGGCGACGTCGAGTCATCGAAGCTGGTCGAGCAATATGCCCACCGCCATCGCATGAAGCCGGGCGTCACCGGGTGGGCGGCGATCAACGGGTCGCGCGGCCCGGTGGATACGCCCGAACTGGTGCGCGAGCGCGTCGCCCTGGACATCGACTATATTGAACGGCAGTCGTTCTGGCTGGACCTCTACATCATCGTCATGACCATCCCCTGCCTGCTTGGGGATCGGTCGGCGGTGCGCTGAGGTCGACGGTGTTCTGGCGCGGCGTCCTCGGCTATCTGCCGGTCAATGTCGCTCAGGGCGTGATCGGTCTGCTGACCATCGTTCTGTTCACACGGGTTCTGACGCCCGAGCAATACGGCGCCTACGCCCTGGCCTTCTCCGCCCTGAGCCTGACCCAGACCGTCTTGCTGACCTGGTCGGAAGCGGCCATGGCGCGCTTCTTCGCGGCCCGCGCGGAGGACGGCCGGCTGCCGGACCACTTCGCCACGCTCTATCGGCTGTGGGGCGCCTGCGCCTTGGCGACGCCAGTGATTGCCGGCATTGTTCTGTATGTTCTGCCCCTCGACGCGCCCATGAAGGTGGCGTTGGCGGCGGCTTTCGCCGCAGTGGTCGTCAAGAGCCTGACCAAGCTGTCCCAGGAACGCCGGAGAGCGGCCGGTGAAGTGTCGAGCGCCGCCCTGCTCGATATCGTCCAGACCGTCGGCGGATTCGCCCTGGGGCTGATCCTGGCCCTGGCCGGCCTCGGCGGCGCGGCTCCATTGCTGGGCATGGGCGCGATCTCGCTCCTGTGTCTGGTGTTCGTGCTGCCGACCGACCTTGGACGCATGCGCGGCGGCCATTTTGACCGCGCCATGGCCCGCGACTACGCGACCTATGGCGTACCGGTGGCGCTGTCGCTGATCCTGGCGCTAGTGCTTTCAACCACTGACCGCTTCCTGCTGGCGGCGTATCTGGGCGAAGCCACGGTGGGCGTCTATCACGCCGGCTATTCGCTTGGCAGCCGCACCCTGGACGTCGTCTTCATATGGCTGGGCATGGCGGGCGGACCGGCGCTGGTCTCGGCGCTGGAGCGCGGCGGCGTAGCGGCGCTCAAGAGCGCCGCCCGCGAACAGGCCTCGTTCATGATCCTGTTGACCCTCCCGGCCGCTGTTGGTCTGGCCCTGGTCGCCCCCCCTTTGGTCGAACTTATGGTCGGCGAGTCCCTGCGGGGCGGCGCGATTCAGGTGGTGCCATGGATCGCGGCCAGCGGATGGCTGTCGGGTGTCACAACCTACTATCTGCTGCAGGCGTTCACTCTGGGTCGACGCACGCCTATGCTGATCGCGGCCATGGCTATCCCCGCCCTGGCGAACCTGATCCTGAACCTGCTGCTAATCCCCAGGTTCGGACTGGATGGCGCGCTGTGGGCGACAACCGCCAGCTATGGCGTCGGCGCCGCCGCGGCGTGGGCTCTGGGCCATAGCGCCCAGCGCCTGCCAATCCCTTGGGACACCCTGGCAAAGACCGGGGGGGCCTGCCTGCTGATGGCCGCCGCCGTGTTGATCCTGCCTTCGCCTGGCGGAATTCTTGAACTAGTTCTGAAAGCTTCCGTTGGCGTCGCCGTCTACGGCGGCGTGGTGCTGGGACTCAATGTAGATGGTCTGCGCGGCAAGCTGTCTGGTCTTGCCCGGCGAAAGGCGCGTCCTGCATGACCTCATCGACCAACGAGATCATCGTCGACAATGCCCTGTGGGCAAACGCCGCTCCACGACTGTCCGTGCTGATCCCGACCTTCCGCGATGACCCATCAGCCCTGCTCAAGGCGCTGGACGATCCCATGGCTCGCGCCGAGATCATCGTGCTGGATGACGGCAGCGGCGACGAGGCTCTGGCCAAGCGCATAGCCGGCCGGATCGAGCGCCTGCGTCTGCCCGCGAGATTCATTCGGCTGGCCTCAAACGAGGGGCGCGCCAAGGGCCGCAATCGCCTGGCCAGCCACGCGCGCGCCGATCATTTCCTGTTCCTGGACAGCGACATGCTGCCAGATCCCGAGAACTTTCTGGCCCGCTGGGCGGCCCTGGCCGAAGGCGAGAACATGCCCATCGCCTTTGGCGGGTTCACCCTGGAGCAGACTCCCCTGCGACCAGAGCACGCCCTGCATCGGGCGATGGCGCTGAAGAGCGATTGCACACCGGCGCCCGAGCGCGCCAAATCGCCCGAGAAGCACGTCTTCACCTCCAATCTTCTGGTTCGTCGCGACGTGTTCCAGGCCGTTGAATTCGATGAGGGCTTCACCGGATGGGGCTGGGAGGATGTCGAGTGGGCCATGCGCGTGGGCCGGCAACACCCGATCCTGCACATCGACAATTCGGCGAGCCACCTTGGCCTCGACACCGCCCCGGCCATGGCCGCCAAGTATGAGCAATCGGCGTCGAACTTCGCGCGCGTCGTCAGCGCCCACCGCGACATCGTCAGCGGCTATCCCAGCTACAAGGTTGCCCGGGCGCTGAAGTCGCTCCCCGGCCGCGACATCTGGCGGCCCATGCTGAAAACCTTCGCCCTGAACGAGGCGGCGCCCACGCCCATGCGCGCCTTCGCCATGCGGCTCTATCGCGCCGCCCTCTATTGCGAGGCCGTCTGATGCAAGTCTCCCACGACAAGGTCGACGCCTATGAACCCGACCGCACCCTGAAGGGAAAGCTGCGTCGCCGCCTGATCCGTCTGGCCCATCGCCGGCCGGCCCGCGTGAAGCTGGAGCGGCCGATGGTGTCGTTCAGCTTCGACGACGCGCCCGCCACCGCCTGCGAGGCCGGAGCCAAGGTTCTGGAAGCGCGCGGTCTGCGGGGCACCTATTATTTCGCCGCGGGCCTCACGGGTCGAGACGGGCCCATGGGCCGCTTCGCCACCGGAGAAGACGCCGCGCGCCTGCACGCCGCCGGCCACGAGATCGGCTGTCACACCTTCTCGCACCTGGATTGCGGTCAATCCTCGCGGGAAACCACCCTTGCCGACATCGACCAGAACGCCGCGGCGCTGAAATCCTGGGGCGCCGGCGCTCCGGTCAGCTTCGCCTATCCGTATGGCGATGTCGGTTCGGCCGCCAAGACACTCCTGGCCGAGCGGTTCAAGACCGTACGCGCTCTGCATCACGGCCTGATCGCCAATGGCGCGGACCTTAACCAGGCGCCCGCCGTCGGGATCGAGGGCGAAGACGGTGAGGCCGTGGCCCTGAAGTGGCTGGACCGCGCCCATGCCCGCAGGGCGTGGCTGATCCTCTATACCCACGATGTCTCGGAGACCCCGTCGCAGTGGGGTTGCTCGACGAAGGCCCTGGAGCGGTTGGTCGATGGCGCGATGAACGCCGGCTTCGACGTGGTCACCGTCGCCGAAGGGGCTCGGCGGATCGGGCTCTAGCCGCTACGCGGCCTTCCGCTTCGAAAACAGCTTTAGGTCCGAGTCCGGCCCGTCGTTGCGGCGGCCGAAAAGGCCGATCCAGAAGTGCCAGTAGTCGCGCAGCATGTCGCGCGGCACGAACAGGCCATGGCTGTACGGCGTATCGACCCCGATCGGGATCGAGGCGTCGGCGTCGCCGTACCAGGTTCCAAACAGCCGGTCCCAGATGGGCGCGACGGCGAAGTGGCCTGTCGGGTGGCTCATGTCCAGCTTGTGGTGCAGGCGGTGGTGGTTGGGTGACTGGATCACGTAGCGCCCGACCCAGCCCCAGTTCGCGTCGATCTTCGAGTGGATCAGGAAGCCGATCCCGACCACCAGCACGTTGACATAGATCATCACGTCGGCTGGCGCGCCCAGAATGGCCATGGGCAGATTGACCACGAAGAGACCCGTGAAGGCCGCCGGATGCTGGCGCCCGGCCGTGATGACGCCGAAGTCCGAGGCCGCGTGGTGATAGCGGTGCAGCGGCCAGAACAGCCGACTGTGATCCAGACGATGGGTCCAGTAGTCGAAGAAGGTGTAGACCATAAAGTAGAACACCACCTGCAGCAGAAGCGGCAACGGCGCTGGGCCGATGGCCAGGCCCGTGGTGGTCTTCAGCCAATCGTGGATCCAGGCCCCTGAGATCATCGAGGCGCCGAGCATCATGATGCGGCCAAAGATATCGAGGATGTGAGCCTGACCCAGAAAAAAGCAGGCGAGATCGGTCTTCAGCGACGCGGTTGGTGAAAATAGAAGCTGGCGGGCCGAGCTTCTCGACCAACCGACGACCACGGCTTCGATCCACAGGACCGATGGCAACAACAGAAAGACCAAAGCGGCGTTATTGATGTGTTCGTGCGCCGACTCCGTGTCGAGCGTGCGGCCCAGCACCGTGAAGGAGACGTGGGTCGGAACCACCTGCAGCAACGCCCACCAGGCGGCGCCCATCGCGGCGACATAGGCCAGGAAGCTGAGGATGACCGCGATCCGCGCAAGGCTCATGCGCGGCTTTCTGTCGCCCGACGCCGGCGAAAAAGCGCGCGCGAGTTCGTCTGGATCAGCCTGAAGTGCCGCCGGTTTCACTGAAGATGGCTCCGCCTTCTGCGACGCTTGATGGTCAGCAGAGCTAGGTCTAGGCCAAGGCAGTTAAAAACTTCGTTCGGCGAAGCGGTTAACCGCGCGCCTGTTCCCGATCCGAGAAGGCCAGTTTGGCGGCGAAGGCCACGAAAAGAGCCCAGCGGAAGTCATTGTAGACCACCGCGATGCTCTCGGTCAGCGATACCAGCGTGTAGACGACCAGGAAGGGAAAGGCGAGCAACGCTCCGCGTTCGCGGAACACCGCGATGATCGCCAGGGTCAGGGTCTGAAGATAGAACAGTCCCCATGCCGCCAGGCCGATAATACCCAGGCCCAGCCACTGCTCGATCCAGGAATTGTGCGCGTGGTGCGCCTGGAAGCCGGCGTCCTTGGTAATCCAAGCGAATGGACCCCAGCCGGACTTGTTGTCCCAGACCGCGGCATAGCCATAGCCGGTCCAGGGCCGCTGTTCGATCTGGCGCATGGCGGCGCTCCAGATCTCCGTGCGACCGGTCAGGGTGGCGTCCTTGCCGAGCAGAGCGAAGAAAACATCCGAGGCGACCAGCACAAAGCCGCCCAGCAGAACCACGCCCGTGACGCCCGTCCAGGTGATCGCGGCGCCGGCCGCCGGGCTGCGACGAGCGATCAGCACGAAGACCAGGGCCGCACCGCCGACCATCAGGGAGGCCAGGGACGTCTTGGAGGTCGACATCAGCACCAGCACCAGCGCCAGGCCCGCGAAGGGCCACCAGAGCTTGGCCCGCTGGGGATTCAGAAGCGCCGCGGCCGACAGCAGGCAGAAGCCCAGAGCCATCAGACCGCCGAGGGCGTTCTTCTCCATCCAGAGTCCTCGCCAGGCGCCGGGAAAGAGCTCGGTCATCACACCGATCGACGGCACGGCCAGACAGACGGCGAAACTGGCGACGATCAGTACGATGAAGGCGGCCCCCACCACCTCGGCCAGTTGCGCCCACTTGTAGCGCGCGGCCAGGGCCAGCCCGCCCAGGGTCGTGCAGGTGACCGCGAAGGACCGGCGCGTGGTCACGTCGGGGGCGATGGACCACATGGTCGAGCCGATCACGATCAGCATCAGTACGATCAGCAGGGGCTGACGCATCAGCACGCGGATCATGTTCACCGGGTTGAGGGCGATCAGCAGAAACCCGGCGGCATAGGCTGGCAGATAGGCGACACGCATGATGCCGCCGGCCGACGCGCCGGCGTTCTCGCCAAACAGCGGCAGTTCCCAGCCGCCGCTGTAGATCAACAGCATGGCGACGGAGGCGCAGAAGATCGCGATCTGGGGCAGGAGGAGCGGCGCCCTCCCCGACGGCGTCACGGGAGGATCGCCCGCAGGAACGCCGGCGGCTCGACCGAAACCTGGTTGAAGAAAACGCCGGCGCAGCGGCCGCCAGCCGTCGCCAGGGCGTCGCGCAATTGGGCGGGCGGCTTCACGTCGGGCTGCTGGGCCGAGACCACCATGACCGTCTGATCCATATGCTGGGCCACGGTCAGGGCTGCCTGGGAGCGATCTGTCGACGGACTGTCGACGACGATAATCTCGGCATGGCGACGCAGAGCCTGCCAGTATTCGGCGCCGGGGATAATGTGGACCTTCTGGCGCCCCCGCAGAGCATCGCGATTGAAGCGCGTGACCCAGAGGCGCGACCCGCCAACGCTATGAGCGGCCAGATACTTGGCGTCCGGCCAGACGCCGCCATCGGCGCGCGGCGCTGGCGGCTGCACCGTGAAGAAGGCCGAGCCGTCGGGGGACGCGGCGACGGCGGGTCCCAAGATTCCAAAGCGTTCTGGATTCATGGCTATGGTCTGGAACTGCGAAGAGGTCGCCAGGTCCATGTCGACCAACCAGGTCTTGCGACCGGCGCGCATGGCGGCAAAGCGGGCCAGTTCGCGAGCGACTGTGGAGGTCCCCTCACCTCTCCGGGCGGCGACCACCTGGATGACGTGCGGGCGCCCAGGCGCTGGCGCGCCCAGTGAGCTCCACAACTCCGCCATCTCGGCGTTCAAATCCACCATCCGTCGAATCGCCGCGCGTCCAGGATCTACAAACTAGCTTCATTCCCCTGGCGCGCGAAAGGCGACCAAAGCACTCACCAAAAAGGGCTCTGTGCCTAGGCCGCGCGCTTGTAGCCAGCGGTGGCGAGCACAGGCAGGTTCAGGGTCCGCGCGGCCGAGGCCGGGGTCTGCAGGCCGGGGCGCAGGAACATCCGCACCAGACCCGCGCAAAGCGCTGTGAAAGCGGCGAACATGATGGTCAGGGCCAGGATGGGCTTCTTCAGGCTCTTGCCCTGCGAAGGCGCGACCGCGCGCTGAACGATGCGGATATTGTCGCTGCTTTCCGACGACATCCTACGCTGGGCCTCGTCCTGCTGTTCCTTGACGGTAAAGTCTCGAACGTTCGACGTCAGCACATCGCGATCGCGGGTCAGCTGATTGAACCGCGGCTCCAGCTCGGCCAGCCGCAGCAGGCGCTGGTTGACATCGGCGACCTGCTGAACGGCCGTCGCCTGAGACTCGCGCAGCGCGGCCACTTCGGCGGAAAGATCGTTGCGCGAGGTCTGGAGAGTTTGCCAGATTGGGTTGGGACCGCTGCGCCGTGCGCCCTCGCCGGCCGTGCGACCAGCGGCGATCCCCCTCTCAAGCTGAGCAATCTGGGCGTCGATATCGCGGACCGGACTGGCGTCAGGCCGGTAGCGAGACAACAGGCCCTCGCGATCCAGCTTGAGTTGATTGAGCTTGGCGGCCGCCGAAGTGTCGGAGTCGCGATAGAGCACGGTCTCGGCCGGCGTACGCGCCAGCTCGGCTTCGACCGAAGCCAGGCGGGCGACGCGATCCTGAAGCTGGGCCTCAATGGAATATTTCTGCTGCTCGACCTGGGTTTGCAGTTGGGTCAACGTCGTCTTCTGCGAGGTGAAGTCGCCGATGTCGTTGGTGGTGAGGAACGACTGATAGCTGGTGTCGGTCTCCTCAAGCTTTTGCTCGAAGATATCCTTCTGCCTCTGCAGCACGCGATCGTCGCCGCCGATCAGCAAGCCCCGGCGATAGGTCAGGTATTCCTCAAGCAGGGTGTTGAGGACCTTCTCGGCCATCTCGGGGTGTTCGTTCTGATAAGACAGACGGATGATCGAATTGTCCGGCGCGGTCTCGATCTTCAGATTGCGCCCGATGGTGTCGCGGCCCAGGGCGATCAGCTTGCGCTTAGCCTCCGGCGTCGCTCCCGCGTATTTGGCGGCCTGAGACGGAAACACATTGGCGAAGCCAATCTTGCGGATCACCCGCTCCCGCAGCTCGCCACTGCCCAGGATCTCGGCTTCCGACTGGATAACCTGATCGACATCCGGCACCGCTCCCCGACCGGCGTCGCCAGCCCGAGGTTCGTAGACATATTCCTGCCCAAGCCGAACAAAGAGGCTGGATTCAGCGGTGTAGTTCTTCTTCAGGGTCGTCGAAAACCCAAAGCCAAGCACCACAATGATCAGAAACACGCCCAGCATCAGGAAGCGTTCGCGCCACAACAGGGTGATGAAGTCGGTCGGCGCATAGCGCGCGCGCGTCGCCCAGTCGCGTTGCGACGGGGGATCATGCGGCACGCTGGTCCAGGCGCTCGTCGTCGACATACGAATCCGAAGGGCTCACTCTCGACTTCAAACTGGTCCGCCCGCCCTTAAGGCTTCGTTACCCATTCCTGTTAAGACTTGCCGCATGCAAGCGCGCACGCATCTCTCCACGGCATTTGCCATCATGCTCCTGGGCAGCGGCATCACCGCCTGCGGCCATGTGGACGGCGAGCCCCTGACCCCCGCCCCTCGCCCAACAGCGAACTTTCCCAACATCGGCTATGCCGACTGGACGGAGCAGGAACCCTCTTATCGCTTCTATCCGGGCGACGAGATCGAAGTCAGCGTCGCGTCGGCTACCGAGTTGAACAAGTCGGCGATCGTCCAGCCGGATGGGCGGATCGTACTGCCCCTGCTGGGCCCGGTCATGGCGGCTGATCGCACGATATATGAACTGGAGGACGCGATCACCGAGGCCTATGGCAGCCAGTTGCTGCGCCCGCAGGTTCAAGTGTCGGTCAAGGCCACCACGCCCTTGAAGGTGTTCGTCGGCGGCGAGGTCGGCAATCCGGGCGTCTACGACATGCCCGGCGATGTGGATGCGCTGCGCGCCGTCATCCAGGCCGGGGGCTTCAAGGCCTCGTCCAAGCGCAGTCAGGTCGTGATCATTCGTCGCGGCCCCGATGGTCGCGCCATGCTGCGCACGGCCGATCTTCTGAGGGGCATGACCAATCCCGGCGGCGGCGTGGACCTGATCCCGCTTCGCCGGTTCGACATCGTCTATGTGCCGCGCAGCGGCGCGGCGGAGACGGGGCTGTTCATGCAGCAGTATTTCCGCGACCTGCTGCCCGTCAGCTTCAGCTACGCGGTCAACGGCGTCGGCCAATAGGCTGGAGCCGAGCGTTGGCGGGTCGCTGAATCCGGAAAACCGGATTCAGCCGTGGGCCAGCCATTCGCGCGCGGCGCGTTGGGCTTCGGCGACGTCTTCGCTGGCCATCTCCTGCGACAGCTCCTTGCGATAGACCTTGGCCTCGACCGATCCGCGCATGGCGGCCAGGTTGAACAGCATGTGCGCCGAGACATAGTCGACGGGGGCGCCGCCCTGACCGGTGGAATACAGCAGGCCCATGCGAAACAGTTCGTCGCCGGAGGACTCGGGGGTCGGCAGCGGCAGCACGTGGGCGGCCGGGGGTTCGATGCTCATCATCATGGCTTCATCTCCTCTTCCAGGCCCCTCCAACGTTCTGTCGGATTGCAGGCCTGGAAGCAGAAAAGTCCACCGCCGCTGAATATATAGTTAAGCGCCGGAACATCATGAATTCAGGCGCGAATACATGGAATCTTCAGGGATATTACTCAGCGTAAACGCCTGTATACAGCGAGTTAACGCGCTCGCTATCCGAAGAGCATCCTTGGAGCCTCTTCCGCCGCTTTCACCCAGGCCTGAAGTCCCAAAAACCGCAGTTCCGCCCCTGGTTTGAAGCCTTCTTGCAGGTTTTCGATGGCTACGACCTTTTCAAGCCATGCTTTCAGGTTCGGGAAGTCTTGCAGGACGATGCCCTGGTTTTTGCCGGGCACAACCCAAGGCCAGCTGGCGAAATCGGCGATGGACAATTGGCCGCAGATAAAATCTTGCCCCGCCAGTTGCGTGTCGAGCCCACCAGAGCCGATTGGTCTCGTTGGTTTAGCCCACCGCGGCATGGGCGATCTGGCGCGTGTCGCTGATGATGGCCGGTGCGTACCTGGCGAAAATGGTGCGTCTGGCCGACCATGAGGCCCAGCCCGCGCATCTGCCAAATCACCCACTGATCGATGTTGACGCGACGCCGCTCGGTCTCGCCGTAGAACTGACCAGTCTTACGGACGCGGTACTGCAACATTGTCCCGGATTCGAAGGCCCAGATTAGCTGGCCGTCGGGCCCGTCGGGATCAACGATGGCTGGCATCCGGTTGTTGGGACTGATGGCCAGTAAGCCTTCCGCCGGGAGAGACCCGACGGAAACAGCGCCTTCGTCTGACAGCGCCATTCAGGCGCGGTTCAGCCGACCGTGGCGAGATTGGCTTCCAGGGTCGAGGGACTTGGCGGCGTGAAACCCGCCTGACCAGAAGGAGTGGACGAGATGAAACGTCTGTTGCTCACTATCGCCGCCGTCGCTTCGGTGGCTGGCCCCATGGCCGCCATGGCCAGCGATGCGTCCGCCCAGGACCATGGTCGCTGGGACCGACGGGAAGATCGCTGGGACCGCAGGGAAGACAGGCGCGACGCCCGTCATGACGGCGGCCGCTGGGACCGCCGCGAGGATCGTTGGGACCGGCGGGAAGACCGCTGGGATCGTGGTCGGCACAACGGCTATTACTACGGCGACCGCTTCCACTATGGGGCCCCGCCGTCACACTATTACGGTCGTCCGGGCTATCGCCCCGGCTATGTCGCCTGGCGCCGCGGCGCCTATCTGCCGCCGCACTATCGGGGCGGCGGCTATGTCGTGCACGACTATCATCGCTATCGCCTGCGCGCCCCGCCCCGCGGCTACTACTGGTATCGGACCGGCAATGACTACGTTCTCGCGGCCATCGCCACAGGGTTGATCTTCGACGTCATGACCAACGGCCACTAGGCCGCCTCGATGGATGAGCGCTCCGGAGGCGAACCTCCGGGGCGCTTTCCTTGACTAGAGGCCGAGCTTGGACTTCAGCAGGTCGTTGACCGTGGCCGGATTGGCCTTGCCGCCCGTCTCCTTCATCACCTGGCCGACGAACCAGCCGATGGCCTGGGGCTTTTCCTTCACGGCCGAGGCCTTGTCGGGATTGGCCGCGATCAGCGCGTCGATGGCCGCCTCGATGGCGCCGGTGTCGTTGATCTGCACGAGGCCGCGCTTCTCGACGATCTCGGACGGACGCCCCTCGCCGGCCCACATGTGCTCGAAGACCTCCTTGGCGATCTTCGACGAGATGGTGCCGTTTTCGATCAGCTCGACCAGCTGGGCGATGTCCGACGAGGGCAGCGGCGAGGCGGCGATCTCGTGGCCGTTGGCCGACAGCTTGGACAGCAGTTCGTTGGTCACCCAGTTGGAGACCAGCTTGGCGTCGCGGCCTTTCGCGGCGGCCTCGAAATAGTCGGCGCGGTCGCTCTCGATGATCAGCACGCCGGCGTCATAGGCCGACAGGCCATACTGGCTCTGTAGGCGCGCCTTCTTGGCGTCCGGCAGTTCCGGCAGGGTCTCTTCGATCTTCTTGACCCAGGCCGCGTCGAGGATCAGCGGCAGCAGGTCGGGATCTGGGAAGTAGCGATAGTCGTGCGCCTCTTCCTTGCTCCGCATCGAGCGGGTCTCGAGCTTGGTTGGATCGAACAGGCGGGTCTCCTGATCGATCTTGCCGCCGTCTTCGAGGATCTCGATCTGGCGACGGGCCTCGTATTCGATGGCCTGCTGGATGTAGCGATACGAGTTGACGTTCTTGATCTCGCAGCGCGTGCCCAGGTGGCTGAAGCTGCCGGTCTCGCGGAACTTCTCGTAGTCGCCGGGGCGGCAGACCGAGACGTTGACGTCGGCGCGAAGGTTGCCCTTCTCCATGTCGCCATCGCAGGTGCCCAGATAGACGAGAATCGTGCGGATCTTCTTCACATAGGCCGCCGCCTCCGCCGAGGTGCGCATGTCGGGCTTGGAGACGATCTCCATCAGCGCCGTGCCCGCGCGGTTCAGGTCGACATAGGTGGCGTTCGGATCCTGGTCGTGCAGCGACTTGCCGGCGTCCTGCTCCAGGTGCAGCCGCTCGATGCGCACCTCGAAGGTCGAGCCGTCGTCGTGCTCGACGGTGATGACGCCCTCGCCGACGATCGGCTGGTCGAACTGGCTGATCTGATAGCCCTGCGGCAGGTCGGGGTAGAAGTAGTTCTTGCGGTCGAAGCGGCTCTTCAGATTGATCTTGGCGTTGAGGCCCAGACCCGTCTTGACCGCCTGCTCGACGCAGAAGCCGTTCAGCACCGGCAGCATGCCGGGCATGGCCGCGTCCACCAGGCTCACCTGCTCGTTCGGCCCAGCCCCAAAGCCCACGGCGGCGCCGGAGAACAGCTTGGACTTGCTGGCGACCTGGGCGTGGATCTCGAGGCCGAGAACGATTTCCCAGGGGCCGGTGCGGCCTTGGATGGTTTTGGAATCTTGCGTCATGCGCCTCTCTTACACCGACCGCGCCATGGCGGAAAACCCTTAGGCCGCAGGGTTTCACCGCGAGACATCAAGCTCCACGCGGTGAGACTTCCCTGCCCGATCGCCCCGATCGGCTTCCGATGGCGCAGGTCCAGAGCCGATTAAGGCGCCTTCTTGTCAGAAACGGCGCCATTCCTGGGTCACCGGAACCTCCACGACGCCGAGCGGTTACCTCCTCCGAGAAATAAAGCTGAGGAGGACATCATGCCCGCTTTTAGTCAGACCTTGAATCTGCACTCGATCGACACTGTTGACACGCGTCGTCAACGCACGCCGATCCAGTCCGCACCGGTTTCCGCCGCGACGGATGCTTCGCCCATGTTCCCCGCCGCGCCGATCTATGCCCGCAAGCCAGTCAAGAAGGCTTCGAACAACATGGCGCTGCTGGTTGGCGCGCCTGTCGTGTTGGTCGCCGCTGGCGCCATTGCCTGGGCGATGATGGCCAATCCGGCCCAGACCCCGACCGAGACGCAACAGCCGGCTCAGATGGCCATAGCCGATCCGGTCCCGCTGAGCCCGCCGCTGGCGCCGGCCGCGATGCCGACCCCGGAGCCGGTGCAAACGGCCGCCGTTGAGCCCGCCGCTCGCGCCGCCCCCGCCCCGGTTCGGGCCGCGCCCCGCGCTAGCGCTGCACGCCGCGCCGCGCCTGCCGCAGCGACGACCCCGGACGCCAGTTCGGCCTCGTCGAACGTCAGCGCCACGGTGCCCGCGCCCGCCCCGGTCGTCGCGGCCGAGCCGGCCCCTGTCGTGATCGCCGCTCCGGTGGCCGCGGCCCCCGCCCCGGCTCCGACTCCGGTCACGCCAGTCGCCCCCCAGTAAGCCTCGCGTAACCCAGTAAGCCTCGCGTAACGAAGAAGGGCGGCTCCTCGCGGAGCCGCCCTTTTCTATGGGATCACCACCAGCGGGCGGCCTTGGCGTTGAAGCCGGCCGCCTTTTCCAGCGCCCCGGCCACCGAGAACACCGTGCCCTCGTCGAGCGGCTTGCCGATGATCTGCAGGCCCAGCGGCAGCCCGTTGGCGTCGAGCCCCGCCGGCAGCGACAGCCCCGGCAGACCCGCCAGGTTGGTCGTCACGGTGAAGACGTCGTTGAGGTACATGGCGATGGGGTCGTTGCTGTTCTCGCCCAGACCAAACGCCGCCGACGGCGCCGTCGGGGTCAGGATGGCGTCGCACTTCGTCCAGGCGTTGTCGAAGTCCTCGGCGATGCGGCGACGCACCTTCAGGGCCTTCAGATAGTAGGCGTCGTAATAGCCGGCCGACAGCACATAGGTGCCGATCAGGATGCGGCGCTTGACCTCGTCGCCAAAGCCTTCTGCCCGGGTATTTTCATAGACCTCGGTGAGGTTGCTACCCTCGGCCCGCAGGCCGTAGCGCATGCCGTCATAGCGGGCGAGGTTCGACGAGGCTTCGGCCGGGGCCACGATGTAATAGGCCGGCAGGGCGTATTTGGTGTGCGGCAGGCTGATGTCGACGATCTCGCAGCCGGCTTCCTTCAGCCAGGCGATGCCGTCGGCCCACAGCTTGTCGATCTCGGCCGGCATGTTGTCGACGCGGTATTCCCTGGGAATGCCGATCTTCAGGCCCTTGACCGACTTGCCGACAAATTGCGTGAAGTCGGGCACCGGCACGTCGAGGCTGGTGGAGTCCTTGGGGTCATGGCCGCACATCGAGGTCAGCAGCAGGGCCGCGTCCTCGACGGTCTTGGCGATCGGGCCGGCCTGGTCCAGCGAGCTGGCGAAGGCCACGACGCCCCAGCGCGAGCAGCGGCCATAGGTCGGCTTGATGCCCACGGTGCCGGTGAAGGCGGCCGGCTGGCGGATCGAGCCGCCGGTGTCGGTGGCGGTGGCGCCCAGACACAGGCCGGCGGCCACGGCGGCGGCGCTGCCGCCCGACGAGCCGCCCGGGGTCAGGGGCTTGTTGCTGGCGGTCGAGCGCCAGGGGTTGGTCACAGGGCCAAAGGCGCTGGTCTCGTTGGACGAGCCCATGGCGAACTGGTCCAGGTTCAGTTTGCCCAGCATCACGGCGCCGTCGCGCCACAGCTGGCTGGTGACGGTCGACTCGTACTCCGGGATGAAGCCCTTGAGGATGTTCGAGCAGGCCGTCGTCTGGACGCCCTTGGTGCAGAACAGATCCTTGACGCCCAGCGGCGCGCCGTCCAGCGGACCGGCCGCGCCCAGGGCGCGACGGGCGTCCGAAGCCGCCGCCATCGACAGCGCCTGCTCGGGCGTTTCGACGATGAAGGCATTCAGCGCGCGCGCGGCCTCGATGGCTTCGATATGGGCCGTGGTCAGCTCGACCGAGGTGAAGTCACCCGCTTCCAGGCCATCGATGGCGGCCTTCAGGGTCAGGGACGTAAGGGCGCTCATTATTCGACCACCTTGGGCACGACGAAGAAGCCGTTGACGGACTTGGGGGCGTTGGAAGTGATCACCGAGGCGTCGCCGCCCATGGTCACCACATCCTCGCGCAGCGGGGCGCCGGCGGCGACCACGCTGGTCAGCGGCTCGACGCCGTCGGTGTCAACCTCGGCCAGCTGTTCGATCCACGTCATGATGCCGTTCAGTTCCTGGGCCAGCGCCTCAAGGCGCTCCTCGGGTTCGGCGATCCGCGCGAGCCGCGCGACCTTGCGCACTGTGGCGACGTCAATGGCCATGGGGGCCTCCTGAATTCCAAGCGCGTGGGTTAGCCGCCAGAGGGGCGCTTTGACAAGCTGTTCCCCGTGTTATGAGAGGCGATGCCCGTTCTAGACATCGAAGATTTCGCCGCCGCCATCCCCGATTACCTGCCGATCGTCGGTCTCGACCCCGGCGAGAAGACCATCGGCGTGGCCGTTTCCGACGTCACCCTGACCGTCGCCAGTCCCCTGGCCCTGATCAAGAAGACCAAGTTCAGCGAGGACGCCGAGACGCTGTTCAAGCTGATGGGCAGCCGCAAGGCGGCCGGCATCGTCATCGGCCTGCCGATGAACATGGACGGCACCGAGGGCGTCCGCTGCCAGTCCAACCGGGCCCTGGGCCGCAACCTGCTGCGTCTGCAGCCGCATGTGCCGATCACCTTCTGGGACGAGCGGCTGTCAACGGCGGCCGTGACCCGGGTGCTGATCGAGGAGCACGACGTCAACCGCAAGCGCCGGGCCGAGGTGGTCGACAAGATGGCCGCCGGCTGGATCCTGCAGGGCGCGCTGGAGCGGATGCGGGGGATACGGGAAGCAGCGGGTAAGGTTTGATCGACTGAAATCCTCCCCCTGAAGGGGGAGGTGGTCGCGCAGCGACCGGAGGGGGAAGTCGGCTAAGGCTACATCACTTCCCTCTCCGTCGGCTTCGCCGACACCTCTCCCTTCGGGGAGAGGACTTGTTGCGCACAGCTTCGCACCCTCGCGCTTTCGCTGCGAGGGTGATGGAAAGGGTCGCGGAGCGTCCGGACCACGTCCGGATGAGAAATAGAATAACCGTTTCGACGAAGCCGCTCGCTCCGCGCGACCGTTATCCGTCAGCGTCCCGCCAGGTGGCCCTGTTGAGGCCT
>CAYRTE010000069.1:0-19434 GCA_964427205.1 uncultured Caulobacter sp.
GGCACTTCACGCGCCTTGCCATGACCGAAGCCGACGCGGCCCTTTTGGTCGCCAACGACCATCAGAGCAGCGAAGCTGAAGCGACGGCCGCCCTTAACGGTGGCGGCGACGCGGTTGATGTGAACGAGCTTTTCGACGATGTCGCTGTCGACCCGCTCTTCGGGGGCGTTGCGGTCGCGACGGCCACGATTGGGGCCGCCGTCTCCACGCTGTTGATCACCACGAGCCATGCTGTGATTTCCCTTAGAAATTCAGGCCGGCTTCGCGCGCGGCGTCGGCCAGGGCTTTCACCCGACCGTGGAAGATGTAGCCGCCGCGATCGAAGACGACGTCCTTGACGCCCTTTTCAATGGCGCGCTCGGCGACGAGCTTGCCGACCAGTGCAGCCGCGTCCTTGTCCGCGCCCTTGGTCTTGCCTTCACCTTCGAGGGTGGAGGCGGCAGCCAGGGTCACGCCGCGTTCATCATCGATGATCTGGGCGTAGATGTTCTTGGACGAACGGAAGACCGTAAGACGCGGACGACCGTTGGACAGGGCCTTGAGGCGGGTGCGGGTGCGTTGGGCACGACGCACGGCGGATTCGCGAGGTGTGAGCGCCATGGCTTACTTCTTCTTGCCTTCCTTGCGGCGAACCTTCTCGCCAGCATAACGAACGCCTTTGCCCTTGTAGGGCTCGGGCGGACGAATGCGGCGGATCTTCGCGGCAATCTCGCCAACCGCCTGCTTGTCAGCGCCGGCGATCTTGATTTCGGTTTGCTTCGGAACCGCGAAGGTGACGCCGGCCGGAGGCTCGACATTCACATCGTGGCTGAAACCGAGCTGGATGGAGAGCGCATCGCCCTTCATCGCGGCGCGGTAACCGACGCCGACCAGTTCGAGGGTTTCCTCGAAGCCGGCGGTGACGCCCTGCACCATGTTGGCGACCAGCGTGCGGGACAGACCCCACATCGACTTGGCGCGCTTGCTCTCATCGCGAGCCGTCAGCAGGAGGTCGGAACCTTCCTGGGTGACGACGATCTCGTCGGCGATGGTCCAGGCGAGTTGCCCCTTGGGGCCCTTCACCGTGACCGTCTGCCCGTCGATCGTGATATTCACGCCCGAGGGGATCGCGACGGCTTTTTTACCGATACGTGACATGCTCTTTCCCTCCCGCGCCTAGTAGACGCGGCAGAGGACTTCGCCACCGACATTAGCGTCGCGTGCGGCGGAGTCCGACATGACGCCCTTCGGCGTCGAAAGGATCGAGATGCCCAGGCCGTTCTTGATCGGCTTCAGGTCCTTGATCGACGAATAGACGCGGCGGCCCGGCTTGGACACGCGTGCGATTTCGGCGATCACGGGCTCACCGTCAAAATACTTGAGCTCGATCTCGAATTCGGGGAACGCACCGGGCTTCTCGACCAGCGAGTAGCCGCGGATGTAGCCTTCGTCGGCCAGCACGTCCAGGACACGGGCGCGCAGCTTGGAAGCTGGCGTCGCGACCTTGGCGCGCTTGCGCGTGGCGGCGTTCTTGATGCGAGCGATCAGGTCGCTCAGGGGATCGTTCATCGACATATGATCGTCCTCACCAGCTCGACTTGACGAGGCCGGGGATCTGGCCCGACGAGCCGAGCTCGCGGAGCGCGATACGGCTCATCTTCAGCTTGCGGTAATAGGCGCGCGGACGGCCCGTGACTTCGCAACGGTTACGAATGCGAACAGCGGAGGAGTTACGCGGCAGCTTCGCGAGCTTCAGACGAGCTTCGAAGCGATCCTCGAGCGGCAGGCTCTCGTCATTGGCGATCGCCTTGAGCGCGGCGCGCTTGTCGGCGAATTGCTTGACGAGGGTCTTGACCATCTCGTTACGATTGACGGCGCTTTTCTTGGCCATGGTGTGTTTCCCTGCCCGCTCTTAATTCGTGAACGGGAACTGGAATTCCTTCAGGAGCGCCTTGGCTTCCTGATCGGACTTCGCAGTGGTGCAGACGATGATGTCCATGCCCCAGATCTGTTCGATCTGGTCATAGTTGATTTCCGGGAACACCAGGTGCTCTTTCAGACCCATGGCATAGTTGCCACGGCCGTCGAAGCTCTTGCCGTTCAGGCCGCGGAAGTCCTTCACGCGCGGCAGCGCGATCGTGACCAGGCGGTCGAGGAACTCGTACATCCGGTCCTTGCGGAGGGTCACCTTGGCGCCGACGATCATGCCTTCGCGCAGCTTGAAGCCGGCGATCGACTTGCGGGCCTTGGTGGCGACGGGCTTTTGACCAGCGATCAGGGTGAGATCCTTGATGGCCGTTTGGGCCTTCTTGGAGTCCGCGACAGCTTCGCCGATACCCATGTTCAGGACGATCTTGTCCAGCTTTGGGATCTGCATTTCGTTGGTGTAGCCGAACTGTTCCTTGAGCGCGGCGCGGATGCGCGCACGGTACTCGGACTTCAGTCGCGGCTCGTAAGCTTGATCAACCATTGATCACCTCGCCGGTGGTCTTGGCGACGCGCACCTTCTTGTCGCCTTCAATCTTGAAGCCGACGCGGGTGGGCTTGCCGTTGGAATCGACGATCGCCACGTTCGAGACGTGAAGCGCCGCTTCCTTGCTCTTGATGCCGCCTTGCGGATCGGCCTGGGTCGCCTTGGTGTGACGTTGAACGAGGTTCACGCCTTCCACGATGACGCGGTTTTCCTTCGGGCGAACTTCAGACACCGAGCCTTGCTTGCCCTTGTCCTTGCCCGCCAGGACGACAACGCGGTCGCCCTTCTTGATCTTGGCAGCCATTACAGCACCTCGGGGGCGAGGGAGATGATCTTCATGTGGTTCTTGGCGCGCAGTTCACGAGGAACCGGGCCGAAGATCCGCGTGCCGACCGGCTCGCTCGCTTTGTTGACGATGACCGCGGCATTCTTGTCGAAGCGGATCAGCGAACCGTCCTTGCGCTTCATGCCTTGGTTGACACGAACGACGACGGCGCGAAGCACGTCACCCTTCTTCACGCGACCGCGAGGAATGGCTTCCTTCACGGACACGACGATCACGTCACCGACGCTGGCGTAGCGGCGACCCGCGCCACCCAGCACCTTGATGCACATGACCCGGCGAGCGCCGGAGTTGTCGGCGACTTCCAGGTTAGTTTGCATCTGGATCATGGTTTAAACCTTCCAGACTTAAGCCGAGACCTTGGGAAGGACTTCCCAGGTCTTCAGCTTGGACTTCGGAGCGCACTCGACGATCTTGATGGATTCGCCGGTCTTGTACGCGTTGGACTCGTCATGAGCGTGGTACCGCTTGGAGCGGCGCACGATCTTCTTGAGCAGCGGGTGAACGATGGTCCGTTCAACCTTAACCACTACGGTCTTGTCGCCCTTATCGGAGACGACAACCCCTTCGAGGATACGCTTGGGCATATCGTTCTCCTTAAGCCGCGGCCTTGGCGCGCAGCACGGTCTTGATGCGGGCGATGTCCTTGCGGATCTCGCCAACGCGGTGGGTCTTTTCCACCTGACCGGTCGCGGCCTGGAAGCGCAGGTTGAACTGCTCCTTCTTCAGGCTGAGCAGTTGCTCGGCGAGTTGGTCGGGCGTCATACCCCGGATGTCAGCAATCTTGGTCATGCCGCTTCGGCCTCCAGAGCCGCACCAGCGTCGATGCGGGTGACGACACGGGTACGGATCGGCAGCTTGGCCGCGCCGAGGCGCAGAGCTTCGCGAGCGATATCGTCCGGCACGCCGTCGATTTCGAACATGATCCGGCCCGGCGCGACGCGCGCGGCCCAGTGATCCACGGCGCCCTTGCCCTTACCCATCCGGACTTCGGCCGGCTTGCCGGTGACCGGCACGTCGGGGAAGATGCGGATCCACACGCGACCTTGGCGCTTCATCTGGCGAGTAATCGCCCGACGAGCCGCTTCGATCTGGCGAGCGGTGATGCGTTCCGGCTCAACGGCCTTGAGGCCGTAGGAGCCGAAGTTCAGCAGGGTGCCGCCCTTGGAAACGCCATGAATGCGCCCCTTGAACTGCTTGCGGTACTTGGTTTTTTTCGGTGACAGCATAGCGCTCTATCCTTAGCCCCGATCGCGACGGCCGCGGTCGCCCCGGTCGGGACGATCGCCGCGCTCGCGCCCACCACCTTCGCCGGCAGGGCCGGACTCGGTGGCGAGACGCTTATCGAGCGCCATCGGGTCATGCTCCAGCACTTCGCCTTTGAAGATCCAGGTCTTCACGCCGATGATGCCGTAGGTGGTCTTGGCTTCCGCGAAACCGTAGTCGATGTCGGCGCGCAGGGTGTGGAGCGGCACGCGACCTTCGCGATACCATTCCATCCGCGCGATTTCCGCGCCGCCGAGGCGGCCCGACACGTTGATGCGGATGCCCTTGGCGCCAAGACGGACGGCCGATTGGATCGACCGCTTCATGGCGCGACGGAAGGCGATCCGGCGCTCGAGCTGCTGGGCGATGGACTCGGCCACCAGCTGGGCGTCGGTTTCAGGCTTACGGATTTCGACGATGTTCAGGTGAACCTCGCCTTCCGTCATGATCGACAGGTCCTTGCGGAGCTTGTCGATGTCAGCGCCCTTCTTGCCGATGATGACACCCGGGCGGGCGGCATAGATCGTGACGCGGCACTTCTTGTGCGGGCGCTCGATGATGATGCGCGAGACGCCAGCCAGATAAAGCCGCTTCTTGAGCATCTTACGGACAGCGATGTCCTGATGCAGAAGCTTGCCGTACTGGGGACCGTCGGCGAACCAACGGCTGTCCCAGGTGCGGTTGATGCCGAGCCGAAGCCCGACCGGATTGACTTTCTGACCCATTAGGCGGCCTCACCCAGTTCGCGGACCACGATGGTGATCTCGGAGAACGGCTTTTCAACGCGCGTCGCACGGCCGCGGGCGCGGGGCGAGAAGCGCTTCATCACCAGGTTCTTGCCCACATAGGCCTCGGACACGACCAGCGAGTCGATGTCGAGGTTGTGGTTGTTCTCGGCGTTGGAGATCGCCGAATACAGCGCCTTGCGGACGTCCTGAGCGATACGCTTGTGGCTGAATTCGAGCTCGTTGAGAGCGCGCTGGACGTTCAGGCCACGGATGGACTGAGCAACCAGGTTCAGCTTACGAGCGCTGGTGCGCAAGGTGCGAACCTTACACATCGCTTCGTTGGCCGGCAGGCGGCGAGGTTGTTTAGCTTGGCTCATGGCCTACTTCCTCTTCGCCTTCTTGTCGGCGGCGTGGCCGGGGAAGTTGCGGGTGGGAGCGAACTCACCGAACTTCATGCCGACCATGTCTTCCGACACGATAACGGGGACGTGCTTGAGACCGTTGTGGACGCCGAAGGTCAGGCCGACAAATTGCGGCATGATCGTCGAGCGACGCGACCAGGTCTTGATGACGTCCTTGCGGCCCGACGACAGGGATGCGTCGGCCTTCTTCAGGAGGTACCCGTCAACAAACGGGCCTTTCCAGACGGAGCGGGTCATGGCTTAGCGGCCCTTTTTCGCTTTGTGGCGCGAACGGATGATGAACTTATCCGTGGCCTTGTTGACGCGGGTCTTGGCGCCCTTGGTCGGCTTGCCAGCCGGGGTCACCGGGTGACGACCGCCCGAGGTACGACCTTCACCACCACCGTGGGGGTGGTCGACCGGGTTCATGGCGACGCCGCGAACGTGAGGACGACGACCCATGTGACGAACACGACCGGCCTTGCCGAGGTTTTCGTTCATGTGGTCAGGGTTGGAGACTGCGCCGACCGTGGCCAGGCAGGTGTCGAGGACCATGCGCAGCTCGCCCGAGTTCAGGCGGATCTGGGCGTAGCCGGCGTCACGACCGACCAGCTGGGCGTAGGCGCCAGCCGAGCGAGCGATCTGACCACCCTTGGCGGGCTTCAGCTCGACATTGTGGATGATCGTGCCAATCGGCAGGGTCCGCAGCGGCGAGGTGTTGCCCGGCTTCACGTCGACCTTGTCGGCGGTGACGACTTCGTCACCAACCTTGAGGCGCTGCGGGGCCAGGATGTAGGCGAGCTCGCCATCGGTCTGATACTTGATCAGGGCGATGAACGCGGTGCGGTTGGGGTCGTATTCAATACGAACAACCGAAGCCACGCCCTGCTTGCGACGCTTGAAGTCGACCAGGCGATAGAGGCGCTTGGCGCCGCCGCCGCGGAAACGGACAGCGATACGGCCATTGCCGCCGCGACCGCCCGACTTGGTCAGGCCTTCAACGAGCTTCTTCTCGGGACGACCCTTGTAGAGCTCGCTGCGGTCGATCAGGACCAGGCCGCGTTGGCCTGGGCTGGTCGGGTTAAAGTGCTTCAAGGCCATCTGATTAGAGCCCCGTCGTGATGTCGATCGACTGGCCTTCGGCCAGGGTCACGATGGCTTTTTTGACATCGGAACGACGTCCGATGATGCCGCGGAAGCGCTTGGTCTTGCCCTTGGTGACCATGGTGTTGACCTTGGTGACCTTGACCTTGAACAGCTCTTCGACTGCGGCGGCGATTTCGTCCTTGGACGCATCGGCGGACACCCGGAAGACAACCTTGTTCTGCTCGGAAAGCAGGGTGGCCTTTTCGGTGATCACCGGCGACAGGATCGTGTCGTAGTGGCGGGCGGTTGCGGCCATTACGCGGCTTCCTTCTCAGCGAAACGCGCCGAGATCGCATCCACCGCGTCCTTGGTCAGGACCAGGGTGTGGCGACGCAGCACGTCATAGACGTTCAGGCCGGCGTTCGGCAGCACGTCGATGTTCGGAATGTTGCGGGCGGCGAGCTTGAAGTTGCCGTCCACTTCCGGACCCGCGATGACCAGGGCGTTCTTCAGACCCATCTTTTCGAAGGTGGCGCGCAGGGCGGCCGTCTTCGGATCGGTCAGAGCAACGTTGTCCAGCACGATCAGCGAGCCGGCCTTGGCCTTCGACGACAGAGCGTGACGCAGAGCCATCGCACGGATCTTCTTGGGAAGATCGAACGCGTGGCTACGGACGACAGGGCCGTGGGCCTTGGCGCCGCCGACGAACTGGGCCGCACGGCGCGAACCGTGACGAGCGCCGCCGGTGCCCTTTTGCTTGTACATCTTCTTGCCCGTGCGAGAGACCTCGTTACGGACCTGAATCTTGTGGTTGCCGGAGCGGCGCTTGGCCAGCTGCCAGGTGACGACGCGCTGCAGGATGTCGCCGCGGATGTCGGCGATGCCAAAGATGGCGTCGTCGAGATCAACGGAGCCGGCCTTGCCGCCGTCCAGTTTGATGACGTCGAGTTTCATTAGCCTTCGCCCTCTTCGGTCGATGCCGCGGGGGCTTCCTCAGCGGGGGTTTCAGCAGCGGCGGTCGCCGGAGCCTGGCCAGCCTTGCGGAAGGCGCCCGGACGCGGCAGGTCGGCCGGAGCGGCCTTCTTGATCGCGTCGCGAACCTTCACGTAGCTGCCTTCGTGGCCGGGGACAGCGCCCTTGACCAGGATCAGGCCGCGCTCGACATCGACTTTCCAGACGGTGACGTTCAGCGTGGTGACCGTTTCCTGACCCAGGTGGCCGGCCATCTTCTTGCCCTTGAACGTACGACCCGGATCCTGGCGTTGGCCAGTCGAGCCGTGCGAACGGTGCGAGACCGAGACGCCGTGGGTGGCGCGCAGACCGCCGAAGTTCCAGCGCTTCATGGCGCCGGCAAAACCCTTACCGACGGTGACGCCCTGGATGTCGACCTTCTGGCCGGCGAGGAAGTGGTCGGCGGTAATTTCCGCGCCCACTTCGATCAGGGCGGCTTCTTCGACGCGGAACTCGGCGACGACCCGCTTGGGTTCGACCGAGGCCTTGGCGAAGTGGCCACGCATGCCGTTGGGAGTGTTCTTCGGCTTCTTGGCGCCGGCGCCGAGTTGGAGGGCGGTGTAACCGTCCTTCTCCTGGGTGCGTTGCGCGGTGACCTGGCAACCGTCGAGCGACAGGACGGTGACCGGGATGTGCTGTCCAGCTTCGTCAAAGAAGCGGGTCATGCCGAGCTTCTTGGCGATAACGCCAGTGCGTTGAGCGGGGAGAGTCATAAGATTCGGCCCTCCTTACAGCTTGATTTCGACGTCAACGCCGGCCGACAGGTCGAGCTTCATCAGCGCGTCCACGGTCTGCGGAGTCGGGTCAACGATGTCGAGAACGCGCTTGTGCGTACGGATCTCGAACTGTTCGCGCGACTTCTTGTCGACGTGCGGCGAACGGTTGACGGTGAATTTCTCGATAAGCGTGGGCAGGGGGATCGGGCCCCGTACCGTCGCACCAGTGCGCTTGGCCGTATTGACGATCTCGCGCGTGGAATGATCCAGCACGCGGTGATCGAAGGCCTTGAGCCGGATGCGGATGTTCTGACGATCCATATCGCTCGGTTTCCTAGTGGGCTGCGCCCGCGTCTCGAACCATTTCAAAGACCAACTCGAACCCTCGGAAGAGTTCGAACGCAGCGTCCGCAAAACAAATGGCCCTCACGGTCGCCCGTGGGGGTTATGTCCAGATATTGCGCCCCTTCTCGAAAGAAGGTTGGCGGCGCTATGTCCGGGCGTCTCGCGAACCGCGTTTGAGCCCTAAAGCTCACAGCCGGTCCAACAGAGGCGCGCTTGTACGTTCCGAATCCGGTTTCGTCAAGCGCTCCGCTTGCCTTGTCGCGCCACAAAGTGAGGCGACTCGGCGAGCCGCTTCTGGATAGGCGCCCTGCCCCTCCTCCGCAACCCCTCATCTGTCACGGGATTGTCGAATAACACCGTCACATGGGCAGGAACGTGCGTGCGCTCGCGCCTAGTCGACGATATCAGTCTTTCAAGTGTCACAATTGCGCATCAACCGACCCTCAAGCGGGACCATTACCCCTTGTGGCGTCGGGCGACGCGCCATAGATGCCGCCCCTCCCCGGCGGACTGGTGGCCCCTCCCCCACAACGACCGCCAGCGCCGGGGCTGTTTCACTAAGGGGATTACCCACTATGAAGACCCAACTTTTCGCCGCCGCCGCTGTCGCGGTCCTCGCCTTCTCGGCTCCCGCCTTCGCCCAGCAGGTCGGTTCGGTCGGCGCCGCCGTGAACTACACCGACGTCGACACCCGCGCTTTCGGCGCTGACGGCACGTCGGTGCAGATCGACGGCTCGGTCGCCGTTCCGGTCGGCGCGGCCTGGACCGTCACCGTCAATGGCGACGTCGCCATCTCGGACAACGACATTAGCGACGAAACCGTCGCCTCGGGCGCCGCCCACCTGACCACCAAGGTCGGCGACAGCTGGCGCATCGGCGGCTTCACCGCCCTGTCGCGTCCCAGCAACGACACCCTGTGGGCCGTCGGCGCCGAAGCCCACAAGTACCTGGGCAACGTGACCCTGTCGGGCCTGGCCGCCTATGGCCAGTCCAACGACCTGGACGCCGACCTCTACGCCGTGCGCGGTGAAGCCCGCTACTTCGTCACCGACGACTTCCGCATCGACGGCGGCCTGGGCTATTCGAAGATCGACACCGCCATCGAAGCCGATGCGTGGGACGCCAGCGTCGGCGGCGAATACAAGTTCGCCAACACCGGCTGGTCGACCTTCGGCAAATATACCCACACCGAAAGCGAAGACCTGGCCGACCTGAAGTCGGACGCGGTCAAGATCGGCATGCGCTACACCTTCGGCGGCAGCCTGAAGGCCCGTGACGCGGCCGGCGCCGACCTGATCGACGCCGGTACGCTGTTCGGCTTCGGCGTCCGCTAAGCGCGCGACGACGGACTGAAAAGCGGAAGGCCCCGGGACATCCGTCCCGGGGCCTTCTCTCTATATATATGTGCGATCGGCGAACGCGGCTCAGTGGCCGATATAGACGTCGCCCGAACCCGCCACCGACTTGCTGACATTGCCCGTCGCCTTGGCGATGCGCACGTCGCCCGAGCCGGCCACGGAGACCTCGACGTCACCGACCTCGCCGTCATGGGTCACGTCGCCCGAACCCATGATGCTGACCTCGATCGACCTGGCGCGACCGCCGGCGATCGCCACGTCGCCCGAGCCGGCGATGTTGACCTCGACCTTGCCGCCCACACTGGCCGCGCCGGCGTCGCCCGAGCCGGCGATCGAGACGGAGAAGTCGCCCGCGATCTCCTGGGTCTTGACGCTGCCGGAGCCCGCGATGCTGATCTCGGCCGAACCCGCCGAGCCGACGCTGGTGTCACCCGAGCCCGCCTGGCTGACTTCAAGCTCGCCTTTCACGTTGGCGACCGTCCAGTCACCGCAGCCGGCATTGGCCAGTTCCAGGCGGTCGCTGCGACCGATGCTGCCGAACACAGCGCCCGCGCCGGCGACATCGACGCTCATCGGCGTGCGAATGACGATCTGCGGAATGTCGTCCCACTTCACCTCCCCGACGCCGCGCACCTTGATGGTGGTCTTGCCCATGGTGGTGTTGCAGCCATGGATCTTGTTCATGCGCAGATCGCCATCGACGATCGTGTCCGCGCCGTTCTGACGGATGGTCAGGGGCAGGCTCTTGTTGGTGGTGATGAACTCGACCTTGATGTCATTGCGGGCTTCGGGGATCACTACGACGCGGGCGACCGCGTCCTTGATACGAACCGACGGCGCGGCCGAGGCGGCGCCCGCGAAACCCAGGGCGGCCGCGCCGGCGGCCAGTACGAGAAGTGCGCGCATCGAGATATTTCCCCTGTCGGATGGCGTTGATGAGGAAAGCTAACGGCGCTCGCCGGGCGAGACGACTTAATTCGCGGTCATGACCGCGATGTCACAAATCAGCCTTACGGCCGTGCTTCAGCCGGCGTGTCCATCCCCAGCTCGAAACTGCGTTCCAGACCCTTGATCCGGTCCTCGACCAGACGCGCGCGTTTGAGGCCCAGAGACGCGGCCCACAGGCCGGCCCGCGCGAAGGCCGGGGTCTTGTCCATCGCCGCCACGGGCAGCCCCCAGCGCCGGAAGACGCCATTGGCGTAGTGTGCGCCGTTGATCAGGCGCGAGGCCCAGGTCTGATAGTCCACCGACAGCGAGACGTTGAACGTTCCCAGGTTCTCGATCCGGTGCGGCGCATGCAGCGGCCAGGCGGCGGCCATGCCGGGCTCCAGGTCGAACACCTCAGCCGCGGCGTCCATGTCGCGGCGGTACGGCAGGTCCTCGGTCTGCTGCTTGAGCAGGATGTTCTCCATGCCCTGCTGCGGCATGTGGGCTTCATCGGCCGGATAGATCCAGATCCGCTTGCGGCCGCGCAGGTGGAACAGCACCACGCCCGGCGCATCGGCGTGGAATGGCACCTTGGCGCCCGGGGCCGACAGGATCAGCTGCCCGTTGAGTTGGATCGGCTTGAAACCCTCGACCTGACTGGAGATCCCCGCGAAAGCTTCCCGGATCAGCCCGCCCAGCTGCGGATACCAGGCCTCGGCCCGGCGCAGTTGCACCCAGATCCGGCCTTCCTTGACGCCTTCCAGCACGTCCTTGCCAGAGCGCCGCCCCCGCGCGCCGGTGCGCATGGTGTGCTGGCCGTCGGCGTCGAAGTCGAACAGGTTGATGTCGTAGAGCTCGGCCGGATAGGCGTCGAGCACGCGCGCCAGGGCCTCGTCCTCGAACAGGCGCGACTCGACCAGCCGGTGCTGAAAGGTGATCGGCGTCTTGCCAAAGGCGCGCTTCTGCTCGGGCGACCATGCGGTGATCAGATCGGACATCGACAACTCCCTAGTCGGCCAAAAGGGTGAGGCTGAGGCCAATGCCCACCCCCAGGCCAACCCCCGCGCCGATGCGGGGGTGGCGGCGGGTCATGGCTGAAACGAAGGACGAGGCGCCCCGCACCTGCCCTGCGAGCCCGGGCTCGCAGGCGGTGATCCCGTCGAAGCGACGCGACAGTCGGATCAGGCCCGGATGGCCGATCCGTCCGAGGACGGGGGGACGGGTATGGATCATGCCTTCGAACACCGGCTCGGCCGGCTCGGCGAAGTCGTGCTTGTAGGCCTCGCCGCCGGGTCCGAAATCCACGCGGGCGATCCCCTGCTCCGCCGCGGCGCGCAGGGTTGCCAGGGTCATCAGGCTGCCCGGGGAATAGCGGGCAAAGGCGGTGTCGTAGATGGGAAACCACAGGTGATGGCGGTCCCCGCTGGTCAAGCCAAGCTCAGCCGCGACGATCGCGTCCCCAGCTCGCAGGACCGCCAGCTTCAGGCCAAAGTCGGCTTCCGTGACCTCGGCGAGACTTTGCAGCAGGGCGCCGGTCCAGCCGCACGCGAAGATGTCGTACTGATGGGTTCGACGAAGCTGCTGACGCTTGCCGGCGATGATCCGGTCCAGCATCGTGGGCGTCGGCCTTTCGAAGCTGAAGCGCACGGCGCCATGGTCGCGTTCGAGCATCCGCAACCGGCGGCGCTTGTCCTTCAGAAACCCCGCGCTGCGCCCGGCCTCATAGGCCGCGAAGCCGGCCGAGACGTCGGCGGCCATGGCGTGGCGCACCGTAAAGCCGCGTCCCGCGTTCGTTCCTGAAGCGATCAGTCCGCCAAAACGCGCGCGGTCGGCGCCCAGCCTCCGAAGGATGTCGGTCAGGTCCAGGGAGGTGTCGGCGGGCGCGATCAGGCCGTGAATATCGCTCATCGGCGCCGCCAGAGGCTGGATCAGCGCGCCGCGCCGCTGAAACGGCAGAAAGCCCTCAATCTCGTCGCCCCGTCGAATGACGGCGATCGCCGCGCGGGGCGCGATCTCGCCAGCGACGTCGATAAAGCGAAGATCGAAATAGGGACTGTCGAGCAGCCGATTGGCTTGACGCAAGGCGTTCCACCGCGCGCGCTCGACCGCGCCCAGGTCGCGGACCTTGACCGCCTTTACGGAAACCCCGTCGTGCAAAGCCGCCCCCCAAAGTTACGGGAGGTTACAGCGACCTTTCCTAACAATCGCTTTAGTTGAGCGGCGCATCCTTGGCGGCGCTCAGGCGGACAGGGACGGACTTGTAGGCCGGCGTGCCGCTGCGGGTGTCGCGATCGTCCAGATCGACCAGGATATTGGTCTCGGGATAGTAGGCGGCGAGGCATCCGCGAGGAATGTCGCGCGCCACCAGGGTGAAGCCCCGCACCATGCGCTCGCCGCCGCTGTCGAAGGCAGCGGCCAGGTCGATGCGGTCGCCGGAAGACAGTCCGCGCGCGGCGATGTCGTCGGGATTGGCGAACACCACGTCGCGTCGGCCAAACACCCCGCGATAACGGTCGTTCTGGCCGTAGATGGTGGTGTTGTATTGGTCGTGGCTGCGCAGGGTGGTGAGGATCATCACGCTGGCGTCGCCCTGGCGCGGATCGCCGGCCTTGGGCGCGTGCGCCATGAAGTTGGCCTTGCCCGAGTCAGTCTTCCAGACGCGATCCGACGGCGGCACCGGCAGGCGGAAGCCGCCGGGCGTGCGGACACGCTCATTGTAGTTGTCGAAAGCGTCCGGAAACACGCGGGCGATCAGGTCGCGGATGCGGTCATAGTCGGCGACCAGGCCCGGCCAGTCGATGGCGTCGTTCTCCCCCAGCACCGCCCGGGCGATTCCGGCCACGATGGCGGGTTCCGATTTCAGCTGGTCAGAGGCCGGCGGGTTCAGGCCCTTCGAGGCGTGGACCATCGACATCGAGTCCTCGACCGTCACCGCCTGGCGGCCGCCGGCCTGGATGTCGATCTCGGTGCGGCCCAGGCACGGCAGCAGCAGGCTCTGCTTGCCGACAAGCAGATGGGTGCGGTTGGGCTTGGTGGCGATGTGGACGGCGAAGTCCAGCCGGCGCATGGCGGCGAAGGTGCGGATCGGATCGGGCGCCGCCACCGCGAAATTGCCGCCCAGGCCCAGGAACACCCTGGCGTCGCCCCGCTCCATCGCCTCGATGGCCTCGACCACGGTGTGGCCATGCTCGCGCGGCGGCTCGAAGCCGAACACGTCGCGCAGGGAGTCGAGCAAGGCGGTCGTCGGTTTCTCGGCCACGCCCACCGTCCGCGCGCCCTGAACGTTGGAGTGGCCGCGCAACGGACAGATCCCCGCCCCCGGCCGGCCGATATTGCCCTTCAGCAGCAGCAGGTTGACCAGTTGCTGCACCGTGCCCGACGCGTCCCGGTGCTGGGTCAGACCCATGCCGTAGCAGAGGATGGTCGCCTTCGACCGCGCATAGACGGCCGCGGCCTCCTCGATCTGGGCGCGTGACAGGCCGGAACCCGCTTCGATCTCGGGCCAGGTCAGGGCGTCCAGCGCCTCGACCAGCGCCTCGAAGCCGGCGGTGTGCTCGGAGATGAAGGCGCGATCCACGGCCTGCAGGGCCAGCACGGCCTTCATCATGCCCTGAACCGCCAGGGCGTCGCCGCCGATGGTCAGCTGGTAATAGGCCGAGGCGATGGGCGTCGACGACAGGGTGGCCATCTCGACCGCGTCCTGAGGCGAGGCGAACTTCTCCAGCGCCCGCTCGCGCAGCGGATTGAAGGCCAGGATCGCCGCGCCGCGTTTCGAGGCTTCGCGCAGGGTCCCCATCATCCGGGGATGGTTGGTGCCGGGATTATGCCCAAAGCACAGGATCAGGTCGGCGTGGTCGAAGTCCTCCAGCGTCACCGAGCCCTTGCCCATGCCGATCGAGTCCGGCAGGCCGACGCTGGTCGGCTCGTGGCACATGTTGGAGCAGTCGGGGAAATTGTTGGTCCCGAACCGGCGGCCCAGCAGCTGATACAGGAACGCCGCCTCGTTGGAGGCCCGGCCCGAGGCGTAGAACTCGGCCTGGTCCGGATGCTCCAGCGCCCGCAGCGCCGCGCCGGTGCGCGCGAAGGCCTCGTCCCAGCCGATCGGCCGATAGCGGTCGCTGGCGGCGTCATAGGCCATGGGCTCGGTCAGCCGGCCCAGATCCTCGATGGCGTGATCGCTCCAGGTCAGCAGCTCGCTCACCGTGTGGCGCTCGAACACCTCGGGCGAAGCGCGCTTGCTGGTCGCCTCCCAGGCCACCGCCTTGGCGCCGTTCTCGCAGAACTCGAACGACGAGGTGTGCTTGGGGTCGGGCCAGGCGCAGCCGGGGCAGTCGAAGCCCTCGGGCTGGTTGGCCGACAGCAGGGTGCGTCCGCCCTCGATCACCGTGGCCTGATCGCCCAAGGCGCCGGCGACGGCCTTCAGCGCGCCCCAGCCGCCTGCAGGGCCGTCATAGGCGCGAACGCCAGGGATCTTCGCATCGGCCATCAGATGGTCTCCAGCACGGCTTCCACCATCCGGTCGGCGCGGGTGAAGACGGTGTGGCCATCGGATCGCGCCAGGGCGATCAGGGTCAGACCCGCCTCCTCCGCCTTACGGATGGCCAGGTCGGTGGGAGCCGAAACCGCCACCAGAACGGGGCAGCCGATGCGGACAGCCTTTTCCACCATCTCGAACGAGCAGCGGCTGGTGACGAGTATAAAGCCGGACGCCGCGTCGGTTCCCGCCACGGCCATGGCCCCGGCCAGCTTGTCGAGCGCGTTGTGTCGGCCGACGTCCTCGCGGGAGAGCAGGATGCGCCCCTCGGCGTCGGCGAAGGCGGCGGCGTGGGTGGCGCGGGTCAGGCGACCCAGGTCCTGGGTTTCGGCCAGGGCGTCGACGCCCCGCTGGACGGCGCGATGCGCGATCAGCCGCCCCTCGCCCACCTTCGGCAGCGGCCGCACCGCGTCGGACAGGCGCTGAACGCCGCACAGGCCGCAGCTGGACCGCCCTTCCAGAGTGCGCGGCCGGGCCTTGCGGTTCGCCGCTCCGGCCCGCAGGCGCACATCGGCCAGCAGGCCAAGCTCGGTCTCGCGCACCTCTATATCTATAATGTCGGCCGCGACGGCCACGGCCTCGGTCAGGGTGAAGCCGCGCGCCAGGTCCTCGACATCGGCGGGCGTGGCCATCAGCACCGTGTGCGGCCGGCCATCGAATGACAGGCCCACGGCGACCTCGTCGGGCACGGCCCGCTCTATCGACTGGGTCTCGGCGCCGGCGCGCCACTGCTCGGCGGAACGGCGGGTGACGGAAGGGTTCGGCATGCCGCGAGTCTAGCTCGCCCGCCCCCGCCTCGTCACGACAAATGCGTGACGCAGTGTGGCGAGGCCGCAACGCCAAAGCCTGGCGCGCAGCCGTTACAAACCCCCTTCCTGGTGAGTTTTCACGACCGTCTCTTTCAGCGCCTTTCCTGAAAATTCCAGGCCTGGTCCCTCCATGTCAGCCCGCCCAAGAAGAGCGGCTGACCGCTTCGGCCCCGTCAAAGACCGTCAGGCGCCGGCAACCCAAACGCCACATACGCGAAACAGCCCGGCCATAGCCCTGTCCCATCGCGAACACGTTTTCGCTGAACTTTCGCCGCCGCAACGACGCGGAGGCGAGTTTTGGGGATAGTTTCATGACTAGAACTCAGTACCTGACGGGCGCCTCGGCGCTGGTGCTTCTCCTGACCAGCGCGCCGATCGCCGCCCTGGCCCAGACCACCACGGCCGTCGCCCCGAACGCCGTCGACGAAATCGTCGTCACCGGTTCGCGCATCGCGCGCCGCGACTATGTCTCCAACAGCCCGATCGTCACGGTCGGCAGGGACGACATCGAAAAGAGCGGTTCGGTCACGATCGACACCCTGCTCAATCAGATGCCGCAGTTCGTGCCGTCCGTGAGCAGCACCTCGAACAATCCCTCGAACGGCGGTCAGGCCAATATCGACCTGCGCGGCCTGGGCACGGGGCGGACCATGGTCCTGCTCAACGGCCACCGCGTGGTGCCGTCCAACTCTGACGGCACGGTCGACGTCAACATCATTCCGGCCGCGTTGATCCAGAACATCGAAGTGATCTCGGGCGGCGCCTCGGCGACCTATGGTTCGGACGCCATGGCCGGCGTCGTCAACTTCAAGCTCAACAGCCATTTCACCGGTCTGCAGGTGGACGCCCAGTATGGCGTCACGGAAGAGGGCGACGGCAGGGAAAAGGCCCTGTCAGCGACGGCCGGCGGCGATTATGCGGACGGCCGTGGCCACGCCGTTCTGTCGCTGGGCTATTCGGAGCGCGGAGAGGTTTACAACGCCTCGCGCGACTTCTCGAAGATCTCCGGCGCCTCGTCGACCACGCCCTACGGCCGCTACGACGCCACGGGCACGAACCTGCCCAGCCAGGCGGCCGTGGACGCCATCTTCTCGCAGTACGGCTACGCCGCAGGCACGGTGAAGGCCAGCGCCAACCTGGGCTTCAACAACGATGGCACGCTCTTCTACAATGGGGTCAACTACAAGGGCTCGACCGCGATCGACTATTCGACGATCCCGGTGAACGGCACGTACAACACCGGCGCCCTGAACCTGCTGCAACTGCCGCTGACCCGCTACACCGCCTACGCGGCCACGGACTACGAGATCAACGAGCACGCCGAGTTCTACGGCTCGTTCAACTTCACGCACTACGACTCTCGCACGATCCTGGCTCCGTCGCCGGCGGCCAGCGTCACGGGCTTCAGCGTGCCCGTGACCAATCCGTTCATCTCTGATGATCTGGCCGCGCTGTTGGCCGGTCGCGCCAATCCCACCGCCAATTTCCTGCTGCGCAAGCGCTTCACCGACGTCGGCCCGCGCGTTTCCGAGACGACCTTCAACGTGTTCCAGATCGCCGGCGGCGTGCGCGGCGACATCGGCTTCAAGGACTGGACCTACGACATCTACGCTTCGTACGGCCGCTCCGAGCAGAACGAGACCCAGTCGGGCAATGTCAGCCACTCGGCTGTTCAGACCTTGCTCAACGCAGCCGACGGGGGCGCGAGCCTCTGCGACGGCGGCTATGATCCGTTCGGGCTGCAGACGATTTCGGCGTCTTGCCTGTCCTACATCGGCCGTCAGACCAAGAACCGCACCGTCGCGGAGCAGCAGGTGGTGGAAGCCACCGTCCAGGGCGGTCTTTTTGACCTGCCGGCGGGCGAAGTGCGCGGCGCCTTTGGCGTCAACTACAAGCGCGACACCTATCTGTTCGAGCCCGACAGTCTGCTGGCCACCGGCGACGTGGTGGGCTTCAACGCCCAGGACGCCATCGAGGCCGCGACCAACGTCAAGGAACTGTACGGCGAACTGCTCGTCCCCATCCTGAAGGACCTGCCGTTCATCAAGGCGCTGAACGTCAATGCCGGCTATCGCCTGTCGGACTACAACACCATCGGCAAGGTCAACGCCTACAAGCTGGATGGCGACTGGGAAGTGGTCGAAGGCTTCCGCTTCCGCGGCGGCTATCAACGCGCTGTGCGCGCGCCGTCGATCGGCGAACTCTACTCGCCGCAGAACCAGGGCTATCCGTCGATCAGCGAAGATCCGTGCGCCTATGACAGCACCTACCGCGCTGGCTCGAACGCGGCCACCGTGCGCACGCTCTGCCTGGCTCAGGGCGTGCCGTCGGCGATCATCGACAGCTATACCTACGCCAACAGTCAGGTGAACTCGCTGAGCGGCGGCAATCCGGATCTGAAGGAAGAAACGGCAGACACCTACAATGTCGGTTTCGTCTGGACGCCGCGCTTCACCCATCCGCTGGCGGAGCGGCTGTCTCTGTCGATCGACTACTATTCGATCGACATCAAGGACGCGATCGGCACGATCGACGCCAGCACGGCCCTGGACAAGTGCTATTCCAGCTCGGGCAACCCGACCGGCGACGCTTCGAACTACTATTGCAGCCTGTTCCAGCGCGCCAGCTCGACCGGCGAGATCGAACTGCTGACCCTGACAAACCTGAACCTGGCCGAATACAAGACCGCGGGCGTCGACTTCCAGGCGGACTGGGGCTTTGGCTTGGGCGCTGTCGGCCTGGACGACAGGTACGGCTCGCTGAAGGTCAACCTGATCGGCTCCTATCTCGACAGCTTCAAGGTTCAAAGCCTGCCGGGCGAAGCGTTCGCCGAGCTGAAGGGCACGATCGGCAACACCCAGGTCAGCTCGACGGCGGTGTCACACCCAGAGTGGAAATACGCCACCTCGGTCAGCTATCTGATCGGCCCGGTCGAGGTCGGCGCGCGCTGGCGTCATGTCGGCGACATGACCGATGCGGCGGACTCCAGCGAGAAGATCGGCGCGGTGGACTATTTCGACCTCAACGGGTCGTGGAAGGTCAACGACATCTATTCGATCCGCGGCGGGGTCACCAACCTGACCAACAAGCAGCCGCCCTACTTCTCGTCATACGTCCAGGCCAACACCGATCCGTCCACCTATGACGTGCTCGGGCGTCGGTTCTTCATGGCCATCAAGGCCAAGTTCTAGGTCCAGCTCGCCGGGCCGAACCAGAAACGGCGGATCCTTCCGGGATCCGCCGTTTTTTGTCCGCGTGTCGCTGTCCGATGCGCTCTCAAAAGCCTTGAGACTCCACCCTTGCCCCCCAAAGCAAAAGGCCCCGGCGTTTCCGCCGGGGCCTTCGCAGTCTTTAGCCGTGGCTGGAAAGTCGAGACTACTCGACGATCTTGGCTACGACGCCGGCGCCGACGGTGCGGCCGCCTTCGCGAATGGCGAAGCGCAGGCCCTGGTCCATGG
>CAYRTE010000070.1:0-18807 GCA_964427205.1 uncultured Caulobacter sp.
TCTCGACGCCGACGATGTGCGATAGGCGGGTTTACGATCCCTCGCCCTCCTTAAACCCACGCTGTTCCTCCGCCGAGGTTTCCGGTGGCCCCGGATCTATCCAACGAACAGACCACCATCGTCCCCGACGCGTCACCGCGCGGTCCCGCTCAACTCCATCCCCATCGCCGCTGTTGGGCCGGTACCAGGCGCCTCCCCCTGCGACGGGGACAGCACTGAGAATACGGGAGGTTTCAGCGCCGAGGATTGGCGCGATCAACTATTTTACAAGCCGTTGATCAGGCTGGTTTTTGTCTTGAAAAGAAAGGGGATTGGGCGCGGTTTGTCCCCGTGCCCGGCCGGTCCGCGTTCCGCCGCCTCAGTGCAGCGTCGCCGACGCGTTCATCCAGGCGCCCAGGGTGCGGGCCTGGCGAGTGGCGTGCTCGTCTTCCAGCGAGATCTCCTCGAGCGAGATCGCCGCCAGCAGCCACTCCTCAAGATCGGACTCGGAGGCGCCACCGTGCTCCAGGGCGTCCCTGAGCGCGTGGATCAGCCATTCGACGGCGTCATCGGTCTTAAACATGAGGCGTCCTCGATCAGTCCTGACGAGGATAGGCGATGCCCTGCCACTTGAGGCTGTGACAAAAGGTCAATCCAGACGGGCGTTTTGACGCAGCCCGTCCGCGGCGCGGCCGCCGCGAACGGGCTCGCCAGCCTATTGGCCCTTCAGCTTGCGGCCGAAGAACTCCAGGTGGGTCTTCAGCACGCTGAGGCCCTTGGTCTTGCTGCTCGGCGCGCTGTGGCGCTCGCCGGGATAGAGGGCCATTTCGAAGGGAATGGCCTTCTTCTGCAGGGCCGCGATCAGCCGGGTGCTGTTTTCGAAGATGACATTGTCATCGGCCATGCCGTGCAGCAGCAGCAGGCTGCCGGGCTTCATCCGGTCCAGGCGGTTCAGGATGTCGGAGCGGGCATAGCCGTCCTTGTTCTCCTCGGGCTTGCCCATGTAGCGCTCGGTATAGGCGGTGTCATAAAGGCTCCATTCGGTGGGCGGGGCGCCGCCCGCGCCGGCCTTGAACGGGCTGTTGTCGGCGGTCAGCATCATCAGGGTCATGAAGCCGCCGTATGACCAGCCCATGACGCCCAGGTTCTCGGCGTCGACATAGGGCAGGGTCTTCAGATAGTTGGCGCCGACCAGCTGGTCGTCGACCTCCACCGTGCCCATGCGGCGATCCAGGGCGCGCTTGAACTTGGCCGAGCGGTTGCCCGTGCCGCGGTTGTCGAGCCGGAAGATGATGTAGCCGGCTTCCAGATAGGTGCGTTCCGAGGCGCTCTGCCACACCTTCTTGACGTTCTGGGCGTGCGGGCCGCCATAGACCGCGACGATGGTGGGGTACTTCTTGGCCGGATCGAAATCGAACGGCTTGATCATCGCATAGTGCAGGGCCTCGCCGTCGGCGGCCTTCAGGGTTCCGTATTCCGGCGTGGTCAGGGTCGAGGCGTAGGGCCAGTAGGGGTGGCCCTCGGCCAGCCGGTTTTCCTCGATCCAGCGCACGCGCTTGCCGTCGGGGGCGTAGAGGGCGGTCTGCGGCGGAGTCTTGGGATCATTATAGGTGCCGGCGAAGGCGCCGTTGTTGGCGACCTTGGCCGTCCACCAGCCGCCGGCGGGCGTCAGGGCTTTCAGCTTGCCGGGTTTGACGTAGGACACCTCATAGAGGCGGCGCTCGATCGGCGTCTCGATGGACGCCCCGAAGATCACCACCTTGCGGGCCTCGTCGACGCCCTCGACCCGGTCCATGGGCCAGTCGCCCTTGGTGATCTGGGCGATCAGCTTGCCGTCGGCGGCGTGGCGATAGAGGTGGTTGAAGCCCGACTTTTCCGTCGACCACAGGAAGCTGCCGTCGCTCAGGGGGCGGAAGTCCTCGGTGACCTCGATGAAGTTGCGGTCGCTGTCGGTCAGGACGGTCTTGCCCTTGCCTGTGGCCGGGTCGAAGGCGATCAGGTCCAGGGTCTTCTGGTCGCGCGACAGGCGCTGGACATAGACGGTCTTGCCGTTGGCCGACCAGTCGACGCGGGCGACATAGATGTCCTTGTTCGCGCCCAGGTCCAGCTGCACGTCCTTGCCAGTGGCCATGTCGCGCACGAACAGGTCGACGACGGCGTTGGGGCGGCCGGCGCGGGGATAGCGCTGCAGGACGACGGAGGCGCCGCCGGGGCCGATGTCGGCGCGGGGCACGATGTCGACGCCGCTTTCATCGACGCGCGTATAGGCGATGTGCCCCTCGCTGGGCGACCACCAGTAGCCGCTGAAGCGGTCCAGCTCTTCCTGGGCGATGAACTCGGCGACGCCGAACGACAGGGCGTCCTTGCCCTCGGTGGTCAGGGCCTTTTCGGCCCCGCCATTGACCGGCTTCACATAGAGGTTCTGGTCGCGGACATAGGAGACAAAGCCGCCCAGCGGCGAGACCTTGGCGTCGACCTCGTCGCCCGGCGTTTCCGTCAGACGGCTGACCTTGCCGTCGGCGACGCTGTCCAGATAGAGGTCGCCGTCGAGCGGGACCAGGATGAAGCGGCCCTGGCTGTCCCAGCTGTATTCGACGATGCCGCGCGATGAGACGCGGGCCCGTTCACGGCGGGCCTTTTCGGCTTCCGACAGTTCCTTGGCTCCCGAGGACAGGGCGGCCGAGTCGATCAGGCGATAGGGCTCGCCGCCGGCCACGTCGGCCGCCCACAGGTCCTGGACATTGGCGGCCTCGGCCTTGGCCTTCAGATAGGTGACCCGCTTGCCGTCCGGCGACAGGGCCACGCCCTTGGCGATGGGACCCGTCAGGCTGGGATCGGCGAAGATGCGCTCGGGGGGCAGCTTTTCCGCCAGAACCGGCGAAGTCAGGGCGAGGCAGGCCGCAAGGGCGGTGAGCGAGGGTCTGATCATGGCGCGGGACGCTAGTGGGACGCCGCGAGGTTGTCAGCAGGGAAAAGTTTGAGGGGCGCGGTGGCAGGTCCTCCCCCCGAAGGGGGAGGCGGCCGTCAGGCCGGTGGGGGAAGACCGCATTGAGTCGGCAGTCACTTCCCCCTCCGTCGGCTTCGCCGACACCTCCCCCTCTGGGGGGAGGACTTTGCTTCACCCGACCTTCAGCCCCGCCGTATCCACCACCTGCGAAATCTTCACCGCGCCCTTCTCGTCATGCACCCGCAGCGTCACCACCGGCGCGGCGCCGCTCCAGTCGATCTCGATCATCCCGAAATTGCGCTCGCGCAGCACAGGCGAGACGCGCAGGGCGTTGGGCGGGATGACGGGCCAGACCTCGGTCAGGCCCGAGGAGGTGATGTCCCAGATCGGGTAGGGGACGTTGACGTCCAGCCGCGAGACCTCGGCATAGTGGGTGTCGCCGCTGATGCAGATCAGGCGGTCGGCGCGTTGGCGGCGGATGGCGTCCAGCAGGCGCTGATGGTCGCGGGCATAGTTGATCCAGCTTTCCCAGCCGGCGAAATCGGCCAGCACCTGCAGGCTGGAGCCGAAGATCCGCAGGTCGGCGGGCTGGGCCAGCTGCTGCTCCAGCCAGGTCCATTGCGGCTCGCCGATCATGGTGGCGGTCAGGTCGGGGATGCGGTCATAGGGGCCGGGCGTTTCCTTGCCCGACAGGCCGCGCGCGGTGGCCCAGACCTTGTAGCCGCCCTTGAAGGTCTTCTCCGCCAGCGGCGTGCGGTTCCAGCGCAGGTCGGGCAGGATCACCTGCACGCGCTGGCCGGCGGGGCCAAAGACATAGGCCGCATAGACCCCGTCGCGGGTGCGACGCGGCGAGTCGGCGGGTTCGCCCCAGAAGTCGCAGAACTGGCGGCGGCTCTCGACCTTCATCGGATAGTCGGCGCCGGCGTCGTTTTCGCCAAAGTCGTGGTCGTCCCAGATGGCGATGACCGGAACGGTGTCGCGCAGCCGCTTGAAGTGCGGCTTGGCCGCCAGGGTCGCGTATTTCGCGGCCATCACCTTCGGGTCGCGGGTGTCGGCATAGATGTTGTCGCCCAGGAAGACGAAGAGGTCGGGCTTGGCGTCGAAGATCGCCTCCCAGATCGGCTGGTCCTTGTCCTGGTTGGCGCAGGAGCCGAAGGCGATGCGGGTCAGGGACTTGCCCAGCGCGGGATGCGGCGCGTCGAGGACGGCGGCTTTCGCGGCGGGCGCGACGGCCAGGGCGGCGGCGGACAGGCCCAAGGCCCCGCGGCGGGAGAGATCGGTCACGGACGTTTCCTCGTTTTGAGGCGCAGCTTGAACGACAAAGGGCCGGGAGTCGCCTCCCGGCCCCAGGTTTCGCGATCGCGGAGGCCTAGAAGGCCTTCTTGATCGAGACGAAGAACTGACGCGGCGGGGCGGTCAGGACCGTCTGGCCCGTGCCGTTCGGGTCATTGTTCATGAACCCGCCCGAACCGATGGTCGAGATGTAGTCCTCGTCGGTCAGGTTGGTGATGTTGGCCTGGATCTCCAGACCCTTGCCCCAGGTCTCGCCGTCGAAGCGATAGCCCAGCGTCAGGTCGGCGACGGTGGTGCTGTCCACCTGACCGCCGATGTTCTCGTAGGTGTAGTAGCGCTCGCCGGTGTGAGCGACGCCCAGCTTGGAATAGAAGCCGGCCAGTTCAAACTTCAGCTCGCCCTTGAAGATGTTCTTGGGCGTGTTGACCACTTCCTTGCCGGCGGTGTGGGCGGTGACCACGCCCAGGCCGTTGAGGACGTTGTCCTGATATTCCGACTGGTTGTAGGTATAGGCGCCGTAGAGCGACCAGTTGTCGGTCAGCTTGTATTCGCCGGCCAGTTCAACACCGTTGGTCTCCACGCCGCCGACGTTGGACAGCACGGCCGGCAGGCCCAGGATCGGAGCCGCGGTGCTGGCGGCCAGCAGGCGGTTCTCGAAGGTCACGTGATACAGCGCCGCGACGCCCTGGAAGCGGTCGGTGCGATAGCGCATACCGCCTTCAAAGGTCTTGGAGGTCTCAGGCTCGAGGGTCTTGGTGATGTAGTCGACCGCGGCCTGGTTCTGCGAGGCGAACGGACCCGAGGTGGCGGCCGAGACGTAGGCGGCCATGTTCTCGGTGTAGCCGCCGAAGAACTCCAGGTCCGGCATCGCCTTGTAGACGAAGCCGACCTGCGGGAGGAAGCTGTCCTTGCTCTCGATTTCGCCGGCCAGCGGATTGCCGGCGACGCGCTCGACGTTGTTCTTCACCTGCATGGCCTTGAAGCCGAAATTGACCTTCAGGGCGTCGTTGATCGTCCAGGTGTCGGAGACGTAGCCGGTCAGGGTTTCGGTCTCGAACTTGTACTCCCACTGGGTGAAGAACGGGTTGGACTGGAAGTCCAGCGGGTCGCGCGACGGGGCCGCGGCGGTCTCGGCATAGAAGCGGCGCGCTTGGTTGAAGTCGTTCTTCTCGGTCCAGAAGCCGCCGCTCAGTTCGTGCGAGCCCAGGTCGATGGTCAGGCCGGCGGTCAGGCCGGCGCGGGTGATGTCGTACTCGGTGGTGCGGATCGACAGCGGAGCGGCGGTCGAGCCGGCCGTGCCGAAGCCCGGGCTGGCCACGTACGGCGTGTACCACAGGCCCTGGCCTTCGTTGGTGTGGCCGTAGGCGGTGGCGTCCAGCCTGATCTTGTCGGTCAGGGGCAGTTTCAGGCCCAGGCCGTACAGCTCGTCGTCACGCACGCCAGCGCCGGCATAGTAGGCGTCGTCGACGGTGGCGAACGGGGCGGGCAGGGCGGTCCCGGTCTGGTAGGCGCGGGCGGCGGCCACGGCCAGGGCCCAGTTGGGCTGGGTGTTGTCCCAGTCGCGGCCCAGACGCTTGATCATCGCCGGCGACAGGTCCTGGTAGTCCTGCTCGCGGCGCTGCGAGCCGTTGTAGAACGCGGTCAGTTCGCCCTGGCCGACCGGCAGAACGGCCTTCAGGTCATACTGGAACTGCTTCTGATCACCGCCGCCCTTCCACTTCTCGGTTTCCTGGGTGGCGATCGAGGCGTAGCCGCGCAGGCCGCCCAGCTGTTCGATCGCGCCGCTGTCGATGCGGCCGAACACCCGGTACATGCCTTCCGAGCCGCCGGTCACGTTCAGCTGGCCGCCGAAATCCTGCGACGGAGCGCGCGAGAAGAACTGCAGCGTGCCGCCCAGGTTGCTGGTCGAGGCCACGCCCAGCGCGCCGGCGCCCTGGGCCAGCTCGACCCGGCCGATGTTCTCGTTGGTGATGGCGCGGCTGATGTGCAGGCCGTTGTGGTTGCCATAGCTCATGTCGCCCAGCGGCACGCCGTCCAGGGTGAAGCCCAGCTGGTTCTGGTTGAAGCCGCGGATCGAGATGCGGGCCGACCACTCATAGGCGCCGAAGGCGTCGGCCGACTGGAAGGTGACGCCCGGCAGCTTGTCGAGGGCCTTCAGCGGGCTGGTGCCGGCGGCTTCCAGCGAGATGGCGTCGTCCTTCAGGGTCTGGACCTGGCGGCTCTGGCCCTGGCCGATGACGATGATGGCGTCGACATTGGTGGTGTCGGCGACTTCGGCCGGCGCCGCGTCGGCGGCCAGAGTCGGAGCGGCGGCCAGCAGCAGGAGGGCGGCCGAAGCGGCGCCCAGCATCAGATGATGTTTCATGATCTATCCCCTCGCCCGGTCGCGCGGGGAGCGCGCCGGTTCTCTGGCCTCGGGTAACAGGGCTCCGCGACGCCTCGACGACGGAAAAACGTCGGGTTTCCGACAGTCTTGAGACGGAACGGTGAAGCTTACTTTGGGGCGCCCCGGCGCGCCGACATTGCGTAAACCGCCCCCGACCGCTATTTCAGCGCCCGTCCTCCCCCGAACTTTGACAGCGAGATCACCGCCCGATGGCCCAGCAGTATATTTTCCAGATGCAAGGCCTGACCAAGGCGTTTCCGGGCGGCAAGAAGGTGTTCGAGAACATCTGGCTGTCGTTCTATTCCGACGCCAAGATCGGCGTCGTCGGCGTCAACGGTTCGGGTAAGTCGACCCTGCTGAAGATCATGGCCGGCCTGGACGACCAGTTCTCGGGCGAGGCCAAGGCCGCCGAGGGCATCCGCCGCGGCTACCTGCCGCAGGAGCCGGTGCTGGACCCGACCAAGGACGTCTGGGGCAATGTCATCGCCGACTGCGAGGACAAGCTGATCTTCGACCGCTACAACGCGGCCGCCAACAAGCTCGGCGAGGAGTATTCCGACGAGCTGATGGAGGAGATGACCAAGCTCCAGGAGATCATCGACGCCCGCGACCTGTGGGACATCGACTCCAAGGTCGAGATGGCCATCGACGCCCTGCGCTGCCCGGCCAACGACGCCAATATCGAAAACCTGTCGGGCGGTGAAAAGCGCCGCATCGCCCTGGCGCGCCTGCTGCTCAGCAAGCCCGACATCATGCTGCTGGACGAACCGACCAACCACCTGGACGCCGAGTCGGTGGCCTGGCTGCAGCACCACCTGGAAAACTTCCCCGGCTGCGTCATCCTGGTGACCCACGATCGCTACTTCCTGGATCAGGTCACCAAGTGGACGCTGGAACTGGATCGCGGCAAGGGCATCCCCTACGAGGGCAACTATTCCGGCTGGCTGGAGCAGAAGACCAAGCGCGTCGTGCAGGAGCAGTCGGAATCCGACAGCCGCCAACGCGCGCTGACCCGCGAACTGGAATGGGTGCGCAGCTCTCCGAAAGCCCGTCAGTCCAAGTCCAAGGCCCGTCTGGCCAGCTACGAGGAAATGGTCGCCGCGCAGGAAAACGCCCGCGCCGCCCAGACCCAGGCCCACATCCAGATTCCGCCCGGCCCGCGCCTGGGCAATCTGGTGCTGGAAGTCGAGGGTCTGGAAAAGGAATATGGCGACAAGGTCCTGTTCAAGGACCTGTCCTTCCGCCTGCCGCCCAACGGCATCGTCGGCGTCATCGGCCCCAACGGCGCCGGCAAGTCGACGCTGTTCAAGCTGATCACCGGCCGCGAGCAGCCCGATAAGGGCACGGTCAAGGTCGGCGACACCGTCAAGCTGTCGTATGTCGACCAGAGCCGCGACGCCCTGGATCCCAACAAGACCATCTGGCAGGAAGTCTCGGGCGGCACTGACGTGATGATCGTCGGCAAGCGCGAGATCAACAGCCGCGCCTATGTCGGCAGCTTCAACTTCAAGGGCGCCGACCAGCAGAAGAAGGTCGGCCTGCTGTCGGGCGGTGAACGCAACCGCGTCCACCTGGCCAAGACCCTGGCCACCGGCGGCAACCTGTTGCTGCTCGACGAACCGACCAACGACCTGGACATCGAAACCTTGCAGGCCCTGGAAGAGGCGCTGGAAGAATTCGCCGGCTGCGCCGTGGTCATCTCCCACGATCGCTGGTTCCTGGACCGCCTGGCCACCCACATCCTGGCCTTCGAGGGCGACAGCCACGTCGAATGGTTCGAAGGCAACTTCGAGATGTACGAGGAAGACAAGAAGCGGCGGCTTGGGGCGGATAGCCTGATCCCGAAGCGGATCAAGTTCCAGAAGTTCGCGCGGTAGCGGCGGGCACATCCTTTAAAAGAGGCGGCGAGCATCTCGCCGCCTCTTTTTTGCGCCACACCGCAACCTAGGGTTTGACGAGATGCATTGACTTTGGATAGCTGCAACGTTGCGGCGTGTTTCGCTGATTTCAAAGTGAGTGTTGGCATGGCCGTAATTACTGGTAGTGACGCGAACGAGAGCCTCTACGGCACCAGCGGAGAAGACCAGATCAACGGCGCCGGCGGCGCCGATCAGATCTCAGCGGCGGCCGGCGGCGATCTGATCGATGGAGGAGATGGCGACGATAGCATCTGGGCCGGCGAGGGCGCCGACACCGTTAGCGGCGGCGGCGGATCCGACTATCTCCAGATTGACTACGATGCCCAGGTCGATCTCTACCGAGGCGGATCAGGGGCTGACACTTTCGAGTTCACCGGCAGCTACCCTCAGGCGAGCACGTTTGGCTCCATCGATCACATCGCCGACTTTTCCTCATCCGATCACGACGTTTTGGACATCGGCCTGCGCGACGGCTCGTCTACGTATTACGGGCGGTACGGCGTCTTTTACGGCGCTATAACGGACGCCAGTTTCAGGTTGGCGGAGGGGCAAATCCTTCCAGGGCGGGCCGCGGACAGTCTCGCGGGGGTCTGGACCTGGTCGGAAGGATCGACCACCTACCTTATCTACGACGCCAACGCCGATGGCGTCCTGAACCGCTCTGACCTCGCTGTCGCGCTCGATGGAGTGTCCGGCCTGTCCGCGACCGACTTCCGGGCGGGTTCATTTATCGCTCAGATCGGAACCAGCCAGAGCGATGTCTGGACCGGTGGCGCGACCAGAGACATCTACTATGCCGGTGCTGGCAATGACCGGGCGGACGGCGGCGGCGGCGTGGATTCGCTTTATGGCGGGGAGGGTGCTGACACTCTCGTGGGTGGCCAAGGCGATGACACCCTTGTCGGCGAGGCCGGAGAAGACTCGCTATCCGGCGGCGACGGCAATGACGCGCTCTACGCCGGCAGCTATTTCGGCTCTGCCGATCGAGGCGAGCACAATACTCTGGAAGGCGGTGACGGCGACGACACCCTGACGGGAGGCGAAGGTTTCGACCGCCTGGACAGCGGAGCCGGAAACGACGTCCTCTACGGCGACGCAGGCGATACGTTGCTGGGCGGTGCTGGCAGCGACCGCATATCGGCCGAAGACGCCACGATCGACGCCGGCGCTGGCAACGACGTGATCACTTTGCGGTCCGGATCACAGGTTACGCTAGGGACGGGCAGTGATCAGGTCGTGATCGACGGCCTCTACAATCTTTGGCCGACCGCAGGCATCGACACGCTGACGGATTTCAATCCGTTGGAGGGGGATCGGCTCAATACAAACGTCTTCTACTCGTCTATCCCCAACGTCCTGAGGGGAGCGATCCAGAATTCTAGCTTTTCGTTGAAACTGGGTGAATCCTTCTCGTCCGACGAATACGGGATCTATCTCCGGTCGTTCTGGACGTGGTCGAATGCGAGCGAAAGCTACCTGATTGTCGACGCCGACTATTCAGGAGCGCTATCCGCCTCGGACTATGTTCTGAAGTTCTCCACTCATGTAGCCCTCGACGTTGGCGCCTTCCTTGGCTCGTCCTTCACTAACGTCGGCGGCTCGTCGGGTCCGGACGTATTTGTCGGTTCCAGCGGCACGGACCTGTATCATGCTGTCGGCGGCGATGACCGGTTGGAGGGCGAGGACGGCAACGACCAGCTCTTTGGCGAAGGCGGAGCCGACACCCTCTACGGCGGCGCCGGGTTGGACAGCCTTTACGGCGGCAGTGGTTCGGACTTCCTGGATGGTGGCGCGGGCTCGGACGGGCTTGTCGGCGGCGCGGGGTCTGACACGATCGATGGCGGAGATGGCGACGACTTCATCTATGGCGCCGGAGTCAATTATCAGGAGCCCGACGCCACGTCCGACTTCAACGTTCTTTCGGGCGGCGCCGGCAATGACTCCATCTCCGGGCGCGGACTGCTGCACGGCGGCTCCGGCAACGACAATCTTGGCGGCGCGGGCGAGCTCTACGGGGATGACGGCAACGACGGCCTCGTCGTCATGGAAGCGGGCGCCACGCTGCACGGAGGCGATGGCGACGACTCCCTCTCGGGACAGGTCGGCGGCGGCATCTACTATGGCGACGCCGGCAAGGACCAGTTTTACGGCAGTCCTGGCGATGATGAGATACATGCCGATTTTGGCGACGCCACAGTCTATGGCGCGGGCGGAAACAACATCTTCTTCATCTCCGCCTTGCGCGCGGGCGAAGCCTATGCGCTGACCAGTGTTACCGGGGGCTATGGCGCCGACACGCTTGTCCTTGGCGCCGCGACCTCTCAGGGCGTCAGCCTCTATTTCGAAGGGGCCACGGGCTCGGACACACTCAATCTGTTCCAGGCCAGCGGGGCGTTGACCGTCGATCTGAACCTGTCAGGTGTGCAGAGCACGGGGTTTGGTGATCTGAGGCTTTCCTCGGTGGAGAATGTCGTCGGCGGCGTTTACGCGGACGTGATCAAGGGCGGTTCGGCCGCCAACTTCCTACAGGGCGGCGCTGGCGACGATGTGCTCACGGGCGAGGGCGGTCTCGACATTCTTTGGGGCGGCGAGGGGCGTGACCAGATCGACGGGGGCGGCGACTTCGATAATATCAACGGCAATCAGGGCGACGACACCGCCCGCGGCGGCGAAGGCGACGACTGGGTCGTCGGCGGCAAGGACCAGGACCTGCTCTACGGCGATGCCGGTTTCGACATCGTCTACGGCAATCTCGGTAACGACACCTGCTACGGCGGCGATGGCGCGGACTGGGTGCGCGGCGGGCAGGGCGACGATATCGTCGACGGCGGCGCGGGCAACGACTGGATGGCCGGCGACCGCGGCAATGACACCGTCACGGGCGGCGCGGGGGCCGACAAGTTCTACTTCTTCGCGGGCGCGGCCATCGATCGGGTGACGGATTTTTCCAGCGCCTCGGGCGACCGGGTGCTGCTGGAGGCCGGCCAAACCTACACGCTCAGTTACACCGGTGAGGGCGCCGTCATCGATCTGGGCAATGGGGACCAGATGATCCTGATCGGCGTCACCCAGGCCAGCCTGGGTGACTGGCTGGTGATCTAGCTTCAGCGCGGCTTGTCTCTGGCGTCGCGCCGCCAGTGGGGTAGCTTGGTCGGCGAAACACACAATCCCGCCGAGGGGCCGACGTTCCGCCGTCGGCCCGGTCCGGGATGGAGTCAGCAGATGCCGAAAGCCGCCGCCGAAAAGCCCGATGTGCTGATCTCGCACGAGATGCTGCTGCCGCTGCAGCCGCTGCTGGAGAGCGCCTATACGGTGCATCGGCTGTGGGACTATCCCGATCCCCTGGTCTTCCTGGAGGGCCCTGGCCAGTCGGTGCGGGCGATCGTCCATGCGGGCGAGATGGCGCTGGGCAAGGACATGCTGTCGGAGATGCCCAGGCTGGGCCTGATCGCCTGCGTCAGCGTCGGCTATGACGGCGTCGATGTGCCATGGTGCAAGGCGCATGGCATCTCGGTGACCCACTCCACGGGCCTGAACGCCGGCGACGTGGCCGATCACGCCGTGGGGCTGATGCTGGCGGCCTGGCGCGGCATCGTCGAGGGCGATCATCGCCTGCGGGCCGGGCGCTGGACCCACGCCGAGCGCATGTCGCCCCGTCACGGTCTGCGCGGCCGCAAGGTGGGCATCGTCGGCCTGGGCCATATCGGCGAGGCCGTGGCCCGCCGCGTCGAGGCCTTCGAGATGAAGGTCGCCTGGTGGGCCCCGCGTCCCAAGGAGACCGACCGTCCGCGCGCCGAGAGCCTGCTGGCCCTGGCCCGCGACAGCGACGTGCTGGTGGTCTGCGCCCGGCCTGACGCCTCCAACCATCACATGATCAATCGGGCCGTGATCGAGGCCCTGGGACCTCGGGGCCTTCTGGTCAACGTGGCGCGCGGCTCGCTGGTTGATGAGGACGCCCTGATCGCGGCCCTCAAGGACGGCAGCCTGGGCATGGCCGCCCTGGACGTCTTCGAGCAGGAGCCCACGCCCGCCGCGCGCTGGGCCGACGCGCCCCATACCGTGCTGACGCCGCACACCGCCGGCGCCACGCTCGACAGCATTCCGGCCATGATCAATCTGACGCTGGAGAACCTGCGCTGTTATTTCAACGGCGAGCCGCTAGCCTCTCCGGTTGCGGACTAGGGTCGCGGAAACGGCGCGGCGAACGGCTCGGGATCCAGCCGCAGGCCGTTCACCAGCAGGCTGACCGTGCGATAGAAGCCGGCCAGCATCATCAGTTCGATCCGCGCCGCCTCGTCGAAGACTTTGGCGAGGCGCGCCCACAGATCGTCATCGATATCGGCCCGGGCGTTGACCGCGTCGCAGAAGCCGATCAGCAGCGCCTCGCGCGGCGACCAGCAGTCGGCGATCCCCGGCGCCGCTGTGGCGGCCAGTCGGCTGGCGTCCAGCCCCGCCGCCTCGGCGAAGATCGCCGCGTGCACGCCCCACTCATAGCCCGCGCCATTGAGGGCGCAGATGCGGTGGATGACGATCTCGCGGTCGGTCAGGCTCAGATGGCCAGGATCGAGCAGGCCGGCGCCCGTGAAGCGCGAGAACAGGCGCTCGTCCCGGGCCAGGGTTCTGAAGAGCGACAGGGGCTGATCGCCGGGCGTCTTCAGGTGGTCGAGCGTCTTCTGGATCGCGGCGGAATAGGGCGGCCTGGCGGGCGCGATGCGAGCGGACATGGCGGTCTCCTTCTGCTACAAAATCTGTATCATGTCGAAGTTGCCTGTCGCTACAAAATTTGAAGCGCCGTTGCCGGGCAAGCCCGTGCGCGGCTCAGCCACTGGCCGGCCGGTCATGGCCGCGCTCGACCTGGTGGGCCGCCGGGGGGCTCTGCGGATTGTCTGGGAGTTGCGCGAGGGCGCGGTTCTCACCTTTCGCGGACTGCAGGCGGCGGCCGAACTGCCACCCGGAACGCTGAACGCCCGCCTCGCCGAGTTGCGGTCCGCCGACGTGGTGTCGGCGCAAGCCGGTTATCGTCTGACGCCGCGCGGGGCGGCCCTGATCGAGGCGCTTGCGCCGCTGATGACTTGGTCGCAGGCTTGGGCCGACGATCTGGCGACGGGGGATTGATCATGGCCAGGGTGCTGGGTCTGGGCGGGGTGTTCTTCAAGGCGACCGATCCGGCCGCCGTGCGCGACTGGTATGCGCGGGTGCTTGGTTTCGAGGTGCATGACTGGGGCGGGACGGTTTTTGATCATCCGAAGGTCGGCGCGGTCAACTGGTCGCCTTTCGCGGCGGACACCCGGTATTTCGAGCCGTCGGACGCGGCCTTCATGATCAATTTCATCGTCGATGATCTTGACGGCGTGCTCGCCCGGGCGGCCGGGGAGGGCGTGGAACCCACCGGTCGGCAGGACGAGGAGATGGGGCGTTTTGCCTGGCTTTTGGACCCGGCCGGGGTCAAGATCGAGCTCTGGGAGCCCGCCGCGGCCAACGCCCAGGCATAAAATCAGCTTGCCAAATCGGACATAAGGATATCTTTATGTCCCTATGAAGTTGTCAGCCGAACAGGTTGTTGAAGTGCTGCGCGCGGCGGGAGAGTCGACGCGTTTGCGCCTGCTCGCCCTGCTGGCCAGCGAGGAGCTTTCGGTGCTGGAACTGTGCCAGATCCTGGATCAGAGCCAGCCGCGCGTGTCGCGTCACCTCAAGCTGCTGGCCGAGGCGGAGCTTGTGGAGCGATTCCCCGACGGGGCCTGGGTGTTCTATCGCCTGGCCAGCAAGTCGCCGGGCCGCCACCTGGTCCGCCAGGCGCTGGATCTGATCGACCCCGCCGATCCCGCCGTCCATGCCGATGCGGAAAAGCTGGCCAAGGTGCGGGCCGAGCGCTCGACCGGCGCCCAGGCCTATTTCGCCCGCAACGCCGCGCGCTGGAACGAGATCCGCTCGCTGTATGTCGACGAGGCCGAGGTCGAGGCGGCCATCCTGCGCGCGGCGGGCGAGGGGCCTTTCGACGAGATGGTCGATCTGGGCGCGGGCGCCGGCCGCATGCTGACCCTGCTGGGCCAGCGGGCCGGCGCGGCCCTGGGCCTGGACCTGTCGCAGCAGATGCTGAACATCGCCCGCGACGAGGTGGCCAAGGCGGGCTTGGCGCAATGCGAGCTGCGTCATGGCGACATCTTCGCCACCGGCCTGCCGGGCGGCTGCGCAGATCTGGTGACCGTGCACCAGGTGCTGCACTATCTGGGCGATCCGGCCGCCGCTGTCGCCGAGGCCGCGCGGCTGGTGGCCCATGGCGGCCTGCTGCTGATCGCCGACTTCGCGCCGCATGATCACGAGTTCCTGCGCGAGGCCCACCAGCATCGCCGCCTGGGTTTCGAGGACGCCGAGATCATCCCCTGGCTGGAGGCCGCCGGCCTGCGCCTGGAAAGCAATATCGCCCTGCCGCCGTCTTCGGCCGATGGGCTGACCGTCAAGATCTGGACGGCGCGCCGTCCGGCTGTTCGTTCCGTCGAAAGGAGCGCCGCATGACCCTTCCGCCCACACGTCGCGTGCTTGGTCCAGTGGCCCGCGCCGGAGAGCGCGGCCAGAGCCAGGGCGGCGGCCGTCCGCGCGTCTCGTTCGAGTTCTTCCCGCCCAAGACCCCGGCGATGGAGGAGAGCCTGTGGCAGGCCATCACGCGCCTGGCTCCGCTGGATCCGGCCTTCGTCTCGGTGACCTATGGCGCCGGCGGCTCGACCCGCGAGCGCACGCACCGCACGGTCAAGCGCATCCTGGACGAGACGTCGCTGAAGCCCGCCGCCCACCTGACCTGCGTCGGGGCCAGCCGCGATGAGGTCGACGAGGTGATCCGCGAATACTGGGAGACCGGCGTCCGCCACATCGTCGCCCTGCGCGGTGATCCGCCGCCGACCGAGGGCGGCATCGGCGGGGTCTACGCGCCGCGCGAGGACGGCTACGCCAACGCCACCGAACTGACCAAGGCCGTACGCGGCATCGCGCCGTTCGAGGTGCTGGTCGGCGTCTATCCCGAGAAGCACCCCGAGAGCCCGTCGATCGAGCACGATATCGACGTGCTCAAGCAAAAGGTCGACGCCGGCGCGACGCTGGCGATCAGCCAGTTCTTCTTCGACATCGACGCCTTCCTGCGCTTCAACGACAAGGTGCGCGCCGCCGGGATCACCATCCCGATCGTGCCCGGGATCATGCCGGTGACCAATTTCAACGGCTTGAAGAAGATGTCCCAGGCCTGCCAGACGGCGGTGCCGACCTGGCTGGCCAACCTGTTCGAAGGGCTCGACAATGACGCCGAGACGCGTCGCCTGATCGCCTGCTCGGTGGCCGCCGAGATGTGCGCCAAGCTGCAGGAGCAGGGGTTCGAGGACTTCCATTTCTACACCCTCAACCGCGCCGATCTGGTCTATGCGATCTGCCGGGTTCTGGGCGTGCGGGAACCTGAAACAACATCGTCGACGGAGGTCGCGGCATGAAGATCCAGGCTCTGATCCTTTGCGGTATCCTGTCCCTCGGGGCGACCCAGGTCGCGCGGGCCGACATCGCCCCGCCGCCCGGCTGGACCGCGCCTAACAAGCCCTATCGCGTGGTTGGCAATATCTACTACGTCGGCTCGGAAACCCTCTCGGCCTACCTGATCACCTCGTCGGCGGGCCATATCCTGCTGGACCCGGGCATGTCAGCGGAAGGCGCCAAGCTGGTCGAGCGCAACATCGTCTCGCTGGGCTTCAAGCTGGCCGACGTGAAGATCCTGATCAACACCCACGCCCATTTCGACCATGCGGGCGGCCTGGCTCAGGTCAAAGCCGACACCGGCGCCAAGGTCTGGGCCTCGCGCGCCGACGCGCCCGCCCTGGAGCAGGGCCGGCACTTTGGCGACAACGAAAACGGGCTGACGCCCTTTCCGGCGGTGAAGGTCGACAAGGCCTTCAGCGACGGCCAGAAGCTGAAGCTGGGCGAAACCACCCTGGTCGCCCATCTGACGCCCGGACACACCATCGGCTGCACCTCCTGGACCACGACGGTGACCGAGAAGGCGCGACCGCTGAACGTCACCTTCACCTGTTCGCTGTCGGTCGCAGGCAACGTGCTGGTCGGCAACAAGACTCACAAGACCATCGTCGCCGACTATCGTTCCAGCTTCGCCAAGCTGCGCACGATCCCCACCGACGTGATGCTGCCCGCGCACGAGGAGCAGGGCGGCCTGCTGGCCAAGCGCCAGAAGATGCTGCGCGGCGACAACAACGCCTTCATCGACCCGACCGAGCTGGGCCGCTTCGTCGCGGCCTCGGAAGCCGCGTTCAACAAGGCGCTGGCGCGCCAGCAGGGAGCGGCCAAATGACCGACCTGACCACTCGATCAGGCCGCGTCGCCGCCCTGAAGGCCGCCGCCAAAGAACGCGTGCTGATCCTCGACGGCTCCTGGGGTGTGATGTTCCAGAAGAAGAAGCTGTCGGAGGCCGACTACCGCGCCGAGCGCTTCGCCGACTATGACGGCCAGATGAAGGGCAATAATGACGTCCTGTGCCTGACGCGGCCCGACCTGGTGGCCGAGCTGCACGACGCCTATTTCGCCGCCGGCGCCGACATCTCCGAGACCAACACCTTTTCCGGCACCACCATCGCCCAGGCCGACTATCGCCTCGGCGAGCAGGACGTCTGGGACATCAATTACGAAGGCGCGCGCATCGGCCGCTCGGTCGCCGATCACTGGCTGAAGGAGCACCCGGAAAAGCCGCGCTTCATCGCGGGGTCCATCGGGCCGCTGAACGTGATGCTGTCGATGTCGTCGGACGTCAATGATCCGGGCGCGCGCAAGGTGACCTTCGACCAAGTCTACGCCGCCTATCGCCAGCAGGTCTCGGCGCTTTACGAGGGCGGCGTCGACCTGTTCCTGATCGAGACCATCACCGACACTCTCAACTGCAAGGCCGCGATCAAGGCGATCCTGGACCTGCGCGACGAGGGCCATGAAGAGCTACCGATCTGGATCAGCGGCACCATCACCGACCGCTCGGGCCGCACCCTGTCGGGCCAGACGGCCGAGGCCTTCTGGAACTCGATCAAGCACTGCAAGCCCTTTGCCGTCGGCTTCAACTGCGCGCTGGGCGCCGACCTGATGCGTCCGCACATCGCCGAGATGGCCCGCATCGCCGACACCCTGGTCGCCGCCTATCCCAATGCCGGCCTGCCCAACGCCATGGGCGAATATGACGAGGAGCCGCATCAGACCGGCCACGCCCTGCACCAATGGGCGTCCGACGGTCTGGTCAACATCCTGGGCGGCTGCTGCGGCACAACGCCGGACCACATCCGCCACGTGGCGCAGGCCGTCGCCGGCGTCACCCCGCGTCAGATCCCCGAGCGTCCCCGGGCCATGCGCCTGGCGGGTCTCGAGCCGTTTGAACTGGTGGGCTGAAGATGACCGCCTGGGCTCCCGGACCTTTCGACAACGAAGAGGCCGCCGACTTCATCGAGGACCTGACCGAGGCGCCGGACTGGCGCATGGTGGTGACCTTGCTCGACCACGCCGCCGGCGTGACCGGCTATCTGGAGGAGGCCGAGGCCGAACTGGCCGTGGCCGCCGCCGCGGTGGTCGCTTCGTGTCTCGGCGCGGGTTCGGTGCTGCCTGACAACCATCTGGAGCTGAAGGCCGCCCTGGGTAAGCCGCCGGAAGGCGCCGCCAATCTGGCGCGCAAGGCCCTGGCCCGCGTCGTGGGGCCGGCTTCGGAACTCGATGAAAACTGGCAGGAGGGGGACGACCACGATGCTTGGCTCACCCAGATCGCCGCACTGCAGTCCCTTTTGAACGGCCCGTCATGAGACCCGTCTTCGTCAATATCGGTGAGCGCACCAACGTCACCGGCTCGGCCAAGTTCAAGAAGCTGGTGGTCGAGGGCAACTACGGCGAAGCCCTGTCGGTGGCGCGCCAGCAGGTCGAGGCCGGCGCCCAGGTCATCGACGTCAACATGGACGAGGGGCTCCTCGACTCCAAGCTGGCCATGGTCACCTTCCTGAACCTGATGGCGGCCGAGCCCGATATCGCCCGGGTGCCGGTGATGATCGACAGCTCCAAGTGGGAGGTGATCGAGGCCGGCCTGAAGTGCGTGCAGGGCAAGGCCATCGTCAACTCGATCTCCATGAAGGAGGGCGAGGCCAAGTTCATCGAGCAGGCCAGGCTCTGCCTGCGCTACGGCGCGGCCGTGGTGGTCATGGCCTTCGACGAAGTGGGGCAGGCCGACACCGCCGCCCGCAAGATCGAGATCTGCGAGAAGGCCTATCGCATCC
>CAYRTE010000071.1:0-18457 GCA_964427205.1 uncultured Caulobacter sp.
ACCGAGACGTTCGGGGTCGGGACGCGGATCGACGAGCCGTCCAGCTTGCCCTTCAGGGCCGGCAGCACTAGGCCCAGGGCCTTGGCGGCGCCGGTCGAGGTGGGGATCATCGACAGGGCGGCGGCCCGGCCGCGATACAGATCCTTGTGCATCGTATCCAGCGTCGGCTGGTCGCCGGTGTAGGAGTGGATCGTGGTCATGTAGCCGCGCTCGATGCCGACCAGATCGTGGATGACCTTGGCGATGGGGGCCAGGCAGTTGGTGGTGCACGAACCGTTGGAAACCACCAGGTCGGCGGCGCTCAGCACGTTGTCATTGACCTTGTAGACGACGGTCTGGTCGGCGCCGTCGCAGGGGGCGCTGACCAGCACCCGCTTGGCGCCGGCGGTCAGGTGGGCGCTGGCCTTTTCCTTGGTGGTGAAGAGGCCCGTGCACTCGAACGCGATGTCGACGTTCAGCTCGGCGTGGGGCAGCTCGGCCGGGTTACGGATCGCGGTGACCTTGATCTTGCCCGTGCCGACATCGATCCAGTCCTCGCCCGAGGTCACGACGCCCGGGAACCGGCCGTGCACGCTGTCGTAGCGCAGCAGGTGGGCGTTGGTCTCGACCGGGCCCAGATCGTTGATCGCCACGACTTCGATATCCGTGCGGCCGTGCTCGACGATGGAGCGCAGGACGAGGCGGCCGATACGGCCAAAGCCGTTGATGGCGACGCGAAGAGCCATGGTGGTCTTTCTCCTAACGATCGGACGCGGCCCGGAGGGACCAACGTTCCCTGATTTTGCAGGCGCGTTTTGCGGGCGGGGGCGGGGAAGTCAAGCCCAGCTCCGGTAACAACGCATGACGGAATACTGCCAAGGGCGATTTCATCACCCTATTGTCGCCGCAGCGGGTGGCGAAGCTGGTCCTGATCTATATGTTGCACCGCATGATTGGAACCCGCCGATGACCCTGGGCGAAACAAGCGCCCTCGACCTCGCCGCGCGCCGTCTCGAGCGCGCCGTGACGCAGCTGGAGCAGCGGCTGGCCGCGCGCGCGTCGCAACCGGCGGTCGCTCCCGCCGCGGGCGGGGATCTGTTCGACGGCGAGGCCGCTCGGCTGAAGGCCGAACTGGACGCCGCCCGCGAACGCGAGCGCGCCCTGGAGGAAGCCGGCGCCCAGGCCTCGGTGGCCCTGGGCCGCGCCATCGCCGAGATCCGCGCCGCGTTAGGTGACGAGGGGCCGGTCAATGATGACCATCCCGCCGACGCCGCCGGCGAGACCGACGAGCTGTTCGATGATCCGCGGGAGGCCTGACCCATGGCCCAACTGACCATCCAGGTGAACGGCCGGCCCTATACCGTCGGCTGCGAGGACGGCCAGGAAGCCCACCTCATGGAGATCGCCCGCCTGTTCGACCGTCAGGTCCGCCAGGTGAGCCAGGATGTCGGCCAACTGGGCGAGACGCGTCTGTTCCTGATGGGCGCCCTGCTGCTGGCCGACGAGATGAGCGACCTGAAACTGCGCCTGGCCCACGCCCAGAGCGAGCTGGCCAAGATCCAGACCGAACGCAGCCGCGCCGAGATCGCCGCGATCCGGGCGATAGACGCGGCGGCCGAGCGGATCGAGAAACTGGCGGCGGAGTAGACGGCCCCCTCGGTCGCCCCGTGACAGCTTTCCCTGAGGGGGAGCATCTTCTTTGTCGCTCCGCGACACTGCAACGCTGGCGCCCGCGCTCCTGAACGCCTATCTTGTTCAACGGCGGGTCTGCTGTGGCCCTCGTCGAAGATTTCTATTCCCAGGGACCTTAATCTCTCTATCGGGATCTGTTCCCTCCCGTGGCCGTGGCTGCGGGAACACGGAGCCCACCTGTACCAAACAGGTTCGAGCGGATTGAAACGTCTTCACGGTTCTTCATGGCGCCGCCACCCTTTCCCGCTGACTTTTTTGTCGCGCCGGCGTTTAAGACGCCATGGTTCACGCCGATCCCGCCTCCGCCAAGACCGCCCTGCGGGTCTTTGTCCGCAACCGGCGCAAGCAGCTGGCCCTGGAGCACCCCGAGGCCGACTGGATGATCGCCGAGGTGGCGCGCGCGCCCCTGGCCGCCCGCTTTCCCGACCCCGTCGGCAAGGTCGCGGCGCTGTATCACGGCCTCGGCTCGGAGATTTCACCCCGCATCCTGGCCGATCAACTGGCCGAGGCCGGCTGGACCCTGGCCCTGCCATCGGTCGAGGGCGAGACCGGCGCCATGGTTTTTCGGCGCTGGGACCCGAAAAGGCCTCTGAGCCGCGACACCATTGGTCTGAAAGCCCCGTCGGCCGAGCACGACATCGTCGAGCCGGATCTGGTGGTCGTGCCGCTACTGGCCTTCGACCGCGAGGGACGGCGGCTGGGGCAGGGCGGGGGCTATTACGACCGGGCCCTGGCGGCCCTGCGGGCGCGGCGGCCGATCCATCTGCTGGGCTTGGCCTATGGCGGTCAGGAGACGGCGGATTTGCCGCACGAGCCCCATGATCAAGCGCTGGACGCCATTGCCACCGAAAAGGAGTATATCGCCGTCACTGACACGGGGCCGGAAGGGTCCTTCTAAGGAATTTCTATGCGTTTTGCTTTTTTCGGCGATGTCGTCGGCAAGTCGGGCCGCGACGGTCTGGCCGATCATCTTCCCGCCCTGCGCCGTGACCTCGACCTCGAGTTCGTGATCATCAACGCCGAGAATGCCGCCGCCGGTTTCGGCATCACCGAGAACACCGCCCGCGAGCTGTTCGAGGCCGGGGCCGACTGCCTGACCCTGGGCAATCACAGCTGGGACCAGCGCGAGGCCCTGACCTACATCGTCCGCGAGCCGCGCCTGATCCGGCCGGCCAACTATCCGATCCTGTCGGACGCCCCCGGCAAGGGCAGCCACCTGTTCCAGACCGAGCGCGGCCGCACGATCATGGTCATCAACCTGCTGGGCCGGGTGCACATGGACGCCATGGACGACCCCTTCGCCGCCGCCGACCGCGAGCTGGACAAGGCCCCGCTGGGCCAGGTGGCCGACGCGGTGGTGGTCGACATGCACTGCGAGGCCACCTCCGAGAAGATGGCCATGGGTCACTATTGCGACGGCCGCGCCTCGCTGGTGGTCGGCACCCACACCCACGTGCCGACGGCCGACGCCCAGATCCTGCCCGGCGGAACCGCCTACCAGACCGACGCCGGGGCCTGCGCCGACTATGACAGCGTCATCGGCAACCAGAAGGAAGAGCCCCTGCGGCGCTTCACCACCAAGATCAGCGGCGGTCGCTATACGCCCGCCTCGGGTCCGGCCACGGTGTGCGGCGTGTTCGTCGAGACCGACGACCGTACGGGCTTGGCCCTGCGCGTCGAGCCGATCCGGGTGGGCGGCAGGCTGAAGCCGACGGTTCCGCAAATCTAAGAGCCTCTCCCAGAGGGAGAGGATTCTCTTAAGCCGGGAAGAACCTGAAATAGGGCTCGGCTTCTTCAAGCACACGGGCCGCCGCGGGGCGGGCCTTCAGACGGGCCAGATAGGCGCTGACCCGAGGCCAGGCCTCGCCCAGCGGCCGGACCTTGTCGGCATAGAACAGCGCCGGGAAGGCCGCGCAGTCGGCCAGGCCAAAGGCGTCGCCGCCCGACATCCAGGTGCGGCCGGCCAGCTCGGCTTCCAGCACCCCGTAGGACGTGGTGATCTGCTCGCGCGCCTGCGCCACGCCCAGCGGGTCTCGGTCGGCGTCGGACGGCCGGATGCGGTCGCCGACGATCTTCTGCATCGGAATGTGGATGTAGAGGTCGAAGAACCGGTCCCACAGGCGGGTGCGCCAGGCCGCGTCGGGGTCGGCCGGGGTGAAACGGGCCGCGCCGGGATAATGAGCGTCCAGATAGTCGAGGATGACGCTGGTCTCCGGCACGGTCTCGCCGCGCGCCGCGTCGCGCAGCACCGGGAACTTGCCGATCGGCCAGACGGCCAGGAAGGCGGCGCGCGAGGCCTCGTCGCCCAGGTCGACGATCAGCGGCGTGAACGGCGTGGCGTTCTCATAAAGCCCGATCAGCGCCTTCCAGCAGAACGACGACAGCGGGTGGTAGTGCAAGGTCAGCGACATGCCCGAGGGTCCGTGAAAGCTGAAGCAATCGCTAAACTATAGCCGCCAAACAGCGACTGGCAACGCCCTCCCGGATCAAGCCGGGTGACAAAACCCCGCTCCAGGGGCTAGAAGCGCGCCCACTCCACCTTCGTCAGATCAGAGAAGAGCCCCGCGAATGGCCGGCCACTCGAAATTCAAGAACATAATGCACCGCAAGGGCCGCGCCGACGCCGCGCGCTCCAAGCTGTTCTCAAAGCTGTCGCGCGAAATCACCGTGGCGGCCAAGGCGGGCCTGCCCGACCCCAACATGAACCCGCGCCTGCGCCTGGCGGTGAACAACGCCAAGGCCGAAAGCCTGCCCAAGGACGTCATCGACCGCGCGATCAAGAAGTCGCAGATGGGCGACGCGGCCGACTATGCGGAAATCCGCTACGAGGGCGTGGCCGCCGGCGGCGTCGGGATCATCGTCGAGGTGCTGACCGACAACCGCAACCGGGCTGCCGCCAATGTGCGCTCCTACTTCACAAAGCTGGGCGGCAATATGGGCGCGACCGGCTCGGTGGTGTTCAACTACGACCACGTTGGACAAATCAGTTATCCGGCCAAGGCCGCCAGCGAAGACGCCATGATGGAAGCCGCCATCGAGGCCGGCGCCGATGACGTCGAGTCGGACATGGACGAGGAGGGCGAAGGCCACACGGTCTATACCGCCTTCGAAAGCCTCAACGAAGTCGCCGCCGCCCTGGAGGCCCGCTTCGGTCCGGCGTCGAATACCAAGATCGCCTGGCGCCCGAAGATGCAGGTTCCGGTTACCGGCGACTCGGTCGCCACCCTGATGAAGCTGCTCGACATGCTCAACGACGATGACGACGTTCAGAACGTCTATTCGAACGAAGAGATCAGCGACGAGGATCTGGCCAAGCTGGGCTAGGACGCCAAACTGTCATCCCGCCCCGGCCTTGGTTGAGTCCGGGATGACAGGCGCACAGCGCCCTTCTCTCTGTCATGCCCCCTCGGCTACACTGCGGGCATGACCCTGCGCGTGCACATCGACACCGACTGCGGCGTGGACGACGCCCTGGCGCTGGCCATGCTGGCGCGGGCGCGTGATGTGATCGAGGTGGGGTCGGTGTCGGCGGTGTTCGGCAACACCTATGTCGACCAGGCCGCCGCCAACGCCCGGGGCGTGCTGCGGCTGGCCGGCTGTGGGGCCGAGGTCTATATCGGCGCCGGTTCGGGCCTGGCCAAGCGGCGGGTCGAGCGCATGCGGCCGGCTCATGGCGCCGATGGGCTGAATGGCGCGGGGTTTTCACAGCGCTGGAAACTGCCCGAGCTGGATCGCGGCCATGGGGTCAGCCTGCTGGCCTTCGCCGCGCGTCGCAAGATCGCCGGTCTGTTCCTGGGGCCTCTGACCAACCTGGCCCAGGGCCTGTTGGACGATCCGGTCGCCTTCCGCGACTGGCGCCCGACCATCATGGCCGGCGCCTTCGCCGTCGAGGGCAAGGCCGCCGGCGGGGCCGACTTCAACAGCTGGAGCGATCCGGAGGCCCTGCAGCGGGTGCTGGAGGCCGGGGTTCGCCCGCGCCTGATGCCGATGGACATCACCAGCCGGGTCACCCTGACCCGCGCCGCGCTTGAGGCCGGCTCGGCCTGCTGCGGCTCGCCGCTGTCGGCGCGGCTCGCGCGGGCGGCGGGCGGCTATATGGACTTTCATGGCCAGGTCTGGGGCGTGGCGGGCGGCTGCCATCCGCACGACGCCGTGGCCGCCGCCAGCCTGATCGCGCCTGACGCCTTCACCTTCGAGCGGGCGCGGTTGCGGGTGTCGGTCGACGGGCTGCGCCAGGGCCGCATCGACCGCATCGACGGCGCGCCCAATGCCGAGGTCTGCGTGGACGTCGATGTCGCGGCGGTGGAGCGGCTGATCCTGACGACGCTGTTTGGGGCGAAGGCGTTGGCGGCCGCTTAGCCCTTCTCCCCTTGCGGGAGAAGGTGGCGCGAAGCGCCGGATGAGGGGTTGAAAGCCCTGTCGGAAAGCCTGTGCGCCCCCTCAACCGACCCGCTGTCGCGGGCCACCCTCTCCCACAAGGGGAGAGGGATCCTGCTCAAAGCCTACTTCCCGCCCGCATAGTCCTTGATCAGGCCGTGCAGGAAGTCCCGCCCGTCATACAGCGACTTGACCCGCACCCGCTCGTTCAGGCCGTGGATGCCGTCGCCGTCCGAGCCGCCGAAGATGCCGGAAACGCCATAGGTCGGGATGCCGGCCGCGTTGGTGTGGACGCCGTCGGTGGCGCCGGTCAGCAGGATCGGCACGATCGGCACGCCGGGCCACAGCTTGGCGGCCTGCTTGTTGATCGGGCCCATGATGGCGGGCGTCAGGGCCGGCGGCGGCGAGGCGGCCTTGGCCTCGTGGGCCAGGGTGAAGGCGACGGCCGGATCGGCGGCGACCTCCGACAGCTTGGCCTTGACCTCCTCGACCGGCGTGCCGGGCAGGATGCGGCAGTTTACGTTGGCCGTGGCGCGCTGGGGCAGGGCGTTGGGCGCGTGGCCGGCGCTGACCATGGTGGCCACGCAGGTGGTGCGCAGCATCGAGTTCCACATCGGATCGGCCGTGACGACCTTCAGCGCCGCCGGGTCCTCGATATTGGCGACCAGGGCTTTCATGGCGGCGGCCTGCTCGGCCGAAACCCGGGGCTGCATCTGGGTGAAATAGCCCCGGGTGGCGTCGATGAAGCGCGGCGGGAACTGATAGGCGCCGATCCGGTCCAGGGCCGCCGACAGCTGATAGATGGCGTTGGCGCCGTGGGGCCGGCTGGAGTGGCCGCCCGGATTGGTCACCGTCAGGGTGAAGTCCTGATAGACCTTCTCGCCGGCCTGGACCTCGAGCACCACTTCCTTGCCCTGATCATCGAGCAGGCCGTCGGCGCCTTCGTTGAGGGCGAACTCGGCGTCCACCAGGGCGCGGTGGTTCTTCACCAGGTCCTCGATGCCGTTATAGCCCTCGCTTTCCTCGCCGCAGGTCAGGGCCATCTTGATGTCGCGCCTGGGCTTGAAGCCCTCCTGCTTGAGGCGGATCAGGCTGTCTGCCCAGATGGCGGCCTGGGCCTTGTCGTCCGACGTGCCGCGTCCATAGAAATAGCCGTTCTCCTCGACCAGCACGAACGGGTCGCGGGTCCAGTCGGCGCGGTTGGCCTCGACGACGTCGATATGGGCCAGCAGCAGCATGGGCTTGGCCTTCGGGTCGGTTCCGTGCAGCACGGCCACCAGCGAGCCCTCGCGGGGATGCTTGGGCTCGACGATCACCTTCACATCCGCCTCGGGATAGCCGGCCGCCTTGAGCCGCGCGCCCATGGCCTCGGCGGCGGCGGTGCAACTGCCGACCGATAGGGTGGTGTTGATCTCGACCAGCTCCTTGTAGAGCTCGCGGAATTTCAGCTGGTCGGGGCGAGGCGCCGCCTGGGCCTGCACCGCCATCGGCAGGGCCAGCACGGCCGCCGTCGTCATCCATCCCGCCAAACGCATCAAATCATCTCCCCTTGTGAACTGGGCGGGAGGAGAGCCCGCCGCGCGGCCGTGCGCAAGGGCCGGCGTTTACGAGTCGTTAGCAATACAGGGGCTTTTCCTCGGGCGCGGAACAGGCGATGTTGCGAGAACACATGATGAACATGAATCGCATCCCGATCCGGATCCTGGGCCTCGACCCCGGCCTGCGCCGCACCGGCTGGGGCGTGGTCACGGTCGAGGGCTCGCGGATGAGCCATGTCGCCCATGGCGTGATCGCGCCCGACGACAAGGCCGAGTTCGCCCAGCGCCTGCTGCACCTGTTCGAAGGCATCTGCGCGGTGATCGAGCAGCACCGGCCCGACGAGGCGGCGGTCGAAGAGGTGTTCCTCAACACCAACGCCCAGTCGACCCTCAAGCTGGGTCACGCCCGCGCCGCCGCCCTGATCGCGCCGGCCCGCGCCGGCCTGCTGGTGGCCGAATATTCCACCCGCCTGGTCAAGAAGGCTGTGGTCGGCACCGGCGCGGCCGACAAGGCCCAGATCGGCTTCATGATCGCCCGTCTGCTGCCCACCGCGGGCAAGACCACGGCCGACTGCGCCGACGCCCTGGCCGTCGCCATCACCCACGCCAACCTGCGCGTCGCCAACCGGAGAGTCGCATGATCGGCAGGCTTAGGGGCGCCGTCGCCGAGGTCGGCGAGGAAGAGGCCCTGATCGATGTCATGGGCGTGGGCTACGTCGTCCGTTGCGGCGGCCGCACCCTGTCGCGCCTGCCGGCCCTGGGCGAAGAGGCCCTGCTGCACATCGAGAGCCAGTGGAGCGAAAGCGCCGGCCTGCGGCTCTACGGTTTCGCCACCCGCGAGGACCGTCGCGCCTTTGTCCTGCTGCAGGCCATCCAGGGCGTTGGCCCCAAGGCGGCGATGGCGGTGCTGGACATCCTGTCGCCGGCCGAGCTGGCCTCCGCCGTGGCCCGCGAGGACAAGGCCGCCGTCGGCCGCGCCTCTGGCGTGGGGCCCAAGCTGGCCCTGCGCATCGTCACCGAGCTGAAGGACAAGCCGATCACCGACGGGCCGGTGCTGATGACCGCGCCAACCTCGGGCTCCGCGCCTGTGAAGGCCAAGCCCGCCCCGACGGGCGACGCCGTGGCGGCGCTGATGGGTCTGGGCGTGGCGGAGGTCAACGCCCGCCGCGTGGTCGAGGCGGCCGCCGCCAAGCTGGGTGAAGAAGCCACCGTCCAGCAACTGATCAAGGCCGGCCTGCAGGAATTGGGTCGATGACCCGCATCATCTCCGGCGAAGCCCAGCCCCACGAGGCCGCGCCGCTGGCGGCCGACAAGGCGCTGCGGCCCCAGACCCTGGCCGAGTTCGTCGGTCAGGAGCAGGCCAAGGGCAATCTCCGCGTCTTCATCGAGGCCGCCAAGGGCCGGGGCGAGGCCCTGGACCATGTGCTGCTGTTCGGTCCGCCCGGCCTGGGCAAGACCACCCTGGCCCAGATCGTCGCCCGCGAGCTGGGCGTGAACTTCCGCGCCACCTCCGGTCCGGTGCTGAACAAGCCCGGCGACCTGGCGGCGATCCTGACCAATCTGGAAGCCAACGACGTCCTGTTCATCGACGAGATCCACCGCCTGTCGTCCAACGTCGAGGAGATCCTCTATCCGGCCATGGAAGATCATGTGCTGGACCTGGTGATCGGGGAGGGACCTTCAGCAAGATCGATCCGCATCGACCTGGCCCCCTTCACCCTGGTGGCGGCCACGACGCGGGCGGGCATGCTGGCCACGCCGCTTCGCGATCGCTTCGGCATCCCGATCCGGCTGGAATTCTACACCCACGCCGAGCTGAAACACGTGCTGCTGGGCGCGGCCCGCAAGATGGGCGCGCCGCTGTCGGAAGACGGCGCCGCCGAGATCGCCGCCCGGGCGCGCGGCACGCCCCGCGTCGCCGGCCGCCTGCTGCGCCGGGTCCGCGACTTCGCCGAGGCCGACGGCGCGACCGTCATCGACCGCAAGGCGGCCGGCATGGCCCTGGCGCGGCTGGAGGTCGACGAGGTCGGCCTCGACAGCCTGGACCGCCGCTATCTGCGCGCCCTGATCGAGCACTATGGCGGCGGCCCGGCCGGGGTCGAGACCATCGCCTACGCTATCGCCGAGTCGCGCGACGCGGTGGAAGACGTCATCGAGCCCTATCTGATGCAGCAGGGCTTCATCCAGCGCACGCCGCGCGGCCGGGTGGCCTGCGGCAAGGCCTATCTGCACCTGGGTCTGAAGGCCCCCGCCGCGCCGCCGGGGCAGGCGGGGCTGTTCGGGGAGGAGTAGGGCGATGCGCGCGATCCGGTTGATCACCGCTGTCCAGGCGGCGGCCTGTTTCGGGGTTTCGCTGGCGGCGATCGGCGCGGCCGGGGCCGGCCCCAACGCGCTGGTGGTCCAGAGCCTGGCCGCCGTTATCGCCTTGGGCCTGGCTCTCGTGGTCATGCGCTTCTGGCGCAAGGCGGACTGGCGCTACTGGCCGCTGATCGCCGCCTGCGCCCTGGCCCTGCTCCTGACCCTGATGACCGGCGTCGAACTACAAGGCGCGCGGCGCTGGCTGGCCGCGGGACCGGTGCAGCTGCACACCGCTTCCCTGGTCCTGCCGCTGGCCGCTTGGGCGTTCGCCAGAGGGTTCAACGACCGACGCGTGGCCCCGCTCGCCGCCGCCGTCGCCCTGGCGCTGTTCTACCAGAACGACGCCGCCTCATCCCTGGCTTGGGCGCTGGTGCTCGGCGCGGCGACGCTCGTCCAGCGTCCGCGCCAGGCCGTCCCGTGGGCGGTTGTCGCCGTTGGCGCCATTCTAGCTTACGCCGCGTGGTCCGCGCCCGACACCTTGCCGGCCGTGGCCTATGTCGAAGGTCTGCTATCGACGACCTTCGCGACCAGCCCGGTGCTGGGCGCCCTGGCGGGCCTCCTGATGCTCAGCCTGCCCGCGCCGTTCCTGCTGGTCGCCGCCAGCCGACCCGAGCGCCGCGCCGAAGCCCTGGCGCTGGCGGCGCTTTGGGCGCGCCATCGGACCATGACTTGAGCCAGCGGCTCACGGCTTCATGGCTGATAACCCGACCCGCCGTGATGTCGGCTTCTGCGCGCGCGTCAGCGGCGGCTTCAGCGGCATCGTCCGTTTCATCGAAGATGGCGGGTTCGATCTTCATGGCGGGAATTTATCATGGTGGGGGCAAAAGTCCATAATCAATCAAGGATTGAATCTCGTCCTCTACACTTTTGACGTTTTCTCTGGTGGCGCCAGTGGGGTTATCGCCCTTGCCTGACCACCCTATAGTCCCCTGACCCTAGGGCGTGACGGAGCGTAGATGACCACCCCAGACCCCACCGCCGGCGTCTTCGAGGGCCGCGAGCACCAACTGCCCGTCCGGATCTATTACGAGGACACCGACTTTTCCGGCATCGTCTATCACGCCAACTATCTGCGCTATTTCGAGCGGGGGCGGAGCGACTTCTTCCGGCTGATCGGCATCTCTCACACCGAGCTGGCCGAAGCCGACACCGCGTTCGCGATCATCCGCATGGAGCTGGACTTCAAGCGCTCGGCCCGGATCGATGACGCCCTGGTGGTGCGCACCACCTATGACAGCGTCAAGGGTCCGCGCCTGTTCGTCAGCCAGAAGATCACGCGCGGCGACGAGGTGATCTGTCAGGCCCAGGGCGTGGCGGTCTGCATCACCCTGGACGGCCGCCCGCGCAAGCCGACCGCGCAGATGCGGGCCCAGCTGGAGCCCTGGCTCGCGCCCGGGTCGGGGAACGAAAACTGAGCGCGGGGAATTTTCAGGCTCCCCCGGTGATTGTCATAGTTTCACCAAAGCGCCGCTTCATGCCAGTAAGGCACTAGACCTAGACAGACGCCCGAACGGAGCAGGACCCCCCGCATGGACGCCGCCGCAGCCGCCCCCGCCAATTTCTCGTTCCTCGCCCTGTTCATGCAGGCCGACTGGGTTGTGAAGGGGGTGATGGTCGGCCTGATCCTCGCCTCGCTGGGCTCGTGGGCGGTGATTCTGGACAAGCTGTTCCGCTTCGCCGCGCTCAACGGCGCCGCCGACCGTTTCGAGACCCAGGTCGGCGCCGGCCGCTCGCTGGAAGACGTGGCGGGGGAGGCCGGGGCCAATCCGCGTCATCCGCTGCCGCGCATGCTGCAGGCCGCCCTGAAGGAATGGCGCGACGCCAAGGCGCGCGGCGCGATCAGCGAAAACCAGGCCGCCTTCCTGATCCAGCGCATCGACCGGATCATGGACACCATGATCGCCCGCGAAAGCGCCAAGGTCGAAGAGGGCCTGGGCAGCCTGGCCATCGTCGCCACCGCCAGCCCGTTCATCGGCCTGTTCGGCACGGTGTGGGGCATCATGCACGCCTTCCAGGCCATCGCCATCTCGAAGAATACTTCACTGGCCGTGGTGGCCCCGTCGATCGCCGAGGCCCTGTTCGCCACCGCCATCGGCCTGGTCGCCGCCATCCCGGCCTATATCGCCTACAACAAGTTCTCGACCGACGCGGGCAAGTATGCCGGCCGCCTGGAAGGCTTCGCCGACGACCTGTCGACCGCGATCCAGCGTCGCCTGGCCGAGCGGGTCTAGACCGATGTCGATGTCCGCCAATGACGCTTTCGCCACCGGCGGCCGGCGCGGTCGCCGGCGCGGCCGCCGCTCGCGGGGAGCCCTGTCCGAGATCAATGTCACCCCGCTGGTCGACGTGATGCTGGTGCTGCTGATCATCTTCATGATCAGCGCCCCGCTGCTGACCGCCGGCGTGCCGCTGGAGCTGCCCAAGACCGAGGCCGCCGCCCTGCAGAACCAGCAGGAGCCGATCACGGTGTCGATCGATCGCGACGGCAAGATCTTCGTGGGCGAGACCCAGATCCCGTTCGAGAACCTGGCCCCACGCATCACCGCCATCGCCGGCGACGGCTATGACAAGCCGCTGTTCGTGCGGGCCGATGGCGCGGCGACCTATGCCGTGGTCGCCCAGACCATGGCGGCGCTGTCGAACGCCGGCTTCGCCAAGATCAACCTGATCACCGAGACGGGCGGCCCGTCCTCGGGCGCGGCCCCTCCCGGCGTTGGGCCCCGCGACGCTCTGCCCGAGGGCGCGGGCGACCTGCGGCCGGCGCAGTAGGCGCTGGATGAGCCGCCGTTCGGAAACCGGATTCTCGCCCGCCCTGATCGGGTCGGTCGCGCTGCACGGGCTGGTGGCGGCGGCGATCCTGATCGGCCTGCCGTGGAAGAAGCCCACCCCCATCACCCTTGGCGAAAGCGTGCCGGTGACCATCGTCACCAATGGCCCCACCAATGTGCGGCCAGCCGAGGAAGCGCTGGAAGACCAGACGGCCCTGACCGAAGAGCCTGTCGCCGAGGCTGCGCCGACCCCGCCGGCCCCCGTGCCCGCGCCGGTTCCCACCCCGGCCCCGACCCCGCCGTCCAAGGCCGCGCCCAAGCCGACGCCCACCCCGACCCCGGCCAAGAAGCCGACCCCGGCCAAGGCCAATGACGACTTCTTCGCCTCGCTGGAGGCGTCGCTGTCCAAGACCAGGAAGTCGACCGGCAAGCCCGCCGCCAATGCGCCCAAGGGCCCCAGCCGCGCCGAGACCTCGGTCTCGGCCCGTCCGGCCGCCGGCGCCGCCACGGGCCTTTCGGCCGCCGCGCTGGGCCGCCTGCAGGGCGAGGTGCAGGACCGTTGGAACCCCAATTGCGAGGTCGAGGGCGGCGCCAATGTCAGCGTGCGGGTCGTGTTCGTGATCGGCCCCGGCGGCCGCGTCGTCGGTCAGCCCGAGTCGCCGGGCGCCAGTTCGCCCGACCCGGTGGTCAAGGCCGCATCGGACCGCGCGGTTCGCGCGTTGTTGCAGGCCTCGCCGTTCGCCTATCTGCCGTCTGATCTCTACGGTCAGAAAATAGCCCTGAACTTCAACGCAAAACAGGCTTGCTCGCGATGATGACGCCCAAGGGGAATGTGATGCGCCTGAAAGCCCTGCTTGTGATGGTCGCCGCCCTGATGGGCGGAGCCATGGCTTCGCCCGCGGCCGCCCAGATCGAGGTCGACATCAACGCTGGCGCGGTCAAGCCGCTGCCGATCGCGGTGCCCGCCTTTTCCGGCCCCGGGCGCGGGGCCGAGATCGCCCAGGTCATCACCGGCAATCTGGAGCGCTCGGGCCTGTTCCAGCCGCTGAACGTCTCGGCCGTGCCCGACAAGCTGCCGGATGTGAACGTCCAGCCGCGCTTTCCCGACTGGCAGGCGACCGGGGCCCAGGCCCTGATCAATGGCCAGGTGACCGTGGGCGCCGATGGCGGCCTGCGCGTCGATTTCCGCCTGTGGGATGTGTTTTCCCAGCAGCAGCTGCTGGGCCTGCAGTTCTCCTCGACGCCGGACAACTGGCGCCGCGTGGCCCACAAGATCAGCGACGCCGTCTATGAGCGCCTGACCGGCGAGAAGGGCTATTTCGACACCCGCGTCGCCTTCGTGGCCGAGAGCGGCCCCAAGATGGCCCGCATCAAGCGCCTGGCGATCATGGACCAGGACGGCGCCAACCCGCAGTTCCTGACCGACGGCTCCTATATCGTCATGACCCCACGCTTCTCGGCCACCAGCCAGGAGCTGACCTATATGGCCCTGCGGCCGACCGGCTCGTCGATCTACCTGCTCAATCTCGAGACCAGCCGCCAGGAAACCGTCGGCAAGTTCCCGGGCATGGTCTTCGCCCCGCGCTTCTCGCCGGACGGCAGCAAGGTGGCCTTCTCGGTGGAAAAGGGCGGCAACAGCGACGTCTATGTGCTGGACCTGCGCAGCCGCCAGTCGACCCGCATCACCACCGACCCGGCCATCGACACCTCGCCCTCGTTCTCGCCCGACGGGAGCAAGATCGTCTTCAACTCCGACCGGGGCGGGCAGGCCCAGCTCTATGTGATGAACGCCGACGGTTCGGGCGTGCGGCGCATCTCGTATGGCGGCGGCCGCTATACGACCCCGGTGTGGAGCCCGCGCGGCGACTTCATCGCCTTCACCAAGCAGACCGGCGGTCAGTTCCACATCGGCGTCATGCGCACCGATGGTTCGGACGAGCGCCTGCTGACCACCAGCTATCTGGACGAGGGTCCCACCTGGGCGCCGAACGGCCGGGTGCTGATGTATTTCCGCGAGACCCAGAGCGGCACGCCGCGCCTGTGGACCGTCGACATCACCGGCCGCATCCTGCGTCCGGCCGCCTATCAGGGCCAGGCTTCCGATCCGGCCTGGTCGCCGTTGCTCGACTGATATCCGCGCCGGGCGAAACCTTGGCCTTCCAGAGACGTTGCTGTGACGGTTCGCCTTGCAAGTGAATCAAGGTCGCGACACGGTCATCTGACGTCATTGTGAGGCTTGGTCAGACGTTTTCATTGTCCCGTTGAGGTGCTTGAAGGGTATCCAACAGGTCCAAACCGAGGTTTTGAGGAGAAACTGGATGAACTTCGACACCAAGCGCGCCGCTAGACTGGCGCTGATCGGTTTGGCGGCCGCATCTCTCGCCGCCTGCGCTTCGCGTCCGAAGCCCGCCGGCCCCGCCCCGGTGGCGCCGAGCGAGCCCGCCAGCCCCAGCGCGCCCTACACGCCGCCGACCTTGCCCCCCAGCCAGGGCGCGGTCCCCGGCTCGGTGCAGGACTTCGTCATCAATATCGGCGAGCGCATCTATTTCGACACCGACGAATATGTCGTGCGCAGCGACGCCCAACCGGTGCTCGGCGCTCAGGCCCAGTGGCTGAACCGCTATCCGGCCGTGCGCGTCCGCATCGAAGGCAATGCCGACGAACGCGGCACCCGCGAATACAACCTGGCTCTGGGCGCTCGCCGCGCCAACGCCGTCCGCGACTTCCTGGTCAGCCAGGGCGTGTCGGGCGCGCGCATCGAGACCCTGTCCTACGGCAAGGAACGCCCGATCGATCCGGGCACGTCGGAAGAAGCCTGGGCCAAGAACCGTAACGCCCGCACCGCCATCACCGACGGCGCGCGCTAGCATAAGACGGAACCCTTCCCCCTCGATGGGGGAAGGGCAGGGATGGGGGTGATGCGGCGGATGGTCCGTCCAACGCCGCGTCACCCCCACCCAACCCTCCCCCATCAAAGGGGGAGGGCTTTCTTTTTCGTCGCCCCACTTTTGTCCGCAATCAGGGCATAATCGCCGACATGAAGCTGAAATCCGTCCTGCTCGCCGCCCTGCTGGCTTCCACGGCCTTGCCGGCCCTGGCCCAGACCCCCATGCCCGAAGATCCGCTGGACGATCGCTCGGTCAAGCGCGTCGAGCGCATGGAAAAGGTGGTCCGCGAGCTGCGGGCGATCGTCTTCCAGGGCCGCGACACCGGCAAGCCCGTCGTCGTGCAGCCGGCCGAGACCGAGGCCCAGATCCTGACGCTGGGCGAGCGCATCGGCGACCTCGAACAGACCTTGCAGAAGGTCAACGGCCAGAACGAAACCCTGACCCACGACCTGGACCAGGCCCGGCGGGCCTCGGCCGAACACAAGACCCGCGGCGACGCGCTGGAGGCCCGCCTCGCGGCGCTGGAAGCCAAGCTGACCGCCCTGGAAACCGCCGCCGTCCAGGCCGCCGCCGAACCGCCGGCCCCGCCCGCGCCGCCGGCCGATCCGGCCGCGGCCTTCAAGCAGGCCCGCCAGTTCCTGCTGGACGGCGACTACGCCAATGCCGAAGCCGCCTTCTCGGCCTATGTGACCAACTATCCCGACAACGCCCGCGCCCCCGAAGCCCGCTACTGGCTGGGCGAGACCCTGTTCGTGCGCGAGGCCTATGGCGACGCCGCCGGATCGTATCTGGGCGCCGTGCGCGGCTGGCCGCAGACCAGCTGGGCGCCCGATGCGACCCTGAAGCTGTCGCGCTCGCTGGTGGCGCTGAAGAAGCCCGCCGACGCCTGCAAGACGCTGGACGAGCTGGCCAAGCGCTATCCCAAGGCCCCGCCGGCCGTCGTGTCGCGCGCCGCCTCGACCCGTGTCGCGGCCAAGTGCGCCTAGCAGAGGTTTCGGCCGCCTTTGATCGGCGGCTGGATCCCGAAAGCCGCGCGCCCGTCGCGGTCGGCTTCTCCGGCGGCGGCGACTCGCTGGCCCTGCTGATCCTCACCCTGGACTGGGCCCGGGCGCATGGCCGTCCGGTGCTGAGCCTGACCGTCGATCATCAGCTGCAGCCGGCCAGCGCCGCCTGGACCCGTGACGCGGTCGAAAGGGCGGAGGCGCTGGGCGCGACGGCCATGGCGCTGGCCTGGAGCGGCGACAAGCCGACCACGGGCCTATCCGCCGCGGCCCGCCGCGCCCGCCACGCCCTGCTGGCCGATGCGGCCCGCGCCGCCGGGGCCCGCGTCCTGCTGCTGGGCCACACCGCCGACGACCGGATGGAAGCGGCCGCCATGCGGGCCGAGGGCTCGACCGTCTCCGATCCGCGCGACTGGTCGCCGTCGCCGGTCTGGCCGGAGGGGCGGGAGGTCTTTCTGCTGCGGCCCCTGCTGGACCAGCGCCGCGCCGATCTCCGCGACTGGCTTCGGCGGCGGGGCGAGACCTGGCTGGACGATCCGGCCAACAACGATCCCGGATCGGCCCGCGCCCGGGCGCGGCGCTCTGGGCCGACCATCGCCACGCCCGCCCCGCCGATCGCGCCGCCGCCGGTGTTCGAGGGCGACCCGCTGGGCGTCATCGCCCTGCCGCGAGACGCCGCCGCCGCTCATATCGCCGCCGCCTGCCTGTGCGCGGCGGGAACCGAGCGTCCGCCGCGCGGCGGACGCCTCGAACGGCTGGTCGCCCGACTGCGATCCGGCGAGGTCTTCACCGCCACCCTGGCCGGCGCGCGAATCGAGGCGAGGGGCGACGCGGTCCGATTCCACCGCGACGCGGGCGAGTCGGCGCGGGGCGGTCTGGCCGATCTGACGCTCGCGCCGGGCGAGACCGGCGTCTGGGATGGCCGTTACGCCGTCACGGCGGGCGCCGCCCCCGTCACCGTCCGGGCGCTGAAGGGCCTGGCCGCCCGCCTGTCGAAAGCCGAACGCGCCGCCCTCGGGGCCGCGCCCGCCGCCGCGCGCCCGCCCTTGCCCGCCCTGGTGTCGGCGACAGGCGTCGTGATCTGTCCCATACTCGGCGGCCCGGCTTTTGCAGCAGCCGATGGCGCGCGAACGCGGGCTCTCTTCCTGGATCGTTTCAAGGCCGCCACCGGCTTTTTCGACCAAGAATGCGTGACCTGACGACGCACGCGTGGCGCAAGCGCTCGCGACCCCCTATCTTGGGAGGTCGAAGGCTATCGTTGGGAAGACGACGCGTATGAATTTCAGGAATGCGGCCATCTGGCTGGTGATCATTGCGGTGCTGGGCGGCGTGTTCGTCGTCAACCAGACCTCGCGCACGCAGGCGGGTGGCGAAACCAGCTACTCCGAACTGCTGCGCAAGGTTGACGCCGGCGAGATCAAGTCGGCCGACATCGCCGGGCAGGTCGTCCAGGCCAAGGACAGCTCGGGCAAGGTGCTCACCGTCAACGCGCCGAACAATTCGGACGAACTGGTCAATCGCCTGGTGGCGAAGGGCGCTGACGTCAAGTTCAAGGGCGGCGGCGTCAGCCTGCTGGCCATTCTGGTCAACCTGCTGCCGATCATTCTGGTGATCGGGGTGTGGGTGTTCTTCATGCGTCAGATGCAGGGCGGGGCCAAGGGCGCCATGGGCTTTGGCAAGTCCAAGGCCCGTCTGCTGACCGAGAACAAGAACAAGGTGGTCTTCGACGACGTCGCTGGCGTCGACGAGGCCAAGGAAGAACTGCAGGAGATCGTCGATTTCCTGAAGGACCCGGCCAAGTTCCAGCGCCTGGGCGGCAAGATCCCCAAGGGCGCCCTGCTGATCGGCCCTCCCGG
>CAYRTE010000072.1:0-18022 GCA_964427205.1 uncultured Caulobacter sp.
CGCCGCCGCAATGGTCGCTGGCCTTGCGCCCTTTCCTCGCGACGAGGTGGGGACAAGAATACGGGAGGTTACAGCGCGTCTGATTGGCGCGCTCAAATATTTCACAAGCGGTTGATCTGGCTGGGGTTTGTTCTGGCAAGTACGGGGATAGACGGCGCTCTATCCCCGTACTTGCCCCCTACGGGCTGCTGCGCAGCCGTCTTCCCCCGGAGGGGGAAGATGAAGGGCGCGGATCTCATCTTCCCCCTGACAAGGGGGAGGACGACCTGCGAAGCAGGTCAGGAGGGGGCCGGCGGCGTCGGCCGGGGAAACACCGCCCTGGCAAGGCCTTGTTAAGCCTGAACCTTAAGGTTGCCGACACCTCTCCGAAACTCGCCCTTTACCCCCGTGCTGTATCACTCTGACCCAACAAGAGCCCTGCTCCATGTCGAGCGCGGCCGGTTATGGTGGGTGTCTTCCTATGTCCAAGACGGTTCTCGTCGTCGATGACGATCCGACTCAGCGTCGCCTGATCCAGGCCGTGCTGGAACGTGACGGCTTCGCGGTCTCGCATGCCGAGAACGGCGACGCGGCGATGGCGCACCTGTCCTCGGGCGCGCCCACCGACGTGGTGCTGCTGGACCTGGTCATGCCCGGGCTGAACGGTCAGGACACGCTGAAAGAGATGCGTTCGCGCGGCTTCAATCAGCCCGTGATCGTGCTGACCGCCTCAGGCGGCGTCGACACCGTGGTCAAGGCCATGCAGGCCGGCGCCACCGACTTCTTCATCAAGCCGGCTTCCCCCGAGCGGATCACCGTGTCGATCCGCAACGCCCTGTCGATGGGCGACCTGAAGGGCGAGGTCGAGCGGCTGACCAAGCGCACGGCCGGCAAGACCACCTTCGCCGACCTGATCGGAACCTCCCCCGCCATGACCCTGGTCAAGCGGATGGGCGAGCGCGCGGCCAAGAGCGCCATCCCGGTCCTGATCACCGGCGAAAGCGGCGTCGGCAAGGAGCTGATCGCCCGCGCCGTGCACGGCTCCTCCGACCGCGCCGGCAAGCCGTTCGTGGCCGTCAACTGCGGCGCCATTCCGGAAAACCTCGTGGAGTCGATCCTGTTCGGCCACGAGAAGGGCTCCTTCACCGGCGCCACCGACAAGCACCTGGGCAAGTTCAAGGAGGCCGACGGCGGCACCCTGTTCCTCGACGAGGTCGGCGAGCTGCCGCTGGACATGCAGGTCAAGCTGCTGCGCGCCCTGCAGGAAGGCGAGATCGATCCGATCGGCTCCAAGCGCTCGCAGAAGGTCGATGTGCGCATCGTTTCGGCCACCAACCGCGACGTCGCCCACGCCGTGTCGCAGGGCCGGTTCCGCGAGGACCTCTATTACCGCCTGAACGTCTTCCCGATCGAGGCCCCCTCCCTGCGCGAACGCCGCGAGGACGTGCCGGCCCTGGTCGAGGCCTTCATCCGCCGCTTCAACGTCGAAGAGGGCAAGCGCGTCATCGGCGCCTCGCCCGAAACCCTGGCCCTGCTGACCGCCTTCGACTGGCCGGGCAATGTGCGCCAGCTGGAAAACACGGTCTATCGCGCCATCGTCCTGGCCGACGCGCCCTATCTGCAGCCCTATGACTTCCCGGCGATTTCCGGCCTGCAGGCGCCGATCGAGGCCATGCCGTCGGCCAGCGTCACGACGCCGGATCTGCCATCGGTGCTACAGGCGACCCACGCGGCCATGGCCAGCGCGCCCGGCGACGCGCCCGTGCGCATCCTCGACGATCGCGGCCATCTGCGGACCCTGGAAGAGATCGAGCGCGACCTCATTCAGCACGCGATCGACGTCTATGCCGGCCATATGAGCGAAGTGGCCCGCCGCCTCGGGATCGGTCGCTCCACCCTCTATCGCAAGGTGCGAGAGCAGGGCATCGACGTCGACATGAAGGAAGCTGGCTGATGACCATCGTTTTGCGCCCGGTCTCGCGCGAGCAGCGCCTCAAGACGCTGATCAAGCCCTGGAAGGCGCCCCGCCAGGCGCCCCGTCAGGTCTAGGTCACGCGACGCGCGCGACGTCGCCGTCGTCGGTATGATCAGGATCGACCGTCGCGGCGTTTCGGGTCCAACCCGCCGAACCGTGCGTCACCGCGCCGTCGGCCTCAAGCTGCTGTAGTTCAAGCGTGATGGCCGTCACCGGCACCGAGCGGTTCCAGCGGCGTTCCAGCTGCAGCGCGATATCGGTCGCCGCCAGGCCGGCGCCGCCATGCTGAAGCGCCATCAGGATCATGTCGCCGATTGAGCGGCTGCGCCGTCCGCGACGGCTGGGCGCGGGGCTGGTGAAGGTCGAAGCTTCGGCCGCGACGCGGTCCTCGCTGAGACCGGCCCTCTCGATCGCCCCCAAGGCCAGACTGATCGCTCGCAGTTCACCTTCGAAGGGCGCCAGCGCACGCTTCTGGGCTTCAACCATGCGGACCTCTAGGTCCGCCTTTCTTCGTAATAGATATTCATACGTCGTCGCCATGGCGCTGGTCCGTTACCGTTAGCGTTGATCCGGCGCCGATGCGGATCAACGTCCACGCGCGCCGGAAGGGCGAACGTCGCCCCCACCGGACGAAGCGTTCTTCAGTCAGGATCGCGAAGACCCTGCGCCATAATGTCTCACCCTGCTGGTTACCGCGGCCTTAATGAAGTTCGCTGAACCTCGGTTTCCGGTAAGCTTTTGGGACTTTATTTCAGCAAAATCAGCCAAAAAACCTTTACGGCTAAGTTTGCGAACCGTACCCGATATTCCAATATGTTACCGGGCGGGCCGGCCGGACGACTTCCGCCCCGCAGGCGCCCTGCGGGCGGCCAGGGCGATGGGCGCACCAATGGCCAGCCCCCGCGCAAGAATGACATCAATAATGAGGTGTGAATTGAGGCGCCCAGGCGTCGCCATCGAAAGCGGCGCGCCGCCAGAGGTCATCGCATCCACAACCATAGGCTGGGCGCGTTTCTCGTCAGCCATGGACGGTGATGACCGGTTGCGGGCATGACGGCGCCTCGACCGGGGACAAACCCAGCCCGGCGAAACGCAGCCGCGCCAATGTCGCCTAGTCGTCGTCGCTGGATTCGACGTCGACGGCTTTGGCCGCCGCGCGGCGGCCAAAGCCGCGGCCACGTTTGAGCGGCTTTTTCTCGCCCTTGGCCTTGGCGACGATTTCCTTGAGCTTGATCGCCTGATTGCCCGACAGGGCCTGGTCGCGGCCGCCCTTTTCGGGATCGCCGAAGGCCCGGCCATAGGTCTCGACGCGCTGGGTGACCGAGGTCAGGAACTCGCCCTCCCAGTCGGACAGCGCGATCCCGCTCTTGTCGGCCGCTCGCTTGGCGCGCTTCAGCGCGTTCAGCGCCGCCTTCTTGGCTTGAGCTCTGGGATCAGGGGGCTTGGCGCGCATCGACGGGAACTATCCCCGAACACGCGCCAAGACGCACCCCGTAAAAGCAGACGCCTTAGATCGCGCCGACGGCCGACAGATAGAGGTCGAGGATGGCGTCTTCTTCCTGACGCTTGGCGCGGTCCTGCTTGAGGATGCGGACCACCTTGCGCAGGATCTTGACGTCGAAGCCGTTACCCTTGGCCTCGTTGTAGACTTCCTTGATCTGCTCGGAGATCTCGGCCTTTTCGACCTCGAGGCGCTCGATGCGCTCGATGATGCTCTTCAGCTGGCCTTGGGCGGTGGAGTTCAAAACGTCGGCGTGGGCGGCGTCGTCGGCCATGACGGAAAGCTCTCAGTCGGAGTGGAAATTGGGTCGCGGACCATAGTCGGGCCGCCCTTCCCTCACAACAGCCCGTGCGCCTGAATCATCGGCCGCAGGGCCGCCGGATCTGTGAACAGATGTGTATGGAATCCCATCACGTCGGCGGCGGCGATATTGGCGGCGCTGTCGTCGACGAACAGCAGGTCGCGGGGCTCAAGGCCCGTCCGTTCCAGCGCGATTTCGTAGATCCGCCGCTCGGGCTTGATGACCTTTTCCTCGGCCGAGACGATCACGTCCTGGAAGTGACTGAACACCGGGCTCATCGCCTGGACGCCGGGCCAGGATTCGCTGGACATATTGGTCAGGCCAAACTGCGCGACGCCCCGCGCGGCCAGGTCGTCCATCACCGCTTCGGTCTCGGGAATCGCGCCCGAGAACATTTCCGGCCAGCGATCCCACCAGGCGGCGATCTGCTCGGCATAGTGGGGATGCAGCGGCGTCAGCCGCGCGATGTTGTCGGCGAACGACAGGCCGCGATCGGTCTCGCCGTGCCAGTCAAGGGTGCAGACACGCGAAAGGAACCCGTCGAGTTCGGCGGGTTCCTCGAAGATCTTCGCGAAGAGCGTGCGCGGATTCCAGCGCACGATGACATTGCCGACGTCCCAGAGCAGCGCCCTGGGGGAGCCGGCAGCGGTCATCAGCCCTGCTTGGCTTTGAAGCGCGGGTCGGTCTTGTTGATGATGTAGATGACGCCCTTGCGGCGAACCATCTTGCAGTCGCGGTGGCGCGACTTCAGCGACTTCAGCGAGCTACGAACCTTCATGACCGTCTCTATACTCAGCGGAGAGGTTCGGGCGCGCCAGATGGCGACCGGAACGTCCGGGATGTTTCGGAGGGAGGGCGTATAGGCAAGGCGTGGCTCGGAGTCAACGGCGCCGGCCGTTCAATCGGAACTTCACCGCTCTGTCGGCCTTGTGATTGAAGAGTTCACGCGGATGCCGGTAGCCTGCGCCAATGGATCGTCGCTTTTTTCTCGTTCTCCTGCTGGCCGGCTGCGCGGACACGTCTCCGCAGGGCCCGCTGACGCCGCTGACCTCGGCCATGCCGACCCCGGCGCCCCCGCCTCCGGCGAACAACGCGCCGCCGCCCGCCGCGGCGACGCCCGTTCCGGCCGGGGAACTCAGCTTCGACACCTGGCTGGCCGACTTCATGGTCCGCGCCCAGGCGGCGGGCCTGACCCAGCAACTGCTGAACCGCGAACTGGGCGGCGTGACGCCCGATCCCAAGGTCATCAGCCTGGATGGCCGCCAGCCGGAATTCTCCAAGCCGGTCGGCGACTATATCAAGGGCGTGATCAGCGACGACCGCGTCGCCGTGGGCCGCCGCAAGCGCGCCGAACTGGCCTTCCTGCCCGATGTCGAGAGCCGCTACGGCGTGCCGCGCGACATCCTGCTGGCGGTCTGGGCCATGGAATCGGCGTTCGGCCAGATCCAGGGCAATTTCGACGTCGTCCGCTCGATGGTCAGCCTGGCCGCCGACGGCCGCCGACGCGGCTGGGCCGAGGGCGAACTGATCGCCGCCCTGCAGATCATCGATTCGGGCGAGGTTCCCCGGGGCCAGCTCAAGGGCTCGTGGGCCGGGGCCATGGGCCAGACCCAGTTCCTGCCCAGCAACTATCGCTCCACCGCCGTCGACGCCGACGGCGACGGCAAGCGCGACATCTGGGGCTCGGACGCCGATTCCCTGGCCTCGGCCGCCAACCTGCTGGCCAAGGGCGGCTGGAAGCCGGGCGTGGGCTGGGCCAAGGAAGTGATCCTGCCGGCCGGCTTCGACTATGGCCTGTCGGAAGGTCCGCGCGAACTGCCGTCCTGGTGGGAAGCCCGGGGCGTGCGCCGCGCCGACGGCCTGCCCTGGACGGCCGCCGACGCCGCCTCGCCCGCCGGCCTGATCCTGCCGGCCGGCGCCTCGGGCCCGGCCTTCCTGGCCCTGCCCAACCATTTCGCCATCCGCAAGTACAACAACTCCACCTCCTACGCCCTGGGCATCGGCCTGCTGGCCGACCGCTTCGGCGGCGGCGGGCCGGTCGTCGGGACCTGGCCGGTGGACGCGCCGCTGTCGCTGTCGGATCGCATGGCCGCCCAGATCGCTCTGGCCCGCCTGGGCTTCGACCCCGGCGCGCCCGACGGCGTTGTCGGGGCCGGCACCCGCAAGGCCCTGCGCGCCTGGCAGCAAAGCCGCGGCCTGCCCGCTGACGGCTACATGTCGATGGACATGGTCCAGCGGCTCAAGGCCCAGGCGGGGCTAAGCTAGGGCGGGGATAGCGGGCCTTTAACTGACGCCGGAGACTGAGGTCACCGCTCGCCCGGCGGCGTGCCGGCCAGCTGCGCGCTGAAGGCCCTCACGTCGGACATCGAATAGGACAGGCTGCGGCGGTGGGTGCTCGCCGGTCGGCTGGGCAGGCCCAGACCAGGCCGCAGATCCTTTGACGGCCGGACTGGCCGGGGGACAAATCCGCCGCCACAGTTGGGGCAGACGTTCCGCAGGACCTGCTCAACGCAGTCGCTGCAGAAGGTGCACTCGTAGGTGCAGATCCGGGCCTCGCCCGAGGCCGGCGGGAGATCCTTGTCGCAGCATTCGCAGTTGGGCCTGAGTTCAAGAGCCATGTGGGATCCTCCTGGCTCGACGTCTGACCCGGTGAGGTCGTGGCGACAATGACAGCTTTCCCTCGTTTTACGCCACCCGCTTGTGGTGAGCGTCCTGGCCCGTCGCGATCTCCATCCAGATCGCGTGGCTCTGGCCCGGCGCCAGCGTCACCATGCCCGTCTCACCCTGCCCGAACGGATTGGGCCGGCTGGCGCAGGGTTCGACGCAGTAGAAGTCATGACCCGGCGGCGCATAGACGTGCAGCCAGCGGCATTCGGGCGACGCGGTGATCGTGGTGGTCGGCAGGCCTGGCGCGCTCAGCCCGGCGCGCTGGTTCCAGCCGGTGTAGCAGTGGTCGATCAGGGTCGCGTGGCCTTCGACGCCCGCGCCATGGGCCCAGTCAGGCCCCCAGACGCCCTGGTGATGAACCGTCGGCAGTACGTCGTGGTCGATCATCCAGACGCCATCGACGGAGGCCTTCAGGGCCTCGCCCGGACGCAGCGGGAAATAGGGGTGGAAGCCCAGGCCCCCCGGCATCGGCGTCTCGCCCGTATTGGTCACCGACAGCTCCAGACGCAGACGGTTTTCGCCCAGGACGAAGCGCTGCTCGGCGCGATAGGCCCAGGGCCAGTCGGAGGGCGCGTGGTCATAGGACAGCAGCGCCTGGGCGCCCTTGGCGGCGTCGACGGCCCAGGGGTGGCGCCAGCCGTGGCCATGCAGAGGATGGGGATGATCGCCGAGGTTGGGCTTCAGAACGAGCTCCCGGCCCTGGAACGTGAACCGGCCGTGCGGAATACGGTTGCAGAACGGGACCAGCGGAAAGCTGGAGACGTCCAGCGGATCGGTCGCGCCCCGCGCCATCGGCCGCAGGATATCCCGACCCGCGACGGTGAAGCCCGCGACGGCGCCGCCGATATCGGGGAACAGCTCAAGGCGCGCCGCGCCGTTTTCAAGAACGATCATGACCGCATCGGTATGGCCTTTTCCGGATCGCGCGCAAGCCCAACGGGTAGCGCTCCCATCAGCATCGGCTTGCACGATCCCGCCGGGCGATGCTCAAACTTGGGCATGACCGAGAAGCTCTCCGCCAGGACGGCGCGACGCATGGCGCTGGCGGCCCAGGGATTTGGCAAGGCGCGCCCCGCCGCGCCGGGGCGACGCCACGTGCTGTCGACGATCGAGACCCTGGGCCTTCTCCAGATCGACTCGGTCAATGTGGTGTCGCGCTCGCACTATCTGCCGCTGTTCTCGCGGCTGGGCGACTATCCGCGCGCGCTGCTGGAAGACGTCGCCTGGGGTCGCAAGCCCGCCCTGGTCGAATACTGGGGCCACGAGGCCTCGCTGATGCCGCGCGACCTGCACCCGCTGTTTCGCTGGCGGATGGCCGACGCCAGGGCCGGGGTCGGCGTCTGGAAGGGCGTGGCCAAGTTCCTCGACAGCCATCCCGAGTTCATCGCCAAGGCCCTGGACGAGATCCGCCGCCGCGGCCCGATCTCGGCCGGCGACCTGGAGATCGGCGCCAAGAAGGGCCCGGGCGGCTGGTGGGGCTGGAGCGAGGGAAAGCGGGCGCTGGAGTGTCTGTTCTGGATCGGCGAGTTGACCACCGCCACCCGCCGCGCCGGCTTCGAGCGGGTCTATGGCACACCCGAACAGGTGCTGCCGCCCTCCCTGATCGAGACCCCGACGCCCCGCCGAGAGGACGCCCATCGCGCCCTGATCGCCCGCGCCGCCGGGGCCATGGGCGTGGCCACCGAGCGCGACCTGCGCGACTATTTCCGCATGGGCCCCGCCGAGAGCCGGGCGCGCATCGCTGAACTGGTCGAAGAGGGCGTGCTCATCCCCGCGACCGTCGAGGGCTGGGAACAGACGGCCTATGTGGCCGCCGGCGCCGCGCGTCCCCGCAGGATCGAGGCCCGCGCCCTGCTGTCACCCTTCGACAACCTGATCTGGTTTCGCGAGCGGGCGGAGCGGATCTTCGACGCCCGGATCCGGCTGGAGATCTACACGCCGGCCCACCTGCGCACCCACGGCTATTATGTGCTGCCGTTCCTGCAGGGCGAGACCCTGACCGCCCGGGTGGATCTGAAGGCCGACCGCAAGGCGGGACGCCTGATGGTCCAGGCCGCCCACGCCGAACCCGCCGCCGATGGTGACACGGCCGCGGCCCTGGCCGAAGAGCTGCGGCTGATGGCCCGGTGGCTAGGCCTGTCGGAGGTGGTCGCCGCGAACAAGGGCGACCTGGCTCAGCCGTTGGCCGCCGCGCTCAAGACTTGAAGCGCGGTGGTCAAGCCTGACCAGATCCACATCATTGACCGCGGACGGATCAGCCTTGAGCTGAAAGCCCTCAGGCGATCTCGCGCGCTTCGCTGAGGCACTCGCCGATGGCGCGCGCGCAGCCCGGTATGCCCAGCGCGCCGATGAACGACATCGCGACGGCGCCGACCAGCATCACAGGCTGAAAGATCGATTGGAAGAAGCGCATCGGGTCTCTCCGCAAAGCCTCACCGTTCGGCATGCAGGAGCAGTAAGCCCGAACCGTGACAATTGTTCCGGACCCGCACGGAAAAGTTCAGACCGCGTTGTTTGCGCCGTCCGGGTCGGCGAACCCGTAAGCCTGTCTGGCCGCCTCGATCCGGTCGAGCTTGGCGTGGAGGGCCGACCAGTCGTCGTCCGACGCGATGGGCGCCCACAGGGCTTCGACCTCCTCGATGAGAAGCTCCTCGGGCTCGTCGCGCGCGAACGCCGCATGGTCCAGACGCTCCGGCCGATCCGGTTCGAAGTCGGCCAGGCGGCGGCGTAAATCCAGAAAGGCGTCTTGTCCGTAGAGCGCCGCGCGAGGACCGGCCATGGCGCGGCCCTCCGACGCCGATCCGCCGAACCAGTCGAAGAAGAACGGCTCCCAGCGCAGGGTGTCGCTGCCCGCCGCCAGCGCCTTGAAGGCGGCGCTGACCAGATCGATGTCGGCCTGGGGATCGCGCGACTTCAGGGCCAGGCGCCGCAGCATCGCCGCGCGCAGGGCGTCGCGATAGGCGTCGGAGAAACCATTCAGCGCCTCCAGCAGGCCGGCCTGGTCAGTGACCCGGGTCAGGCAGGCGGCCAGCTGCTGCAGGTTCCAGAACACGGCTTCCGGCTGACGCCCGAAGCTATAGAGGCCGTTGTGGTCGAAGTAGGCGGCGGTGAAGTTCGGATCGTTGCGCGGCAGGAACCGCCACGGGCCATAGTCGAAGCTCTCGCCGGTTACGACCATGTTGTCGGTGTTGAGCACGCCATGGACAAAACCCGCCGCCATCCAGCCGGCCAGCAGTCTGGCGCTGGCCTCGACCACCGCCCGCATCAGGACCGCGGGGCGGTCGGGCTGGTTGGCCAGATGCGGATAATAGGTCTCGACCGCGTGATCGACGAGCACCGTGATCAGGTCCGGCCGCTCGAAATAGGCCTGTCGCTGGAAGGTTCCGAAACGGATGTGGCTGTGCGACAGGCGGATCAGCACCGCCGAGCGCGTGGGGCTGGGTTCGTCGCCGCGCTGCAGGGCCTCGCCGGTCTCGATCAGGCTGAAGGCGCGCGAGGTGGGAACGCCCAGGGCCTCCAGCAGGCTGGCGGCCAGGATCTCGCGCATGCCGCCCTTCAGCGTCAGCCGCCCGTCGCCCTGGCGCGACCACGGCGTCTGGCCCGAGCCCTTGGCGGCCAGGTCGAGCAGACGGTCAGCGCCCTGCTCCCGAAGCTGGGCGAACAGGAAGCCGCGTCCGTCGCCCAAGTCTGGATTGTAGCTGCGGAACTGATGGCCGTGATAGCGCATCGCCAGAGGCTGGGGCTGATTGCCGGGCAGCGGCTGGAACCGGCCGAACGCGGCGATCCACTCGGCGTCCGACAGGCTGTCCAGCCCCACCGTGGCCGCCGCGCGATCATTGCGAAAGCGCAGGCGGGTCATCGGAAAGTCGGCCGGATCGACCGGATCGGCGAAGTCGTTGCCCAAGGCCATGAACCTGGGATCGGGGCGATAGGCGGTCGACACTGTCATGGGTCGCAAATGAGCCCGCCAGCGCCGTCTGGCAAGGCTGGCGCGCGACGCCTTGCAGGGTTGGGAATGGCGAGCGAACCGTGTCGCTTCTGCGCAACAGGCCTTTCCGATCCTTTTACCACTAAGGGTTTTCACTTGCTCTGACCGTTCGCGGTCCATAACCGTAACGTGTCCATTCGAACAATCGTTCGGGTGAGTCCAAATAAATCAGCCGCAGGCGATGCAAGCGCTCGCGGCATAACGAACCGAGGTAGGAAATGCGCTTTACCCAGGTGCTTTGCGGCACGGCGTCCGCCGCTGTGCTTGCCGGTCTGCTCACCGCTGGTGCGGTCCAGGCCCAGGAAGCCGACATCCCCACCGTCGACAGCATCGTCGTCACCGCCCAGAAGCGCGAGCAGAACCTGCAGGACGTGCCGGTCGTGGTCACCGCCGTCGGCGCCAAGCTGCTGCAAGACACCGGCGTCAAGGACATCAAGGATCTGACGATCCTGACCCCGGGCCTGACCGTCACCTCGACCACGTCGGAAGCCTCGACCACCGCCCGCGTGCGCGGCGTCGGCACCGTCGGCGACAACCCCGGCCTGGAAAGCTCGGTCGGCGTCGTGATCGACGGCGTCTATCGCCCCCGCAACGGCGTCTCGTTCGGCGACCTGGGCGAAATGGACCGCATCGAAGTCCTGAAGGGCCCGCAAGGCACCCTGTTTGGCAAGAACACCTCGGCCGGCGTCATCAACATCGTGACCAAGGAGCCCGAGTTCGGCTTCGGCGCCGCCGCTGAAGCCACCATCGGCAACCTCAACGCCCACGGCCTGTCGGCCTCGGTGACCGGTCCGCTGTTTGGCAGCGAAACCCTGGCTGGCCGTCTGTACGTCGCCGCCCGCGAGCGCGATGGTTACAACGACGTCGTGACGGGCAGGGGTCCGAGCGATCGCGATCAGGACTCCGACCAGGGCTTCTACACCGTGCGCGGCCAGCTGCTGTTCGTGCCGGACGACACCTCGACCTTCAAGATCATCGCCGACTACACCAAGCGCGATGAGAACTGCTGCGGCGCCGTGCAGATCCGCACCGGCCCGACCGCGGGCATCCTGAACCTGGTCAGCGGCCAGACCGTCCTAGCCACCACCGCCAAGCCCTATGACCGCGTCGCCTATTCCAACCGCGGCGCGCCGTCGTCGATCGAGGACAAGGGCGTCTCGCTGGAAGCCAATATCGAACTGCCGGTCGGCGAACTGACCTCGATCACCGCCGTCCGCAACTGGCGCACCGACAACGGCCAGGACAGCGACTTCACCACCGCCGATCTGGCCTATCGCAACAAGGACGGCACCAACTACAGCGAGTTCACCACCTTCACCCAGGAACTGCGCCTGGCGGGCAAGACCGGCAACCTCGACTGGCTGGTCGGCACGTTCCTGGCCGACGAGAAGCTCGATACCAAGGCCAACTTCCTGTATGGCAATAACTACGAGCAGTATCTGGGCCGTCTGCTGTCGCAATCGGCCGCCAATCCGGCCGGCATCGCCAACTTCATCTCGATCCTGACCGGCCGCGCGCCCAACACCACCTTCACGCCCGGCCAGGGCCTGCGCGACAGCTACAACCAGCGCGCCAAGACCATCGCGCTGTTCACCAGCAACACCTACCAGTTCACGGAAGCCTTCGGCATCACCGCCGGTCTGCGCTACAGCGCCGACAAGAAGGACCTGGACACCTATCAGACGATCAGCGACGGCGGCGTCGGCTGCGGCATCGGCCTGTCGGCCGCCGGTCAGGCCCGCATCGCCAGCATCGTCGGCGCGGCCTCCACCCCGCTCATCGTCGGCCGTCTTTGCCTGCCCTGGGCCAACCCGCTGTTCAACAACCGCGGCACCCACCAGTCGCGCACCGACAAGGAATGGTCGGGCACGATCAAGGCGGCCTATCGCTTCTCGCCCGAAGTGTTCAGCTACGCCTCGTTCGCGCGCGGCTACAAGGGCGGCGGCTACAACCTGGACCGCACCCAGTCGTCCAACGGCCTGCAAAGCGGCGGTACGGGCGTTCTGCCGATCTACGACACCTCGTTTGAGGGTGAGTTCGTCGACAGCTACGAAATCGGCCTGAAGAACACCCTGTTCAACCGCTCGGTCCTGCTGAACCTCACGGGCTTCTACCAGAAGTTCACCGACTTCCAGCTGAACACCTTCCTGGGCACCTCGTTCGCGGTGCGTTCGATCCCGGAAGTGACCTCGCAGGGCGTCGACGCCGACTTCCTGTGGTTCACCCCGGTTCGCGGCCTGACCGTTCAGAGCGGCTTCACCTACGCCAAGACCGAATATGGCAACCAGAAGGTCCCCAACGACCCGACCAACGCCCTGGCCCTGCTGCCGGGCAGCCGTCTGTCGCTGGCCCCGGAATATTCGGCCTCCGGCTCGCTGACCTATGAGCGTCCGGTGGGCGACAGCTACAAGGCCCGCTTCAATGTCGGCGCCAAGTATTCCTCGGAATACAATACCGGCTCGGACCTGTTCCCGCCCAAGATGCAGGAAGCCTATACCGTGGTGAACGCCCGGATCGGCTTCGGCGCGGCCGACGACAAGTGGACCGTCGAACTGTGGAGCCAGAACCTGCTGGACGAAGAATACACGCAAGTCGCCTTCAACGGCTTCCTGCAGGGCGGCACCAGCCTCAGCGCCACCAACCCGACCTATGTGCCGGCCAATGACACGATCACCTACGACGCCTTCCTCGGCGCGCCGCGCACCTTCGGCATGACGTTGCGGGCCAGGTTCTAACCGGGAGGGGATGCGAGGGCCCGCTTTCCAAAGCGAGCAGGGCCTTCGGCTTTCGGATGAGGAAAGGGCGATCGGGGCAACCCGGTCGCCCTTTTTCCTTTTTGGTCTTTCGATCCCGCCCGGCCCGACGCACCCTCTGCGGGGGGATTCGCATCGAGAGGCGGACCGTGAAGACGATCAGGATACTGGGCTTCTGGATCTGCCTGGCCATCGGCGTCGCCGCTGGAGCCTTCACCCAGCGGACGCCCCCGCCTGTCGAGACCTCGGCGCCCGCCGCCGCCTTCTCCGCCGCGCGGGCCATGCAGGATGTGCGGGCCATGGCCCAGCGGCCTCACCCGACCGGCTCGGCCGACATCGCGCGGGTTCGCGATCACCTGCTGACCCGGATCGGCGCGTTGGGCCTGGAAGTTTCGGTCCGGCCGGGCGAGGGCTTCCGGCCCGCCTCGAAAAATGGCCGATCACTGAGCGTGGCGGCGGTGCAGAACGTGGTCGGCGTCCTGCCCGGACAGGACCGCGACCTGCCCGCCGTGCTGGTGATGAGCCACTATGATTCCGTCCACAATTCCCCCGGCGCCGCCGACGACGCCCTGGGCGCGGCCGCCGCCCTGGAGATCGCCCGCGCCCTGAAGGCCGGCCCGCCGCCGGCCCGCGACGTGATCTTCCTGTTCACCGACGGCGAGGAGGCCGGCCTGCTGGGCGCCGACGCCTTCTTCGCCCGCGACCCCACCGCCGCCCGGGTGGGCGTGGTGCTGAACATGGAGGCCCGGGGCGACGCTGGCCGGGCGGCCATGTTCCAGACCGGACCCGAGAACGGCGCCCTGCTGGCCCTGATGGCCCGCGTGGCCGTGCGTCCCTCGGCCAATTCCCTGGCCTCGACCGTCTATGAGCGCATGCCCAACGACACCGATTTCACCCATGCGGTGAAGGCCGGACTGCCGGGGCTGAACTTTGCCCTGATCGACAACCAGCTGGCCTATCACACGCCGCTGTCGACGCCCGAGCGGCTGGACCAGGGCAGCCTGCAGCATATGGGCGACCAGGTCTTGCCGATGGCCCGGGCCCTGGCCAGCGGCCAGACACTCCCAGCCAAGACTCCCAACGTGATCTATTCCGACGTGCTGGGCCTGACCCTGATCAGCTATCCGACCGCCGTGGGCTGGGGGCTGCTGGCCCTGGCGGCCGCGATGATCGGCTTCGTGGCCTGGCGCGCCCTGGCCGGCGGCGCGACCTCGCCGGTCCAGATCGTCCGGGGCGTGGCCGGCGCGGTGCTGCTGGTTCTGGCCGCCGCCCTGGTCCTGCACCTGATGGGCCGGCTGCTGAAGGTCGAGGACAGCCAGCGACTGTACGATCTGCTGGGTCGCTTCGACTTCCTGCTGCTGGGCGCCGGAGCCCTGGGCGTCGGGACCGGGCTGCTGGTCGTCACGGCCCAGGCCCGGGGCGCCAGGCGGATCTGGCCCAGCCTGGCGGCCTTGGCGATGGGCGGCGCGTGCAGCCTGGTCGGCGGGTTCGATCCCGTGGGCCTGGGCCTGGGCGCCGCGGTCGGCGTGATGTGCTGGGCGGCCCTGGGCGGCCCGGTCGGGGTGCTGGGCGTCTGGATCGGCGGCCTGGTCACCCTGCTGCTCGCCGCCCTGACCGCCCAGATCCTGGCTCCCGGCGCGAGCGTGATGCTGGTCTGGCCGCTGCTGGTCGCCGCCCTGGGCGCGACCCTGGCCATGGCCCTGGGCGGCACCCGCGACCGCCGCGTGGCCCTTGCCATGACCCTGGCGATGGCGGTGCTGGCCACCCTGACCATCGCCCAGCTGACCGCCTGGGGCGCCTGGACCTTCGCCGGCATCGGCCTGATGGAGCCCGCCGTCCTGGCCGTGTTCGTGCTGCTGGCCACCCCCGCCCTGGTCCCGATCACCTTCGATTTCGCGCAGTCGCGCTGGGGCTGGCGCGGCGTGGTCGTGCTGGTCGCGGCGGGCCTTGCCCTGGTCATCACCGCCGCCCTTCCCCACGCCTCGACCGACCGGCCCAATCCGACCGAGGCCCATCACGTCGCCGATCCCTCGACGGGCCAGGCCTGGCGGGTCTCGACCCTGCCGCAGCTGGACGCCTGGACCCGCGCGGTCCTGAGCGCCGACGGCGGGACCGCGCCGCGCCATCAGGTCCTGGAGCCGTTCCACGCCAAGCCGATCTGGATGGCCGAGACCCGCGCGGTCCCGGTCGAGCCGCCGGTCCTGACCGCCGAGCGCTCGGGCGACCGCCTGATCGTCCGCGTCATCCCCGGCCCCGGCGCCGAGCTGCTGACCCTGAAGATCCGCGCCTCGACCGATCTGCACGACCCCCGCCTGAACGGCCGGCCGATCACCCTGGCCAGCCAGCCCGACGCGTGGTCGACCTTGACCTATCACGCCCCCGATCCCAACGGCGTCACCCTCAGCTTCACCTCCGAGGCGACGGGCCGGCTAGAGGCCGACGTGATGGAGATGCGCGACGGCTGGCCCGCCGAGGCCGCCCCGCCCGCCGCCAAGCCGCCCGAGCTGATGGCCACCGGCATGTCGGACAAGACGGCGGTTTTGGCGCATGCGCGGCTGGCCTGGTGATAAGAAATCTCCTCTCCCCGGCGAAAGCCGGGGAGAGCGGTGTGTTTACACCACCACCACCCCCTCCGGCGGGGGATTGACGTACAGCGCCTCGACCAGGCCCGCGCGGCGCTCCAGCGTGGCGCGCTGGTTGACATAGCCCTTGTCGGTGATCTCGCCGGCGTCGATCGAGGGCGGCTCGGTCATCACCGTGAAGCGCCCGATCCGGCGCGACGAGCCGCCGGCCCCGGCGTTGAACGCCGCCAGCCGCTCGCGCAGGAAGGCGGTCAGCTTCTCCATCGGCGTGCCCGGCCCCGGATCGGCGACCAGGGCCATCAGCCCCGACGGCGAGGGCCAGAACAGCGCGCCGACAAAGCCCTTGTCCTGGCCGCAGATCACCGCGTCGGCGATATAGGGGCTGCAGGCGGCCACCAGGTCGGGGCGCAGCACCCCGACACTGACCCAGGTGCCGCTGTCGAGCTTGAAGTCCTCGGTCACCCGGCCGTCGAACACCAGCCCCTTGGCGGGATCGTCGGGATCCACGAACCGCGCCGCGTCGCCCAGGCAGTAGAAGCCCTCGTCGTCGAAGGCCGCCGAAGTTTTCTCGGGATCCTTATGGTAGCCGCTGGCGACCGTGGGTCCCTTGACCCGCACCTCGAACTTGGACCCGTTGGGGGCCAGCTTCAGCTGGATGCCCGGCAGGGGCAGGCCCACCAGCCCGACCCGTTCGGTGATCCAGTGGGTGACGGTGATGCCTTGCGTTTCGGTCGCGCCGTACATGGTGGTCAGGGGAATGCGGTGGCCGGTCTCGGCGACGGCCAGGGCCTGGATCCGCGTATAGACGTCGTTGGACAGCGTGGCCCCGCCATAGCCCATATAGCGCAGGTTCTTGAAGAACGAGGCGCGCAGCACCGGGTCGTTCTCCATCGCCTCGGCCAGCATGGAAAAGGCGATCGGGGCCGAGCCGAACACCACGGGCGACACCTCGTAGAGGTTCTTGATCGTGGTCTCGAACATGCCTGGCAGGGGCTTGCCCTCGTCGATGTGCAGCGTGCCGCCAGCCCACAGCAGACCGTTGAAGCTGATATTGCCGGCCGAGATATGGCTCCACGGCATCCATTCCAGGCCCTGCGAGACCTCGCCGTCGTCGGGCTCGTCCAGCTTCAGCCCGTCCTGACCGGCGATCACCCCGGCCATCATGCCGTGGGTCTGGGCCACGGCCTTGGGCATGCCGGTCGAGCCGGAGGTGAACAGGTACTTGGCCACCGTGGCCGGCCCCAGCGTCTCGCGCGAGGCCTCGACGGCGAGGGTCGGAACGGTGGCGGCGATGGCGTCGAAGCTCACCGCGCCGTCACCGGTTCCATCCGCGGTGACCACCAGCACGGTCGGGTCTATGGCCCGAAGCGTCTCCAGCGCCTTGGCGAACAGCGCCCCGCTCTGGGCGAAGACCACGCGCGGCGCCACCTTGTCGAAACAGTGCTTCAGCTTGGCGTGGTCGGTCGAGATCAGGCTGTAGGCCGGGCTGACCGGCGCGGCCGGAACCCCGGCCGTATAGGCGCCCAGGGTCATCAGGGCGTGCTCGATGGAATTGCCCGACAGGATCATCACGCTGTCGTCGCTGGTCAGCCCCTGGTCCAGCAGCCACTGGGCGATCCCCTCGACGGCGCGCAGGGCCTGCCCATAGCTGACCGACCGCCAGGGGCCGTGACCGGGTTCGCGCTGTTTCAGATAGGGCCGGTCGGGATGCTCGCCGGCCTTGCCGGCCAGCAGGTGGGCGATGGAGCGCGGCCCCTCGCCGGGCGCGTGGTTGGAGGTGATGACCAGCGAGCCGTCGGCCCGATAGTCGACGCTGACGTCCGGCCCCTTCATCGGCAACGGCTTGAACGGAACGGAGCTGACGTCGCGCAGGGGCGACCCGCCATCGGACGGCGTCATGGTTTCTCTCCCGGGCAGGTTATCGTTGTTCTGTTGGGTCGTGACGTTAACGGAACCTCGGGAGACGGCAAGGATGACGCTGGGGGAGGGTTCTGCGCCACTGGCCCCCTACGGGCTGCTGCGCGGACTCATCTTCCCCCTCCGGGGGAGGACGACCGCGAAGCGGTCAGGAGGGGGCAAGTCTGGCGGACACGGTCTCTCAGCCTCGCGCTTTCGCTGCGAGGGTGATGGGAAGGGTCGCGGAGCGTCCGGGCCTCGCCCGGAGGATTGGATAGTGAATACCGTTTCGACGAAGCCGTCCGCTCCGCGTGACCGTTATCCGTCAGCGTCCCGCCGGGTGGCCCTGTTGAGGCCTTAGCAGGACCCGAACCGCTCCG
>CAYRTE010000073.1:0-16783 GCA_964427205.1 uncultured Caulobacter sp.
TGGTGGGCGGCAAGTACGAGGCCGGCGGCATCGCCAAGGACGGCGCCAAGCTGGTCACGGCGGTCGCTTCGGCTGAGGTGCCCAAGTTCACCGTGCTGATCGGCGGCAGCTTCGGGGCCGGCAATTACGGCATGTGCGGCCGGGCCTACAGCCCGCGTTTCCTGTTCACCTGGCCCAACAGCCGCATCTCGGTGATGGGCGGCGAGCAGGCCGCCAGCGTGCTGGCCACGGTCCACCGCGACGCCGCCAAGTGGTCCGACGAGGAGGCCGAAGCCTTCAAGGCGCCGATCCGCCAGAAGTACGAGGACGAGGGCAACCCCTATCACGCCACCGCGCGGCTGTGGGACGACGGCGTCATTGATCCTGCGCAAACCCGCGACGTGCTGGGCCTGGCCATATCGGCCAGCCTCAACGCGCCGATTCCGGAGACGACGTTCGGCGTCTTCAGGATGTAGCCATGACTGCCGCGCCACATCCTCGTCTGCGTCCCTGGACCGAGGCGCTGTTCCCCGCCTGGGAAGCGCTGAACCGTGATCCACTGGTCGCCCACTGGCTGGGCGGCGCAATGAGCGCCGCGCACAGCCGCGCCACGTTCGAGCGCGTGGCGTCGGACCTGGCCGGGAATGGTTGGGGCGTCTGGGCGGTGCTGGATGAGGCCGGCGAGGCCGTGGGCGCGGCGGGACTGCACGCCCTGGACGGCGCCCTGGGGTTCAAGGGCGTCGAAGCCATGTGGCGTCTGAGATCCGACGCCGTGGGGCGCGGCCTGGTCTCTGGCGTGATGCCGGCGATCCTCGCCGACGGTTTGGCGCGTCTGCCCGTCGACGAGATCGTGGCCTTTACGGCCCGCTCGAACGTTCGGTCTCAGGCGGTGATGCGGCGGCTGGGTTTCCTGCGCGATGAGCGTAGGGATTTCGATCATCCGGGCCTGTCTCGGGACCACCCGCTGCGACCGCATGTGATGTATTGTCTGCCCAGAGTTCAGGAAGGCCCAGACCAATGACCAACCCTATCGCCGATCCGATTGTCGAGGTTCCCGACACCGACGCCGTGAGCCCGCTGGTTCACCTGGAAAGCACGCCCGAAGGGGCGGTGACCGTGTGGATCAACCGGCCCGAAAAGAAGAACGCTTTTGACGCGGCCACCATCGCGGCCCTGCGCGAGGCGTTCGAGACCCTGCACGGCGCCGAGGGCGTCCGGGTGGTGTTCCTGCGCGGCATGGGCGGAGCATTCAGCGCCGGCGCCGACCTGAGCTGGATGGCCGACGCGGTCGAGTGGGACGAGGACGACAACCGCCAGGACGCTCTGGAGCTGGCCCATATGCTCAAGGCCCTGCACGATGTGCCGGCCCTGACCGTGGCCCTGGTCGAAGGGCCCGCGTTTGGCGGCGGCGCCGGTCTGGTCGCGGCCTGTGACCACGCCATGGCGACCGCGGACGCCACCTTCAGCTTCTCGGAGGTCAAGCTGGGCCTGACTCCCGCGACCATCAGCCCCTATGTCATCGCGGCGCTGGGCCCGCGCACGGCCAAGCTGCTGTTCGCCACGGGCCGGGTGTTTGACGCCGATGCGGCCTGGAGCTACGGCCTGGTCGACGAAGTGTTCGACGATGTCGCCGGCCTTGAGGTGGCGCGCGACGCCCTGATCGAGGAGATGGCCGCCTGCGCCCCCGGCGCGATCGGCGACGCCAAGGCCCTGGTCAACGACTTTGCTGATCAGAAACTTGACAAGGGCCTGGTCGAAGAGACCGCCAAGCGCATCGCGCGCCGTCGCGTGTCCGAAGAGGGCCAAGAAGGGGTGCGCGCCTTCCTCGCGCGTCGTAAACCGGCCTGGTCAATCTAGGCGCGATTCACGACACGAATTCAGGGGACCGGGGGCGGAATGACGGGTGAACTCGAAGCGGCGGCGGCGGACACCATCACGGGTGTCTTCCGACCCAGAAGGAAAAAGCCGTTCGACAGGCAGGGCCAGCCTTGCGCGAACTGCGGCACGCCGCTGGAAGGCTGGTACTGCCATTCGTGCGGCCAGAACGCCGACACCCATCACCGCACGATCCTGCACCTGATCTGGGAAGCCATCGAGGGGATGTTCCACCTCGATGGCCGCCTGGCCAAGACCCTGCCGCTGCTGCTGTTCAAGCCCGGCGTGTTGGCCAAGGACTATATGGAAGGCCGGATCGCGCGGCATGTGCCGCCGTTCCGCACCTTCCTGGTAGCCCTGCTGCTGTTCATCTTCGCGGCCGAGCACGCGATCCATCAGATCAAGCACCACCAGGAGGTTGAGGCCGAGCATCGCGCCGCCGAGCTGGCGACGCCGGAGGGCCGAGCCAAGGAAGCCAGCAAACGGCGCGCCGAGGCGGTCGAAGTGCGCGACGAGTCCTTGAAAGAGGCCGCGAGCGATCGCGACGAGGCGCTGAAGGATCCCGACCAGGACAAGGCCAAGGTCGCCGCTAGCTATGCCGAGAATGTCCAAAAGGTTCAGGACCGCTATGCGGAGAAGATCGCCAGAGCCGACGCTATCGAAAAAGATCCCAAGGTCGCGCAGGAGCTCGCGCAAAAGCTGACGGGCAAGGCGGCCGCCGACCAGATCCGCAGCCTGTCATTCGAGCAGGGGCCAGACGCCTTGGGAGCCCGGGCCCAGGCCATCGCGGAAGAGAGCCCGCACGGCAGGCCCGTAACCAGGCCCGCGCTGACCTCTTCCGAGACCAAGGCCCACTCTAGCAACACCGTCAGTTTCCAGAGCCCGGTGGTCAATGGCAACTGGCTCAAGGAGCGCACGGCCAAGGCCGTCGAGAACCCGGACTACTACATCTTGCTGATGTTCGGCTGGGCGCACCGCCTGGCGGTGCTGTTGCTGCCGATCATGGGCCTCAGCCTGGCGCTGGTCTATGTCAACAAGCGCCAGTACTTCATCTACGACCACCTGCTGGTAGCCACCAACCTGCTGTCGTTCTCATTCCTGGCCAACGCCCTGGGCCTGATTCTGCCACACGCCGTGCAGGCGAGCTATTTCGGCATCGTGTCGCTGTGGGTGCCGATCAATCTCTTCCAGACCCTGCGCGGCGGCTATGGCTCCAGCATTTTTGGCGCGCTGCTCAAGACCCTCATCGTTTGGATCATGAGCGCCACGGCCTTCGGGATACTGGTGGTCGGCTTGATGATTTTCACCCTTTCTCAAATTTAGGCCCCGCCCTTGATCTCTTCCGTCCTCATCGCCAATCGCGGCGAAATTGCCCGCCGGATCATCCGTACAGCCCGTGAGCTGGGCGTACGGACCATCGCGGTCTATTCCGAGGCGGACGCCGACGCGCCGTTCGTGATGGAGGCCGACAGCGCCATCCTGATCGGCGCGGCCCCGGCGCGGGAGAGCTATCTGGTCCCGGAGAAGATCCTGGCGGCCGCAAAGCAGATGGGCGCCGAGGCGATCCATCCCGGCTATGGCTTCCTGTCCGAGAACGCCGACTTCGCCCAGGCGGTGCTCGACGCAGGCCTGGTCTGGATCGGCCCGCCGCCCTCGGCGATCCGCGCCATGGGCCTGAAGGACGCCGCCAAGAAGGTGATGATCGCCGCTGGCGTGCCGACGACCCCCGGCTATCTGGGTGACGACCAGTCGGTCGAACGCCTGACCGTCGAGGCGGCCAAGATCGGCTATCCCGTGCTGATCAAGGCCGTCGCCGGCGGCGGCGGCAAGGGCATGCGCAAGGTGCTGGCCGCCGCTGACTTCGCCGAGGCCCTGGCCTCGTGCCAGCGCGAGGCGGCCGCCAGCTTCGGCGATCAGCGCGTGCTGCTGGAGAAATACGTCACCCGCCCGCGCCACATCGAGGTGCAGGTGTTTGGCGACAGCCACGGCAATGTCGTCCACCTGTTCGAGCGCGACTGCTCGCTGCAGCGCCGCCACCAGAAGGTGATCGAGGAGGCTCCAGCCCCCGGCATGGACGAGGCCACCCGCCAGGCCGTCTGCGCCGCCGCCGTCAAGGCCGCCAAGGCCGTGAACTATGTGGGCGCCGGCACCGTCGAGTTCATCGCCGACGCCAGCGAGGGCCTGCGCGCCGACCGCATCTGGTTCATGGAGATGAACACCCGCCTGCAGGTCGAGCACCCGGTCACCGAGATGGTCACCGGCCAGGATCTGGTCGAATGGCAGCTGCGGGTCGCCTCGGGCGAGCCCCTGCCGCTGGAGCAGGATGAGATCACGCTGGACGGCTGGGCCATGGAGGCGCGCCTCTATGCCGAGAACCCCGTCACCGGCTTCCTGCCCAGCACGGGCAAGCTGAAGCACTTCCGCCTGCCCGAGGGCGACGTACGCGTCGACAGCGCGGTGGAGGAGGGCGGCGAGGTCACGCCGTTCTACGATCCGATGATCGCCAAGCTGATCGCCCATGGCGTCGACCGCGAGGACGCCGCCCTGCGCCTGGCCGAGGCCTGCGGCCTGGTCGAGGTGTGGCCGGTCAAGACCAACGCCGCCTTCCTGGCCCGCTGCGCCAGCCATCCGGACTTCGTGGAGGGGCTGGTCGACACCGGCTTCATCGAGGCGCGGCTGGACGAACTGGTGGAGCGCACCTTCACCGACGCCCCGACCCTGGCGGCCATCGGCCAGCATCTGGAACGCTTCATGGATGCCGATCAGCCCAAGGCTGACCCGTTCGTCAGCGCGCCGTCGGGTCTGCTGGGCTTCCGGATGAACGCGCCGCGCGCGGCCATGGACCTGCCGATGAGCATCGACGGCCGCAAGGTCCCGTTGCGCGTCGCCCTGGCCGGTGGTCGCGGTGATGACTGGTCCTGGGACATCACCGTCGAGGACGGCCGGGCTCTGGACGACGTCGATGTCCTGCCCGGCGCGCATGGCGAGGGTCCTCTGCGGGTGTTCGAGGGCGGCGACGTTCAGGAGTTCGACTTCAGCTATCAGGGCGGCGGCGCCCATTCGGCCGCCTCGGACGGCGCGATCCTGTCGCCGATGCCGGGCAAGATCGTCTCGGTGGCGGTGGAAGCGGGCCAGAGCGTCGTCAAGGGCCAGACCCTGCTGACCCTGGAGGCCATGAAGATGGAGCACGCCCTGGCCGCGCCGTTCGACGGTGTCGTGTCCGAGCTCTCGGCGACAGCCGGCGGTCAGGTCAGCGAGGGCGTGGTGCTGGCCAGGCTGGAACCGGCCGCCTGAACCGCGCTATCACCCGCCTATGGCGCTTCACATCATCAAGCTGGTCGTCGGCTGCGACACGATCGACGATCTTCTCGCCTGGCACGGGACCGGCGAGCCCTGGATCATGCACACGCGCATGACGCCCAAGCGCGTCGACGAGGTGCTGGACGGCGGCTCGCTGTATCGCGTGTTCAAGGGGCAGGTGCTGTGTCGCCAGAAGATCCTGGCCATCGACACGGTGGGAGAGGGCGCCGCCAAGCGCTGCGAGGTGACGGTCGATCCGCCCATCATCCGCGTGGTCCCTCAGCCTCGCCGCGCCTTTCAGGGCTGGCGCTATCTGCCGCCGGAGGACGCGCCGGCCGATCTGACCGAGAGCGAGGCGGCCGACATGCCGCTGGAGCTGGCGCGCCAGCTGCGCGAACTGGGCGCCTGGTAGAAGCCTCGGCTCAGCCGACGGCCATGTTGTCGATCAGACGGGTCTTGCCCAGCCAGGCGGCGACCAGGACCCGACCATCGGCGTCTGCGATCGGGCCAGGACCCAGCTTCGACAGGTCAGACGCCTCGCGGATATCCAGGTAGTCGATCTGGCCAAAGCCGGCGGCGGCAAGCGCGGCCTTGCCGGCCGCTTCAGCCTCGTCGATGCGTGCGCCCTCCGCCACGGCCTGGGCCGCGGCGCGCAGGGCGTGGGGCAGGGCGGCGGCGATCTGGCGCTCGTCAGCGGAAAGGTAGGCGTTGCGCGAGGACAGGGCCAGGCCGTCCTCCGCGCGGGCGGTGGGGGCCGAGACGATCTCGACGGGCAGGTCGAGGTCGCGGACCAGTCGTTTGATGACCTGCAACTGCTGATAGTCCTTCTCGCCGAACACGGCGTAGTCGGCCTGACACTGGATCAGCAGCTTGGCGACCACGGTGGCGACGCCGCCAAAGAACTGTGGCCGAGCGGCGCCTTCCAGCGGTTCGGAAACGCCCGAGACCTGGATCGCGGTCGAAAAGCCCGGCGCATACATTTCGGCGGCCGAAGGCGCGAACATCAGGTCGCAGCCGGCCGAGGCCAGTTTATCGGCGTCAGCGGCCTCGCCGCGCGGATAGGCGTCGAAATCCTCGTGCGGGGCGAACTGCCTGGGATTGACGAACACGCTGGCCACGGTGCGCCGCGCCCGGGTCTGGCCCAGCTTGACTAGGGTCAGGTGCCCCTCGTGCAGGGCGCCCATGGTCGGGATCAGGGCGACCTGATCACCGGCGGCCTTCCAGGCGGCGACCTGGGCGCGCAGATCGGCGACGGTGCGGACGATGGTCGGAGAAGCTTGGGGCATCGACGGCCTCCTGTGCGAACAGGCGTGGCTTATGGCCGAGGGGCGGCGCGACGTCTACCGCGCCGCACAATGGATGCATTGCGCGCGCCCCTGCGACAAAAGGGCCTGTGGAACAATGCGATGATCCCTCGGCTGGGCCATTGTGTGCATGTTAACCTTTCATTGACCGTGCGAGTCGCGGTGGATGAAGGAGCGAGTTCATGGCCGAAACGCGCGTGATCGTGGTCGGGAACGAAAAGGGCGGGGCGGGCAAGTCCACCATCGCCGTGCACCTCGTGACGGCCCTGCTGTACGGCGGCGCCAAGGTGGCGGTGATCGACCTGGACCTGCGCCAGTGCACCTCCATGCGCTTCTTCGAGAACCGCCGCGCCTGGCTGGAAAACAAGAAGCTTCCGCTGCCCGAGCCGATCCAGCTTCGCCTCAGCGAGGACGACATCGCTTTGGCCGCCGCGCCCGAGAGCGAGCAGGTCGAGCGCTTCGAGGCGGCCTTCGCCCGGGGCCTGGAAGAGGCCGACTTCGTCCTGATCGACACCCCCGGCGGCGACACAGCCATCTCGCGCCTGGCCCATGGCCGCGCGGATCTGATCGTCACCCCGATGAACGACAGCTTTGTCGACTTCGACATGCTGGGTCACGTCGATCCAGTGACCATGGAACTGACCACGCCCAGCCTCTATTCCCAGTCCGTCTGGGAAGCCCGCAAGGCGCGCGCCATGAGCGGCCAGCGTCAGGCGCTGGACTGGGTGGTGCTGCGCAACCGCCTGGCCACCACCGAGGCCCGCAACCGCAAGCGTCTGGAAGACCGCCTTACGGCCCTGGCAAAGCGCGTCGGCTTCCGCATGGGCCCTGGCCTGCGCGACCGGGTGATCTATCGCGAGCTGTTCCCCTTCGGCCTGACCATCGCCGACCTGTCGCCCCAGGTTCGCCCGGTGCCGGTGTCGCTGCAGCATCTGGCGGCGCGCCAGGAGCTGCGGGCCCTGATGCATTCGCTTGGTCTTTCGGCCTATTCCGGGGAAACTCTGCTCGCCGCTCAGTAGGGGCCCCTCGGGGGCAGCCTGAGCGCGTTCGGAAGCGTAATGATCTATCTGTTACTTGGCGGCGTCGTGCTGGCCCTGGTGTTCTGGGGCAGCCGAAAGCCGTTTCTGAAAGGGGACGGCTGGCGCGTTGGCGCGGGCGTGGTGGCCTTGGCCGCCTTCGCGGGCGCGGCCTACACCACCATTCGCGGTGGCTGGGGGACGGGCATCGTCCTGGGTGTTTTCGGCCTGTGGAGCGCCTCTGAAGCCCGCCGCCGACCCGCGACGCGCAAGGCCGCGTCGCCCGCGGTCTCCGGGCCGACCCTCACCGAAGCCCGCTCGATCCTTGGCGTCGGTCCCGACGCCACCGCCGAGGAAATCCGCTCGGCCCATGCCCGCCTCATCCGCCTGGCTCATCCCGACAAGGGCGGCACGGCGGGGCTGGCGGCGCAGCTCAATGCAGCGCGTGATCGTCTGCTGAAGCGCTAGCGCTCAAGAAAAGAGCCCGGGCGCTGGGCGCTCCGGGCTCGATCCGAATTTCGATTTGGGCTGAGATCAGCGCGGCGACAGCACCATGCAGGGCTGGCGCTTGGCGGTGATCGCCGCGCATGTGCTGCGGGCGGCTTCGGCCGTCAGGCCCTGGAACTGGGCGCGGAACGCGCCGCCGGCCGCGCCTTCGACCGCGCCCTCGGCATCGGCCACGAACCTGGCGAAGCGGCCGCGAACCAGGGTCAACTGCTTGCTGGCGAGGCCCTTGGACTTGAAGGCGCCGACCTGCACGGCCCATTCGCCCTTGGGCTTTTTTGCGGTCTTGGCGGCCTTGAGGGTGGGGGAGACCTTCACCGGCTGGGCGCGCGGCGAATCGGTCAGAACGATCTTCAGGCCCGACTGCTCGCCGTCGCCCTGTTCGACCGAAGGCCGCATGATCGGGCCGTTCGGTTCGCTCTCGTAAAGATTGGCGGCGATGGTGGTGCGATCGCCGTGCGAGCGGCGCTTGAGGACCTCGAAGCCGGTCAGCAGCAGGTCTTCCATGTTGTTGTCGCGCCAGGCCGTCGAGGAACCGCCCAGAACCACGGCGATCAGGCGGCGACCGTCGCGCACGGCCGAGCCGGCGAGGTTGTAGCCTGAGGCGTTGGTGTAGCCGGTCTTCAGGCCATCGAAGCCGTTCATGCTGTCGAGCAGACGGTTGTGGCCCCGGATCGTGTTGCCGCGGAACGCGAACGATCGGATGCTGAAGTAGCTGTAGTATTGCGGGAAGTCGCGCATCGTGGCGCGCGACAGGATGGCCAGGTCGCGGGCGGTGCTGATCTGGCGGCTGTCGGGCAGGCCCGAGGCGTTCACGAAACGGGTGTTGCGCATGCCCAGTTCCTGGCCGCGCAGGGTCATCAGGGCGGCGAAGCGGGCCTCGCTGCCGGCCAGTTTCTCGGCCATGGCCACGGCCACGTCGTTGGCCGATTTCACCGTCATGGCGCGAATGGCTTCGTCCACGCTGATGCTGTCGCCGGCCGGAAGGCCCAGCTTGGTCGGGGCCTGGGCGGCGGCGCGCGGGGTGATGACGACGCGATCGCTGGGCTTCATCCGGCCCTCGCTGAGCGCCTCGAAGGCCAGATACAGCGTCATGACCTTGGTCACGGAGGCGGGATAGCGGGGGCTGTCGGCGCGCTTGTCATAAAGGACTTCGCCCGAATTGGCGTCGATCACGATGGCCGCATATTTGGGCTCGGCGGCGTTCATCTGCAGGTAGGGGATCTGGGCCGAGGCGCCGGTCGTGGGAATCAGAGCGGCGATCACACAGGAAAGCACCAGGCCAACGGTGGCGAGCAATGTACGGGCGGATCTAAGCTTGGCGAACATGAATGAGCGTCCGTCACATTTGAACTGAGCGGTTCCGCACCGCCACACGCGTGACCCTAGCATGGACTGACCCGCCTTTAGCCAAAGTAAACAACCGGTGAGCGATCTTGTCGCGGATGCGGAAAAAACGTGCGCGTTGCGGCCGCGCTTCAGCATGACGCTAGGTCATGGTGCGCTGCACAATTTTCTTGACTGCTGCACTGCAACATGGCAAATCAGCGTTGTCCCAAGTGCATGGGGCTGCTCGCACAGCTTCGCCATGCCCCGCCAAATTGCCAGGAGACTCCCCATGGCCGCCGCCGAAACGATGAAGAAGACCGTCGAACAATTCAGCACCGCCTCGAACCAGGCTTTCAAGGACGGCGTCGAGAAGTCGCTGGCCGCCCTGGCGGAAGCCAACACCCTTTCCAAGAAGAACCTCGAAGCCGTCGTCGCTTCGGTGACCGCCGCCACCAAGGGCGCTGAAGCCCTGGGCGCCGAGACCTTCGCCTACTCCAAGAAGGCCGCCGAAGATCAGGTCGCCGCCGTGAAGTCGCTGGCCAGCGCCAAGAGCGTGCAGGAAGCCATGGAACTGCAAACGACCTGGGCCAAGTCGGCTCTGGAAGCCTACATCGCCCAGATGAGCAAGGCTTCGGAGATCGTCTCGGCCTCGATCAAGGACTCGATGAAGCCCCTGAACGAGCGCGCCAGCGCCGCTGTCGAGAAGTTCCAGGCCGCCCGCTAAGGCGATCTGGCGACCACGCCCCGGCTGGTCGCGACAGGCAGAATTGAAAGGCCCGAACCGGCGACGGTCCGGGCCTTTTTTCTTGTGCCCGCCCTTGGCGGCGTTAAGCATTGCGGCTCGTGAACGGAGTGCGTGATGTCCAGGATTGAAGATCGTCTGAGCGAGATTGGCGTGGTGCTGCCACAGCCTGTGGCCCCGGTGGCCAACTATGTGCCGTTCGTGCGGTCGGGAAACCTCGTCCACATCTCCGGCCAGATCTCGCTGGACGCCTCGGGCGGCATCAAGGGCACGGTCGGCGTCGATGTCGACCTCGAGACCGCCCAGGCCGCCGCGCGCCTGTGCGGGATCAATCTGCTGGCCCAGATGAAGGCGGCCTGCGACGGCGATCTGGATCGCGTTGTCCGGGTGGTCAAGCTGGGCGGCTTCGTGCAGGCGGGCCCTGACTTCATCGACATACCCAAGGTGGTCAATGGCTGCTCTGACCTGATGGTCGAGGTGCTGGGCGATGCTGGTCGCCACGCCCGCTCCGCGGTGGGGGTCTATCGTCTGCCGCTGGGCTTCGCGGTCGAGGTCGACGCGGTGGTGGAGATCGCTTGATGCGCGTTCACGAGCGTCCCTCGACCGAGGTGTTTGGCGAGGCCTGGGAGCGCTTGTTTGACCCCGCCATCGCCCACCGGGGGCTCTGGACGCCCGACGGCGCGCCCGAAAACTCGCTGGCCGCGTTCCAGGCCGCCTGCGCGCGAGGCTATGCGATAGAGCTCGACGTCCAGCTGACGGCCGATGGCGAGGCGGTGGTCTTTCACGATGACCACCTGCGGCGCCTGACCGGCGTCGAGGGGCGCCCGCGCGACCATACGGCCGCGGATCTCGGCGCCACGGCGCTTTGCGGAACCGACGAGACCATCCCCACCCTGGCCGACACCCTGACCCTGATCGGCCACCGGGCCATGGTCTATATTGAACTGAAGACCCCGTTCGGCGAGGTGGGCGAGCTGGAAAAGCGGGTCTCCGAGGTTCTGATCGACCACAACGGCCCCACGGCGGTGATTGGCTTCAATCCCTATTCCCATGCCTGGTTCGCCGACCATCACCCGCAGATCCTGCGTGGCCTGAATTCCTACGGCTGGAACGACGACAGCGCCCGCAAGCTGGCGCCGGAGATGCGCAAGTCGCTGGCCGCCCTGGAGCAGGTCGAGATCGCGCGGCCAGACTTCCTGGCCCTGGGGCTGGACATGCTGCCCAGCGCGCGCGCCGACCTCTATCGGGCCAAGGGCATGCCGGTCATCGCCTGGACGGTGCGGTCCTCCGAGCAGTGGGAAGCCGTCAGCGACCATTGCGACAACCTGATCTTCGAGGGTTTCGAAGCGTGACTTCGGTGAAGGCGGCGGTTCGTGTGCATCGCGAGATCGCCGAGATTGGCCGCGAGGCGTGGGACGCCTGCGCCGCGCCCACGGGCGATCCCTTCGTCAGCTACGACTTCCTGTTGATCCTGGAGGAGAGCGGCTGCGTCTCCGCCCGCACCGGCTGGGCGCCGCAGCATCTGTCGGTCGAGGACGAGAACGGCGCCGTGGCGGGGGTCGTGCCGCTATATCTGAAGTCCCACAGCCAGGGCGAATACGTCTTCGACCATGCCTGGGCCGACGCCTATGAGCGGGCAGGGGGACGGTACTATCCCAAACTGCAGTGCTCCTCGCCATTCTCGCCGGTAACGGGCTCGCGGCTGATCGTGCGGCCGGATGTCGATGTCGATGAGGGGCGCTCCGCCCTGCTGGGCGGGGCGCTGACCCTGTGCCAGCGCATGGACGCCTCATCGCTGCATGTGACCTTTCCAAACGCCGACGAGTGGGCCTGGATGGGAGAGCGCGGCCTGCTGCTGCGCCAGGACCAGCAATATCATTGGGAAAACGCGGGCTACGCGACCTTTGACGACTTCCTGATGGCCCTGTCATCGAACCGCCGCAAGACCATCCGCCGCGAACGCCGCGACGCGCAGGACGGGCTGGAGATCGTGGCCCTGACCGGGGATGCGCTGACCGAAGAGCACTGGGACGCCTTCTTTGGCTTCTACATGGACACCGGCAGTCGCAAGTGGGGCCGGCCCTATCTGAACCGGCGGTTCTATTCGCTGCTGGGCGAGCGGATGGCCGACAAGGTGCTGCTGCTGATGGCCCGTCGCCCCGGCGGCCCGTGGATCGCCGGAGCGCTGAACCTGCTGGGCCGCGACTGCCTGTATGGCCGCCACTGGGGCTGCGCCGAGGACGTGCCGTTCCTGCATTTCGAGCTCTGCTACTACCAGGCCATCGAGCACGCCATCCGCCTGGGCCTGCCGCGCGTCGAGGCCGGCGCCCAGGGGCAGCACAAGATCGCCCGCGGCTACCTGCCCAGCGCCGTCTATTCGGCCCACTGGATCGCCGACCCGATGTTGCGCAAGCCCGTGGCCGACTATCTGGACCGCGAGCGTGAAGCGGTGGAGAGCGACATGCGGATGCTGAGCGAGGAATATTCGCCGTTTCGGGAAGAGCGCTAGTGGCGCGGCTTGCACGCCCTTCGTGGTTTGCTACGACACCCCTCGCATGAGGAGACGGCCATGAGCCTTCACGGAACCTACGACCCCGACAACATCTTCGCCAAGATCATCCGCGGCGAAATGCCGGCCGTGAAGGTGTTCGAGGACGATCAGGTCCTAGCCTTCATGGACGTGTTCCCGCAGGCGCGCGGCCACATGCTGGTGATCTCCAAGACCTCCAGGGCCCGCAACCTGCTGGAGGCCGAGGCCAAGACGCTTGGCCGCCTGATCGGCGCCACCCAGAAGGCCGCCGCCGCCGTGACCGCCGCGCTGAAGCCCGACGGGGTGATCGTCACCCAGTTCAACGGCGCCCCGGCTGGTCAGACGGTGTTCCACCTGCATTTCCACGTCATCCCCCGCTACGAGGGCGAGGCGTTGGGCGCGCACGGCAAGGGCATGGCCGATGTCGAGGAGCTGAAGGTGCTGGCCGAGAAGATCGCGGCGGCGCTTTAGGGCGTCTTCATCGGGAGACGCTCAAGACAGGGCGGGCGGCAGCGTGGTCGCGCGCCTGACCGAAAGGATCAGGTCCTCGCGCCGGATCGGCTTGGCGATGTGTTCCTCCATACCGGCGGCGCGGCAGCGAGCGATGTCGTCGGGCATGGCGGCCGCGGTCATGGCGATGATCGGCGTCTGGCACAGCGGCTCGGCGAGGGCGCGGATCTCCCGGCAGGCGGTCAGGCCGTCCTTGACGGGCATGTGCAGGTCCATCAGCACCAGATCGAACGCGCCTTCGCGGACGGCCTGAACCGCCTCCTCGCCATTCTGCGCCGTGGCGACCGAGAAGCCGGCGGCTTCCAGCATCAGCTCGGCCACCCGCCGGTTCACCTCATGATCGTCGACGACCAGAATCTGGGGAACACCGCGGCTGGTGGGCTTTCGCGGCCGGCCGGAGCTCGCCCGCACGGCGGGCGTCTTGACGGCTCTGGAGGGCGTACGGGTCAGGCTCACCGAAAACCAGAACTCCGAACCCTCGCCCGGGCGGCTGACCACCCCGATCTGCCCCTCCATCAGTTCGATCAGCGATCGCGAAATCGCCAGACCCAGACCCGCGCCCTGGACGTTGCGGGTCATGCCGGTTTCGACCTGGGAGAAGGGCTGGAACAGCAGGGCCTGGTGATCCGGGTCGATGCCGATGCCGGTGTCGATCACGCTGAGCTTGACCGTGTCCATCTGGCGTCCAGGGCCCGGGCGAACCTCCGCCCGGATCGAGATGCTCCCCTTCGCGGTGAACTTGATCGCGTTGCCCACCAGGTTCATCAGAACCTGGGCCAGTCGGCGTTCGTCGCCCATATGCCAGCGGTTCTGCAGCGCGGCGCAGTCGGTCACCAGCCGCACAGGGCGGCCTGCCAGCAACGGCTCGACGATCTTTACGGTCTGGTCGATGATTTCGGCCAAGGAGAGCGGTCGCTGGGACAGTTCGAGCTGGTGGCTCTCGGTCCGCGAATAGTCGAGAACATCATTGATCAGCGACAGCAGCAGGTCGCAGGACGTGCGAATGGTGCGGATCTGTTCCCTGGCGCGTTCCGGGAGGTCCTGGGCCATGTCGAGGATCTGGGCGTGGCCGGCGATGCCGTTCAACGGCGTGCGCATTTCGTGGCTCATGACCGCCAGGAACCGCCCCTTGGCCCCCGCCGCGGCCAAGGCCTCGCGCCGCGCGTCACGCGACAGGCTCAGCGCGCGCTTCAGGCTGTTCTGCGCGCGGGCGCGTTCGGCCAGAACGCTGACCAGCACCAGGGCCGAGAGCTGCGCGAGGGCCAGGTAGAACTGCAGCAGCAGGATCTGCTTCGAAATATCCCCTGAGCTGGACGCGATCGGCCCGTGCCCCGTGACCGTGGCGGCGGTGGCCACGAACGCGAACAGAAGGACCCCCAGAATCGCCAGGGACGCGTTCAGGCGCAGGATCGCCAGCAGTCCCAATGGAAAGACCAGAAACAGCATCGCTTCTGGCGCGAACAGGAAGATGAACCCCGCCATAAGCGGCAGCAGCAGCACCAGGCCGACGCGCTCGAGCCAATGCGCCTCGATGCTGGTCTGGTGGCGGCGGTAACGCGCCATGAGCAGCGTCGCCGGTGCTCCGATCACCATGCCCAGGGCGTCGCCGCCGACCCAGGCGGGCCAGACGTGGCGGAAGTCATGCGCGAACAGCAGAGACGATGCCGCGGTCGCCGCGGTTCCGACGATCAGAGCGGCGGGAAGAGCGGCGAAGAGCACGAGATTGCGCAAGCGCGACAGGATGGTCACGTCCAGGGCGGCCCCGCAGAACCGGCGAATGAGAAGCGCCGCGAGAATGGATTCGGAAAGGTCCGCGACGGAGATCAACAGGGCCTGGGCGGGAGGGCTGCCACTCAGCAGGGCGCACAGAAAGTCCGTGATCGTGCAGGCGATGGCGAGCGGCGCGGCGTCTCGCCGGGGCAGGAGCAGGAGGGCGGCGGCCAGCAGGCCGTTATTGATCCAGAGCGTCGCCAGCCCGCCCTGGCCGTGTGTCAGCGCATAGGCCAAGCCGGCGGCGACGAGATAGAAGAAAAAGAACGCGGGGGCCGCATACAGCGATCTGGGGGCCTGGGCCGGTCGAAACAGACTCCAAGCCCTTGTCATGCCTGCTTGTTCCCCTAAGGCCCGCGACCAAGCTGGTCCCAAGGCCCCATTTTACCCGCCACGCACATTCGCTTCGAGATGGACCCGCGGCGTGAGCGCCAACCGATCCGTCAGCGCTAGCTTATCGATACTAAGCTGATCGAAAGGGGGGACGCCCCCGACATTGCCGTCGGGGGCGTGAGGCCAATTGTCGCGGCTATTCGGCCAGGGCAGGCTCGGCTTCGGTCTCGGTGGCCGCGGAGCCCTTGGCGGGTTTCTCCGGGGTGCTTTCGATCTCGAAGTCGATCTTGCTGTCCTTGAGGATGATCTTGACGTGGCCGCCGCGCACCAGACGTCCAAACAGGATGTCGTCGGCGAGGGGCTTCTTGATGTGCTCCTGGATGACCCGGCCCAGGGGGCGGGCGCCGTAGAGCTCGTCGAAGCCGTTCTTGGCCAGCCAGTCGGCCGCGTCGTCGGACAGCTCGATCGTCACGTTCCGGTCGGCCAGCTGGGCCTCCATCTGCATGACGAACTTCTGCACGACCTGGCGGATGATCTCCGGCGTCAGCGGCTTGAAGGCCACGACCGCGTCGAGGCGGTTGCGGAATTCCGGCGTGAACAGGCGCTTGAGGGCGGCCTCTTCCTCGCCGACCACCTTGTCGCGACCAAAGCCGATCGACTGACGCTGGGCGTCCGATGCGCCGGCATTGGTGGTCATGATCAGGATGACGTTCCTGAAATCGACCTTCTTGCCGTTGCTGTCGGTCAGCACGCCATGGTCCATGACCTGCAGCAGGATGTTGTAGACGTCCTGGTGAGCCTTCTCGATTTCGTCGAGCAGGACCACGGCGTGCGGGTGCTGGTCGACGGCGTCGGTCAGCTGGCCGCCCTGATCATAGCCGACATAGCCGGGAGGGGCGCCGATCAGGCGGCTCACGGTATGGCGCTCCATGTATTCCGACATGTCGAAGCGGATCATCTCGATGCCCAGCGTCAGGGCCAGCTGCTTGGCGGCTTCGGTCTTGCCGACGCCGGTCGGGCCGCTGAACAGGAACGAGCCGATCGGCTTGTCCGCGTCGCGAAGACCGGCGCGGGCCAGCTTCATGGCCGAGGACAGCTGCATGATCGCGTCGTCCTGACCAAACACCGCGCGCTTCAGATCCGTTTCCAGCTCCTTCAGCGCCTCGGTGTCGGACTTGGAGACCGACTTGGGCGGGATGCGGGCGATCTTGGCCACGACCGCCTCGATCTCCTTGACGCCCAGCACCTTCTTGCGACGGTTCTCGGGCAGCAGCATCTGGCCGGCGCCCGCCTCGTCGATCACGTCGATCGCCTTGTCGGGCAGCTTGCGGTCGGTGATGTATTTGGCCGACAGCTCGACCGCGACCTTGATGGCCTCGTTCGTATATTTCAGCTTGTGGAAGTCCTCGTAGTAGCTCTTCAGCCCCTTGAGGATCTTGATGGTGTCTTCCACCGACGGCTCGTTGACGTCGATCTTCTGGAAGCGACGGACCAGGGCCCGATCCTTCTCGAAGTGCTGACGAAACTCCTTGTAGGTGGTCGAACCCATGCAGCGCAGGCTGCCCGAGGCCAGGGCCGGCTTCAGCAGGTT
>CAYRTE010000074.1:0-16422 GCA_964427205.1 uncultured Caulobacter sp.
TGATGGCCACGGTCAAGGGCGACGTCCACGACATCGGCAAGAACATCGTCGGCGTGGTGCTGCAGTGTAACAATTACGAGGTCATCGACCTGGGCGTCATGGTCCCGGCCGACCGGATCCTCGACGAGGCCCGCAAGCACAAGGTCGACATGATCGGCCTGTCGGGCCTCATCACCCCGTCGCTGGACGAGATGGTGTTCGTGGCCTCGGAGATGGAGCGCCAGGGCTTCACCATCCCGCTGCTGATCGGCGGCGCCACCACCAGCCGCACCCATACGGCGGTCAAGATCGAGCCGGCCTATCACAAGGGTTCGACCACCTATGTGCTCGACGCCAGTCGGGCCGTGGGCGTGGTGTCGGGCCTTTTGTCGGCCAGCGAGCGCGACCGGCTGCAGGCCGAGACGCGGGCCGAATATATCCGCATCCGCGAGCAGTATGCCCGGGGCCAGACGGCCAAGGCGCGCACCAGCCTGGCCGAGGCCCGCCAGAAGAAGTTCGCCATCGATTGGGAGGGTTACACGCCGCCCAAGCCCGCCTTCATCGGCACGCGCACGTTCGAGCCGACTCTGGCCGAACTGGTGCCGTTCATCGACTGGTCGCCATTCTTCGCCAGCTGGGAGCTGATCGGCCGCTTCCCGCAGATCCTGGAAGACGACGTGGTCGGTGAGGCCGCCACCGAGCTCTATCGCGAAGCCCGCGAGATGCTCGACAAGGTGGTCGCCGAGAAGTGGTTCGGGGCCAAGGGCGTGATCGGGTTCTGGCCGGCCCAGGCCCAGGGCGACGACATCGTTCTCTATACAGACGACACCCGCACTGCGGAGCTTTCGCGCCTGCACACCCTGCGCCAGCAGATGGACAAGGGGGCCGGCAAGACCAACGCCGCGCTGTCCGACTTCGTCGCGCCGATCGGGCAGGGCGCGGACTATGTCGGCGGCTTCGCCGTCACCGCCGGCCATGGCGAGGACGAGATCGTCAAGCGCTTCAAGGACGCCGGCGACGACTACAGCGCCATCATGGCCAGCGCCCTGGCCGACCGCCTGGCCGAAGCCTTCGCCGAGTGGCTGCACTACAAGGCCCGCGTCGAGCTGTGGGGCTACGCCCCCGACGAGGCCGCCGACGCCGACGTGATGATCGCCGAGAAGTACCAGGGCATCCGCCCGGCGCCCGGCTATCCGGCCCAGCCCGACCACACCGAAAAGGGCACGCTGTTCACCCTGCTCGACGCGACCGAGCAGACCGGCATGATCCTGACTGAAAGCTACGCCATGAGCCCCGGCGCGGCGGTGTCAGGCCTCTATTTCAGCCACCCCAAGAGCCATTATTTCGGCGTCGGCAAGGTGGATCTGGACCAGGTCGAGGACTATGCCCGCCGCAAGGGCTGGGACCTGGCCAAGGCCGAGAAGTGGCTGGCCCCGATCCTGAACTACGATCCCGGCGCGAAGGCGCGGGAGGCGGCGGCATAAGGAGCGCGCCATCGACCGCTTCGTCGTCATTTCAGGCTGCTCGGGCGGCGGCAAATCGACCTTGCTGGCCGAGCTGCGCCGACGCGGGTACGCGGTGGTCGAGGAGCCGGGCCGCAGGATCGTCGCCGAGGAACTGGCGGGCGACGGCGCGGCCTTGCCGTGGATCGATCCGGCCGTCTTCGCCCGACGGGCTATCGCGTTGGCCTTGGCCGACCATGCGGCCGCGCCTTCGGAGGGGTGGGTGTTCTTCGACCGCGGCCTGATCGACGCCGCCGTCGCTCTCGAGCACCTGACGGGAGAGCGGGCCGTCGAGACCCTGTGTCGCCTCCATCGCTATCATCGGCGGGTGTTCGTGGCGCCGCCTTGGCCGGAGATCCATGTCATCGATCATGAGCGGCGGCACGGCCTGGACGAGGCTGTCGCCGAGTATGAACGGCTTCAGGTGGCGTATCCCGCGCTCGGCTATGACGTTCTTGTCTTGCCCAAGACGAGCGTCGCCGACCGCGCCGATTTCGTGCTGGGGGCCTTGAACGCTCTGTAGGCAAGCGGCGGGCGCTGCGGGAGGAAAAGTCTCAAGCCGCCTCGATCCCCGCGTCACCGCCTCTCGCAGACCGAAAATCCCGCAAGGGTTGCTTGCAACTATAGATTGCCTTCTGGCGATGTCCACGCCCACGGCCCAGGCAGGATTGTCGTCTGGCTGACCTCAAATCGGGTATTCGATCCCCGTGGTGTAACAATGCGCGAGAAAACATCCAAAGAGCCGTCCCGGTAAGGAATTCAGCAACCCGTCGCGTGACCAGATGCGCCCGTCTGTCGGGGCTTGGGGCATGAACCGCAACAATATCGAGCTGAAGATTTTCGGCCTGATCGTCGGCATGGCCGCGATCATGGTGCTGGTCGCGGCTGGCCTGTTGTTCACCGCCACGCGTCAGGCCGATCTGCGCGAGCGTCAGTACGAGCAAAACCTGGTCGCCAATGGTCTGCGTCAGCGCGGGCGCGAGGTGCAGACCGCGCTGAATCCGTACGTGATCTGGGACGAGGCGATCCACAAGCTGGATAACGACTTCGATCTGGGCTGGGCCAACCAGAATATCGGAACTTCGATCGGCGGCGCCCTGGGTCATAGCGTCGTCTTCGTGCTCGACGCCGACAACAGGCCGATCTACGGCCACATGAACGGCACCGACGTCTCACCGCAATCCTTCAGCCTGTACGCCCCCCGGGCCCAGCATCTGATCGACAAGGTCCGCGCCATCGAGACCGACCCGGCCAAGGTGGCGCGGCTGCGCGCTGTCCATGTCAGCCGGGTCGAACTGGTCGGCCGCGAGCCGGTCATGATCACCGTATCGCTGGTGCGCCCCGACCTGAAAGCCAAGACCCGTGGCGCCCGGGCGCCGCTCGTGATCTCGGGCATGCCGGTCGCCAGCAGCGTGGTGATGGCCTTCTCCGAGCGTTTCCTGCTCAAGAACGCGCGCATCGAAATCGTCCCCGCCAGCCAGATCAAGAGCGAGAGCGCCCAGGCCCTGATGGGGCGGGCGCCCGACGGTCGCGGCATCGTGCTGCGCTGGGATCCCCGCAGGCCGGGCGCCGAGCTGTTGCAGCAGGCTACCCCCATCCTGGCCCTGGCCGCCCTGGCCGCCGGCATCGGCGCGGTGATGCTGTTCCGCGTCACGCGTCGCGCCGCCAAGAAGCTGCTGCTGAGCGAGGCCGAGGCCAAGCACTTGGCCCTGCATGATCCCCTGACGGGCCTGGCCAACCGCACCCTGTTCACCGACCGCCTGATCCACGCCCACGCCCTGTTGCGGCGCAAGCCCGGCTATCTGGGCGTATTGTGCGTCGATCTGGACCGCTTCAAGGAGGTCAATGACAGCTACGGCCACGACGCCGGCGACCAGGTGATCCGCGAGGTCGCCCGCCGCCTGCAGGTCATCTGCCGCGAGACCGACACCATCTGCCGTCTGGGCGGTGACGAGTTCGCCATCATCCAGCCCGACACCACCCCCGCCGGCTGCGCCACCCTGGCCCAGCGCGTGGTCGAGGGGCTGTCGGGCGATCTGGACCTCAGCATCGGCCGCGCCGAACTGTCGTGCTCGGTGGGCGTGGCGGTGGTGTCCGACGCCGATCACGGCCAGGCCGAGATGCTGCGTCAGGCCGACGTCGCCCTCTATCGAGCCAAGGAAGCCGGTCGCGGTCGTTACTGCTTCTTCGAGCCGGAGATGGACGCCGCCCTGCGCCTGCGCAAGGGTCTGGAGCGCGACCTGCGCGCCGCCATCGACCAGGAACGCCTGACCGTCGCCTACCAGCCCCTGACCGACGCGCGCGGCGTGATCCTGGGCGTCGAGGCCCTGGCGCGCTGGCATGATCCGGAGCGCGGCGATATCTCGCCGGCCATCTTCATTCCGCTGGCCGAGTCGACGGGCCTGATCGCCGCCATCGGCCGGTCGGTGTTCCGTCGCGCCTGCTATGACAGCCTGCGCTGGTCGGGGCTTGAGGTCTCGGTCAATGTCTCGGCCCTGCAGCTTTCGTCGCCGGGCTTTGTCGACGAGATCGAGCAGATCCTAGCGGAAACCGGAGCCCAGGCCGCCGGCTTCGTGCTGGAGATCACCGAGACGGCCCTGCTCAAGGACAGCGACGGCGTCCATGAGGCCCTGCGGCGCATCAAGCGTCTGGGCTTCCGCCTGGCTCTCGACGATTTCGGCACCGGCTACGCCAGCCTGGCCTATCTGCGCCGCCATCCGATCGACAAGCTGAAGATCGACCGCTCGTTCGTGTCCACCCTGTCGCCGGACGGCGAAACGACCTCGGTGGCCGGCGCCATCATCAGCCTTGCCAAGTCGCTGGGCCTGAAGACCACGGCCGAAGGCGTCGAGACCCAGGCCCAGTTCGACACCCTGGTGAAGCTGGGTTGCGTCGAGTTCCAGGGCTTCCTGCTGGGTCGTCCCATGCCCGCCGAAGACATCGCCGCCGCCCGCGACGCGCGCCAGGCGATGGCGAACGCGGCCAAGGTGTCGGCCCGCCAGCGCCGCTAGCGGCCGCGCAAAGGAAGACTGGTCAACCGGCGTTCTTCCAAGGCATCCTGCGTCTCAACGGAGGCGCCGACCTCCGAGCTCGGGAGGGATGTGCGTGGATCATCAAGGCGTCAGCCGGCGAGGCCTCGCGGCCATGGTTTTGGGCGGTGGGACGTTGGGCGCATCCGCCCTGGGCCTGTCGGGCTGCGCGCCCCGCCCGGACACCGAGCTTCATCCCAAATCCCGGCGATTTCCGCAGGACTTCGTCTGGGGCGTGGCCTCGGCCGCCTTTCAGACCGAGGGCGCCCAGACCGCCGACGGGCGCGGACCCAGCGTCTGGGACGTGTTCGAGAAGAAGCCGGGCGCCGTCGTCGACGGGTCCGACGCCACCGTCGCCACCGACAGCTATCGCCGCTACGCCGATGACGTGGACCTGATCGCCGGCGCGGGGCTGGACGCCTATCGCTTCTCGATCAGCTGGTCGCGGGTGCTGCCGACGGGCGAGGGGGCGATCAATCTGGCGGGGCTGGACCATTATTCGAAAATGGTCGACGCCATGCTGGCCAAGGGGATCATCCCCTACGCCACGCTGTTCCACTGGGACCTGCCGCAAGGCTTGCAGGACAAGGGCGGCTGGAAGAACCGCGACACGGCCCTGCGCTTCGCCGACTACGCCCATGCGGTGGTCGACCGGCTGGGCGATCGGCTCAAGCGCTACATCGCCCTCAACGAGGCGGCGGTCCACGCGGTGTTCGGCCATGTGCTGGGCGAGCAGGCCCCGGGGCTGAAGGACATGGATCTGCTGGGGCCAACGATCCACCACATGAACCTGGCCCAGGGCCTGGCGATGCAGACGCTGCGGGCCGGGCGCGGCGACCTGTCGGTGGGCACCACCATGGCGCTGCAGCCGTGCCGGCCGGCCGGCGGCCAGCTGGCGTTCTGGAACCGGCTGGCGTCGGACGGCCTGGACGCGCTGTGGAACGGCGCTTGGCTGGATCCCCTGTTCAGGGGGACCTATCCCAAGGAAGTGGAAGATCTGCTCAAGCCCGGTGTGGTTCGTGACGGCGACATGGCCGCGATCCGCCAGAAGGTCGATTTTCTGGGGGTGAACTATTACGCGCCAGCCTATGTGCGGCTGGACCTGTCCTCGCCCAGCCGGATCGCGCAGGCCACTCCGCCCAAGGGCGCCGAGCTGGACGCCTTTGGCCGCCACATCGACCCGTCTGGCCTGTTCGAGGTGCTGGAGACCGTGCGTCGCGACTATGGCAATCCGCCGGTGTTGATCACCGAGAACGGCTGTTCCGATCCGTTCAGCAAGGGGCCGGCGGTGATCGACGACACGTTCCGGATCAACTATCTGCGCCGCCATCTGGAGGCGGTGCTGGCCGCGCGCGAGGCGGGCTCGCCGATCGGCGGCTATTTCTGCTGGACCCTGCTCGACAATTTCGAGTGGGATCTTGGCTACACCTCCAAGTTCGGCCTTGTGGCGCACGACCGGGCGACGGGCGTGCGCACGCCCAAGGCGTCTTACGGGTGGTTCAAGGCCTTGGCGGCGAGCGGAGCGCTGCCGCTGCGGCCCTAGTCCGGCTTGCAGACCAGCACGTCCTTGCCGTTGCGCTTGGCGGGGTCCAGGCGGCCGGGGCAGGGCTTGGGATCGGACATGTCGATGATGAACTCGGCCTTGGCCGACGCGGCGGGTTTGGTCGCGATGGGTTTGGCGGCGAGCGGCGTCGTCGCGGCCTTGGTTACGGGCGGCTTGGCGACGGGCTTGGCGACCGGCGCGGGCTTGGGCGCTTCCATCATCACCGGCTCGGGCGGCGCGGTCTGCTCGACGGGGGCGGCGGGCGCCATCTCGGGCGCCGGAACCGGTTCCGGCAGGGCCTCGACGGCCGACGCCGGGGCTTGTTCGATCGGCTTGGCGGCGTTGTAGATCAGGGCCTTGCCAAGGATGTTGGACTTCTTTTCCAGAGCCTTGGCGCGCGTTTCGCAGTCGCCGGGCGGCGACCAGCTCATCCACACCTGGGCCAGGCGCGCCTTGTTGGCCGAATCCGCGCCGCTCCAGACCGAGCGGCCCTTCTTGACGGCCGCGCCGCCATATTCCGAGATCGGACGCGGGCTGGCCTTTTCGGCCGCCGTGATCGCTGCGGTGAAGACCTTCATGTCGGCGCGCGCCTGGGCGCGCATCTCGGGATAGGTCTTCAGCGAGGCCGCGACGCCGTCGGGACCCGGAAAGGCCTTCTCGATGCGGGTCACCTCCGGCATCACCTGGTCATAGAGATCGACATAGCCGCCCAGCGCGCCATAGCACCACGCGACATAGCCATAGTCGTCGCTGGGCGGCGTGGCGGCCGGAGCGATCGGCGCCTGGCCCATCATGGCCAGGGCGAGGAAGAGGGCGGTCGCCATGCGGGCGGAAGTCCTTTTGAGATCTGTGACGCTTTGACTAGAGCATTTCGGAGCGGAATGGGACCACAGCATGGCGCCTTTGGCGTCAGCACGATCCCAAGCTGGGCCATAACGGGCGACGGGGCGAAAGGCTCCAGAATGAATTCGGGTTCATTCGAACGCCCCCGGGGTGGGGCCGGCGGCGGAATATGCTAGAAGCAGGCAGGAAGCGTGATCCGTATCGCGCTATCGCGCGTATCTGTCCTGTCACCACCCCGCCACACTTCTGGGCTTTCACCGCTTCCATGACCTTCTGGCGCAACATCGCAACCATAGCCGCGCGCCGGCTCGACCTGGCCGAGTGCCCGGACTGTCCGGCGGGCTTGCCCGGCGAGGATCCCGCGTTCTCGACGGCGGTCACGGCGCTGGGCGCCAAGCTGGCCAAGGCCGATGGCCGCGCCGACGGCCAGGAGTTCGCCGTCTTCAGCGAGGTGTTCCAGCCCGATCCGGCTTCCGAAGGCAATATCCACCGTCTGTACGATCTGGCCCGCCAGACCACGCATGGCTTCGAGAGCTACGCCAAGCGTCTGGCCAAGCGCTATCGCACCTGTCCGCAGATCCTTGAGGACGTGGTCGACGGCCTGTTCCACATCGCCAAGGCCGATGGCGTGGTGACCCAGGACGAGCTGGATTATCTGGAGCGCGTGGCCGATCTTTTCGGCCTGTCGCCGCTGGGCTTTCGCCGCCTGCGCGCCGTGCACCTGGGTGCGGACGCCAACGATCCCTACATGATCCTGGACGTGCCGCACGACGCCGATGACGCGGCCGTGCGCTCGGCGTGGAAGATCGCCCTGTCGTCCGCGCACCCCGATCGCGCCCGCGCCCGGGGGCTGCCCAGCGAGTTCATCGAGGTCGCCGAGGCCAAGTCGGCGGCGATCAACGAGGCTTTCAGCACCGTGATGCGCGAGCGCCGCGAGCTGGGCCTGGCGACCGCCGGTTGACGCGCGACGCGCGAGTCGCGGGCCGAGACGTTATGTCTCGGGAGAAATGGGCTTTTCAGATCGATCACGCGGGTGTTGAGTTGACGTCGAGCTTCCGTGAACCAACCTTGTTGACCATATCTGCTGCGTTGCGGCCTTAGGCCGGGAAGGGACGATCAATGACGGGTTCGACCACGATGGCCGGCGGTTCGGCTCTGCGCAGCCTCGCATGGCTGGCCGGCGCGCTGGCGACCTCCGCCGCGGTCGTGATCGGTTCGGTGCTGGCCGTGGTCTTCGCCGCCACGGTCGTGGTCATCGGTTTCATGGGCAGCGCGCTCTTTGGTCTGGTGGCGCTGGCGCTGCGGGCCCGGCGCACCGTCCAGGCCAAGACCAGCGGCGATCCTACCCTGATCGAAGCCCGCAATGTCGGCGGCCACTCGTGGGTCGCCTACGGCTGGAACGAGCGGCCCTGATCTCCAACAGCTGATTTCCCGCCTTCCCCAACGTCGCCCTTGCGGCGCGCGTCCGGGTGGCCGATGCTGCTTTCAAACAAGCGTTGGGAGGCGAGCATGATCGGTGTGGTGGCGACCTTGAAGGTCCAGGTCGACAAGACCTCTGAATTCGAAGCGGTGTTCCTGGATCTGGCGGCCAAGGTGAAGGCCAATGAGCCCGGTTGCCTGGTCTACCAGCTGACCCGGTCCAAGACCGAAGCCGGCACCTACAAGGTGCTGGAGCTCTATGCCTCGATGGATGATCTGAAGGCTCACGGCGGCACCGACTATTTCAAGGCCGGCGGCGTGGCGATGGGGCCGTTCATGGCCGGGCGTCCCGAGATCGAGTATCTGGACGCGGTGGAGTAGCAGCCATGGATCTCGCCTTTTCGCCTGAAGACCTGGCCTTCCAGCAGGAGGTCCGTGACTGGATCGCCAGCGCCTATGACGACGATCTGCGCCGGCAGATGAGCCAGTCCAAGAACGGCTATCTGGACAAGGCCGGCCAGGTGAAATGGCAGAAGAAGCTGGCCGAACGCGGCTGGGCCGCGCCCGACTGGCCGGTGGAGTGGGGCGGCTGCGGCTTCACCGCGTCACAGCGCTACATCTTCAACATGGAGCTGAGCCTGGCGGGCACGCCCAACCCTTCGCCCATGGGCCTGAAGATGTGCGCGCCGGTGATCCTGGCGTTCGGCACCGAGGAGCAGAAGAAGCAGCACCTGCCGCCGATCCTGTCGTCCGACATCTGGTGGTGCCAGGGCTATTCGGAGCCCGGCTCGGGCTCGGACCTGGCGTCTCTGCAAATGAAGGCCGAGCGCGACGGCGACGACTATGTGCTGAACGGCTCCAAGATCTGGACCACCCAGGCCCAGTGGGCCGACTGGATGTTCTGCCTGGTGCGCACCTCGACCGAGGGCAAGCCGCAGAATGGCATCAGCTTCCTGCTGCTGCGCATGGATACCCCGGGCATCCAGATCAAGCCGCTGCCCACCCTGGACGGCCCGGCCGAGGGCGAGCAGGAGATCAATCAGGTCTTCTTCGACAATGTCCGCGTGCCCGTCGCCAATCGCATCGGCGAGGAGAACAAGGGCTGGACCTACGCCAAGTACCTGCTGGAATTCGAGCGCGGCAACGCCTATGCGCCCGGCCTGATGAACATGATCCGCAAGGTGCGCAAGATCGCGACGCTGGAACTGGCCGATGACGGCGGCCGCCTGATCGACGATCCGGACTTCCGCTCCAAGATCTCCAACCTGGAGATCTCGGTCGAGGCGCTGAACGCGGCTGAACTGCGGATCTTCTCGGGCAAGAGCGCGGGCAAGGCCGTGGGACCGGCCTCGTCGATGCTGAAATGCGCGGGCTCCGAAGCCCAGCAGGCGATCACCGAACTGACCCTGGAAGCGGTCGGAACCTATGCCGCGCCGTTCGTGCGCGACACCTGGGCGCCGACCAACGAGAAGCGGGCGGGTCCCGACTATGCCGCGCCGGCCGCGCCCAGCTATTTCAGCTATCGCAAGGCCTCGATCTACGCCGGGTCCAACGAGATCCAGCGCAACATCATGGCCAAGATGGTGCTGGGGCTCTAGCCCCTCGCGTCCTTTTGGGCTTCGCCGATGGCTGGCGCCTCGGGATGAGGGCTTTCGTCTGATTTCCTCATCCCGAGGCGTCCGCCAGGCGGGCCGCGAAGGCCGCACGACGTCTTGACCCGATACAGGCCCGGTTGCAGTTTTTCTGCATAGTCCACAATCGCAACCCGCTTCATAACGTCTCCCAACACCGACCCTCCTTCGGAGCGCCCATGGCCCTCGACTCCCTCTTCAAGCCGTTTGAATTCAAGTCGCTGAAAATGCCCAATCGGGTGGTGATGGCGCCGATGACCCGGTCGTTCTCGCCAGGCGGCGTGGCCACCGACGACGTGGCCGCCTATTACCGTCGGCGCGCCGAGAACCAGGTCGGCCTGATCATCACCGAAGGCACGGGCGTGGCCCGCGACGCCTCGCTGAACGACCCCAATGTCCCGCGCTTTCACGGCGAAAAGGAACTGGCGGCCTGGAAGAAGGTGGTCGACGAGGTCCACGACGCCGGCGGCCTGATCGCCCCGCAGCTGTGGCACGTGGGCGCCGCCAAGGGTAAGGACGTGCTGGGCAAGATCGACAGCCCGTCGGGCCTGTCGAAGCGGGACGGGACTCCGTTCACCGAGCCGATGACCGACGCCGATATCGCCGACACCATCGCCGCTTTCGCCTCGGCCGCCGCCAACGCCAAGGCCCTGGGCTTCGACGCCATCGAACTGCACGGCGCCCACGGCTATCTGATCGACCAGTTCTTCTGGGAGGGCACCAATGTCCGCACCGACGCCTTTGGCGGCCCCACCATCGGCGAGCGGAGCAAGTTCGCCGCCGAAATCCTGAAAGCCGTCCGCGCCGCCGTCGGACCCGACTACCCCGTGATCATCCGCCTGTCGCAGTGGAAGCAGCAGGAATACACCGCCCGTCTGGCGACCACGCCCAAGGAAATGGAAGCCTGGCTTCAGCCTCTGGCCGACGCCGGCGCCGACATCTTCCACTGCAGCCAGCGCCGCTTCTGGGAGCCGGAATTCGAGGGCAGCGACCTGAACTTCGCCGGCTGGGCCAAGAAGCTGACCGGCGCCCCGACCATCACCGTCGGTTCGGTGGGCTTGTCGGGCGAGTTCATCGCGGCCTTCGGCGGCGAAGGCAGTCAGCCGGCCTCGCTGGACGGCCTGCTTGAGCGCCTGGATCGCGGCGAGTTCGATCTGGTCGGGGTGGGCCGCGCCCTGCTGCAGGATCCGGAGTGGGTCGTGAAGATCCGCGAGGGCCGCAACGACGACCTGAAGAACTTCGAACGCGAAGCCCTGGGCGTTCTCTACTAGGCTTTCGGTCCTCCCCCTGATGGGGGAGGTGTCGGCGCGGGGGAGGTGACCGCTGACTCAATGCGGTCTTCCCCCGCCGGCCCCCGATCAAGTCGGGGACCGCCTCCCCCTTCAGGGGGAGGACTTTTTGCTACCCGTTGAAGTTCAGCTTCAGTCCCGGCCTTGGCCAGCGCGCCTTGTAGAGCTTGCCGGTCCCTGACGCCGTGATCCACGCGTCGCGCATATCGGCCCCGCCAAAGCAGATGTTGGTGACGATCACGTCGGGGACCGCGAAATGCTCGGTCGAGCCGTCCGGATCGAAGGCGGTGATCCCGCCGTTGATGATCGTCGCCACACAGACCTTGCCGCCGGCCTCGACCGCCAGGCTGTCCAGCAGCTGATAGCCCGGCAGGTTGCAGACCACATTGCCGGGCGCGAAGCCGGCTGCGGGCGCCAGCACGCCGGGCTCGGTGATATCGAACGACCATAGCCGGCCCAGCGAAGTGTCGGCCATGTAGACGGTCTTTTCGTCGGGCGAGAGGCCCACGCCGTTGGGCGAAACGAAGTGGTCGCGCCAGCGGACGATCTTTGAGCCATCGGGCAGGGCGTAGTAGAGCGCGCCGAACTTGCGGCCGTCGGGCGTGCTGCAGCCGTGGTCGGTGAACCAGAAGCCGCCCTGCCTGTCGAACACCAGGTCATTGGGGCCCACCAGGGGCTTGCCGTCGCATTCGGTGTAGAGCGTCGTGATCTTGCCGCTCGCCAGATCCACCCGCTGGATCGAACCGCCCGTATGGCTGGGCGGCGTGGGACCGGGCACATTGAGGCCGCCCATGTCGATGAACTGGAAGCTGCCGCCATTGTTGGTGACATAGAGCGCCCCGTCCGGCCCGATGGCCGCGCCGTTGGGGCCGCCACCCGTCTCCGCCACCGTGTGGCGCTGGCCGTCAGGGGTGATCCGGCTCAGCCGCTGACCCTGGATTTCGGTGAGGATCACCGAGCCGTCGGCCATGGCGATCGGGCCTTCCGGAAACAGCAGGCCTTCGGCGACCAGTTCGATATCCATCACGTCTCTCCCTGTGCGCCTCTGACGGGCGAATGGGGGAGACTATAAACGCCTGTTTGGACGCGGGGCTAGGATGACCCAAGGGCAGCGTTCGGCGCGGTCGCGCCGGGCGCCAGGGCGCGCGTCACGGCGGCGATCAGGCTTTCCCGGTGGATGGGCTTGGCGACGTGGTCGTTCATGCCCGCCAACCGGCAGCGCGCGATCTGCTCGGGCATGACGTCGGCGCTGAGGGCGATGATCGGCGTGCTGGCCACCGCCCCGGGCAGGGCCCGGATGGCGCGGGCCGCGGCCAGACCGTCCATGTGCGGCATGTGGACATCCATCAGGATCAGGTCGAAGCCGCCATCGCGCGCCGCGGCCACGGCCTGGACGCCATCCTCGGCGGTGGTGACGATACAGCCGGCCAGGGTCAGCAGGGCGTGGCCAAGCTCCCGGTTCATCGGATGGTCGTCGACCAGCAGCACGCGAGCCGCCCCGGGTATCACCATGTCCAGGCTGCCGGCCCCGAGCGCCGCGGTCGCCACGACCGGGGTCGCCGGCAGGGTGATCCAGAACCGTGAGCCCTGGTCCGGAACACTGTGGACCCCGATCTGGCCGCCCATCTGGTTGATCAGGGCCTTGCTGATCGCCAGGCCCAGGCCCGCGCCGCCATAGCTGCGGCTGATCGAACTGTCGGCCTGACTGAAGCGCTGGAACAGGCGAGACTGGACCTCGGGCGCGATGCCGATGCCGGTGTCGGCGATCTCGAAGCGGATGGTTCCGGACGACGGGTCCAGCTCCATGCGGGCCGAGACCTCGCCGGCGGCCGTGAACTTCACGGCGTTGGCCAGCAGGTTCAGCAGCACCTGACCCAGGCGGACCTCGTCGAGGGCGAAGACCGCGGGCTGATCCGTCTCGTCGCCATGCAGGGTCACGCTCAGGCGCAGGCCCTTGGCCTCGGCCACGGGCGCGACGATGGCCACGGCGTCACCCAGCAATCGCGCGGGGGAGGCGGGCGCCAGGTTCAGGTCCATTCGCCCCGCCTCGACCTTGGCGAAGTCCAGCAGGTCATTGACGATCTCGGCCAGGGACCGCCCCGCGCGGCCGATCAGGTCCAGCCGCCGGCGGCTTTCGGCCGAAAGGCCGGGATCGTCGGCGACCAGGCCGGCGAAGCCCAGCACGCTGTTGAGCGGCGTGCGGATCTCATGGCTGATCGTCGCCAGGAAGTCGGACTTGGCCGCGTTGGCGGCGATGGCCCGCGCCTGGGCGGCGCGCGCCACGGCCTGGCCGCGCAGCAACAGGGTCTGCAGCCTGGCTTGGCGGCTGAGCGCCAGGGCCGCGACCATGCAGACCGCATAGAGGACGATGTGGAACATCAGCGCCTGGCGCAGCGGCGGCAGGGCGATGGCGGGATCTATGCCGGTCTTGCGCAGCACCGCCGGGATCGTGGCCGCCAGAGAGGCGGTGATCACCAGGGCCACGGCGCGCGGCCCGCCCCGAAACACCGCCAGCAGCGCGGGCGCGAACAGCAGGGACTGCAGGAGCGGCTGGGTCGAGAACACGGCGGCGGCGGTCAGCGCCGCGATCAGGGTCAGTCCGACGGCCTCCAGCGGCCGCACGCGGAAGCCGCGCATCAGGCGGGTGTCCAGCAGGATCAGCACCGTGGGCAGGGCCAGGGCCATGCCCAGCACATTGGGCATCGTCCAGTCGTTCAACCCCGTCCAGACCGCCTGCCCTCGTTGAAGGGCCAGTAGCCCGCTGATCGCCACCGAGGAGACGGTGGTCAGGAGCGCCGAGATCGCCACCAGCAAGGTCAGGCTGCGCATGTCGCGCACGCGGCTGGGCAGCCGAAGCATCCGCAGCACCCAGGCGATGGCCGCTGCCTGGAGCGTGTCGAGGGTGGTGAGCAGAAGCAGTTGCGGCGGTGGGCTGCCGGTCGAAAATTCGATCAGCACGTGCAGCAAGGCGGTCAGGCCCAGAAGCGTCCAGCGATCCTTGCGATCCATGACCAGCAGGCCGGCGACCAGGACCGCGTTGGCCGTCCAGATCGTGGGCAGGCCATGGGTCGCCCCGGCCAGCAGCAGGCTGTAGCCCATGCATCCGGCGTAGGCGAGCGAGAGGCCCGCGAGCCTGCGCCGACTGACCAAGGCTCTGTTGATATTCACACTTTTGGGCACGCAACTGTTCTCTAACCGCCGCGCAATCTTACGCAAAAACGTCGGCTTTTGGTTAAGGCGTGGTTGCGGCCAGGTGTCGCGGAGGTCAGGCCCGCTCCAGCACCCGGAGCGTGAAGGCGTGGTCATCGCCTTCGCCGGCGGGGTATTCCTCGCGGCGGATTTCGGTCCAGGCGGCCTCGTCGAACTCGGGGAAGGTCACGTCGCCTTCGATCGTGGCGTCCACTTCGGTGATGTAGAGCCGCTTGGCCTTGGGCAGGGCCATTTCGAACAGAGCCCGGCCACCGATCACGCAGACCTCGTCGACGCCATCGTCCTGGGCCTGTTCGCGGGCCATCTGCACCGCTTCCATGAAGCTCTCGCAGACCACGGCCTTCTGGGGCTCGAAGCTGCCATCGCGCGACAGCACCACGTTCATGCGCCCGGGCAGGGGCTTCTTGGGCAGGCTGTCCCAGGTCTTGCGACCCATGATGATGGGTTTGCCCAAGGTGTTGGCCTTGAACAGGGCGAGGTCCGATTTCAGCCGCCAGGGCAGGTCGCCATCGCGACCGATGACGCCGTTGGCGGCGCGGGCGACGACGAGGGAGAGGACTGGGATCATGATCCCTTGCTTAGCCTCGCCCCTTCACGGACGCCAGCCAAGAGACCTTGCCAGTTATCTGAACGTCGTTAACTTGCGAGCGGGGAGAACCAGCATGACCACATCGGCCTTCGAGATGCACATGGCCCGCACCGGCGGCGTCGAGGTTCTGCAGGGACGCTCCGTCGTGCTGGATCCGCCCGGGGCGGGCGAGGCGCGGGTCGCGATCGAGGCGGCGGGCGTGGCTTTCGCCGACATCGTCATGCGCACGGGGCTCTATCCCGGGGTCAAGGCGCCGGTGACGCCGGGCTATGATCTGATCGGCCGCATCGAGGCGCTGGGGCCGGGCGTGGAGGGGTTCGCCGTGGGGCAGCGCGTGGCCGCCCTGACCGTGACGGGCTCCTATGCCGATCGCCGCAACGTCCAGGCGCGCCATCTGGTCGCCGCGCCCGAGGGTGTCGCCGCCGAAACCCTGGTGGCCGGGGTGCTGAACGGCCTTACGGCCTGGCAGATGTTTCATCGCGTCGCCTCGGCCCAGGCGGGCGAGTGGGTTCTGGTGCATGGCGCCGCGGGCGGCGTCGGCGGCCTGCTGCTGGACCTGGCCCGCCTGGCGGGCGTGCGGGCGATCGGCACGGCCTCGGCGGGCAAGCGCGCGGTGGTCGAGGCCAAGGGCGGGGTCCATGTCGACTATCGCGGCGAACCTGTCGCCGAGAGGGCCCGGGCCCTCTCCAGCGGCGGCGTGGTCGCGGCCTTTGACCATGTGGGCGGCCCGCATCTCAAGACCGCCTCAATGGCCGCTCTGCGAAATGGCGGAACGGCCGTGCTCTATGGCGGCTATGACGCGACCCGGGGCGGCAAGATGCGACCCGGCGCGATGATCCGGATGATGATGGCCGACCGGCTGTCGGCCCTGAAGCTGTTCTCGGCCAGCCAGGGCGTGGTCGGCTACAACGTCACCTCGTGGCGCGACGCGCGGCCGGACGCCTATCGGCAGGATCTGGCGGCGGTGATGGCCCTGATCGGCGCCGGTCAGCTCAACCCGCAGATCGGCGCGACCTTCTCCCTCGCCGAGGCGGCCAAGGCCCAGGAGCTGCTGCAGTCGACCGGCGTGTCGGGGAAGATCGTCCTGAAGCCCTAGACCGAAACCTCGGCCTTGATGTGCGGGTGGGCTTCGTAGCCCTCCAGCTTGAAGTCCTCGTATTCGAACCCGAACAGGTCGCGCTTGTCGGCGATGGTCAGGGTGGGGAAGGGGAAGGGCTCGCGGGTCAGCTGTTCGCGGGCCTGGTCCAGGTGGTTCAGATACAGGTGAGCGTCGCCGAAGGTATGGACGAACTCGCCCGGCTCCAGCCCCACCACCTTGGCGACCATCAGGGTCAGCAGGGCGTAGGAGGCGATGTTGAACGGCACGCCCAGGAAGACGTCGGCGCTGC
>CAYRTE010000075.1:0-16301 GCA_964427205.1 uncultured Caulobacter sp.
CCAGAGCCTGCTTCAGGCCCAGCGACACGCGGCGCTTGGACGGATCGACGTCCAGCACGACCACGTCGACTTCCTGCGAGGTCGAGACGATCTTGCCGGGGTGGACGTTCTTCTTGGTCCAGGACATTTCCGAGACGTGGACCAGGCCTTCAACGCCGGCTTCCAGCTCAACAAACGCGCCGTAGTCGGTGATGTTGGTGATGCGGCCCGTGAACTTGGCGCCGACCGGGTACTTCGCTTCCACGCCGTCCCACGGATCCGACTGCAGCTGCTTCATGCCGAGGCTGATGCGCTGGGTGTCCGGGTTGATCTTGACGATCTGGACCTTGACGGTGTCGCCAACGGCCAGGACTTGCGACGGGTGGTTGACGCGCTTCCAGCTCATGTCGGTGACGTGCAGCAGGCCGTCGATGCCGCCCAGGTCAACGAACGCACCGTAGTCGGTGATGTTCTTGACGACGCCTTCGCGGATTTCACCCTCTTGCAGCTGCGACACCAGTTCGGTGCGCTGCTCGGCGCGGGCTTCTTCCAGGATGGCGCGACGCGAGACGACGATATTGCCGCGCGGACGGTCCATCTTGAGGATGGCGAAGGGCTGTTCCTTGCCCATGAGCGGGCCGACGTCGCGCACCGGGCGGATGTCGACCTGCGAGCCCGGCAGGAACGCCGAGGCGCCGCCCAGGTCGACGGTGAAGCCGCCTTTGACGCGGCCGACGATGGCGCCCATGACGGGCACGTTCTGGGCGTAGACGCCTTCCAGACGGGTCCAGGCTTCTTCGCGCTTGGCCTTTTCGCGGCTGATGACCGCTTCGCCGAGGGCGTTTTCCAGGCGTTCCAGGAAGACTTCGACGTGGTCGCCGACCTTGATGGTGGGCTTGCCGGCGTCATCAACGCCGAATTCCTTTTGCGGAACGCGACCTTCGGTCTTCAGACCGACGTCGATGATCGCGAAGTCCTTTTCAATCCCGACAACGATGCCCTTGACGACGGTGCCTTCGGCAAAGTCGCGACCGCCCATGGAATCGTTCAGCAGCGCTTCGAAATCGTCGCGCGTCGGGTTGAAGCTCATATCGTCAGCCATGCTGATGTTTAGTCTCGTGTTGAGGGACGCCCCGTCGCGAAGCCGCCGGATGACGGTTCTGGGGATTCCGGGTGATATGGATTTTTGCGGTCCGCGGCTTCCTAAGCGGCGGCGAGGCGGGCGTTGGATTAGCCCGGGAGGTTTCCCGACCGGGCGCGCGCCGTCTCGACAATGCGGCGGGCCGCATCGAAGGCCTGCTCTATAGTCATTTCCGACGTATCAAGCAAGACGGCGTCCGGGGCCTGGGTCATCGGCGCGCTTTCACGCCCCCCGTCGCGGGCGTCGCGCCTGTGGATGTCGGCGAGAACGTCGGCATAGGCGACGGTCTCGCCCTGTCCCGACAATTGTTTCCAGCGCCGTTCGGCACGGATTTCCGGCGTGGCCGTAACGTAGAGCTTGGCCGGAGCCTCGGGGGCAATGACCGTGCCGATGTCGCGGCCGTCGATCACAGAGCCGGGCTCGCGGGTCGTGAACTGGCGCTGCAGATCGAACAGCGCGGCGCGAACGCCGGGATGCACGGCGACCCGACTGGCCGCTTCGCCGGCGGCGCGGGTGCGGACCTTCGGGTTTTCCAGCTCGACCAGATCAAGCCCCTTGGCGGCGGCTTCCGCCGCGACCGCGTCGTCAAGATCGCCGTGCGCCGCGAGCAGCCGGACCCCGACCGCGCGATAGAGCAGGCCAGTGTCCAGCATTCCATAGCCGTAGAGCGCCGCCAGCCGGCTGGCGACCGTGCCCTTGCCCGAGGCGGCGGGACCGTCGACGGCGATCACGAAGGCCATCAGCTCAAGCCTCCGACAGGTCGCCGCCGAGGCCGCGCATCATTTCGGCGAAGCCCGGGAAGCTGGTGGCGATCATGCCCGGCTCGTCAACCGCCACGCCCTGCTGGGCGGCGAGGCCCAGGATCAGGTGGCTCATGGCGATGCGGTGATCACCGTGGGTGTGGACAAGGCCGCCCCCGCGGACGGGATGGTTGCCGCCCCGCGTACCGACCACGGTCATGCCTTCGGGCTCTTCCTCGACGGTGACGCCGCAGGCCGTCAGGCCCGCCGCCGTCAGGGCGATGCGATCGCTTTCCTTGACCCGCATTTCGCCGATGCCGCGCATCACGGTGGGGCCATCGGCGAAGGCGGCCGCAACGGCCAGGATCGGATATTCATCGATCATCGCCGGGGCGCGCTCGGGCGGCACGACCACGCCCTTCAATTGCGAAAAGCGGGCCGTGATGTCGCCGACCTCTTCGCCGCTGGACATCCGGACGTTGGAGATCACCAGATCGGCGCCCATCTCCTGCAGCGTCGTGAACAGGCCGGTGCGCAGGGCGTTGAGCATCACGCCCTCGACCGTCACTTCCGAACCCGGAACGATCAGCCCGGCCACCAGCGGGAAGGCCGCCGACGACGGATCACCCGGCACCGAGACGTGGGTCCCGGTCAGCTTCTGGCCTTCCGGCAGACGGATGTGCCGCGCGCCGTCACGGTCCTCGACGATCACTTCGGCCCCGAAGGCGCGGAACATGCGCTCGGTGTGGTCGCGGGTGGCTTCCGGCTCGATCACCTCGACGCCGCCCTCGGCGTGCAGGCCGGCCAGCAGCACCGCCGACTTCACCTGGGCCGAGGCCATGGGCAGGGTATATTGCAGGCCGCGCAGATTGCCGCCCTTCAGGGTCAGCGGCAGGCGGCCCTTGTCACGGCCCAGCCAGGTGGCGCCCATGCGGGCCAGGGGATCCAGCACCCGGCCCATCGGCCGGCCGCGCAGGGAGGCGTCGCCGGTGAAGGTGGAACAGATCGGAAAGCCCGCCGCCGCGCCCATGATCAGCCGCACCCCGGTGCCGGCGTTTCCGCAGTCGATGACGTCGGTCGGCTCGGTGAAACCGCCATGGCCCTCGATCCGCCAGCGCCCGCCGCCCTCCTGCTCGACCCGCGCGCCAAAGGCCCGCATGGCCCGCGCGGTGGCCAGAACGTCGTCGCCCTCAAGCAGGCCCTCGACCGTGGTCGTACCGCTGGCCAGGGCGCCCAGGATCATGGACCGGTGCGAAATCGACTTGTCGCCGGGAGCGCGAACGGTTCCGCGAAGGGCCGCGCCGGGCCCGCTTTTCAGTCCAGCCGCCGTCATGCCGTAACCGGCTCCCTGGTTATGGTGGGGTTCGCGAGGGGATTGCTTTTGACAGCGGGCCTTGGTCATGGCAAGTCACCGGCCGCTTTTCCCATCTGGATCAAAGGTTCGCCTCTTGGCCAATCCCGAATTGGGCGCAAAACAAATTTGCCCCAACTGCCAATCGAAATTCTATGACCTGGGCCGTCGCCCAGCTCTGTGCCCCAAGTGTGGCGAATCGTTTGACCCGGAAGAGGCGCTGAAATCGCGCCGCGTCCGAGCCCGCGCCGTCACGCCGGACTACGACGCCGAGGACGAAAAGCCGGTCGTTGCTCCCAAGGAGGAGGACGGCTTCGAGGACGAGGTCGATGAGACCCCGGAAATCGACAAGGTCGAGCCCGACGTCATCGAGACCGACGACGAAGACGCCGATCCGGGCGCGCCGACCCCCGCGGGCGGTGACGATCTGGGCGTCGACTTCGCCGAGGATGAAGACCTGGCCGAAGACGAAGCCGACGACGTGCCCTTCCTCGAAGACGAGGACGAAGACGATCTCGACGACGAAATCGAGGGCCTTCCCGGCTCCAAGGACGACGACATCTAGGGCCAAGATCAGCCTTCGGAAAATTCTTTGAAAAAACTTCGTCGGGAGGGTTGATCCAAAAATCCTCCCGGCATAGTTTCCGCGCCTCGCCGGGGCCGACCAGATCGGAAGCGGCGGGAAACACCAGGGTTCTCTTGGGAAACCAAGGACCTCGGGGCTTTAGCTCAGCTGGTAGAGCGCTTGCATGGCATGCAAGAGGTCAGCGGTTCGACTCCGCTAAGCTCCACCAAAACGGCCGCTTCCCTAAAGGGAGCGGCCGTTTCCATGTCTGGACCTCCAGCGCCGCCCCCACGACAAACTTCCGCCCTCTCCCCCAGCTCACTTCCGCTGGATCGCCCCGGGCGCGTGGCGCAAGACGGTGGTCATCCTGATGGGATCAACCGGCCTAAGGGTGGCGAAAGCGTCGGCCTGACCAAACTCGGAGCGCGGCCGGTGCTGACTATCGTTGAGGACGGGCCTCTGCGACTGAGCCTGGAGTGGCTCTGAACCCGCCCGACCTTGAAACCCTGGCCCACAACCTCCACCTCAGCTGGGTATAGTCGTCCCGCCGCTGATCTCAGGACGGGGCAACGTACGAAGTCGCTTAAGCGAAGGACTTCGCGATGACCCGGACCATCCTGTTCGACAGCCCCTTTCTGCTGGGCTTCGAACATACCCGAGACCTGATCGAGCGCGCCGCCAAGGCCGCGTCGGAAAGCTATCCGCCCTACAACGTCGAACAGGACGACGAGGGCGGCGTGCGTATCACCCTGGCCGTGGCCGGCTTCTCGCCCGAACAGCTGCACGTGACCGTCGAGGGCGGGCAGCTGGTCGTCGCCGGCAAGCGCGAGGCCGAGGCCAGATCCGAGACCGACCGGGCCTTCCTGCATCGGGGCATCGCGGCGCGGGGCTTTGTCCGCACCTTCGTGCTGGCGGAAGGCATAGAGGTCACAGCGGCAACCCTTGAACATGGTTTGCTGCACATCGACCTGGCCCGGCCCCGCCCCGAACGACTGGTCAAGCGCATCCCCATCCGCTCGGTCGCCTGAGCGGTTCAGGCACGCATCGCTATCCCGTCGCGCAATGCCCGCTGAACCGGGCCAGAGCCGGCGCGTTCCCTATTCAAGGAGGTGGTCAACATGACACCTGGTACCCACAATCTGGTCTTCACGACGGAAGCCTTCGCGGCGCTTGGCGCCCCTGATCTGGTCTATGTCCGGCCGATCAAGGCGGCCGAAATCCTGGCCGACGCGCCTGTCGGCGCGGCCGACGATTTCGATCTGCTTCCTGAACAGACCCTCTATGCCGTCTGCCGCGCCGACGGCGCGCGCCTGGCGGTGATGGTCGACCGCGATACGGCGATCGCCGCCGCCCTCGCCCATGAGCTGGCGCCGGTTTCGGTGCACTGATCCAGCACGCGGCGGCCTCGCGGCTGTCGCGTCAGCTGCCCTCAAGACATCGGGAACTCAGGCGGCCGTGCTGGCCGCCTCATGGGCCAGCAGCACATGCACCGCGTCGGCCGATCGGGCCTGGCGCAAATGCTCGCGCAGCTCGGGTTGGCGCATCATCCGCGATACGCGGGCCAAGGCCCGCAGGTGCTGGGCGCTGTCGTCGCGCGGCGCGAACAGGGCCACCAGAAGATCGACCGGCTTGTCATCGACAGCATCGAACGCCACGGGCGTTTCCAGGCGCACAAACACCGCCCGAACCCTGTCCAGACCATCGATCCGGGCATGGGGAATGGCCACGCCATGACCGACGCCGGTCGAGCCCGCGGCCTCGCGCTCCATCAAGCCTTCAAGCACGGCGGCGGCGTCGACGCCAAGCACCCGCGACGCCACGTCGGCGATCACGCCAAGCACCTGTCGCTTGCCTGGAGCGCTGACGCGAAGCGCCACCGCCCCAGGATCCAAGAGATCGCCGATAGTCATGGACCTAACCGCTCGCTCGCTGTCGCCCACCGCAACGCCATCGCTGGGAGCCTTCCGAAACGTCCGGGATCATGACGGGATCCCGTTAGTTCGCGGTTGACCCGTTCCCGTTCAGCGACTTCGTGCGTTCGGGATCGATCCAGCCGATATTTCCGTCTGGTCGCCGGTACACCACGGACAATCCGTCGTGAGCGGCGTTCCTAAACACGATTGCCTGGGACTCGGTCAAGTCCAGTTCCATGACAGCCATGGAAACAGTCATTGTCTTCAACGAAGACTGCGTTTCGGCGATGATCATGGCCGAAGGCGCGCCGGCGGGGTGGGCTTCGTCGCCGCCCCAGTCGTCATCTTCGTGATCGTCGATATCGGGCGCGCGCAGAACGTACATCGCGGCGTTCTCGGCCTGCTTGGCCGTAGCCGCGAGGGAGTGACTCTTGAGTCGTCGCTTGTAGCGCCTGATCCTCGTTTCGATCTTGGCCAGGGCGGCGTCAAACGCCGCGTGGGCGTCGCCGCCCGCTCCATGGCTGATCAGTTGCTGACCCGAAGCCAGCTTTACAGAACAATCGGCCCGGAAGGCATGGCCCTCCTTGCTGATGACCACGTCGGCGGCGCCGCCGCGGTCAAAATACTTACCGATGCTCAGGGCGATTTCGTCGGAGACTCGCGCTCGCAGAGCCTCACCAACGTCGACATGCTTGCCGGAGACTTGGACTTGCATGCCGTAACAACGCGCCTGTCCCGTGCTGGTGTCAAGCGCCACCAGAGGGATCAGGAAACGCCTGAAAAGAACCCGATCAACTGGCGCACCGCGGCGGTCACCACGCTCGCGCTGACGAACAGCAGGGCCGCGCTGACGGCGGCCATCAGATAGCCCAGCAGGGCCAGCAGGCCGTCCCTTTGCAGCAGGGCGAGGGACAGGATCGCGACCGTGGCGCCGGGCGCCAGGTTACCCAGGGGGATGGGCAAGACCAGCACCAGGGCCAGCAGGGTGCAGACCACGCCGATCATCCGCTCGCCCAGCGGCGTGAAGATCCAGGTCAGGCGCGGACGGGTGATCAGTTCCATATATTTGACGATCGGGGTCAGCCTGCGAAACAGACCCCGCAGCTCGTCGCGCTTCAAGGGCCGATCGACCACCCTGCGCGGCAGCCATGGCGCATCGGCGCCCAGGGCGATCTGGGGAGCGAGCAGCAGGATCGGCAGGCTGAGGATCGTCGATGACCCCGGCGGCAGGGGCAGGGTGTTGAGGGCGCCAAACACGAACAGCATCGCTCCGAACGCCCGGCTGTCAAAGGCGTCGAGCATTTCGCCCACGGTCAGCGACGGGCGAGCGTCTTCGCCAAACCCCTCGATGACGTCGGACAGGCTGCTGATCGTCATGCGCACTCCTCGCCGGACGGACCATAGCGGCGGACGAAGTTCGGAGTGTGACGCATGCCGGATGAACAGAACCCGATCAGCACGCTTCTTTCATGAGACGGCGGCGCTCCACCGACGAGGGGATGCGCATGGCTTCGCGGTATTTGGCGACGGTGCGACGGGCGATGTCCACGCCGGCCGCCTTGAGGATCTCGACGATGGCGTCGTCGGAATGGACATCCTTCTCGGCCTTCTCGGCCTCGACCAGACCCTTGATCTTGTGGCGCACGCTGGCGGCCGAGTGGGCCTCGCCGCCTTCCGACGACTGGATGGCCGAGGTGAAGAAGAACTTCAGCTCGAACACGCCGCGGGGGGTGGCGATATACTTGTTCGAGGTCACCCGGCTGACCGTGCTCTCGTGCATGCCGATGGCGTCGGCGACGGTCTTCAGGTTCAGCGGCCGCAGGTGCTCGACACCGAAGGCCAGGAAGCCGTCCTGCTGGCGCACGATCTCGCTGGAGACTTTCAGGATGGTCTTGGCCCGCTGGTCCAGGCTTTTGACCAGCCAGTTGGCGGTGGCCATGCAGTCGGAGACGAAGGTCTTTTCCTGGTCGGTGCGCGCGCCCTTGGACACCCGGGCGTGATAGCGCTGGTCGACCAGCACCCGGGGAAGGGTGTCGGTGTTGAGTTCGACGTGCCACATGCCGCCCAGGCCCTCGCGGACATGGACGTCGGGCACCAGCGTCTCGGCGGTCTCGCTGGCATAGGCCGCGCCGGGTCGCGGGTTCAGGGCGCGGATCTCGGCGATCATCTCGCGCAGATCCTCGTCGTCGACGCCGCACACCTTGCGCAGGCCGTTCATGTCACGGCGGGCCAGCATGTCGAGATTGTCGAGCAGGGCGGCCATGGCCGGGTCGTAGCGATTCTGGTCCTTCAGCTGCAGGGCCAGGCATTCGCGGACGTCGCGGGCGCAAACCCCGGTTGGCTCGAAACCCTGGAGCACGGTCAGCACCCGCTCGACCATCGTCTCGGCGCAGCCCAGGCGTTCGGCGGTCTCGGCCAGGTCCAGGCGCAGATAGCCGCCCTCGTCGACGCCGTCGATCAGGACATTGGCCACCAGCTGTTCGCTCGCCGACAGGCCCGATTGGGCTAGCTGGCCTTGCAGATGTTCCGACAGGGTCGGGATCGCCGTCAGGGCGCCCTCATAGTCGCCGTCATGTTCGAAGGAGCCGCCGCCGCCGGCGCGCGACCAGTCGATCTGGCCGCCGGCCTCCTGGGCCTGCTCGCCGTCGCCCGAGGCGCGCTCGCCGGGCGAGACGTCGTCGGGCGTGGCGTCCATCTCGGCGTTGGCCGAGCCTTCGGCCACCACATCGACGCCAAGGTCGCTGGCGGCCGGCTCGCGCTCGACCTCGGACGGCGCTTCGCTCTCGCCCTCATCGCGTTGCAGGAGCGGATTGCGCTCCAGCTCGGCCTCGACGAAGGCGTCGAGCTCGATGTTGGACAGCTGCAGCAGCTTGATCGCCTGCTGCAGTTGCGGCGTGATGACGAGGCCTTGGCCTTGCCGGAGTTCTAGTCGATGGCCGAGAGCCAATGCGCCCTCCTGGGCAAATCGAATGTTCGATCCCCATTGAAGGCCAACTAGGTTAACGGGGCGCCAACGCCTGCAATATCCGGGCCGGTGCGACCTTCAGTCCCGTCGCCAGACAACGAAAATCCCGCGAAGCCGGGAGGCCGCGCGGGATAAGTCGTTCTTCGGAAACAGGTTTTCGTCAGACGCGTTCGGCGAAATGATCGCCCAGATAAACGCGGCGCACTTCCGGATCCTCGATGATTTCCTTAGGGGAGCCCTCGAACAGCACTTCACCGGCGTGAATAATTGACGCGCGATCGATGATATCCAGCGTCTCGCGGACATTGTGGTCGGTGATCAGGATGCCGATCCCGCGCTTCTTCAGATAGCCGATGACCTCGCGGATATCGGCGATGGCCAGGGGATCGATGCCCGCGAAGGGTTCGTCCAGCAGCATGAAGGACGGCTCACTGGCCAGGGCCCGGGCGATTTCCACCCGGCGGCGCTCGCCACCCGACAGGGCCACGGCCGGCGACTTGCGGATATGGGTGATCCGCAATTCCTCGAGGATGTTGGTCACCGTCTCGGCCGCCGCGCGCTGGCTCTTCTCGCGCATCTCGACCACGGCCATGACGTTCTGCTCGACCGTCATGCCCCGGAAGATCGAGGCTTCCTGCGGCAGATAGCCGACGCCGAGGCGGGCGCGCTGGAACATCGGCTGGGCGGTGATGTCCTCGCCGTCCAGATAGATCGAGCCGTAGTCGGCGGCGATCAGGCCGGTGATCATGTAGAAGCAGGTGGTCTTGCCGGCGCCGTTGGGCCCGAGCAGACCCGCGACCTCACCGCGCTTGAGGCGCAGCGAAACGCTCTTGACCACCGGGCGGTCGCCGAACGACTTGCCGACGGCGTCGACAAACAGACCGTCAGCGTCGGGGCGATTGGAACCGCCGAGGGGCGTCATCTTCATTCTGGCGAGCCTAGCGGGTGGCTGGAGCGGGCGTCTGGGACTTTTCGGGATAGATCACCGAGCGCACGCGCCCAGCCTTGCCCCGTCCCTTGGCGTTGGATTCCAGCTTCACGTCGTTGGTCTTGGTGTTGACCGTCATGCGGTCGCCCCGCGCCACGTCCTGGCCGCGCACGACGATGACATTGCCGGTGATCACGATGGTGTCGTTGGAATAGGTGAACACGGCGCGGTCGCCCCGGACCGTCTGGTCCTGGTTGACGAAATAGACATCGCCTTCGGCTTCCACGTGATCGACATCGCCGCAGGCGTTCGAGCCGGCCTGGGCGCCGGGCTTGCGCGTCGAATAGGCGTTGACCACGCTGGCCCGCAGCCGGCTTTTGTCCTGCAGCATCTCGACATTGCCGCGGAAGATGGTGCGGCACTGGCTGTTGATGTTCTCCTGCTCGTCCGCGGAAATATCCACGGGCGCGCTGGAGTCGTTGATGCTCTGGGCGAAGGCCGAGCCGCTCGCCAGGATCAGTGCGGTCGTCGCCGCCGCTGCCATCCAACGCTGCATCAAGTCAGAGTCCTTATCTGCGAAGCACGGCCATGCCGCGCGCCTCTACTTACTTCCGTTCGAGCCGGGTGCGAACCCCACCCCTGAAAACGACCCGATCACCCTTGTCATATACGGTGTAGGCGTTGGATTTCACCTGCCCCGTCGGACCTTCGCCCAGCATGGCGGTTTCGCCGCTGATATTTCCGGTCTTGGTGTCGACCACCGCCTCTTCCGAGGCGAAGCGATAGCCCGCGCCGTCGTCGATGCGAACATCCCCGCTCAGGGACAGCTTCATCGTGTCTTCCCGATAGATCCCCGACTTGGCTGTCACCCGGCTGGGCTGGGGTTCGTCGAAGCCGAGGGTCAGGGTCGGTGAGTCCAGGCGCACGCTCATCAGATCGTTGTCGTCCCTCAAAGCTGAACGCGCGGTGATCATGAAACTGCGTCCATCGCCCGACTGCCCGTAGAATCGCGGCGCGATCATGCGGATCTGGGTCTTGGCCTCGGCCGGGGGACGCGTGGCCGCGCGCATCGAGCGCCAGCCGACCTGGCCGCCCACGCCGATCAGGATCACGGCGATCGTCGCCGGCAGCACTACGCGCATGAGCCGGACCCGGCGCGAACGCCGGCGCCACCGCCCCAGATCCCGGGCGATCGACCGTCCCGTCATGGTCGCGGCCGCCGTCATCCCTAGGTGTGCGCGAAGATGTCGACGTCTTCCCAACCGGCCAGGTCGAGGGCGGCGCGGTGGGGCAGGAAGTCGAAGCAGGCCTGGGCCAGCGCCATGCGGCCCTCGCGGACCAGCATGGCGTTGAGCTTGTCGCGCAGACCATGCAGGTGCAGCACGTCGGACGCCGCATACGCGATCTGATCGGGGCTGAGCGTCGCCGCGCCCCAGTCAGAGCTTTGCTGGGCCTTTGACAGCTCCACGGCCATCAGTTCGCGCGTCACGTCCTTGAGACCATGGCGGTCGGTATAGGTGCGGGCCAGCTTGGACGCGATCTTGGTGCAGTAGACGGGCGCGGTCATCACGCCCAGATGCAGCAGGAACATGGCGATATCGAAGCGGCCGAAGTGGAAAAGCTTCAGGATCTTCGGATCGGTCAGCAGACGCTTCAGGTTCGGGGCGTCATAGGTCGCGCGGTCCAGCTGGACGAGATGCGCATCGCCGTCGCCTGACGACAGCTGCACGACGCACAACGGATCGCGGCCCAGGCGCAAGCCCATGGTTTCCGAATCGATGGCGACCGCGGTCGCGCCAGCAAGGGCGCCGTCGGGCAGGTCGCCCACATGAACAAAATTGGCCAAGGTCTCAGAGCTCTCCGGCGACACGCCTGAACGACAGACGTCGCCGAGGCTCGCGCGCCCGAACGGGTGCGCGCGACACTATAATCACGATGAAAAAGATATCTATTCGGAAGGATCTATCGGCGCCACCCCGACCTTCTCTCGAAGGTTGGTAGGGGGTGGTGCCCAGGAGAGGACTCGAACCTCCACGACCTTTCAGTCACTGGCACCTGAAGCCAGCGCGTCTACCAATTCCGCCACCTGGGCCCGCAAGGCAATCCGTTGGATCGCCGCGAGGCCGGGACGTTTAGGGAAAGGTTTTGGCCCCGTCAATCGACAAATCGCGCAATTCGTTGCGAACCGCCTCGCGGTCGTCTATCCCCCGCGTCATCGCAAGCGACGAGGATTGAAGATGCAGGGTCTGGTCACGGTGTTCGGCGGCTCCGGCTTCGTCGGCAGCCAGGTCGTGCGGCAGCTCGCCAAGGCGGGCCATCGCGTTCGTGTGGCGGTTCGCCAGCCCAACCTCGCCTACAAGATGCGGATGCTGGGCGATGTCGGCCAGATCGAGGTGGTCCAGGCCAATGTCCGCAACCTCGCCTCGGTGACGCGGGCGCTCGAGGGCGCCGAAGCCTGTGTGAACCTGGTCGGGCTCCTCTACGAGTCCGGCCGTCAGAAATTCCAGGCCGTCCACGTGATGGGCGCCAGGACCATCGCCGAGCGCGCCAAGGCGGCCGGTGTCGTCCGCTTCGTGCAGATCAGCGCCATCGGCGCCGACGCCAGCTCCGAGGCCAAGTACGCCCGCACCAAGGCCGAGGGCGAAGAGGCCGTGCGCGCCGTGTTCCCGGGCGCGGTGATCGTCCGTCCGTCGGTGGTGTTTGGTCCCGACGACAGCTTCTTCAACAAGTTTGGTCAGATGGCCGCCATGAGCCCGGCCCTGCCGCTGGTCGGCGGCGAGACCCGCTTCCAGCCGGTGTTTGTCGGCGACGTGGCCGCCGTGATCGCCAGGGCGGCGAGCAACCCCGCGGCCGAGGGCGTGACCTATGAACTGGGCGGTCCCAGCGTCTATACGATGCGCGAGATCCTGCAGCTGATCCTGACCGAGACAGGCCGCGACCGCGTTCTTCTGCCTATTCCGTGGTTCGCGGCCGGCCTGCTGGGCAAGGTCGGCGATCTGATGGCCGGCATCCTGCCGATCGCGCCGCCCATCACCAGTGACCAGGTCGAGATGCTGAAGTCCGACAACGTCGCCGATCATGGCCTGCCGGGCCTGGCCGAGGCCGGCGTCGTCCCGACCAGCATCGAGGCGATCGTGCCGTCCTATCTTTATCGCTACCGCAAGGGCGGCCAGTACGCCCCGACCCCGGCCGGAGCGTTCTAGGGCGTACGCAGGCCAACAAGAAAGGGGCGGGCGCCGCGGCGCCCGCCCCTTTCTTTTTGCGGCCCCTGCTCAGTGCGGGATGTAGATCAGTCCCAGCCCAACCACGCCCACCGCGATCCGCCACCAGGCGAAGGGGGCGAAACCGCGTTTGGCGACGACGTCGAGCATGACCTTGATCACCACCATCCCCGAAATGAAGGCGGTGACAAAGCCAATGCCGATGATCCCGGCATGGGCGGCGTCGATGGCGTCACGGCTCTTGTAGAGATCATACGAGAACGCCGCGACCATGGTCGGGATGGCCAGGAAGAAGCTGAATTCAGCCGCCGACCGCTTGTCGCCCCGCAGCAGCAGGGCGCCGACGATGGTCGCGCCCGAGCGCGAGACGCCGGGGATCATCGACAGGCACTGGAAGAAGCCGATGCCCAGCGAGGTCAGCAGCGGATAGTTCATCGCGTCGCCGTGGTGCGGCGTCGGGCTCCAGCGATCGAGGGCCAGCAGCACGAAGCCGCCGATCACCAGCGACCAGCAGATCACCGCCGGGCTCTCGAACAGGATTTCCTTGATGAAGTCGTGCAGCAGCAGGCCCAGAAACACCGCCGGCAGGAAGGCGATCAGGATCGACAGGGCGAAACGCCGGGCTTCCGGCTTGGTCGGCAGGCCGATCAGCACCGCCCAAAGGCGCTGGAAGTAGAGCGCCACCACCGCCAGGATTGCGCCCAACTGGATCAGGACGATGAAGGTGTCCCAAGCCGGATCGGTCAGGCCCATGGCCGTCTTGGCCAGCAGCAGGTGGCCCGTGGAAGACACGGGAATGAACTCGGTCAGGCCTTCGATCAGACCCAGGATAATCGCGCTCAGCCAGTCAGCCATCAGTGGTCCTCCAACCTGCCCCGACCTGCGCCCGACACGGTAAAGACGTCGTTAATCCACAAATTGGACCATATACCCTAGGATCTGCGAGCAGCTCGCAATGGAGCCACCCTCATCACGGATATATTTGTCTATTTTATGGACCACCGCATTCTTCTTGCGGAAAAGAGTCCTTAAGAGCCCGCCATACGCAATTTTTTCCCTGCAAGCAGGGCCCCAAAACCAGAGGCTGGGAAGTCGCATGGCCGAGCGCATGCTGAAATTCACCACGGTGGCCCGCAAGACGCCTGAAAAGCGTGCGGCGGACGACCGTTCCGGCGACTTTCACGAGATCTACGCCGACTTCATCGACGCCAAGGCGACAGAGCAGGCCTCGCGTTGCTCGCAATGTGGCGTGCCGTTCTGCCAGACCCATTGCCCGCTGCACAACAACATCCCCGACTGGCTGCGGATGACCGCCGAAGGTCGCCTGGAGGAAGCCTACCAGCTGTCGCAAGCCACCAATTCCATGCCGGAGGTCTGCGGTAGAATCTGCCCGCAAGATCGCCTGTGCGAAGGCAACTGCGTCATAGAGCAATCGGGTCACGGCACCGTGACGATCGGTTCGGTCGAGCGCTACCTCACCGACAAGGCCTGGGAGATGGGTTGGGTCAAGCCGCTGGTCTCCGGCCCTGCCACCGGCCAGTCGGTCGGAATCATTGGGGCGGGCCCCGCCGGTCTGGCCGCCGCAGAGATGCTGCGCGAGCAGGGCCACGAGGTGGTCGTCTATGACCGCCACGACAGGGCCGGCGGCCTGCTGATCTATGGCATCCCCGGCTTCAAGCTGGAAAAGGATGTCGTCGAGCGCCGCACCTCCCGTCTCGCCGACGGCGGCGTGGAATTTCGGATGAACTTCGAGGTCGGCCGCGACGCCTCGCTGCAAGACCTGCGCGAAAGGCACGACGCCGTGCTGATCGCCACGGGCGTCTATGCCGCGCGCGATCTGGTGGCGCCGGGCGCCGGCAGCCAGGGCGTGGTTCCGGCGCTCGACTATCTGATCGCCTCGAACCGCACGGGCCTGGGCGACGTCGTCCCCGAGTATGAGAACGGTACGCTGAACGCCGAGGGCAAGGACGTGGTCGTGGTCGGCGGCGGCGACACCGCCATGGACTGCGTGCGCACCGCCATTCGCCAGGGCGCGGCCTCGGTCACCTGCCTCTATCGCCGCGACAAGGCCAATATGCCCGGCTCCCTGCGTGAAGTGGCCAATGCCGAGGAAGAGGGCGTCACCTTCGACTGGCTGGCCGCCCCCCGCGCCCTGTCGGGCGACGCCGACGCCGTCACCGGCGTGCGCGCCATCCGCATGCGCCTGGGCGCGCCGGACGCTTCCGGACGCCAGTCTCCGGAAGAGATCGAAGGCGGCGACTTTGATCTCCCCGCCCAACTGGTGGTCAAGGCCCTGGGCTTCGAGCCCGAGAACCTGCCGGAAGCCTGGTCGGCCCCAGACCTGAAGACAACCCGCTGGGGCACGGTGAAGGCCGATGTCCGCAACCAGATGACCAATCTGGACGGCGTGTTCGCCGCCGGCGACATCGTGCGCGGCGCCTCCCTCGTGGTCTGGGCGATCAAGGACGGCCGCGACGCCGCCGACGCCATGCACCGCTATCTGAAGTCCAAGGTCGGCGCCCCGGCGCTGATCGCGGCGGAGTGAAGATCATGAGCCAAGACACCCAACGCTATCTGGCCAACCGCCAGGCCCTGATCGACGGTCACGCCTATGACCCGACCACCGAGCGCGACGCCTGCGGCGTCGGCCTGGTCTGCGCCATCGACGGCACGCCGCGCCGCGAAGTCGTCGAACTGGCCATCAAGGCCCTGAAGGCCCTGTGGCACCGGGGCGCGGTCGACGCCGACGGCAAGACCGGCGACGGCGCCGGTATCCTGCTGAGCGTGCCGCAGGACTTCTTTACCGACCAGGTGCGCCGCACCGGCCACGCCCTGCGGGCCGGCGCCATCGCCGTGGGCCAGATCTTCCTGCCGCGCACGGATCTCGGCGCCCAGGAAGCCTGCCGCACGATCGTCGAGGCCGAAGCCCTGCGTTTCGGCTTCTACATCTATGGCTGGCGTCAGGTGCCGGTGAACACCGCCGTGATCGGCGAGAAGGCCAACGCCACCCGTCCCGAGATCGAGCAGATCATGCTGGCCGCCCCGGCCGGCCTGGAGGGCGAGGCCCTGGAGCGCGCCCTGTTCCTGTGCCGCAAGCGCATCGAAAAGCGCGTCCACGCCCAGAATCTGTCGGGCTTCTACATCTGCTCGCTGTCGGCCAAGTCGCTGATCTACAAGGGCATGTTCCTGGCCGAAGCGATCGATGAGTTCTATCCCGACCTGAAGGACGAGCGCTTCGCCGCCAATGTGGCGATCTTCCACCAGCGCTATTCGACCAACACCTTCCCCGAATGGCGCCTGGCCCAGCCCTTCCGGATGCTCGCCCACAATGGCGAGATCAACACCATCAAGGGCAACATCAACTGGATGAAGTCCCACGAGATCAAGATGGCCGCCCAGGCCTTCGGCGAGTTCGGGGATGACGTGAAGCCGGTGATCCAGCCGGGCGGTTCGGATAGCGCGAGCCTGGACAACACCTTCGAGGTGCTGGTCCGCGCC
>CAYRTE010000076.1:0-248 GCA_964427205.1 uncultured Caulobacter sp.
GGGCCTTCAATCGGTTCAGATCGGGGCCGCCGCCCATGCCCGGCATGCCGGGGATGCCGCCGCCACCGCCGAGGCCGCCCAGCATGGCGGCCATCTGCTGCATCTTCTTGGGTCCGCCGCGCGCCATCTGCTTGACCACGTCGGCCATCTGGCGGTGCTGTTTCAGAACCCGGTTCACGTCCTGGACATCGACGCCGGCGCCGGCGGCGATCCGCTTCTTGCGGCTGGCGTTCGGCAGGTCGGGCTTC
>CAYRTE010000076.1:258-15330 GCA_964427205.1 uncultured Caulobacter sp.
TGCTGCAGCTGGCCGGCCAGGTCGTCCAGGTCGAACTGGCCCTTGGCCAGTTTGCGGGCCATCTTCTCGGCCTTGGCCTGGTCCAGGTCCTGCGACGCCTTCTCGACCAGGGCGACGATGTCGCCCTGGCCCAGGATGCGGCCGGCGACGCGGCGGGCGTCGAACACGTCCAGCGCGTCGACCTTCTCGCCCGCGCCGATGTATTTGATCGGCAGGCCGGTGACGGCCCGCATCGACAGCATGGCGCCGCCGCGACCGTCGCCGTCGGCGCGGGTCAGGACCAGGCCCGTCAGGGGCAGGCGGGCGTGGAAGGCGGCGGCGGTGCGGACCGCGTCCTGGCCGGTCAGGCTGTCGGCGACCAGCAGGGTCTCGGTCGGCTGGGCGATGCGGGCGATTTCCGCCGCTTCGCTCATCATCGCCTCGTCCAGCGTGGTGCGGCCGGCGGTGTCGAGGATCAGGACGTCGTAGCCGCCCAACTTGGCGGCGCTCATGGCGCGCTTGGCGATGTCGACGGCGCTCTGGCCGGCGACGATCGGCAGGCTCTCGACCTCCACCTGCTTGGCCAGCATGGCCAGCTGTTCCATGGCGGCGGGACGGCGGGTGTCGAGCGAGGCGACCAGCACCTTCTTGCGCTCGTTCTTGGACAGGCGCAGGGCCAGCTTGCCGGTCGTGGTGGTCTTGCCCGAGCCCTGCAGGCCGGTCATCAGGATCACCGACGGCGGGTTCAGGGCCAGGTTCAGGCCGGTGGGCTCTTCGCCGCCCAGCATGTCGACCAGACCGTCATAGACGATCTTGACCACCTGATCGGCCGGCTTGACCGAGCGGATGACCGCCTCGCCCGAGGCCAGTTCCTTGGCCTTGCTGATGAAGTCCTTGACCACCGGCAGGGCGACATCGGCTTCCAGCAGGGCGACGCGAACCTCGCGCAGCGCCTCGTCGATATCCTTTTCGGACAGCACGCCGCGACCGCCGAGGCGGTCGAATACGCCGGAGAGCCGCTCTGTAAGGCCGTCGAACATCTCGAACCTTCAAACCCAAACCAAAGACCAAACGCGATCAGCCCCCATGGACGATCACGTCGATGGGGGTCCTCGCCGTCCTCGTCCAGATAGATCCCGCGCTAGCGGGCTGGGGTCGTGACGGTAGAGGCGCTGCTGATGAAGCGCCGGAAGGGCGCGCTTATGCACAGAAAATGGCCGGGAGTCAAAGGGCGCCCCACCGGGGCGGGACGCCCGGACGGTTCTAGACGGTCCCGAGATAGTCGCGCTTGCCGACCTCGACGCCGTTCTTGCGCAGGATCGCGTAGGCCGTGGTCAGGTGGAAGAAGAAGTTCGGCTGGGCCTGCGTCTGCAGATAGGCGAGGCCCTTAACCACGCTGGTCTCGCCGCGGCGGGTCAGGGTGATGTCGCGATCCTCGGCGCCCTCGAACTTGGCGGCGTCCAGGCCTTCGACATAGGCGATGGCGCGGTCGACGCGCGCGATCAGGTCGTCGAAGCCGGTCTCGACGTCGTCCCAGGCCGGAACCTCTTCGCCGGCCAGACGCGCGGCGCAGCCCTTGGCGAAGTCGGTGGCGATCTGCACCTGGCGGATCAGCGGGAACATGTCCGGATACAGCCGAGCCTTCAGCAGGGCCTCGGGATCGAGCTTCTTGGCCTCGACATGGGCGGCGGCCTTGGTCAGCACGACCTTCAGACCCTTCAGGCCCTGGACGAAGACGGGGACGCTGGCCTGATGGATGGAAAGGGACATGAAAGCTCCGCTTGAAGGTGTGGCGCACAGATAGGGCGCCAGCCCTCTCACCGGAAGCGCGGAACGCGAGGTGATCGGCGGGGGTTTAGGGAGCTTGAGTTCAAACCACGAGGGTCCCCCATGAAAGTCAGCGACGCCATGACCGGTCAGGTCTCGACCGCCGCCCCCACCGATACGGTCCGCAAGGTGGCCCAGATGATGGCCCATGTCGAAACCGGCGCGGTGCCGATCGTCGACGACGGCAAGGTGGTGGGTCTGGTCACCGACCGCGACATCGTTCTGCGGGTGGTCGCCGAAGGCCGCAGCTTCGACTCGCCGATTTCCGAGGCCATGACCGAAGGCGAGGTCCATAGCGTCAAGGAAGATGATGTCCTGGCCGAGGCCACCGCCAAGATGGCCAGCCACCAGATCCGCCGCCTCGTCGTGCTCAACGACGCCGGCGGCCTGACCGGCATCCTGTCGCTGGGCGACGTGGCCAAGGACTATGGCGCCAAGCAGGTCGGCAAGACGCTGGAAGAGATTTCCGCAGAGCCGGGCGACGTCGCCGCGCACTAAGCGCCAGGCGACCAAGAAAAAGGGCGGCTCCTCACGGAGCCGCCCTTCGTCGTCTGGGGTGTCTGTAAGGCCTAGACCAGCGAAGGGTCGATGGCCTTGCAGGCTTCCATCAGGCCCTTAACCGAGGCGACCGAGGCGGCGAACATCGCCTTCTCTTCGTCATTGGTTTCGAACTCGACGATCTTTTCCGCGCCGCCGGCGCCGATGACGACCGGCACGCCGACATAGAGGCCGTCCAGGCCGTACTGGCCGGTCAGGAAGGTGGCGCACGGCAGGACGCGCTTCTTGTCCTTCAGATAGCTGGTGGCCATGGCGATGGCGCTTTCAGCCGGGGCGTAGAAGGCCGAGCCGGTCTTCAGCAGGGCCACGATCTCGCCGCCGCCGCCGCGGGTGCGCTTGACGATGCCGTCGAGCTCTTCCTGGGTCATCCAGCCCTGCTTGACCAGTTCCGGCAGCGGCAGGCCGCCGACCGTCGAGTGACGGACCATCGGCACCATGTCGTCGCCGTGGCCGCCCAGGGTCCAGGCGTGGATGTCTTCGACCGACACGCCGGTCTTTTCAGCCAGGAAATAGGCGAAGCGCGCCGAGTCCAGGACGCCGGCCATGCCGATGACCTTTTCCTTGGGCAGGCCCGAGAACTGCTGCAGCGCCCAGACCATCGCGTCGAGCGGGTTGGTGATGCAGATGACGAAGGCGTTGGGGGCGTGGGCCTTGATGCCTTCGCCGACGGCCTTCATGACCTTCAGGTTGATGCCCAGCAGGTCGTCGCGGCTCATGCCCGGCTTGCGCGGCACGCCGGCGGTGACGATGCAGACGTCGGCGCCGGCGATGTCGGCATAGTCGTTGGCGCCCTTCAGGACGATGTCCTTGCCGAACACGGCCGAGGCTTCGGCGATGTCCAGGGCCTTGCCCTGCGGCGTGCCTTCGCTGATGTCGAACAGGACGATGTCGCCCAGCTCTTCGCGAGCCGCGATGTGAGCCAGGGTGCCGCCGATCATGCCGGCGCCGATAAGGGCGATCTTCGCGCGAGCCATAGGGTCTCCGTCAGGACTGTGGATGGAAATTCTCGCGGCGGTCTAGACCCATGACGCTCAAGCCTCAAGCCCCCTTCCCCGTTTCGCTGCACTGCGGCAAAACAGTCTGAACAACGATAAGGATGTGCAGGGATGAGCAAGACCGATCCGGGCAACTATTTCGAGGACTTCAGGCTGGGGCAGGTGCTGGTCCACGCCACGCCGCGCACGGTGACGGCGGGCGATGTGGCGCTTTACACGGCGCTCTACGGGCCGCGCTTTTCGCTGTTCTCGTCGGACGAGGTGGCGAGGGCCAGCGGACTGCCCGCCGCGCCGGTGGATCCGCTGATCGCCTTCCACATCGTGTTCGGCAAGACCGTGCCCGACATCAGCCTGAACGCCGTGGCCAATCTGGGCTATGCCGAGGGCCTTTTCCTGGCGCCGGTCTATCCCGACGACACCCTGATGGCGCAATCCGAGGTCATCGGGCTGAAGGAAAACTCCAATCGCAAGACCGGCGTCGTCTATGTGCGCACCACCGGGACCAACCAGCACGGCGAACCCGTGCTGCGCTATGTGCGCTGGGTGATGGTGCGCAAGCGGACCGTCGAGGCGGAGGTCCCGCAGCAGGCGACGCCGAAGCTGGCCGAGGCGGTGGCGGCCACGGATCTGATCGTTCCCGAGACGCTGGACTTCTCGAAATACGACTACGCCCTGGGCGGCGCGCCGCACGCCTTCGAGGACTACGCGATCGGCGAGCGGATCGACCATGTCGACGGCATGGCCATCGAGGAGGCCGAGCACGCCATGGCCACCCGGCTGTGGCAGAACACCGCCAAGGTCCACTTCAACCAGTTCGAGCGCGCCAAGGACCCGTCGGGCCGGCGCCTGGTCTATGGCGGCGTGGTGATCTCGACGGCCAAGGCCCTGTCGTTCAACGGCCTGCAGAACGCCGGCCTGATCCTGGCGATCAATGGCGGCCGCCATGTCAGCCCCTATTTCGCCGGGGCCACGGTGTTCGCCTGGAGCGAGGTGCTGGACAAGGCTGACCTGGGGGGCGGCGTCGGCGCCCTGCGCCTGCGGCTGGTCGCCACCAAGGACCGGCCCTGCGACGACTTCCCGGGCAAGGACGAGGCGGGGGTCTATAACGAGCATGTCATCCTCGACTTCGACTATTGGGCGGCGGTTCCCAAACGTGGCTGAGTTCGTCCTTGATCCGGCTTTCGTGGCCACCTCCGAGGCGCTGGGCGACCTGCGTCTCTGCGAGGCCCGGCTGCAGCTGGACACCCGCTATCCGTGGATCGTGCTGGTCCCGCGCCAGCCGGGTCTGCGCGAAATCGAGGACCTGTCGCAGGCCAACCGCATCGCCCTGATGGACGAGATCATCCTGGCCGGCGACGCGGTGCGGGCCGTCGGCGCGGCGCTGGGCCTGACGGTCGACAAGCTGAACGTCGGCGCCCTGGGCAATGTCACGCCGCAGCTGCACGTCCATGTCATCGGCCGCCGGATCGGTGATGCGGCCTGGCCGGGGCCGGTCTGGGGCCACAGTCCCGCCGAGACCTTCGCGCCGACCGCCCTTGAAGCGGCGGTCGCGGCGGCCCGGACGGCGCTGAGCCTCTAGCGCAGGTTCGGCGTCTTCCGGGCAGGGGCCTTCTTCTTGCTCGCCGATGCCTTGCCCTTGCGGGCCGGGGTCGCCTTGGCCTTGGAGCCCTTCTTGCCCTTGGCCACGGCCTTGCCTTTCGCGCCGCTCTTCTTGGCCAGGGCGGCGCACTTGGCCTTGGCGGCCTTCAGCGCCTTGCCGGTCTTGCCTTTCGTCGAGCAGGCCGGAGCCCTGGCCGGGGTCGAGCGGGCCGGCGCGGCGCGGGGCGCGCCCCAGATCACCGGTCCCCGGCTCTGGATCACATAGCCCGGCGGCAGGCTGGGCGGGGCCTCGCGATCGGCGACCACCGTCTGGTTGGCGCCGGCCTCGTAGAGGTTGCCGCTCCAGCGGGTCGAACCCGCCGGACTGAGGGTCAACACCGTGGACTGGCCCGCCCTGGGACTGAACCGCACGACAAGGTCGGAGCCCGAACGCTCGACGCTCTCGATCAGGCCGGTCGAGCCGACCGCGCCGGGCCGGCGCACGTCGCGCCAGGCCCCCTCGACCGGTCCATAGCCGCCGGCCGGGTCGACGATCTGCAGGGCGTAGAGGGTCGAACCCTCGGAGTCCGACACCTTCCAGCCGCCATCGAGCGGGCCTTGCAGGCCCTGGGCGGCGACGATCGAACCCTTGACCCGCAGTTCATAGATCCGCTCGGCCGGGACATAGCTGCCCTGCGGCACGGCATGGTCGCCGTCCAGCGGGAAGGACACCGACGGCGGTTCCGGCGTCGGAATCGGCAGGAGGGTGGGCTTGTGATACGGCGCCGGCGCGGCCGGCTGGGCGTCTTCCTCGTCGGTGGTCCCGGTCTGGGTGATCAGGTCGCCCAGCGGATCAAGGGCGACCGGAACCGGCTGGCCCGCCGCCGGGTCCGCGGGCGTCTGCGGCGCATCGGGCGACAGCGCGGGAGCCGCCGCCCGCGGGGCGGTGGCGACCGGCGACTCCTGCGCCAGGATCGGGCCGGCGACCAGAGCGACACACAGGAGGAGAGCCCGCATCAACAGATCCTAACCGGCCTTGGCGGCGATGGCGGCGGCGACCTGGACCAGGCGTTCGGCCTGGGCCAGATGCAGGCGCTCGGCCATCTTGCCATCGACCCGCAAGGCTCCTCTGCCCGCATTTTCAGGCGCCTTGAAGGCGGCGATCACCGCCTGGCTCCAGGCGATCTCGTCGGCGGACGGCGAGAACACCCGGTTGCAGATCTCAAGATGCTTGGGGTGGATCAGGGTCTTGCCGTCAAAGCCGAAGTCGACGCCCTGGCCGCAGACCGCCTCCAGCGCGTCCAGGTCCTCGATGTCGTTGTGCACCCCGTCCAGGATGGTCAGGCCGTGGGCCCGGGCGGCGGCCACCGACAGGGTCAGCAGGGGCAGGAACGGCGCGCGGTCCGGCGTCTGGCGGGCCCGCATCTCCTTGGCGAAGTCGTTGACCCCCATCACGAAGGTCGACAGCCGCGTCGAACGGCTGGCGGCGGCGATCTCCCACAGGTGGAAGGCGGCCTTGCCGGTCTCGATCATGGTCCACAGCCGCATCGTGCTGGGCGCGGCGTGCAGGGCGGCGTTATAGACCCGCACGTCGCCGGCGTCATTGACCTTGGGCACCAGCACCGCGTCGGGGCCGGCCTCGGCGGCGGCCGCGAGATCATCGACGCCCCAGGGGGTGTCCAGGCCATTGGTGCGGATCACCACCTCGCGGGACCCGAAACCGCCGGCCTTGACGGCGGCCACGGCCGCGTCGCGGGCGGCTTCCTTCATCTCGGGCGCCACGGCGTCTTCAAGGTCGAGAATGATGACGTCGGCGTCCAGGGTGCGCGCCTTCTCGACCGCCTTGGCGTTCGAGGCGGGCATATACAGCGCGCTGCGGCGCGGCCTGGCGACATTGGACATGCGAAATTCCCTGCGATCTTGTTCTTGTAGAGCCTTCTTAATCACGAGCGGGCCACGGCAAAAGCAAAGACGTTCGACGCGCGTTAATGTTGGTCAGGGATCGCGCGAAAGCAGGTTAGGATTGCGGCATGACCACGCGCTATGACGAGAACGCCCGCAACGTTCTGGGCGGGGAGCTGGCTCCCTGCTCGGTAAACCCGGTGACGGGCTTCTACCGCAATGGATGCTGCGAGACGGGTCCGCACGATCTGGGCCTCCATACCGTCTGCGCGGTGATGACCGACGAATTCCTGGCCTTCTCCAGGGCCGCCGGCAACGATCTCTCGACGCCCCGCCCCGAGTTCGGCTTTCGCGGCCTCAAGGCCGGCGATCGCTGGTGCCTGTGCGCCGGCCGCTGGAAGGACGCCCTCGACGCCGGCCTGGCCCCGCCGGTGGTGCTGGAGGCGTCGCACGAGGAGATGCTGGCCATTGTTCCGCTGGGCGTGCTGAAGGATCACGCGGCGGTGTAGACCGGGGCGACTCTGGCGGACACGGCCTTGCAGCCTCACGCGAAAACTCGCTGAGTTATGGGAAGGGTCGCGGAGCGTCCGGACCACGTCCGGATGAGAAATAGAGATTACCGTTTCGACGAAGCCGTCCGCTCCGCGCGACCGTTATCCATCAGCGTCCCGCCGGGTGGCCCTGTTGAGGCCTTAGCAGGACCCGAACCGCTCCGTTTCCGAAGCCATTCGGCGGTCGAAGCACGAGGGCTCGAAGCGTCTCCCGTGGGTCTCTCCGTCCACGCCAACGGCGGGCGGGTCCCGCAACGCCGGGATCCCCGGACCGGTCGAGTATCCCCCTCGACCCCAGCCCCGCTCGATCACACCCCGCCGCCGCAATGGTCGCTGGCCGCGCGCCCTTCCCGTGCGACGAGGTGGGGACAGAATACGGGAAGTTTGAGCGCGTCTGATTGGCGCGATCGACTTTTTTACAAGCGTCTGATCGGGCTGGAGTTTGTTCTGGAAACTACGGGGATTGGGCGCGGTCTATCCCCACAAGTCCTCCCCCTAGCGGGGGAGGTGTCGGCCCCTTCGGGCCGACGGAGGGGCAAGTCACTGCTGACTCATTGCGGCCTTCCCCCACCGGCCTCCGGCCGCCTCCCCCTTCAGGGGGAGGACTTGGCCCCGCTCCCCTTCGCGTCGAAGGGAGCCATCCTTAAATCTCACGGCGAGACGATCGCTGGTCTGGAAAGGTCACTCAAGGACCGCCCTCCGGGCGGCCGCTTCGCGGCGGCGAAGCCGTCCTTGACTGACCTTTCCAGACCAGCACGCTGCAGCCACCAAGAGATTTAAGGATGAGCGGGACGCGCGGGGCGTCCGCTTATGGGCATTGAGCCAACGACTGCTTTCGCACCCATAGCGGACATTGCGACCGGCGCGTGCGCTGGATAGCCTGAGCGAATGGATCAGCTCTCCTTCAGCGTGACGCCGGACGGCGACGGTGTTTGGCAGGTGCATGCGCACTTACAAACCGAGACCTTCAGCGGGAAGGGGTGGTCATGGGGCTCTCCCGAGAGCCTCAGCGACTTCGCGGCTGAGCTTTCCGCTTATCCGCTGCGGAGTGACGAACCGCCTAGACTGCAACTTGCTTACGGAGCGGGCAAAGGTGACGACCTCCGGCTGGCCGTCGAAGTCCGCCCACTGGGAAGCTTGGGAATGCTAGAGGTCCGCGTGGAGATTGCAGACGCGGACGACCCGTCCTGCCGTTTGAAGGCAAAGCTCCTGACCAGCTATGCTGCAGTTGATCGACTAGTGCCCCAACTACGCAGTCTCGCGGCGGGGCAGCGCAATGAGGCTGTGCTTACAAGCGGATAAGGAAGGTCCGCTTCCCACCCCGAACAGACAATCACCCTGTCCGCTTCCGGCGTCGCCCGTCTCAGCCCAGCGGATATTCCCGCTCCAGCCGATAGGCCGAGCCCCCGGCGCCCAGCCAGCTGGAATAGAGCCCAAAGCGCTCCACGCGGAACGGCGGCGAATGCAGCAGGTTGTTGGCCTGGACCCAGGCGCCGACCTCGGGCACGGCGGGGCGCTTGAGATAGGCCAGGGTGACATGCGGGGTATAGAGCCGCGCCTCGGGTTTCAGGCCCACCTCGCGCGCGGCCCGCTCGTTGGCCTTGGCTAGGGCGCGCAGGTCGCGGCTTTCACCCACGCCGGCCCAGACGGCGTGGATCTCGACGCCCTCGCCGAAATGGCCGACCCCCGCCAGTTCCAGATCAAAGGCCGGGGCCTCGATCGCCGCCAGGGCCTCGTCCAGTTCGGCGGCCACCGGCTCCTGCACGTCGCCGATGAACTTCAGCGTGATGTGGAAGGCGTCCAGAGGCCGCCAGCGCGCGTGCTCGATGCCGTGCTGGCGGCTCAGCAGGCCCTGGCCGATGTCCGGCGGCACGGCGATGGCGGTGAACAGGCGCAGCATGGGTGTCAGGGGCAGGGATTGGGCTGGGCGGCGTGGATGGCGTTAACGGCCTTTTCCAGCTCGTCGGTCCAGGTCAGGTCGAAGGCGTCGATGGCGATCTTCAGCTGGTCCATCGAGGTGGCGCCGATGATCGTCGAGGTCACGAACTGGCGCGTGTCGCAGAACTTCAGGGCCAGGGTGGCCGGATCCAGGCCATGCTTTCCCGCCAGGTCGACATAGGCCCGGATCGCCGCCTCGGCCCCCGGGCCCTCATAGCGCTGCATGCGGTTATAGAGCGCCTTGCGCGAGCCCGGCGGCAGGCCGCCATCCAGATACTTGCCGGTCAGGGCGCCCTGGGCCAGCGGCGAATAGGCCAGCAAACCGACCTGCTCGCGCAGGGCGATCTCGGCCAGGCCATATTCGAAGGTGCGGTTGGCCAGGTGATAGGCGTTCTGGATCGAGGCGATACGGGGCAGACCCCGGCTGTCACTCTCGGCCAGGAAGCGCATCACGCCCCACGGGAACTCGTTGGAGACGCCGATCGCGCGGATCGTCCCCTTCTTCACATGGACGTCGAGGGCTTCGAGGATGTCGCCGAAGGTCTCGTAGTCCTGCTCGTAGTCCTTGAAGGTCTGGCCGCCGAACACCCGCACCGGCCGGTCGGGCCAGTGCAGCTGGTAGAGGTCCAGATAGTCGGTCTCCAGGCGGCGCAGCGATCCCTCGACCGCCTCGTCGATCTGGGCCCGGGTGTGGCGGGTCGGGGCGCCGTCGGCGCGCATCCAGGTCAGTCCGCCAAAGGCGCTGCCGCGACCGGCGACCTTGGAGGCCAGCACGATTTCGTCGCGCTTGCCGGTCTTCTTCAGCCATGCGCCGATATGGCGTTCGGTATTGCCCTGGGTCTTCGGATCGGGCGGGCTGGAATACATCTCGGCGGTGTCCCAGAAATTGACCCCGCGCCCCAGCGCGTAGTCCATCTGGGCGTGGGCCTCCTCCTGGCTGTTCTGCGAGCCCCAGGTCATGGTGCCCAGGCAGCAGCGCGAGACCATCATGCCGGTCCGTCCCAGTTCCGAATAATCCATTCGCGCCCCGTCCCTGTTCTTCTTGCGTTGGACCTATTTAAGCGGTCCGGCGCCGCTCACAACAGCCATCCCTTGCGCGAAGCCTCGCGGATGCCGATATTCGTCAGGCGTCCAAGTTGGGCGCGATGCAATCAAAGGGTTTTCCCTCGATGAACGACCTCAACCGCGGCTATGCGCGCTCGATCCCGGCGGATCGCGCCGACATGTCGGTTGACGCCGGCCTGCGCAGCTTCATGCTCGGCGTCTACAACAAGGTGGCCCTGGGTCTCCTGCTGTCCGCCGGACTCGCCTATCTGACCAGCGCCTACCAGCCGGTCGCCAGCCTGCTCTATGTGCTGACGCCCGATGGCCGCCTGGCCGGCTTCACCATGGCCGGCACGATCATCCGCTTCGCCCCGCTGGCCATGATGCTGGTGGCGATGTTCGCCATGAAGAACCCCACCGCCAAGTCGTCCGGCGCGCTCTACTGGGCGCTGGTCGCCTCGATCGGCGCGGGCGCGGGCGTGTGGCTGCTGGCCTATACCGGCGCCTCGGTGGCCTCGACCTTCCTGATCACCGCCATCGCGTTCGGCGGTCTCAGCCTGTTTGGCTACACCACCAAGAAGGACCTGACGGGTTTCGGCAGCTTCCTGATCATGGGCCTGATCGGCCTGGTTCTGGCCTCGCTGGCCCAGATGTTCCTGCGCCTGCCGGGCCTGAGCTTCATCATCAGCATCCTGGGCGTGTTCATCTTCGCGGGCCTGATCGCCTACGACACCCAGAAGCTGAAGACCGCCTATTACGAAATGGGCGGCGACCAGAACTCGATGGCGGTGGCCACCAACTATGGCGCGCTGAACCTGTATCTGAACTTCATCAACCTGTTCCAGTTCCTGCTCAGCATCTTCGGCTCGCGCCGCTAGATCCTGGTCCAGGCCAGAACGCAGAAGCCCCGGCGGGAAACCGCCGGGGCTTTTTGTTTGTCCGAGGCGCTGTAGCGCCCCCTAGTCCACCACCGAGAACTTGCCCTTCTCGAATACCTTCAGCACCTGGGCCAGTTCGTGGCCGCGCTTGAGGATCATGCCGCCCTGGCCGATCACCGCCCAGGCGCCCTGCTTGCGGGCCAGGGCCGGGCGCTTCTCGACGCGATACAGCGGGGCCTCGGCCGCGTGGCGAAAGATCGAGAACACCGCGCAGTCCGACAGGCCCGCGATCCCGTAGTCACGCCATTCCCCAGCGGCGACCATGCGGCCATACAGGCGCATGAGCGTGTCCAGCTCGCGCCGCTCGAAAAAGGTCACGCCGCCGGGCGAGGGGGCGGACGGAAACTGCGGATCCAACGCCATCGGACGAATCCTAACCCCAGTCCGCCCGGTTTGGCGAGCGTGGCGTCGCGGCCACGCTTGCGGCCATTGCGACATGACGGTCACGACACGCCGCGAAAGGACCTTATTTTGGACCTTCGGCCGCCCGTTTGGACCGTCAATTTATCAGTGTCGGCTGATCGGACATCTCACGGTCCTGGATCCTGAACAGCCCCCCCAGCCCCCCCTCGATCGCGGGCCGGTCAGCCGACAGATACCCTCCCCCAATGAGTCCGCGCGGTCCTTCCCCCTACCGCGCGGGCTTTTTGCTGTCTGGTCGCCGGCAAGCTTGACCAATGGCCTTGAAACAACCTTGGTTTGGTCGCGGTCGCGCCTGTTTGCCGGGCGACAAGGCAAGGGTCAGCCGACCGGCTTCGGGATCGGGGCCCTGAACAGCCCCCCCAGCCCTCTCCGGTTTCGAACCGGTCCGCTGACAGACAAGCCCTCTCCAAAAGACCCCGCGCGGCCGTCCCCTCTGGTCGCGCGGGTTTTTTGTGCGTTGACGTCTAGCGCTCGGCGGATTCGAGCACACCGATGATGCGGCCGCCCTTGGCGCCCTGCACGATCACCACGGTCTCGAGCGCATCGTCGGTGACGGGCGGCAGGCGATACAGCTTGGGCCGGCCAGCCCAGGGGCCCAGGCGAACCAGCTCGCGCACCACATTGCGATGCACCAGGGTCTGGCCCCTGTTGTCGCCGCGCTTGACGGCGATTTCCTGCTCGCGCGGATCGAACCGCACCAGCCACACCTCGCCGCCGCCGCGCGGGGCGGGGCCCGAACCGACCGCGACGCGGGTCTTGCCGACAAATTCCATGTCCGGCGGATTGGACGGCGCCTTGGCGGCGGTCTTGATCAGGTCTTCGACCGCCTCGGCCTTGGCGCCCGAGGCCTGGACGCGGCCGGCCACCACCATCTGGGGCGTGGGCACGTCGCGCAGGGCGAATTTCTTGACATAGGCCCGCTGGCGCTCGGCGAAGACCGGCTTGGCGAAAGTGTCCTTCCAGCCCAGATAGTCCCAGTAGTCGACCGAATAGGTCAGGGCCAGGACGTCGTCGCGCTGGGCCAAGTCGGCGGCCAGCTGGTTAGCCTTGCCGCAGGACGAGCAGCCCTGGGCCGTGAACAGCTCGACGACCACCGGAGGCTTGGCGGCCCAGGCGGATGTCGCGGCAAGGCCCGAGAGAGCCAGACAGAACAGGGAAAGGGCGGCCTTACGCATTGCGCGTCACTTAAGCCAAGATCGCGGCTCTAGGCCGTTCACGAGGCCGTGAAGCCAGAGTTCTTTTGCGAAAGTTCGCGCCAGAAACGAAAACGGCCCGCCGGATCGCTCCGGCGGGCCGCTTCCTGGATGTCAGCGCTGCGTTAGTCGGCCTTGGCCAGGTTGCGCAGCACGTAGTTCAGCACGCCGCCGTTGCGGAAATATTCCAGCTCGGTCGGCGTATCGATGCGGCAGCGGACCGGGAAGCGGGCGATGCGGCCGTCGGTCGGGCGATAGAGCTCGACGATCAGCTGCTTGCGCGGGGCCAGATCGGTGAGGCCGCGGATCGAGACGATCTCCTCGCCGGTCAGTTCCAGCTTCTGCCAGCCGTCCTGGATGAACTGCAGCGGCAGAACGCCCATGCCGACCAGGTTGGAGCGGTGGATACGCTCGAAGCTTTCGCAGATCACCGCGCGGACGCCAAGGAGCTTGGTGCCCTTGGCGGCCCAGTCGCGCGACGACCCGGTGCCGTATTCCTTGCCGGCGAAGACCACCGAGGGGCGACCCTCTTCCTGGTACTTCATGGCCGCGTCGTAGATCGACATCACCTGGCCCGACGGGAAGTGCTTGGTGACGCCCCCTTCGATGTCCGGGGTGATGCGGTTGCGGATGCGGATGTTGGCGAAGGTGCCGCGCATCATGACCTGGTGGTTGCCGCGACGCGCGCCGTAACCGTTGAAGTCGATGGGCTCGACGCCCTGGTCGACCAGATACTGGCCGGCCGGGCTGGAGGTCTTGATCGAACCGGCCGGGCTGATGTGGTCGGTGGTGATCGAGTCGCCGAACACGGCCAGGACGCGGGCTTCCACGATGTCGGTGACCGGAGTCGGGGTCATCGACATGTTGGGGAAGTAGGGCGGGTTCTGGACGTAGGTCGAGTCGCCTTCCCAGGCGTAGGTCTGGCCGCCCGTGATCTTGATGCCCTGCCAGTTCTTGTCGCCCTTGAAGACGTCGCCATAGCGGGCGGCGAACATCTTTTCGGTGACCGACTTGCGCTGCAGGACGGCGATGTCTTCGTTCGAGGGCCAGATGTCCTTCAGGAAGACGTCATTGCCCTTCTTGTCCTGGCCCAGCGGCTGGGTGACCAGATCGATCTTCATCGAGCCGGCCAGGGCGTAGGCCACCACCAGCGGCGGCGAGGCCAGGTAGTTGGCGCGAACGTCGGGGTTCACCCGGCCTTCGAAGTTGCGGTTGCCCGACAGCACCGAGCAGGCGACCAGGTCGTGGTCGTTGATGGTCTTGCTGATGGCTTCCGGCAGCGGGCCAGAGTTGCCGATGCAGGTGGTGCAGCCATAACCCACGAGGTTGAAGCCGAGCGCATCGAGGTGCTTGGTCAGGCCGGCCTTGAGCAGATAGTCGGTGACCACCTGCGAGCCGGGGGCCAGCGAGGTCTTGACCCACGGCTTGACCTTCAGACCCTTGGCGACCGCGTTCTTGGCCAGCAGGCCGGCGGCGATCAGCACCGAGGGGTTGGAGGTGTTGGTGCAGGAGGTGATGGCCGCGATGACCACGTCGCCGTGACCGACGTCGAAGTTCTCGCCTTCGACCGGGGCGCGCAGCTCGGGGTTTTCGGCCTTGCCGAATTCACCGGCCAGCGACTCGGCGAACTTGGATGCGGCGTCCGACAGCAGCACCCGGTCCTGCGGACGCTTGGGGCCGGCCAGCGACGGCAGGACGACCGACAGGTCCAGCTCCAGGGTGTCGGTGAAGCTCGGCTCGGGCGTGCCCGGCTCCCACCACAGACCCTGTTCCTTGGCGTAGGCTTCCACCAGGGCGACGCGGGCGGCGTCGCGGCCGGTGCCCTTCAGATAGGCGATGGTCGCGGCCGAGATCGGGAAGAAGCCGCAGGTCGCGCCATATTCCGGAGCCATGTTGGCGATGGTCGCCTGGTCTTCCAGGGTCAGGTTGGCCAGGGCGTCGCCGTAGAATTCGACGAACTTGCCGACCACGCCCTTCTTGCGCAGCATCTGGGTGACGGTGAGCACCAGGTCGGTGGCCGTCGCGCCTTCCGGCATGGCGCCGGTCAGCTTGAAGCCGATGACCTCGGGGATCAGCATCGGGATCGGCTGGCCCAGCATCGCGGCCTCGGCCTCGATGCCGCCCACGCCCCAGCCCAGAACCGACA
>CAYRTE010000077.1:0-14413 GCA_964427205.1 uncultured Caulobacter sp.
GTAGACCTCGGGATGGCCGAAGAACCAGAACAGGTGCTGGAACAGGATCGGGTCGCCGCCGAAGTCAGGCGCGAAGAAGGCGGTGCCAAAGTTGCGGTCGGTCAGAAGCATCGTGATGCCGCCGGCGAGAACCGGAAGCGACAGGAGCAGCAGGAAGGCGGTGATCAGCACCGACCAGGCGAACAGCGGCATCTTGTGCAGCGTCATGCCCGGCGCGCGCATGTTGAAGATCGTGGTGATGAAGTTGATCGCGCCCAGGATCGACGAAGCGCCGGCCAGGTGGAGCGACAGGATCGCCAGGTCCATGGCCGGACCCTTGTGACCGATGGTCGAGAGCGGCGGATAGATCGTCCAGCCGCCGCCGAAGCCCTGACCCGGACCGCCGTCGACGAACATCGAGGTGCAGAGCAGCACCCACGCGGCGATCAGCAGCCAGAACGAGACGTTGTTCATCCGCGGGAAGGCCATGTCCGGCGCGCCGATCATGATCGGAACGAACCAGTTGCCGAACCCGCCGATCATCGCCGGCATGACCATGAAGAAGATCATGATCAGGGCGTGGGCGGTGACCACGGCGTTATAGCCGTGCTTGCCCTTGAACAGACCCATCTGGGCCAGCACGCCGGTGTCGGAGAACACCTGGATGCCCGGCTCCATCAGCTCCCAGCGGATCAGGCCCGACAGGGCGCCGCCCACCAGGCCCGCCATGATGGCGAACAGGATGTAGAGGGTGCCGATGTCCTTGTGGTTCGTCGAGAAGAACCAGCGCTGGAAGAAGGGCGGCTTGTCGTCGGCGCCGTGGGCGTCGTCGTGATGATCAATGTCTGCGGCGTGAGCCATCGGACTAATCCTGCAATCTTGGTCTTAGACCGCCGGCGCGGCGGGAGCCGCGGCCGGGGCGGTGACAGGAGCGGCGGCCGGGGTCGCGACAGCGGCAGCCGGAGCGGCGGCGTCAGCGACGGGGGCGGCCGCCGGCGGGGCGGTCTTGGACTGGACCCAGGCGTCGAATTCGGCCTGGGACACAACCTTGATCTCGATGGGCATGAAGGCGTGATCGACGCCGCACAGCTCCGAGCACTGGCCGTAGAAGACGCCGGTCTTCTCGGCCTTGAACCAGGTTTCGTTCAGGCGGCCGGGGATGGCGTCGGTCTTCAGGCCAAAGGCCGGCAGGGCGAAGGCGTGGATCACGTCGGCGCCGGTGACCTGCACGCGGACCACCTGATTGACCGGCACCACCAAGGCGTTGTCGGCGGCCAGGCGATACGGGACGTTCTTGGCCTTGGCGTCGGCTTCCGACAGACCGATCGAGACGATCTCGCTGATCTTCTGGTCGGGATATTCGTAGCCCCAGTACCACTGGTAGCCCGTGGCCTTCACCGTCATGTACGGCTTGGGCATGTCGTTATAGGCGAACAGCAGCCGGAACGAGAAGATCGCGATCACCATCAGGATGATCACCGGAACCACGGTCCAGATGATCTCGACGGTGGTGTTGTGGCTGAACTTGGCCGGGATCGGGTTGGACTTCTTGTTGTACCGGATCACGATCCAGATCAGCAGAGCCAGCACGAACAAGGTGATGATCGTGATGATCGGCATCAGGATCACGTTGTGGAACCAGATCGCGTCGTGCTTCAGCGACGAGGCGGCCGGCTGAAGGTCGATCGCCCCCGGCGTCGGCTGCCCCAGCAGGTCCTGCGCGAGGGCCTGCCCCGCGAACATCACCGTGGCGGCGAGGGCGCTAGCGCCCGTCAGAACCCGCCGAATCCCCTGAAATTGCGCCTTCATATCCCTCACGGCCCGTTTCGGCGGCGATTTGACGTTGATCAAACGCCACGCCACGCCGACATGCATAATGCGGCCGCCGACATGGAACCGCGCGACCGTTGAAACGAGTCGACGCCGAGCCCACCCCTTTGGCCGGTCTTCTGGCTGCATACGCGCATCATCTTCGGTTGCCAAGCGCCAGAACCCAAAGGGAAAGCGCAGTCATGGCGCCTTTCCCCCATCAAGCTGCGAACCACTTTCAACAAGGCCCGATCCGTCCTCAGGATCATTACGTAACGTTCATTGACAGGTACCTTGCACCACTCAGTACCTTGCCGTAGAAGAGTGCATCAACCGCGGCGAGGACAACGTGCCGGAAGCCATTGAAATACAACTGAAGAAGGGCGTGCTGGCGCTGTGCGTGCTGGCCCTGCTGTCACGCGCCGACAGCTACGCCTACGAGATCGCAAGCAAGCTCGCGAAGGACATCGATATGGGGGAGGGGACAATCTATCCGCTGATGCGCCGCATGCAGTCGGACGGCCTGGTGGAGACCTATCTGGTCGAATCCCAGAGCGGCCCGCCGCGAAAATATTACCGCCTGACGTCGGCTGGCCGCGCCAGCTTCACGCAGCAAAAGACCGAATGGGCCGCCTTCACCACGGCCGTCGAAGACATCCTGGGAGCCGCCGCATGACCCGCAATGAGTTCATGACCCGGCTGCGCCGGGGTCTGGCCGGTCTGCCCGCCACCACGATCGCCGACATCGTCGCCGATCACGAGGCCCACTTCGCCGACGCCCTGGCCGAAGGCCGCAGCGAGGCCGAAGCCGCCGCCGCCCTGGGCGATCCCGACCGTCTGGCCCGCGAACTGCGCGCCGACGCCGGACTTCGTCGCTGGGAGGAGACCAAGACACCCTCCAACGCCGGGGCGGCGATCATCGCCCTGATCGGCCTGGGCGCCATCGACATCATGTTCCTGCTGCCCCTGCTGATGGGCGTGCTGGCGACCCTGTTCGGCTTCCTGGTGGCCGTGGTGGCCCTGTTCGTCTCAGGCGGCTTCGTGTTCGCCATGGGGCCTCTGACGGGACCTCCCGGCGGACCGATGACGGCTTTCCTGACCGGCGTGGGCCTGATGGCTGGAGCCACCTTCCTGGGCGCCCTGATCACCATCGCCACGGTCGGCCTGTTCAACGCGGTCGTCTGGTACGCCCGACTGCACTTCCGGCTGCTGAAGCCGGCCATCGACAATCAAGGCTGAGGGGCCCGTCATGATCCGTAATGCGCTCATCATCGCCGGCGCCAGCTTCGTGCTGATGCTCGGCTGCTTCGCCGGCGTCGCCGCCCTGGCCGGTCCGGTCATCCTCAAGGACGGCTGGACCATCCCCTTCGATCGCATCGAAGACGGCGAGTACCGCCGCACTCATGTCGCGATCAACGGCGCCAAGACCTCGCCGATCGTCTCTCGCCAGCTGGCCTGGACCGGCGAGGCCCTGACGATCGACCTGCCGATCGACGTCACCTACGTGCAGGGCCCCGTCGCCAAGGTCGAGATCAGCGGCCCCCGCGCCGTGGTCGACCGCCTGCGGATCACCGACGGTCGCATCAGCATGACCGAAGATGATGGCGACCGCCGCGACCTCTATGGCGACAGCCTGACCATCGATCGCCACGGCATCCGCGTCCACAGCAACGCCGACCAAACGCGGATCGTCGTCACCGCCCCGAACGTCAACAGCTTCAAGCTGGATGGCTCGGGCGACCTGGACATCCAGGGTTACAACCAGCCGGCCCTGACCCTGGCGCTGAATGGCAGCGGCGATGTCGCGGCCTCCGGCCAGACCACGGGCCTGGTTCTGGCCACGGCCGGATCGGGCGACGCCGAACTGGACGACCTGCGGGCGCTCAACGCCGAGATCGCCATATCCGGCAGCGGCAACGCCGACATCTCGGCCAGCAACCTGGTCAAGATCGCCATCTCGGGCAGCGGCGACGTCAACATGAACACCCAGCCCGCCAGCGAAACCAGCACCATCAGCGGCTCGGGTTCGGTGCGTCACAACTACTAAGCACAAGGGGGCGGGGTGACGGACGCGCTTTGAACGCTTACCTGTAGGCGCATGAACGCTCCGATCCCCGCCTCTTTTTTGGCAGCCCCCTCCCTGCTTGACGCCGCTGGCGTCGATCCCGACCGCGCCCGCAAGATCCTGGGCGAGGCCCTGGCCGGCGCCGACGATGGCGAGCTCTTTATCGAACGGTCCGAGAGCGAGGCCTTCGTCTTCGACGATGGCCGCCTCAAGAGCGCCTCCTATGATTCAGCCGAGGGCTTTGGCCTTCGCGTCGTGGCCGGCGAGACGGCGGGCTACGCCCACGCCGCCGAGATTTCCGAAGCCGCCATTGGCCGGGCGGCGGCGTCCGCCAGCCTCGCCAAGCGCGGCCATGCCGGCGTCAGCGCCGAAGGTCCCCGCGCCACCAACGCGCGGCTCTATGGCGAAGACGATCCCCTCGCCTCGCCCGCCTTCTCCGACAAGATCTCGCTTCTGCAAGAGATCGACGCCTTCGCCCGGGCCCGCGATCCGCGCGTCGTCCAGGTGATGGCCTCGATGGCGGGCGAGCGGCGGGTGGTCGAGATCCTGCGCGCCGATGGCAAGCTGGTGCGCGACGTTCGCCCGCTGGTTCGCGTCAATGTGCAGGTCACGGTCGAGAAGGACGGTCGCCGCGAGAGCGGTTCGGCCGGGGCCGGCGGCCGCGCCGGCTTCTCGGCCTGGATCAGCCCCGACAGGTGGCAGGGCCAGGTCGACGAGGCCCTGCGCCAGGCGCTGGTCAATCTGGACGCCGTCCCCTGCCCGGCCGGCGAGATGGACGTGGTGCTGGGCTCGGGCTGGAACGGCGTGCTGCTGCATGAAGCCGTCGGCCACGGGCTGGAAGGCGACTTCAACCGCAAGGGCATCAGCGCCTTCTCCGGCCGCATCGGCGAGCGGGTGGCGGCCAAGGGCGTCACGGTGTTCGACGACGGCTCGCTGCCGGGCCGCCGCGGCTCGCTGACCATTGACGATGAGGGCACGCCCACCGAGCGCACCATCCTGATCGAGGATGGTATTCTGGTCGGCTACATGCACGACCGCATGAGCGCCCGCCTGATGGGCATGCAGGCCACCGGCAATGGCCGCCGCCAGTCCTACGCCCACATGCCTCTGCCCCGCATGACCAACACCGGCATGCTGGCCGGCAAGGACGATCCGGCCGAGATGATCGCCTCGATGAAGCGCGGCCTCTACTGCGCCAATTTCGGCGGCGGCCAGGTGGACATCACCAACGGCAAGTTCGTCTTCCAGTGCACCGAGGCCTATCTGGTCGAGGACGGCAAGATCACCGCCCCGGTCAAGGGCGCCACCCTGATCGGCGATGGTCCCAGCGCCCTGACCAAGGTGACGATGATCGGCCACGACTTCGACTTCGACCCCGGCATCGGCGTCTGCGGCAAGTCCGGCCAGGGCGTACCCGTCGGCGTCGGCCAGCCGTCGTTGAAGATCACCGGCCTGACGGTGGGCGGGACGGCGGTTTAGGGCGAATCAGGCCGACGCGCGGCTTTCGATGATCGTCAGCCGCTGGTTCAGGATTTCCAGGCCGCCCAGGACGCGTTCGACAGGCATGGCCGGCAGCCTTGCCCGCATTTGGCCGGTATCGATGATGGACGCCTCCAGGGCCGCCACCAGCCAGTCCGTGTCCTTCTCCCGGCCCGCGCAGAGCTTCGAGAGCGCCAGATCATGGGGTTCCGGAACGAGCGCGGTGACGCCGCCCGTATTGGCGCTGGCATAGAGCTTGGCGCGGTCGCGCCAATCTTCAGGCAGGATGGCTGTCTCGGGTCCCACGCCGTCGCAATAATATCCGTACTCATCGTCGAACGGCGACGCCTGGCCCAGGAGAGCGTCCAGTTCGTCAGCGATGCGATCGGCGTCTTCGGCGTCGGGCGTGTTGGCGAACAGGTCGGCCTCCCGCGACATGGCCAAGCTCTCCGGCACGATCGCCGACCAGACGAAGATCGCGGACGAGCCGACCAGAACGAAAGCCTTCTGACCCGTGGCATTGCCTGCGGCGCGCAGGATGTGCTCCACCTTGGCAAGCGTCATCATGCGGAACGGCTCACAAGGTGGCGCGCCGTCTCCGGAGAAATCGTCGTGAAGACGGGCGCGGTTTCCCGCAGAAACGCGCCCTGCTCATCATCGGCAATCAGGCGGCGAACGACCTGTTCCGGCTCAAGGCGCAGGATCTCGGTCCACAAGACGTAGACGCGCCGCTGACGCGGATCGTCCTTCACGAAGCGATCCAAGAACGCGCGCCCTTTTTCCAGCAGAGCAGGGTCATCGACGATCCGCCGGGCCACTTCCAGCGTACGCTGATAGGCGCGACGCTCATGAGCGTCACGGAAACGCTCCTTCAACGGAGCGGACTGGATGAAGCGTTCGCCGGCTGTCATTTCATCCACAGTCTACACGAAGTTGCGAAGAAGGGGACTTAAGTCCCGCTCGCCGGGCGCCCAACAAGAAAGCCCCGGATCGCTCCGGGGCCTTCGTTGTTTCAGCGTCCCGCGATCAGTGGATCGTGGTGGCCGGGTCGACCGGAACGGCGTCGGTGTCATCCGAGCCATGCGACCACTTCTTCAGCCAGGGCGACAGGATCAGGAACAGGATCCCGATGCCGATCGAGACCAGGCCGATGACATTGAACACCTTCAGCGAGGTGGCCAGGGCCGCGGCGGGGTCGAGCACCTGACCGCCGACGGTCTCGGTGGTGGTCAGGCCGGCGATGATGCCGCCCACATACTGGGCGATGGCCACGGCCATGAACCAGACGGCCATCATGAACGACACGACGGACGGCGGCGACAGCTTGGTCATCTGCGACAGTCCGACCGGCGACATGCACAGCTCGCCGGTGGTGTGCAGCATGTACATCACCACCAGGAAGACCAGCGGCATGCGGAAGGCGCCGTCGGCGAAGGTGGCGCCGATCTGCAGCACCAGGAAGCCGGCGCCGACCTGAAGCAGGGCCAGGCCGAACTTGACCACGGGGTTCAGGTCGCGGCCGCGCTTGCCCAGCCAGGTCCACAGGAAGGCGAAGACCGGGGCGAAGATCAGGATCCAGCCGGCGTTCAGGGCCTGGGTCTGGGGCGCGTTGAAGCTGGTGTTGATCCAGAAGGTCGAGGCCTGGTCGATGCCGGCCGCGACCAGTTGCTCGGACGTGGCCAGGGTGACCGCGCCGCCGAACCACTGGATCGGGGCCCGGACCAGGTCGAGCTGGACATTGGTGGCCGCGAACAGGCTGAGCGACGAGCCGGCCTGTTCGAACAGGGTCCAGAACACCACCGCGCCGAAGATCAGGAACACGGCCAGGGCCAGACGCTCACGCTCTTCCTTGCCGCACTTGGCGAACATGAACCACAGGATGTAGCCCAGAGAGGCGACGATGCCGGCGATCAGGGCCGCGCCGACCACGGGGTTGCGCTGCACCAGGAAGAAGACGCCGGCCACGCCGACCAGCGACAGGGCGTAGATCACCATCTCGCGGTCGATCGGTCCCAGCACCTTGGCCTTCAGGGCCTTGGGTTCCGGCGGCTCGCCCTTGCCCATCAGCAGGGGCTTGCCCAGCACGAAGACGACGAAGCCGGCCAGCATGCCGATGCCGGCCAGGCCAAAGCCCGCCCACCAGCCGACCGTGACGCCCAGCAGGCCGCACAGGATCGAGGCCCAGAACGAGCCCAGATTGATGCCGTAATAATAGAGGGTGAAGCCCGGATCGCGGCGCGGATCGCCCTGCGGATACAGCTGGCCAACGATGGTCGAGATGTTGGGCTTGAGGAAGCCGACGCCGACGATGATCAGCGACAGGGCCAGCCAGAAGATGTTCAGATAGGTTGGATCGCGATCCTTCACGTCCAGCCTGTAGTCGGCCTTGGGCAGGACGCTGGGCAGGGGCGCGTCGGCGGGCAGGCCCTTGACCTCGAAATCGCCGGTCTTGGTGGCGGCGACATCATAGGGTTTGCCAGCGACGACCAGCTTGGCGACCAGTTCCTGTCCCCGGCCCTCGGCCTGGAACTCGTAGGTCTGGCCGGCATAGGTCAGGGTCTGGACAGCGGGCTTGCCCTCGATGGCCATGGTCAGGTGGCCGGCGACCAGCAGAATCGCGCCGAACGCGACCGCCTTGCGGGTGCCCAGATACTTGTCGGCCAGGAAGCCGCCGATCAGCGGCAGCAGGTAAACCAGCGAAGTGTAGGAGCCGTAGTGGGCCGAAGCGGCCTTGGGCTCGAAGAGGAAATGCTGGGTCAGATAGAAGATCAGGATGGCCCGCATGCCGTAGTAGGAGAAACGCTCCCACATCTCGGCGAAGAACAGGATGAGCAGCCCCTTGGGATGCTGTCGAAGAAGCTGGATGAGCACGGGAATACCGGTCACGAGCGTGACCAGAATGCCCAGGGCGATAACGATGTTCATACACTAACCTTGACGTGATGAGGGGTCGGGACGGCCGTTACGGTCGTTTCGCCCTCGCCTCCCCCAGTTCGCGGGGAGAAGATCACGCGACAATGCGTTTAACAAGCAATGGCTTGCCTGAAGCCCCCGGGCGGAAACCGCTCACCCTTTGCGCCGCAACGCTCCGAGGGAGCCGAGTTCGGCCTCCGCGCGTTTCGGACAAGCACTCATTCACGTGCGGGAGAAAACCGATGAAGACGCCTGACGAAAGCCATCCGATCACGATCGAGCGCGAGCGAGCCCGCGTTCGGGTGCTGTTCGAGGGCCACGAGATCGCCGACAGCGGCGATGTGCTGGTGCTGAGCGAGGCCGGCTATCCGCCCGTGCGCTACTTCCCGCGCGACGACGTGCGGATGATGTTCCTGCGTCGCACCGACAAGGTGACCCATTGCCCCTACAAGGGCGCGGCCTCCTATTTCACGATCTATCGCGACGGCAAGGTGATCGACAACGCCGTGTGGTCCTACGAGGACCCCTATCCGGCGGTGGGCGGCATCGGCGGCCGGGTGGCCTTCTATCCCCAGCATGTCGAGTTCGAGGTCGGAGACCTGACGGCCGCCCGGACCGAGGCGATCGATGTCAACGCCGTGGTGATGCACACCGACAGCGGCTCGGGAACCAGTCAGGCCGAACGCTGGGCGCCGACGGTCGATTCCGGGGACGGCGAGCCTTTGAAACCTTCGCCACAATTGGGGTAGGATTGCACGAAAACGAGGCGATTGCGGTTAATCCAACCTTTGTGCATCTGGAAACTGACAGTTCTGGGGAAAAATTTCCAAAACTCCGCCTAGCCTGAGACGCTTTGACACGTTACGGCTGAGCTCGAACAACGGTAAGGGTTGGTTAAGTGTCAAGGGCGTTGCATGGCCCTGACGCGATCGCGTTGAGCCTCCGACAGAGAGGCAGTGGAGGAAGCCATGGCCTATATCAGCTTTGATCAAGCGCCGTCCGCCGGCGCCGTTCGCGGGATCACCGGCCCGCGCCTCGCCTGGGGCCGTATCGGCATGGTGGCGTTCAGCCTGGCCTTCTGGATCGGCCTGGCCGTCGCGATCCGCGCGATCTTCTAGACATCAGGCCGGTCGCCGGGCCCTCAGGGCCTGGGCGATCGTGCCATCGTCCAGCCAGTCCAGGTCGCCGCCCACGGGAACCCCGCGCGCCAGCATCGTCACCGACACGCCCGCGTTCGAACTCGCCAGCCGATCGGCCAGATAGTGCGCCGTCGTCTGGCCATCCACCGTGGCCGGCAGGGCCAGGATCACCTCGGCCACCTCCCCGCCCTGCACGCGCGCCAGCAGTTCGCCGATCCGCAGGGCCTCGGGCCCAATCCCGTCCAGAGCCGACAGCAGGCCGCCCAGCACGTGATAGCGGCCCTTGAACTGGCCGCCGCGCTCCATGGCCCACAGCGAGCCGACCTCCTCGACCACGCAGATCAGCCGACCGTCGCGGGTGTCGTCGGCGCAGACCGCGCAGGGCTCGGTGGTGTCCAGCGAGCCGCAGATCGAGCAGGTCCGCACCTTGGCCTGGGCGTCGACCATGGCAGCCGTCAGCGGCGCCAGCAGCGTGTCGCGCTTCTTCAGCAAGGCCAGGGCCGCCCGCCGGCCCGAACGCGGTCCCAGCCCCGGCAGCTTGGACAGCAGGGCGATCAGACGCTCGATCTCGGGTCCGGCGGAAGCGGCCATTATATTCCTTCAAACATCCCCTTCCAGAGGAAGGGGTGGGGCTAGAACTTCATCCCGGGCAGACCACCCATCATGCCGGCCATCGGCCCGGCGGCTTCCTGCATCAGCTGGGCCTGGGCGACGTCGAGCTTCTTCTTGGCGTCGGCGTGGGCGGCGACGATCAGGTCGGCGATGACCTCGCCCTCGCCCGGCTCGATCAGGCTCTCGTCCAGCACGACCTTGGCCAGTTCGCCGGTCCCCCTGAGGGTGACGGTGACCATGCCGCCGCCCGAGGTTCCCTCGACCAGGGTTTCGGCCAGCCGCGCCTGGGCGTCGGCCAGTTTCTGCTGCATCGCCTGAGCCTGCTTCATCAGGCCGCCGAGGTCTTTCATCTCACGTCTCCAAGTTTAGCGCGTTCCCTCCCCCTTGATGGGGGAGGGGCAGGGGTGGGGGTGACAGCGTCGGCGGGCCTGAGCGCGACCGAGCCACATCCTGAAAGGCTTTCACCCCCATCCCCAACCCTTCCCCCATCAAGGGGGAAGGGAGAATCAGTCTTCAACCTCGTCCGGCTCGATCGGCGCCGGCTCGGGACCGGGGATCTTGCGGACCTCGATCTCGGAGCCCGGAAAGGCCGCCAGCAGCGAGGCCACGAACGGATCGGCCCGGATCTGGGCCATCGCCTCGTTCTTCTCGCGCTTCTCGCGCTCCATCAGGGTCTCGGCCCCGCCGCCGCCCTCGGCGGCGACCAGCCAGGGCTGGCCGGTCCATTCCTTCAGGGCGCGCACCAGACGTCCGGCCAGATTGCCGGGCGCGCCGGGGGCGGGCTCATAGGTGATGGCGCCGGGCCGGAAGCTGATCGGGCGGACGAACTGCTCGACATCCAGCCGCAGGCCGATGTCGCGCTTGGCGGCGATCAGGGCCAGCACGTCGTCGAACGAGGCCAGGACCGGCATGGCCTGAGCGGCCGGCGAGGCCATGGACACGATCTGGGCGCTGACGCCGCCGCCAGAGCCGCCGCCACCGCCCAGCGAACCGCCGCCCGGCGCGCCGCCGGCGGGGGTTCCGTCGCGCATCGCCTTCAGGGCTTCTTCGGGACCGGGCAGATCGGCCGCGTAGCACAGGCGGATCAGGGCCATCTCGGCGGCGGCCATGGCGTCGGGCGCGCGGCGCACTTCCTCATGAGCCTTCAGCAGCATCTGCCACAGACGCGACAGCGTGCCGGCCGAGGTGTGGGCCCCGATGGCGGCCAGGCGCGCGGCCTGTTCCTTGGGCAGGGTCAGGGCGTCGGGCCCCAGGGCCTTGGCCACGGCCGAACCGTGGCAATGGTCCAGCAGGTCCAGCATGACCACCGCCGGATCGGCCCCGAAACCCCACAGGGCGCGGAAGCCTTCCAGGGCGTCGGCGGGCTTGCCGCTCATCACGGCCTCGAACAGGGCGATGGTCTGGCCGCGATCGGCCAGGCCCAGCATGTCGCGGATCACGGCGGCCGAGACGGTGGCCCCGCGGTCGGCCTGGACGATGGCCTGGTCCAGCAGCGAGAGACCATCGCGCACCGAGCCTTCGGCGGCGCGGGCGATCAGGGCCAGGCCATCGGCGTCGACCCGCGCGCCTTCCCTGGCGGCGATCCTGTCGAAATGCTTGACCAGCACGTCGGGCTCGACCCGGCGCAGGTCGAAGCGCTGGGTGCGCGACAGGATGGTCACCGGCACCTTGCGGATCTCGGTGGTGGCGAAGATGAACTTGGCGTGCGGCGGCGGCTCTTCCAGCGTCTTCAGCAGGGCGTTGAACGCCGCCGTCGACAGCATGTGCACTTCGTCGATGATGTAGACCTTGTAGCGCGCCTCGACCGGGGCGTAGCGCACCCCGTCCAGCAGCTCGCGCATCTCGTCGACCTTGGTGCGCGAGGCGGCGTCCAGTTCCAGCACGTCCATGTGCCGACCTTCGATGATCGACTTGCAGTGGAAGCCGTCGACGGTCAGGTCAACCGAGGGCTGGTGGACGGTGTCGCTCTCATAGTTCAGGGCGCGGGCCAGCAGGCGGGCGGTCGTGGTCTTGCCCACCCCCCGCACGCCGGTCAGCATGAAGGCGTGGGCGATACGGCCGCTGGAGAACGCATTCGCCAGCGTGCGGACCATGGCCTCCTGGCCGATCAGGTCCTCGAAGGTGCGCGGCCGGTACTTGCGGGCCAGCACGGTATAGGCGGCGTCCGGATCGCTCGGCGCTTCAACGACGACCGGAGCGACGGCCGCGGGCGCCGGCTCAGCCGCCGGCGGCGCGCCAAAAATGTCGGCGGTGTTGTCGTCCCGCTCGGCGGGCTCGTCTTCCCACGGCGGCGCGGAATCGGATGTGAGGTCGTCGTGGTCGGCCATGGCGACAACTGTAGTGCGCCAGAGCGCCCAGCAAAAGGCTCGCTCGCGCCCGGCGGCGATCTGCTGACAGATTTAAGGGAATAAGGTGGAGACCGGCGGACGACCCGAAGCTTGGCTCGTTGTGGCTGCTGCCTCTCGGCCCTGACCAGATTGGCGAGGGCTCCGCCCGTCACCGATCTCCGAGGCCTATATCGCGAGTCATCGCCCCATATGCAAGTCCGCGCGACGTCGTGACGACTCTTCGTGGCTGGGTTACAGGAATCGCATGGCCCTCTCGATCATCACCAACACCTTCGCCGGCAACCCCCTGGACCGCTCCAGCGAGCGACGGGGCGACTTGGCCTGGCTGACCGAAAAGCTGGAGGACGCCGGGTCTCTGGCCGTGGCGATCTGGAACGGCAAGCCCCTGGTCGAGGACGTGCTGGACGAGGACGGCAAGCCGACCAGCGTCCAGATCGCCTATCTGCGCGCCGACATGGCCCAGGAGCTGGCCGGCGGAAGCGAAAAGCTGCTGTTTCTGGGCCTCTGGAAAGACATCGCGGTGTTCGCCGTCGATCTGGACAGCCCGGCGGATCCCGCCGAGGGCCCGCTGCAGGGCCTGGGCCGGTTCGAGGAACTGCGCGGCGTCGCCGCTTCCATGCCCCCGGCCGATGCGGGGATTCTCGCCACGGCCCGCTCGATGTTCGAATGGCGCCGCCGCCATCGCTGGTGCAGCGCCTGCGGCCAGGCCTCGGAAGTCGGCGACGGCGGCTGGAAGCGCGTCTGCCCCGCCTGCAAGGCCGAGCACTTCCCCCGCACGGACCCGGTGGCGATCATGCTGGCGGTGCATGAGGACAAGTGCCTGCTGGGCCGCCAGGCGCTGTGGCCGGCCGGCATGTTCTCGGCCCTGGCCGGGTTCCTGGAGCCGGGCGAGACCATCGAGGAGGCCTGCGCCCGCGAGCTGATGGAAGAGGCCGGCCTGACGGCGACCAGCGTCCGCTACCACTCCAGCCAGCCCTGGCCATGGCCGTCATCCCTGATGATGGGCCTGATCGCCCAGGTCGACAGCAACGAGGCCCGCCCCGACCAGACCGAGCTGGAAGAGGTGCGCTGGTTCACCAAGGAAGAGGCCGGAGCGCTGATCCGCGGCGAGCTGGAAGGCGTCTTCGCCCCGCCGGCCCTGGCGATCGCGCATCAACTGATCAAGGCGTGGGTGGAGGAATAGTCCTCCCCCTGAAGGGGGAGGCGGCCGGAGGCCGGTGGGGGAAGACCACACCGAGTCAGCAGCACGTCCCCCTCCGTCGGCGGAGTTATCCTCGGACCGGCCTCTGGCCGGATCCGGGGGCCGACACCTCCCCCGCTAGGGGGAGGACTTTGAAAACCCGCCCTACCGGAACGGCGGCTCATCAAACGCCCGCAGCTTGCGCGAGTGCAGGTTGGCGCCCTCGTCCAGCAACAGCTTGCAGGTCAGGATCCCGATCTGCAGGTGCTGGCTGATCGCCCGCTCGTAGAAGGCGTTGGCCTGGCCGGGCAGCTTGATCTCGCCGTGCAGCGGCTTGTCGGACACGCACAGCAGCGTCCCGTAGGGCACCCGGAAGCGATAGCCCTGGGCGGCGATGGTGGCCGACTCCATGTCGATGGCCACCGCGCGGCTCTGGTTGAAGCGCAGGGCCGACAGGCTGTGGCGAAGCTCCCAGTTGCGGTCGTCGGTGGTGACCACCGTGCCGGTGCGCAGGCGCTTCTTCAGCTGGTCGCCGCTGTCGCCGCTGATGGCTTTCGAGGCGTCGTATAGGGCGCGCTGCACCTCGGCGATGGACGGCACCGGGATTTCCGGCGGCAGCACGGCGTCCAGCACGTGGTCGTCGCGCAAGTAAGCGTGGGCCAGCACATAGTCGCCGATGGTCTGGGTGTCGCGCAGGCCGCCGCAGTGGCCGATCATCAGCCAGGCCTGGGGACGCAGCACGGCCAGGTGATCGCAGATGGTCTTGGCGTTGGACGGGCCGACGCCGATATTGACCAGGGTGATGCCCGTGCTGCCCGGACCCATCAGGTGGTAGGCCGGCATCTGGTGCTTGCGCCAGGTCGACTCGGCCACCGCCAGTTCGGGATTG
>CAYRTE010000078.1:0-14396 GCA_964427205.1 uncultured Caulobacter sp.
CCAATCCTCACGCAAGAACAGCTTCTGCGAAGCGGACAGGTCGAGCCGAAACGCAAAACACACATCACGGTCATCCGGGTTCGTCCCGGCCGCTTCGCGCCTCCCCACCCACTCGCGGCCTTTCTGGCGCGAGGTCGACAAGCCGTGTCCACCAGACCTGCCCCCTACGGGCTGCTGCGCAGCCCGCCCTCCCCCAGAGGGGGAAGATGAAACGCTCCGAACCTCGTCCTCCCCCTACGGGGGAGGACGAGGTTCGGAGCAGGTCAGGAGGGGGGCCAGTGTCACCGGTACCGCATCTTCGCCAGCGCCATGACCAGCTCGCTGGCCAGGTCCATCGGCTTGATCCCCGCCTTCCACTTCTCGAAGGCCATCACGTTGTCGATGTGGGCGTCCAGGTGCGTCAGGGCCGACTCGCGGCCCGAGGCCATGTCGACGGCCAGGGTCGAGACCAGGATGCCGGAGAGAATCGCCCGCTTGGAATAGTGGTTCTCGTCGGTGGCCGTATCGCCCGCCCAGCGCCAGAGAACGTCGGCGCTCTCCCAGGTCAGGCGCAGGGCCAGGGCCAGGTTGGTCGGGAAGGCCAGGAAGGCGGCCAGGGGGCGCAGGACCCCGGCGTCGGCGGCCGCGGCGTCCAGACGGGCCACGACGCCGGCCCGGATCTTTTCGCGGATCTTCAGCGCGGCGGGATCGTGGATCGCCAGCCTGTCCAGCGCGTCCGCGTCATGGCGTCGCGACAGCAAAGCCGCCAGATCCCTCGCCCCTTCGGGCAGCAGAAGCTGGGTCTCGCCGGGCGACAGGCCGGCCGCCTGGGCGGCGCGCTCGGTCAGCCGGGCGTTCCAGCCCGCGCTCGGCGCCAGGCGCACGGCCTCGTCCAACACCCGCTGCTCGGCCTGATCGGCCCAGCTGCTTCCGGTCTCGTTTCCGCTCTGGGCTGCTTTGCTCATGAATCCGAGTCTACACCGTGGTTTAGGCCGCGTCGCGCATGGACAGGGCCCATTCACTCTGCTATCAGCCGCCCCTCGTTTCCCGGAAGCCCCCCTTCCGGGTTTATCAGGTTTTGTTCGCCCGCCCGGCCCCTGAGAGGGACTCGGGACATTGGTCGGGCCGTCGAATGGAGAGAGACCCCTGGTCCAGATTTTCGTCCGCGACAACAACGTCGATCAGGCCCTCAAGGCCCTGAAGAAGAAGATGCAACGCGAAGGCTCGTTCCGCGAAATGAAGCGGCACGTGCACTATGAGAAGCCGTCGGAAAAGCGCGCCCGTCAAAAGGCCGAAGCGGTTCGCCGCGCCCGCAAGCTGGCCCGCAAGCGCGCCCAGCGCGAGGGTCTGATCCCGATGCCGAAAAAGCCGGTCGGCGCGCGGTAGGCTTTAGCCTCACCGCCCCAAGACTCTCGAAAGCCGCGCGGCGATCCGCGCGGCTTTCGTCGTTTTGGGCTCTCTCCTGGGCTCTTGACGCTCAGCCGCCCGGCCCGGCCACGAAGGCCACAGCCCTGACGATGTGATCGGCGAAGTCGCGGCCCAGCAGCCGCGTGTGGCTGGCGGCCTCGACGTGGTCGATCATGCCCCGGCGCGAGGCGTTGGCCGGCGCCGCCTGGATCGCCTTCCAGGCCTCGCGGCCCTTCAGCGGTCCGGCGGTGACCACGGCGACCGGCCAGTCGGGATCATAGGGCGGCTGCTGGGCGGCCTGGTCGGAGGCCTGGGCCCACAACGCCACCTCGTCGGCCGAGATGCGGTTATGACGGCCGCTGGCGAAGGCCCAGCGCTTCTCGGCCCCGGCCTCCCTGGGCAGGCCGATCTTGTCGCCCAGACGCGTATGGACCAGCGGCTTGTAGAGCCCGATCGACGCCCCTCGGGCCGCCCAGCGCGAGGCGGCGGCGAAGGTCTTGATGAAGCCGCTCATGCGGGGGTTCAGCGCCGCCTCGGGCGTCGCCGCGTCGACCAGAACCAGGCCGGCGATCTTGCCGGGGTTCTGGCCCGCATACTGACGCAGCCTCAGCCCCGCCATCGAGTGGCCGACAAGGATATAGGGACCCGGTTCACCGGATACAGCGACCAGCTTCTCGAAGTCTGAGACGATGGCCAGACCGTCACGCGGCGCGGGTCCCGGCGGCGAATAGCCCATGCCGGCCCGGTCATAGGCGCAGGAGCGCCAGCCGGCCGTTGTCAGGGCCTCCTGGGTCGCGCCCCAGTCCGCGGCGAAGCCAAAGGCTCCGGCCTCCAGCCAGACCGCCGGGCGGTCGCTGCGCGGGCCTTCGCAGACCAGGCGCAGGCTGCGACCCGGATCGATCTGGACCATCTCGCCGCGAGGACGAGGCGCGCTGGCGGCGCTCATCACGCCGCCCAAGGCGATATAGGAAACGAGAAAAGCAGCGACACCGGCGAAACCGCGAACAAGGACCTTGAGCATGGTCCTTACCTTACCGGGCGATCGTGACGCGTCGAGGGCCCTGTCTCAGCTATCGGCGACCGAAATGCGGGTCTGGACCCGGCCGCCCTTGCCCTTGGTCGGCTTCACACTATCTGGCCAGTTGGACACCTGGGCCATCCGCACCTTGCGGGGGACGCGGGCGGCGGCGCGCAGAGGCAGGTCGTCAGCCTCGGCGAAGGTCTGTCCCAGGAAGAAGGAGGGGTTCAGAGGCTTGCCCTTGCGGCGCAACTCAAAATGCAGGTGCGCGCCAGTCGAGCGGCCGCTGCTTCCGACATAGGCGATCGTCTGGCCGCGCCGCGCGTATGCGCCGGGCTTAACCCCCCGCGCCGTGGCGCCCAGATGAGCGTACATCGTGCGGAAGCCGTCCTTGTGGGCGATCTCCACGAAACGGCCGTAGGAGCCGCTGGCGCCCGTCCGCACGACCATGCCGTCGGTGGCGGCCACGATCGGCGAACCGGTCGGCGCGGCGATGTCGACGCCCTCGTGCAGGCGGCCATTCTCTTCCCACGGCAGCTGGCGCAGACCGAACGGCGAATTGACCACGCGGCCAGGCAAGGGGGTGTCGAAGGCGAAGGCCGGCGGCGGTGGCGGCGGAAGTTCGACAGGCGGAGCTTGCACGACCGGGACCGGCGCGGGCGCGGGTTCGCCGGCGAAGGCGCGCAGGGCCGAACCCGCGTTCAGCGCGCCCACCGTGGCGATCATGCCCACCAGGGCAAGGAAGGCGACACGGGAATAGGGCGGTCGGGCGGCGAGGGTCTGTGACGTCAAAAAATCGCTTCCTCAGAGACGAGCGGTCGGGCTGAGAGACCGTGCGAAGGCGCACTTGGTCCCACAACGACCTTTCGTGAGAATGAATCGACGGGCTAGATGACGGCTCTATTGGGCGAAAGCTGGGCGCAGCTTAACCATTCATCTACCTGGATGCCGCCCATCAGCGATGTTATCCGCGCGTACTCTACGGATATGGATTTTGACTTTGATATCGAAGACAATATTCGTTCGATGCCATCAAGAGAAGGCCGGGTGGGGGACAGGGAAAAACAGCGCGCCGCGCGCCGACCCCACTTGATGATGCTTGGTGTTCGCCGGCTCCGCCGGTCCGCAATGATCCCGAAAACAGGATCCGGCCAGTCGGAACGCCGCCTTGGCCAGCACAACGGGCGCTCTTGCCGATCCCGCCGGCTACGGAGAGGTGCGACACCCTGTCGCGACACCGCGGTCGGCGGAAAGGATCATGGTCGCCCGTGGAGGCGCCCCAATGGTCACGCCGAACATTACTGAAATTTTATTCCGTTAAAGTCATGTAATTCTTTAAATTAAACGTCATGACTGAGACGTAACGGGACTTAACGAGCACTCGCAACTACATCTCTCGACATGGGGCGCAGCAAAGCGCCGGACACAAACCAACGCCGAGGGATTACTTCAAATGCGCAAGTTCATCATGAGCCTCACCACTGTCGCCAGCATCAGCCTGGCCGCCATTCCGGTTCTGGGCCTGACCCAGGCCGCCAACGCTGGCGAACTGGAAGCCCGCATCGCGGTCAGCGACCTGAACCTGTCCAACCCCGCCCAGGCCGCCGTGTTCAAGGCTCGCGTCGACCGCGCCGCCCAGAGCCTGTGCCGCGCCCAGGTCCGCAACAATACCGCCCGCCTGTCGTACGGCGCCTGCATCGTCAGCGTTCGCCATGAAGCCTCGAACCAACTCTCGAAGACGCAGCGCCAGGCCCTGAAGTTCGCCGCCCGCGCCACGTCGGTCGAGATGGCCGCCCGGTGAGTTCAGCCCAGGCGAGACCCGAAAACGACAAAGGCCCCAGATGATCCTGGGGCCTTTGCTTTGTCCGGGACGATCAGAGGGTAAAGATCAGAGCGCCTTCACGATCCCCTCGACCATCTTCTTGGCGTCGCCGAACAGCATCATCGTATTGTCGCGGAAGAACAGTTCGTTCTCGACCCCGGCATAGCCCGAGGCCATGCCGCGCTTGATGAACAGAACCGTGCGGGCCTTTTCGACATCGAGGATCGGCATGCCGTAGATGGCGCTGGTCGGGTCGGTCTTGGCGGCCGGGTTGGTGACGTCGTTAGCGCCGATGACGAAGGCCACGTCGGCCGTCGAGAACTCGCTGTTGATGTCTTCCAGCTCGAACACCTCGTCATAAGGGACATTGGCCTCGGCCAGCAGCACGTTCATGTGGCCGGGCATGCGGCCGGCGACGGGGTGGATGGCGTACTTCACCTCCACGCCCTCTTCCTTCAGCTTGTCGCCCATCTCGCGCAGGATGTGCTGGGCCTGGGAGACGGCCATGCCGTAGCCGGGGACGATGATGACCTTGGACGCATTCTTCATGATGAAGGCCGCGTCGTCAGCGCTGCCCTGCTTGACCGGACGGCTCTCAACCTTGCCGCCAGGGCCGGCCACGGCGTCGGCGGCGCCGAAGCCGCCGAGGATCACCGAGACGAACGAGCGGTTCATCGCCTTGCACATGATGTAGGACAGGATCGCGCCTGACGAACCCACCAGAGCGCCGGTGATGATCAGGGTGGTGTTTTCCAGCGTGAAGCCCAGGGCCGCCGCCGCCCAGCCGGAATAGCTGTTCAGCATCGACACCACAACGGGCATGTCGGCGCCGCCGATCGGGATGATCAGGGTCACGCCGATGATCAGCGCCAGGGCGAAGATGCCCCAGAACGCCCAGATGGCCGCGCCGCCGGAGATCACCAGCACCACGATCAGAGCGACGATGCCCAGGCCCAGCGCGATGTTCAGCAGGTGGCGGGCCGGCAGCATGATCGGCGCGCCGCCCATATTGCCGTTCAGTTTGGCGAACGCGATGACCGAACCGGTGAAGGTGATGGCGCCGATCGCCAGGCCCAAAGAGAGCTCGATCAGGCTGTTGAGATGGATGTGCCCGTCCTCGCCGACGATGCCGTAGGCGGCCGGCGTATAGATGGCGGCCACGGCGACCAGACAGGCGGCCATGCCGACCAGCGAGTGGAAGGCGGCGACCAACTGCGGCATCGAGGTCATCGGCACCTTGCGGGCGATCACCGCGCCCACGCCGCCGCCGACGGCGACGCCGCCGAGGATCAGGCCCAGGGTGATGACGTCCAGCGCGCCCTGGCTCCACAGGGTGGCCAGGGTGGTGCCGACGGCGATGGCCATGCCGATCATGCCATTGCGGTTACCCGCCTGGCTTGTCACCGGGCTGGAAAGGCCGCGCAGGGCCAGGATGAACAACACCCCGGAGACGATGTAGAGGATGGCGGCGAGATTGGCGTTCATTCGGAGGTCCCCCCGGACGGCGGCGGCGCCTTGTCGGCGCGCAGATTGGCGAGCAGCAGAGCCACGCCCATGCCGACGGCAAAGGGCGAGAGCCAGCGAAGGATATCGGCGCCGCCGCTGGTCCCGGCCTGCAGGCCGATGGCGTTGGCGCTAAGGCCGATGGCGATCAGGACGAAGGCGGGCGCGAAGGCGGCGCCGTTGCCGGCGGATTTCCGCCTGGGCAGCACCATCGAGACGCCGGCGGCCAGGATCAGAACGATCAGGCCCGCCAGGGTCAGCGTGGCGAAGCCGCTCACTTGGCCTTGTCCTTCTTCTTGTACATGGCCAGCATCCGGTTGGTGACGAGGAAGCCGCCAAAGATGTTGACCGCCGCGAAGGCCGCGGCGATCGCGCCGGCCCCCTTGGAGATCCACACCGAGCCGGTGGCGGCCTCGCCCGCGCCGCCGTGGGCGGCGGCGGCGAGCAGCGCCCCGACGATGATCACGGAGGAAATGGCGTTGGTCACGGCCATCAGCGGCGTGTGCAGGGCGGGCGTCACGCTCCACACGACGTAATAGCCCACGAAGATGGCGAGCACGAAGATCGCCAGACGGAACACGGTGGGGTCGACGGCTTCCATGGGAGCCTCCCTTTCTATGCGCTTAGGCGGTCTTCAGAGATGGGTGAACGATTTCGCCGCCCTGGGTGACCAGGGCCGCCTTCAGGATCTCGTCCTCGAAGTCGGGAGCGAACGCGCCCTCCTTGTTCAGGAACAGACCCGACAGGGCAAACAGGTTGCGGGCGTAGAGCGCCGAGGCGTCGGTGGCGATGCGGCCCGGCAGGTTGGCGGCGCCCAGGATCTTCACGCCGTTGGCGGTGACCACGGTCTCGTTCAGCTTGGCGCCGACGACATTGCCGCCCTGCTCGATGGCCAGGTCGACCAGGATCGAGCCCGGACGCATGGAGGCCACCTGCTCGGCGCTGACCAGCTTGGGGGCCGGCCGACCAGGGATCAGGGCCGTGGTGATGACGATGTCCTGCTTGGCGATGTGCGCGGAAACCAGTTCGGCCTGCTTGGCCTGGTATTCCTTCGACATTTCCTTGGCGTAGCCGCCCGCGGTCTGGGCGTTCTTGAATTCCTCGTCCTCGACGGCGAGGAACTTGGCGCCCAGTGATTCGACCTGTTCCTTGGTGGCTGGACGCACGTCGGTGGCGGTGACCACCGCGCCCAGGCGACGGGCCGTGGCGATGGCCTGCAGGCCGGCGACGCCGACGCCCATGATGAACACCTTGGCCGCGGCGATGGTGCCGGCGGCGGTCATCATCATCGGCAGGGCCTTGCCATAGGCCTCTGCGCCTTCGATCACGGCGCGGTATCCGGCGAGGTTGGCCTGGCTGGACAGCATGTCCATCACCTGGGCCCGCGTGATGCGCGGGATGAATTCCATGGCGATGGCGCTGGCGCCGGCCTTGGCGAGGGCGGCCAGCGTGTCCTTGTCCTGATGCGGATTGAGCGCGGCGGCGACGATGGCGCCGCTCTTCAGGGCCGCGATCTCGGCCGCTTCGGGGGCGCGCACCTTGAACAGCACGTCGGCCCCGGTGATCGCGGCTTTCGCCGTCTTGACCAGCTTGGCTCCGGCCGCCTCATAGTCGGCGTCGGGGTATGAAGCGGCGGCGCCAGCGCCGGCTTCGATCACCACCGAGAAGCCGGCGGCGATCAGTTTCTTCACCGTTTCAGGCGTGGCGGCGACCCGCGTTTCACCCCCGCGGGTTTCTTTCGTCACGGCGACGACGGCCATCGGCATACCCCTCCCAGAGCGCTGCTATCCCAGTCAGCTTGCGCTGCTGTTTAGGGGATAGTCTTGCCTCTTGTCGAGGCGTTACGCGCGGGTAAGGGAGAAAATATGCCGATGTCCACCGGTGTCAGTGAGCTGAAGCTGGCTTTTCGCGAAGAAATACGAAGCCCAGCGCGGCCAGCACGAATCCGGAGATCGCGCCGCCGAGGAAACCGACCGGCGTGCAGAACCAAAGGGTGATCATCAGCAGCAGGACAGCGATCGCCAGCGAGCCCCACTTGGTCATGCCGCCGAAGGCGGCGTAGGTCGCAGCTTGTTCCTGGATGTCCATTTCACCGCGGTGGTAGTCGCCGGCCATGTCGTCGTCCTCGTTGGGGAAGAAAAGATAGTCTCGCCGCTTACAACGGCAGGCCTAAAGGCTCAAGCGGGCTATGCCCGCGACACTTTCGACGGTCAGGGCCGCCATGCCGCCTCGCGGACCCACAATCGGCCGCAGAAAGCGCGAATAATCGAGCGGCGGACTGTCGCCAAACAGGCCGATCGACGCGACGCCCACCGAAGCGGCCAGATTGAGCGGTCCAGAATCATTGCCGATGAAAAGATCGGCGCGCGACAGCAGCGCCGCACCGACATCCAGCTTCAGGTCGCAGACATTGACGTTGACGCAGCCGCGATCGGCGCGTTTCAGCTCGGTGGCGACGGCGGCGCTATCACCCGGTCCGCCCAGCCAGAAATGGGTGCCGCCAAGGTCCGACAGGGCGGCGCTCAGGTTGGTGAAACGATCCAGCGGCCAGCAACGGCGCGGCTCGCTGGCCCCGACGCCATAGACGATCCACGGCTTGGGCAGGTGGCCAAAGCGCTGCGCCACCACTTCCAGCGCGGCAGGTACGGGAAGCAGGGCCGGCTCGCGGCTGGCGACCTTCAGGCCATGGGCCGCCTCGAAGGCAGCCAGCTTGTCGATCCGGTGGGCTGGCCGCATCACACGCGGCAGGAACGGCCCGTGGGTGAGCCAGCGCTCCTGGCTGTGGCCCAGGCCAAAACCCCGCCGCTCGCGCACGCCGGCCAGGGCGGCGCCGATGGCGGGACGGTCGATCTTTTCCAGGATCCACACCGCCCGCGGCCGTCGCAGGCGGCAGAGGCGATAGAAGTCGATGATCTCGGCAAGGTGGCGAAGAGCCCCGGCGCGATAGTGCAGATAGTCGACGACCTCGACACAGGGCTCGCCGGCCAGCAGTTCCCGCGCCCGGCTGGACGGACGGGCAGCCAGCAGCACCTTGCCCTCCAGCGCTCGGGCGGCGATGGCCCTCAGGGTCGGCAGGTGCCACATCAGGTCGCCCACACCGCGGTCTGGCGTGTAGACCATCACCATGCCGGCAGGCGGCCCCTCCGGCCCGGTCATCGCCAGTTGGCGAGCAGGCCGCGCAGCCCGGCCACGAAGGCCAGGGGCTGGTCGATCATCACATGGTGGTCAGCGTCGGGAAGGGGCACGAGCAGCACGTCCTTGGGCATCTGATCGATCATATAGCCCAGGGTTTCGTCGTGCATAAGGTTGGACCGTTCACCCCACATCAGCGCGGCTGGACAGGCGATGCGGGTCAGCAGCTCGCCGAGGTCGGGCATCGAGAACCGCTGCCAGATGGCCGGGTCGAATTTCCAGGTCCAACCGCCGTCGACTTCCTTCAGCGAGCGGCGGGCGATGTAGTCGGCGATGTAGAGGTTCTCGCAAGCCTGGGGCGGGGCCAGGCGGAAGCGGGCCAGGGCCTCGGTCAGGGTCGCATAGACCTTGTTGCCGAATCCTGCGCGGGGCGGCGGCCCTCTCCAGCGCTTTTCCGGCGGCTGGATGCTGGAGTCGACCATAATGATCCCGCGCAGGCGGTCGGCGTGCTCGACACCGCAATAGAGGGTGGGAAAGCCGCCGAACGAGTGGCCCACCAGGATCGGCTTGACGCCGCCCGCCTCCAGCTCCGCCGCCTCGACTGCGGCGAACACCTCGGCCGCGAAACTTTGGGCCGAATAGGCCTCGCGCCAGCCCGAGCCGCCCATGCCGGCCCAGGAAATCGCCGCCACCCGCCAGTCTTTCGCGAACCAGGGCGCGATGAAGCTCCACCAGTCGGCGTGGGCGCCGTTGCCGTGCAGGAACAGCAGACCCGGCTTGCCGACCTCGCCCCAGGTCAGGAGCTCGATATCCACGCCATCGACCGGGATCGTGGAGCGCTCGGGTTCAATGGCCAGCGCCGCCTCGAACCAGGCCGGCGCGGGCGGTGGCTCACCGTTGAAAGCTACCAGCGGCGCGGGCATGGGTGGCGGCGTCTGCAGCAGTTGATCGTCGGCCATGATCAGCCCTCGGCCTTGAAGGCCAGCTCGCCGGGGCGTGGCTTGCGGGGGCTGAGGCCCTTGAAGACGCCCGTGCCTGTGATCAGCGTGCGATCGCCCGACCAGATGCGGCCCCGGACGGTGAAGACCATGTCTTCCTCGCCGATCAGCTCGCCCTGCCCTTCCACCCAGTCACCCAACTTGGCGCCCGACATGAAGTCGCACATCAGCCGCACCGTGACCCAGCTGTAGGACTTCTGCAGCGAGATGATCCGGCCCCAGGCCATGTCGGCAAAGCTCATGAGCATGCCGCCGTGGCAATTGCCCAGGCCATTGGTGTGATGCTCCTCGACGCGGAAGCCCAGGCAGGCCTCGCCCGGTCCGGAGCGCTGCTCGAACAGCGGTCCGATCTGGCGGCCAAAGCCACGGGACCAGTTGAGCTGGCTGTAGCCATCGGGAATGGCGGCGGTCTGGGCGTCGGTAAGATCGTCGGACATGGGACAAATCCTAACGATCGTTTGAACAAAGCGGAACCCTTCCCTGACGGCTGGAACACCGGCCGGCATTTCCTGGTGCTCAAGCCCGAGGCCCGGCGCCTGGAGAGCCTTCTGGCCCAGTACGAAGGCTAGAACAGCCCGCCGGCGCGCAGGTTGATCCCATACTCGAGATAGCCCTTGAGGGCCGAGAGCATGAACATCCAGCCGCCGGCGTTGCCCTGCGAGGCCTTCACGCCTTCATCGGTGTCGGGCCAGCCGGACTCGGTGACCTCAACCATGGTCTCCTCGCCGTTCATCGGCTTGAAGACGAACTCGACCCGGTTGTCGCCGCCCCCGGTCGCCGAGCCCCATTCGAAGGCCAGGCGCTCGTGGGGGACGACCTCGCGAACCACGACCGGAAACGCCTCGTCCAGCTCCGGAAACTTCCACGTCACCGTCGCGCCGGTCGCCAGCGGACCACTGCCGATCTCGATGAAATAGCCGGCCAGCTTGCGGTGATCGACCACCGCGTCGAACACCTGAGCGACCGGCTTGCGGACCTTGAGCTGGACCTGGGCCTTGAGGGTCATGGCGGAACCTCCCTTTGCGCTGAGGCGACTTTCCACGGGAACGCGACCGGCTTCAAGCCACCCCGGCCGCCGCCAGAACAGCCGCCTGCCGCTTGGCCAGGCCCTCTTCGGAGAAGCCCTCCAGCGAGGCCTCGAACAGCGCCTTCCAGTTATGGCGGGCGCCCAGATGCAGGAAGGCCGCGCCCAGGCCGATGGCGGCGCGGTCCATGAACACGAACTCGCGCGGGATGGTGATCGGGCCCTTGGACTTCAGGGCCTGGCGCACCCGGAACGCCTCGCGGCGGCCGTACTCGCCGGGCGGCACGTCGTCGGCCACGGTGCGCACGCGGTCGTCCAGCAGCGGGCCATAGATGAAGCGCGCCCAGACGTTCAATACGTCGACCAGCTCGTCATTCAGATTGGCGAAGCCCCAGCTGCGATAGGCCTCGTACTGCTCGGCGCGGTCGTCGTTCGACAGGGCGCGATACAGCCGCACCACCCCGGCCACGAAGCGCGGCGGGAAGATGCGGATACAGCCGAAGTCCAGGAGGTTCAGGTGCTCCGCACCGTCCCCGCCCTCGGGACCGCCGAAGGTGTAGTTCCCCAGGTGCGGGTCGCCGTGAATGATCCCCAGATGGGTCATCGGGCTCCACCAGGCCTCGAACAGCAGGGCGGCGATGCGGTCGCGGGTCTCCTGCGGCGCGTCCTTGAAGGCCAGCAGCCCCTGCCCGTCCATCCAGGTCATGCTGAGCAGCCGGCCCGTCGACAGCGACGGCACGGGCTGCGGCACCCGGATATCGTCGCGCCCCGAGAAGAAGCCGCCATAGAGGGCCATCAGCCTGGCCTCACGCCCATAGTCGAGCTCCTCGCGCAGGCGGTCGCCGATCTCGACGATCATCTGGGTCGGGTCGATCGAGCCGTCCATGCGCTTGAAGAGGGCGAACAGGGTCTTCAGCTGGCCCAGATCGCTTTCGACGGCGCTCTGCATGTCCGGATACTGCAGCTTCACGGCGATGGCCCGGCCGTCGGGGGCGACGGCGCGGTGCACCTGGCCCAGCGAGGCGGCGGCGCAGGCTTCGTGCTCGAAGCTCTGGAATTTCGACTGCCAGTCAGGGCCCAGCTCGGCGGCCATCCGCCGACGGACGAACGGCCAGCCCATGGCCGGGGCGTTGGTCTGCAGCTCGGCCAGCTCGGCGGCGAACTCAGGCGGCAGCAGGTCGGGCACCGTGGCGAACATCTGGGCCGCCTTCATCAGCGGCCCTTTCAAGCCGCCGAGGGCAGCCCGCAAAGCCTTGGCGTTGCGGGCGTCGGCGCTGTCGCCGCCGAACAGGCTGTTGGCGCCATAGCTGACGGCCGCGCCGGAAAGCCCCGCCCCGACCTTGGCGAAGCGGCTCAGGCGGCCCGACAGGCGGTCGCGTTCGGGGTCGCGCGGATCATCGGCCATCAGGTCACCAAAGCCTCGAACTCGTCGACCAGCCGTTCCAGCTGCGCGCAGCCCGCCGTCCAGAACGCCTTGTCGCGCGGATTCAGGCCAAAGGGTTTCAGCGCCTCGACATAGGTCTTGGTGCCGCCGGCCGCGAGCAGCGCTTCATACAGCGGCGCGAAGCCTGCCGGATCCTCGCGGCGCTTTTCCATCAGGCCGCGCACCAGCAGATCCCCAAACGCGTAAGCGTAGACATAGAACGGCGCGTGGCAGAAGTGGCTGACATAGGCCCAGTAGTGCTCATAGCCGGGGTTGAGCCGCACGGCCGGGCCCAGGCTCTCGCCCATCACCTCCAGCCACAGGCCGCCGATCTGCTCGGGCGACAGCTCGCCTTCCTGGCGGGCCTCGTGGAAGCGGCGCTCGAAGCGGTGGAAGGCGATCTGGCGGACCACGGTGTTGAGCCCGTCCTCGATCCGGCCGGCCAGCAGCTTCTTGCGATCGTCCGGCGTCGCCTCGGCCAGCAGGCGGTCGAACACCAGGCCCTCGCCGAAGATCGAGGCGGTCTCGGCCAGGGTCAGGGGCGTGTCGGCCAGCAGGGTGCCCAGCGGCGCGCACAGGGTCTGGTGGACCGCGTGGCCCAGCTCGTGCGCCAGGGTCAGCACGTCGCGCCGCTCGCCCATGAAGTTCATGAACACATAGGGGTGGCGCTCGGCGGTCACCGGATGGGCATAGGCGCCCGACTGCTTGCCGGGGCGGGGCCGCGCATCGATCCAGGGCTGGGTGAAGAAGGTGCGGGCGGCATCGGCGAACTTCGGCGCCAGGGTCTGGAAGCTGTCCAGCACCACGGTCTTGGCCTCGTCCCAGTCATAGGCGCGCGGCGTGGCGGCATCCAGGGGGGCGTTGCGGTCCCAGTAGTCGAGGGCCTCGACGCCCATGATCTTCGCCTTGAGGGCATAATAGCGGTGCGACAGGCGCGGATAGGCCTCGACCACCGCCGCCTCCAGGGCGTTGACGGCGTCGGCGTCGACCTCGTTGGACAGGTGGCGCGGCTGGGCCGGGTCGGCGTAGCGGCGCCAGCGATCCTCGACCTGCTTCTCGAACGCCAGGGTGTTGAGCGCCAGGGCCTGGGTGGCGACGTGCTCGGCCAGGGCCGCCGCCAGGCCGTCGGCGGCGGCCTTGCGGCGCGCGACGTCGGAGTCCGACAGGCGGTTGAGGGTTTCGGGCAGGGTCAGGCTCTCGTCGCCGACCGTGACCCGCAGCTTGGCCAGGGTCTCGTCGTACAGGCGCACCCAGTTGGCCGCGGCGGGGCTCTTGTCGACGATGAAGCGCTCGAGATCCGGCGACAGCTCGTGCGGTCGCGACAGGCGCACCCGGCGCAGCCATGGCGTCCAGCGGACGCCCAGCGGATAGGCTTTAAGCGCGGCTTCGATCTCGGCGTCCTCGAGCTTGTTGAGCTCCAGGGTGAAGAACAGGCTTTCGGCGGCGATCCCGGCCGAGCGGGCCCGCAGGTCGGCCTCGAACTTGGCGCAGGCCGGATCGTCGTGCGCCACCGAGCCGGCCAGGCTGGCATAGGCCCCGACGCTCCACAGGCCGTTGGTGGCCTTCTCATACAGCTGGATGCCCCGATCGATCAGCAGGCCCAGTCGCTCGGGCTCGCCGCGCGCCTGCAGGAACAGGCCCTCCAGCGAGGCCAGCTCGTCATTGGCGGCCTTGGCGGCGGCCAGATCCAGCTCGATGCGGGGATCGTCGCGGTTCGCATAGAGGTCGGCGAGGTTCCACTCGGGAAGGGCGTCGGTCTTGAAGGGGGCGTTCATGATCACAGGGATATGGCCCCTGCGGGGTGGGGCGCAACGGCGCATGGCTCTTGGGGGCGACATTCGTGACCCGACGCACTGGCCTCCTCCGGGTCGCTTCGCGGTCATTAGGGGCAAGTGTCAGCGACCCCGCGCTGTCGCTGCGAGGGTGATGGAAAGGGTCGCGGAGCGTCCGGACCACGTCCGGAGGATTGGATAGAAGGTACCGTTTCGACGAAGCCGTGCGCTCCGCGCGACCGTTATCCGTCAGCGTCCCGCCGGGTGGCCCTGTTGAGGCCTTACCGGAACCCGGACGCTTCGGTTTCCCGAACGCCC
>CAYRTE010000079.1:0-14186 GCA_964427205.1 uncultured Caulobacter sp.
CAGAACGACATCAAGCGGGTCATCGCCTATTCGACCTGTTCGCAGCTGGGCTACATGTTCTTCGCGGCCGGCGTCGGCGCCTATCAGGCCGCGATGTTCCACCTGTTCACCCACGCCTTCTTCAAGGCGCTGCTGTTTCTGGGCGCCGGTTCGGTGATCCATGGCATGCACCACGAGCAGGACATGCGGAAGTATGGCGCCCTGGCCAAGCTGCTGCCGGTGACCTTCATCGCCATGACCATCGGCACCATCGCCATCACGGGTCTCGGCTTTCCGCCGCTGCACCTGGGCTTCGCTGGCTTCTACTCGAAAGACACCATCATCGAGGCGGCCTTCGCCGCTGGTGGCGAGAACGCCTTCGCGATGTTCGCATGGGTGATCGGCCTGCTGGTCGCCGGCCTCACGTCATTCTATTCTTGGCGCGTGGCCTTCTTCACCTTTAACGGCACGGCCCGCTGGGGTCATGACGATCATCACGACGCGCACGCCGCCCATGCCCATGACGGCCACGCCTCGCACGAGGCGCACGACGAACCCGTCGCGGACGACCACGTGCATGACGACCATGGCCACGGCCATGATCACAAGCCGCACGAGAGCCCGCTGATCATGTTGTTCCCGCTGATCGTGCTGTCGATCGGCGCCGTCTTCGCCGGCTTCGTGTTCGTCGATTACTTCGTCGGTCACCACCAGGAAGAGTTCTGGCGCGGCGCGATCTACAACGCCCCGACCAACCACGTTCTGCACGAGGCCCATGAGGTGGCCGAGTGGGTGAAGTGGAGCCCGTTGATCGCCTCGATCCTGGGCCTTCTGGTTGCGGCCTATATCTACCTGATCAAGGGCAACGAGCGTCTGGGCGCCAAGCTCGCGGCCCGAAACGGTCCGCTCTACGTATTCTTCTACAACAAGTGGTTCTTCGACGAGCTGTACCAAGCCACCTTCGTGCGCGCGGCCAAGTTCCTGGGCGACCTGTTCTGGAAGGGCGGGGACCAGAAGATCATCGACGGCTTCGGGCCAGATGGCGTGAGCGCCGTCAGCTACGAAGTCGGCCGCCGGACCGGAAAGCTCCAGACCGGTTACGTCTATCACTATGCGTTTGTCATGCTGCTCGGCGTCGCCGGTCTGCTTGGCTTCGCCCTTTACGCATTCCGTTGAGGACGGATCGATGACCGGCCTTCTCAGCCTCACCACCTTCGCCCCGCTCGCTGGCGTGGCCGTCCTTCTGGCGGTCCGCGCGATCAAGGGCGACAACGCGGCCACCGACAATCTGGCCAAGTGGATCACCCTGGCGACCACCCTGGTGACCTTCGCGCTGTCGATCCTGATGGTCGCGCAGTTCGACGCCAAGAACCCCGGCTTCCAGTTCGTGGAAGACGTCGTCTGGTTCGCCGGCCTGCACTACCGGATGGGCGTTGACGGGATCTCGATCTTGTTCGTCCTGCTGACGGCCTTCCTGCTGCCGATCTGTATCCTCGCCAGCTGGCGCTCGATCGAGAAGCGGCTTGTCGAATACCTGATCTGCTTCCTGGTGTTGGAGACCCTGGTCATCGGCGTGTTCTGCGCGCTGGACCTGATCCTCTTCTATCTGTTCTTCGAAGGCGGCCTTGTGCCGATGTTCCTGATCATCGGGATCTGGGGCGGCAAGCGGCGCATCTATGCGGCCTACAAGTTCTTCCTCTACACGCTGCTCGGCTCGGTGCTGATGCTGGCGGCGATCCTGGCGATGATCACCATCGCGGGGACGTCTTCGATCCCCGAACTGATGACCTTCAAGTTCGCACCGTGGCTGCAGACTTGGCTGTGGCTGGCCTTCTTCGCCAGCTTCGCGGTCAAGATGCCGATGTGGCCGGTGCACACCTGGCTGCCGGACGCCCACGTCGAGGCGCCAACCGCTGGCTCGGTCATCCTGGCGGGTATTCTGCTGAAGATGGGCGGCTACGGCTTCATGCGCTTCAGTCTGCCGATGTTCCCCAATGCCTCGGAGATGTTCCAGCCGCTGGTGTTTGCGATGTCGGCCATCGCCATTGTCTACACTTCGCTGGTCGCCTTCCGTCAGACCGACATCAAGAAACTGATCGCCTATTCGTCCATTGCCCATATGGGTTTCGTGACCATGGGCATCTTCTCGGGCAATGCGGCCGGCGAGCAGGGCGCCATCTTCCAGATGCTGAGCCACGGGGTGATCTCCGGCGCTCTCTTCCTCTGCGTCGGCGTCGTTTATGATCGCATGCACACCCGCGAGATCGCGTTCTACGGCGGCTTGACCAACCGCATGCCCTGGTATGCGGCGACCTTCATGCTGTTCACCATGGGCAATGTCGGCCTGCCGGGCACTTCGGGCTTCGTTGGCGAAATCCTGACCATGACCGGCGTCTACAAGGCCTCGACGTGGACGGCCCTGTTCGCGGCCAGCGGCGTCATCTTGTCGGCCATGTACGCCCTGACGCTCTATCGCCGGGTCATGTATGGCGAGATCGTCAACCCTGAACTCAAGACGATCACCGATCTCGACAAGCGCGAGATCCTGATCTTCGCGCCGCTGATCATCTCGACCCTGGTGCTCGGCATCTATCCGAATTTCGTATTTGACCTGACCGCGTCGTCCGTCGACGCGCTGGTCGGCGCCTGGCGCGCCGCCTTGGCCGGGTGAGGGACTGATGACGCTTTCAGCCAATCTTTCGCTGATCCTGCCCGAGGTCATCCTCGCGGTTTCGGCCCTTGTCCTGCTGGCCTGGGGCGCTTTCCAGGGCAAGACGAGCCCTGCCTTCACCTTGGCCTCCGTCGTGGCTCTGCTCGCCGCGGCTGTCGCCGCCGTTGTGGGTCCGCACGGCCACGCCTTCAATGGCGTCTATTCGGCGGACGCCGCGGCGACCTATGCGAAGGTTGCGATCTTCATCTCCAGCGCTATCGGCATCGTTCTGGGCGATCGCTGGCTGGCCCAGCGGGGTGATCAGAAGTTTGAATATGCCGTGCTGATCATCCTGGCGGCGTTGGGCATGGGCGTCACCGCCTCGGCCGGCGATCTGATCAGCCTCTATATCGGTGTCGAACTGCAGTCCCTGGCGCTCTACGTCCTGGCGGCCTTCCGCCGCGACGACGCCAAGGCTTCGGAAGCCGGCCTGAAGTATTTCGTGCTGGGCGCTCTGTCGTCGGGCCTGCTGCTCTATGGTTCGTCGCTGATCTACGGCTTCGCCGGTTCGACCCGGTTTGCCGACATCGCCGCCGTCGCCCATGGCGGGCACGGCGTGGGCCTGCTGTTTGGCCTGGTGTTCCTGATCTGCGGTCTGGCCTTCAAGGTCTCGGCCGCGCCGTTCCATATGTGGACTCCAGACGTCTATGAAGGCGCCCCGACCCCGGTCGTTGGCTTCTTCGCCGCCGCGCCCAAGCTGGCGGCCATGATGATGTTCGCCCGCGTGCTGGGCGACGCCTTTCCGGATTCGGTCGCCCAATGGCGCCAGGTGCTGGTGATCGCCGCCCTGATCTCGGTCTTCGTCGGCGCCTTCGCGGGATTGGCCCAGACCAACCTCAAGCGCCTGTGGGCCTATAGCTCTATCGCCAATGTCGGTTACGCCCTGCTGGGCGTCGCCACCGGCGGCGAGACCGGCCTGCACGCCATGCTGGTCTTCATGATCCTCTACATGGTCGACGTCACCGGTTTCTTCGCCTGCCTTCAGGCCCTGAGCCGCGATGGCAAGCCCATGGAAACCATCGAGGACATGGCCGGCCTGATCAAGGAACGTCCGGGCATCGCCCTGGCCATGACCGCGTTCTCGCTGTCGGCCTTGGGCCTTCCGCCGTTCTCGGGCTTCTGGTCGAAGTTCTATGTCTTCAAGGCCGCGCTCGGCACCGGCGATGTGATGATGCAGTGGGCCGCCGTTCTCGGTCTGGTCGGCAGCGTCGTCGGCGCCTTCTACTATCTGCGCCTGATCAAGAGCATGTGGTTCGACGCCTCCAAGGGCGTCGTGGATGCGCCGGCTCCTGCGGCTCGCGCGGTGGGTTTCGCTGCGGCCCTATTCGCTTTCCCGGTGGTGCTGGTCGCGCTGATCTGGCTCGACCCTGCCGCCAAGGCCGCCGCCGCGGCCTTTGGCCACGCGTGACGTGACGGGCGTTCCCTCAGCTTCAGAAGGGCCGCCCGTCGTCGTTCTTGACGAGATCGACTCCACTAACGCCGAAGCCCGCCGCCGCGCGGAAGCGGGCGAAACAGGACCTCTATGGCTGCTTGGCCTGCGCCAGACCGCCGGGCGCGGTCGTCGAGGGCGGGCGTGGGAGACGGGTGAGGGCAACCTCGCCGCAACCTTGCTGTTTTGCACCGACAAGCCGCCGGGTGAAGCTGCTCAGGTCTCTTTCGTGGCGGCCCTGGCCGTAGCCGATCTTCTGGCTGCCTATGTTCCGGGATCCTTGATCAGCCTGAAATGGCCCAATGACCCGCTCTTGGGCGGACTGAAGGTCAGCGGCATCCTGGTCGAATCCGGGAGCCGCCCGACCGGCGGGTTGTGGCTGGCCGTTGGCGTCGGGGTGAATCTGGCGCGGAGGCCGATCGACAGCGAGCGCCCTGCCACGGCTCTGACCACCCATCGCGCAGCGCCGCCGCCGTCGCCGGTCGAGGCTATCGAGGTTCTGGCCGAAGCGTTCGATCGTTGGTCGCATGTCTGGCATACGCTGGGATTCCCGGCCATTGCCGACGCCTGGACAGCGCGGGCCCATGGCTTGGGCGAACCCTGCGTGGCTCGGCTCGGAACCGAGACGGTCGAAGGCGTCGCCGAGGGGCTCGATGGTGATGGCGCCCTAAGGCTTCGGTTGCCTGATGGACGGTTGCGGCGCATCACGGCCGGCGATGTCTTCTTTGGCGAGGCCGACTGATGCTGCTGGCGATAGAGCAGGGCAACACCAACACGATGTTCGCCATCCACGATGGCCAGAGCTGGATCGCCCAATGGCGCTCGGCTACCGAAAGCACGCGCACGGCTGACGAGTATGTCGTTTGGCTTTCGCAATTGCTGTCGATGCAGGGGCTGGGCTTTCGAGCCATCGACGCCTGCATCATCTCCAGCGTCGTACCGCAATCGATCTTCAACCTACGCAACCTCGCGCGCCGCTATTTGAATGTCGAACCCCTGGTGATCGGTGAGAACGCGAGGCTGGGCGTCGATGTGCGCATCGAGAAGCCCTCAGAGGCAGGTGCTGACCGCCTGGTCAACGCGGTCGGCGCCAACATGGTCTATCCGGGACCATTGATCGTGATCGACAGTGGCACCGCCACCACCTTCGACATCGTGGCCGCCGATGGCGCCTTCGAAGGCGGCATCATCGCCCCGGGCATCAACCTTTCCATGCAGGCCCTGCACGAAGCGGCCGCCAAACTGCCGCGCATCGCGATTCAAAGACCGGCCCGCGTGGTTGGCAAGGATACGGTGGGCGCCATGCAGTCAGGTGTCTTCTGGGGCTATATCGCCCTGATCGAGGGCTTGATCCTCCGTATCAAGGCCGAACGCGCCGAATCCATGACCGTGGTCGCCACTGGCGGTGTCGCATCCCTGTTCGAGGGCGCGACCGACAGTATCGACCACTTCGATCCCGATCTGACCATTCGTGGTCTCCTCGAAATTCACCGTCGCAACACCATCTTAGAGACCTGATGACAAAATCCTCGCAAGACGAACTCGTTTTCCTGCCGCTCGGCGGGTCGAACGAGATCGGCATGAACTTCAATCTGTATGGCTTTGGCCCGGCTCACGATCGCAAGTGGATCGTGGTCGATCTGGGCGTCACTTTTGGCGATCAGACGACACCCGGCGTCGAAATCATCCTGCCCGATCCCGAATACATCGAGGCCTATGCCAAGGATATTCTCGGCATCGTCCTGACCCATGCCCACGAAGACCACCTGGGCGCGGTGCACTGGCTTTGGCCGCGCCTGAAGGCGCCGGTCTACGCCACGCCCTTCACCGCCTTCCTGCTGCGCGAGAAGCTGCTTGACGCGCGGCTGCTCGATGAGGTGCCTATCACCGAGGTTCCGCTGGGCGGCAAATTCTCGATCGGTCCGTTCGATCTGGAAATGATCACTCTGACCCACTCGATACCCGAGCCGAACGGCCTGGCGATCAAGACCCCTCTGGGCACGATCCTGCATACCGGTGACTGGAAGATCGATCCCGAACCGCAGCTCGGCGAAGCCACCGACATCGACGCCATCCGCAAGCTTGGCGACGAAGGCATCCTCGCCATGGTCTGCGACAGCACCAATGTGTTCGTCGACGGCGTCGCCGGCTCGGAGGCCGACGTGCGCGTGGCGATGAACAAGTTGATCGCCGGCCTGACCGGCAAGATCGCCGTGGCCTGTTTCGCCTCGAACGTGGCTCGCATGGACACCGTTATTCGCGCCGCCCAGGCCGCCGGCCGTAAGGTCTGCCTGGCTGGCCGTTCGATGCACAGGATGAGCGCCGCCGCGCGCTCGGTCGGTCTGCTGGTGGGCATCGAGCCCTTCATCACTGACGACCAGGCCAAGTACCTGCCCGAGAATGAGGTCCTGTTCCTCTGCACCGGTAGCCAGGGCGAGGCGAGGGCGGCTCTGTCCCGCATCGCCGAGGGCACGCATCCGCACGTGAAGCTGTCGCAGGGCGATCATGTGGTCTTCAGTTCGCGCGTCATCCCGGGCAACGAAATCCCGATCCGCAATCTGCAGAACAAGCTGGCTGACCGTGGCGTGCGCCTCCACACCGAACGCGACACCCCTGGCATCCACGTCAGCGGCCACCCTTGCCGTGACGAACTGAAGCAGATGTACCAGTGGGCCCGCCCCGAGATCGCGGTGCCGACCCATGGCGAACGTCGTCACCTGATCGAGCATGCGGCGTTCGCCCGTGATCTCCAGGTTCCGCAGCAGGTTACGCCGCGCAATGGCGACATGGTTCGCCTGGCTCCCGGCCGCGCCGAGATCATCGACGAGGTTCCCGCCGGTCGGCTCTATGTCGATGGCGGCGTGGTCACGGCCGAGAACGGTCAGGCCCTGCGTGAGCGTCGCCATGTCGCGTTCAACGGCATGCTGGCTGTGTCGATCGTTCTGGACGGCAAGAACCGCATTGTCTCGGGCCCGCAAGTGCGTGGCCTTGGTCTGGCCGGAGATAACGAGTACCCGCTGGGCGAAGCCATGGACGACCTCGCCGAGGAGGCCGAGACCGCATTCAAGCGCCTGGGCGGGAATGACAAGGACATGGACGAAGCCATCGAGAACGCTATCTCGCGCGCGGTGAAGAAGGCGGCGTTCCGTATCTGGGAGCGCAAGCCCGTCGTTGAGACAACCGTTCTGCGAGTCTGACCTAACGTAAGGCACCGCCCGCCGTGAAAACGACACGACGGGCGGCTCTTTTCGCGCTGCAGCACAGGTGTTAGGCCTTCGGGCAAACAACAAGCGCGCGGGAGCAGGATCATGATTGGCAAGCTAAACCATGTTGGCGTGGCCACGCCATCGATCGACGAATCGCTGAAAATGTATCGCGACCTGCTGGGCGCGACCTCCTTCACTGAGAAGTGGGCGATGCCAGAGCAGGGCGTCTGGGTGTGTTTCGTCAACCTGCCCAACAGCCAGATCGAACTGATCGAACCCTACGGCGAAAAGTCCCCGATCCATGGCTTCCTCGCCAAGAACCCCAAGGGCGGCCAGCATCACATCTGTTTCGAGGTCGAGAACATCTACGATGCCCGCGACGCGCTCGTCGCCAAGGGCGCGACTGTTCTGGGCGAACCGCGCATTGGGGCGCATGGTACGCTGATCATCTTTGTTCACCCCAAGGACATGGGCGGCCTGTTGGTCGAACTCATGGAGACGCCAAAGGACGCGCATCACTGATGGGCCCGATCACCGGCATCGCGATCTTTCTGACCATCTGGTGGACGGTGCTGTTCGTCGTCCTGCCGCTGGGCTCGCGCAGCTATCATGAGATGGGGATCAAGCCGCCGGGTGGCGGCGATCCGGGCGCGCCGGTGAATCCGAATCTGAAGCGCAAGTTCTTCACCACCACCTGGGTGTCGGCTGCTGTGTTCGCCGTGCTGTGGCTCATCATTCGGTTTCACCTGATCAGCCTGCCGCCGCTGCCCGCCACCTATTAGGATGGCCGTGGCGCCCAAGGCTTGGGCGTCGAGCGATCTTTCTCCCTGCAATCGCACAAGGCTTGGGCGAAACGCCCTATTGCGCGCCGGGTGCTGCAAGTGCGTGCCCCAACAGACGTTCGGAGGCCTAGGGTGTCCTCACGAGATCAGCTGTTTCTGATCTCACTCTGTGGCGTCTTCCCCGACGATGAACTTGCAAGGCCGCGCGAGGATCGCGCGGCCTTCTTTTCGTTTGGAATGGCTCTTGCGGTCATCTTTTCGCTGCGCGCGTTGCCAAGCTGACGGCCAAGAGGCTATCTCAGGCCCTCGCATTTCCTCGGAGACGTCTTTCTGATGCGCCTGTCGCGCTATTTCTTGCCCGTGCTGAAAGAAGCTCCCTCCGACGCCCAGATCGTGTCGCACCAATTGATGCTGCGCGCCGGCATGATCCGCCAGGAAGCGGCGGGCATTTATGCCTGGCTGCCGTTGGGTTTGCGGGTGCTGAACCGCATCGAGCAGATCGTCCGCGAGGAAATGGATCGCGCCGGCGCCATCGAGCTGCTGATGCCGACCCTGCAGTTGGCCGATCTCTGGCGCGAGTCAGGGCGTTACGACGCCTACGGCCCAGAGATGCTGCGCATCGTCGACCGCCACGAGCGCGAGCTGCTGTACGGCCCCACCAACGAGGAAATGATCACCGAGATTTTCCGCGGCTCGGTGAAAAGCTACAAGGATCTGCCCAAGAACCTCTATCATGTGCAGTGGAAGTTTCGCGACGAGACACGCCCGCGCTTCGGTGTGATGCGCGGGCGCGAGTTCCTGATGAAGGACGCCTACAGCTTCGATCTCGATATCGAGGGTGCGCGCAAGTCCTACAACCGCATGTTCGTGGCCTATCTGAACCTGTTCGATCGCATGGGCCTGAAGGCCGTGCCGATGCGCGCAGACACCGGTCCGATCGGCGGCGATCTGAGCCACGAGTTCATCGTGCTGGCTGACACCGGCGAAAGCGCCGTGTTCTGCCACAAGGATCTGGTCGAGATGGGCGCGCCCGGGCCCGACGTCGACTGGTATGGCGACCTGCAGCCGTTGGTCGACAAACGCACCGCGCTCTACGCCGCGACCGAGGAAATGCACGACGAAGCCGCCTTCGCTCAAGTTCCCGAGGGCGACCGCCTGTCGGCGCGCGGCATCGAGGTCGGGCACATCTTCTCGTTCGGGACCAAGTATTCCGAGCCGATGCGCGCCCTGGTGACGGGCTCGGATGGCAAGGACGTTCCGGTGCAGATGGGCTCGTACGGCGTCGGCGTCTCGCGTCTACTGGGCGCGATCATCGAGGCCAGCCATGACGACGCCGGGATTATCTGGCCGGAGTCGGTGGCGCCATTCGATGTCGGCATCATCAACATGCGCCAGGGCGACGCGGCTTGTGACGCGGCTTGCGACACTGCCTACAAGGCGCTGACGGCGGCCGGCAAGACGGTGCTGTATGACGATACCGACGCTCGCGGCGGCGCCAAATTCGCCACCATGGACCTGATCGGCCTGCCCTGGCAGATGATCATCGGCCCCAAGGGCATCGCCGAGGGCGTGGTTGAGATCAAGAACCGCGCCACTGGTGAGCGCTCCACGGCGTCGCTGGAGTCGGTGCTGGCGGGTCTAACCCGGGGCAAGGCCGCCTGATGACCGACCTCAGGGCCGCTGGACCGTTCAGCCGCTGGGAGCGGTCCGTCGCTTGGCGGTACCTGCTGGCCAAGCGCAAGAACGGTGGCGTGGCCCTGATTTCGGTGATCTCGTTCTCCGCGGTGATGTTGGCGGTGTTCGCCCTGATTACCGTGATGAGCGTGATGAACGGCTTCCGGGCGGAATTGCTGGGTCGGATCCTCGGCTTTAATGGTCACCTCTACGCCCAGTCTCCGCTGATCAATGGTCCCGACCGGGACGGCGTGATCAGCCGCATCCGAGCGGTGCCCGGGGTGATCCAGGCTGTGCCGATGGTCGAGGCCCAGGCGATGGTCATCGGTCCGAGCCAAGTGACGGGCGCGATCGTGCGCGGGGTTACGCCCCGCGACCTGCGCGGCCTGAAGATCATCGCTGACAATATCAGGAAAGGCTCGATGGCCGGCTTTGGCCAGGGTGAGTTCGGTGGCGATATCGTCCTGATCGGCGACCGCATGGCCGTCAATCTTGGCGTCGCGCCGGGAGACGCCATCACCTTGATCTCGCCTTCAGGCCCTGCGACCGCGTTCGGAACCTCGACGCGCGAGAAAGATTATATCGTCGGCGGCATCTTCAGTGTCGGCATGAGTCAGTTTGACGAGGCCTATGTCTATATGCCGCTGGAGCAATCCCAGCTGTTCTTCGGTCGCGACACCTCGGTCGACTATGTCGAGATAAAGGTCGAAGACCCCGACGACGCCAAGACTCTGAAGCCCGCTGTCGAGGCAGCAAGCGGCCCGGGCGCCTTGGTCGCTGACTGGATGGACAAGAACCATAGCTATTTCACCGCCCTGCAGGTCGAGCGGAAGGTGATGCGCCTGATCCTGTTCTGCATCGTCGCCATCGCCACGCTGAACATCATCTCGAGCCTGGTCATGCTGGTGAAGAACAAGGGCAAGGACATCGCCATTCTTCGCACCATCGGGGCGGGGCAGGGCGCGATCCTGCGGATCTTCGTGATGGCCGGCGCCTCGATCGGCGTGGCAGGCACCTTGGCGGGCCTGCTGCTGGGCGTGCTGTTCTGCGCCAATATCACGGCCATCCAGAACTTCGTCGAATGGGCCACTGGCACGGCGGTGTTCAGCGCCGACGTCTACATGCTTTCGCACATCCCGGCGAAGATCGACTGGTCGGAGGTCGGCGGAATCGTCGGTCTGTCGGCCCTGATGAGTATCGCGGCGACCCTTCCGCCCGCCTGGCGCGCCTCGCGTCTCGATCCGGTGGAGGCGCTTCGCTATGAGTGATCCCGTCCTGTCGTTGCGCGGCGTTGAACGCGTCTACAAGACCGAAGCCGGTGACCTGCCGGTCCTGCGCGGTGTCGATATCGACGTCTATCCGGGCGAGGTCGTGGGCCTGATCGGGCCGTCGGGTTCTGGCAAGTCGTCGCTGCTGCATTCAGCCGGTCTGCTGGAGCGTCCGGACGCCGGCCTCGTGGCCTTGGGCGGTCGCGATTGCTCCAAGCTGTCCGAGCGCGTGCGAACACGTATCCGTCTGGGCACGGTGGGCTTCGTCTACCAGTTCCACCACCTGCTGCCTGAGTTCAGCGCTCTTGAGAATGTCGCCATGCCCGGCATGATCGCCGGGCGCACCCGCGCCGAGGCCAACGGCCGCGCCGAGGAACTGCTCGGCGAGCTGGGTCTGACCGCTCGCATACACCACCAGCCGGCCCAGATGTCAGGCGGCGAGCAACAGCGCGTGGCCATCGCTCGCGCCTTGGCCAACAAGCCCCAGCTACTGCTGGCCGACGAGCCCACCGGCAATCTGGACCCGGCGACCTCCGCCGCGGTGTTCCAGTCGCTCTACAGCCTGGCGCGCGGCCAGGGTGTCGCCGCGCTGATCGCCACGCACAACATGGACTTAGCCCGCTACATGGACCGCGTCTTCGCTCTGAAGGACGGTCACCTGGAAGCTCAGACTTTCTAAGTCACAGCAGCGCTTGGCGCATCGCGGCGAAAAAGCCGGTCTGGTCGATCTTCTTGATCACGCGCGCGTTTGGCGTCCTTCGCTTCAGCGAGGGATCGGCCAGTTCGATATCCGGCAGAATGTTGTGTGAGACGCTGAGATAACCTCGCGTCAGCTCGCCCAGGATCTCGACGTCGACGACGGCCTGTTCGGACTCCAGGATCAGATCCTCGTCCAGCGCCAGAGCACAGGTCAGGGCGTCAGGGTGCAGGCTGCCGTTAAGGCCCTCGGTTTCCTGGGCAAAAGCCAGGGAGGCGCGATTGACGTCGTTGAAGAACCGGGCGCGCGGGGAGCCCAGGGCCTCCAGTTGGCCAAGCTGGTCTAGATCGAGCAGCCCGTCGCGCAATGTCTCGGTCCAGGTGACGATCGACAGCTTGAAGCCAGCATTGATGACGATCTTGGCCGCCTCGGGATCGACATAGAAATTATACTCGGCCGCAGGCGTGACATTGCCGACGCCATTGTCGGTGCCGCCCATGATCCACAGATGCTTCACCGCTTCGGCGATGCGAGGCTCGCGCAGATAGGCCAGGGCGATATTGGTCAGCGGAGCCTGGGCAATGAGGGTGATCTGGCCCGGCTCGGCCATCACTCGACGCACGATCTCGTCGACCGCATGGCCTTCGGAGGGGCGCTGAACGGTGAGAGGAAAAGCACTGTCGCTCATCCCGTCAGCGCCGAACACATAGGCCGCATCGAGCGGCGCGCGCGAGAACGGCTTCTGGGCGCCCAGATAGACCGGAACCTCGCCGGCCTTGCCGCAAACCTCCAGCGTGGTCAGGGCGTTCTCGGAATGCTGGACGAAGCCTACATTGCCGTGGGCGATTGTGATCGCTTCCACGATGACGCCGGGGCGGGTGAGGGCGAGCATGAGGGAGAAGACGTCATCCCCTGCGGTGTCGGTGTCGATGATCAGGCGCATGGTGTGATCTGGCCTGATCCGGGGACGAGAACCAGAGGGTGAGGGGCCCACCAACTGTGCATCGAATGACTCGCCCGAAGAAAACACAGTGGATCGTCGCGGAACATCTTGTGAACGGAACAAAACCAGAATATGGAACAAAACAAGAAATGTGTGGAGGTTCCGATGATCCGTATCGCTCGAGAGTCTTTGGCCCTTGTGTCTGTGGCCAGCTTCGTCTGGATGATGTGCTCGGTCGCCCAGTTGGTGGCCTGAGTCGACTGAGCGGAGGCATGGACCATGGCGGACGATGAGGGACAGGGCTTCGTCCACCTTCGAGTTCGTTCGGCCTATTCCCTGCTGGAAGGGGCCATCAAGGCCGACGTGATCGGCAAGATGACCGAGGCCGCCGGCATGCCCGCGGCTGGTTTGACCGACCGGGCCAATCTGTTCGGGGCGCTGGAATATTCGTCCTACGCCAAGGACGCTGGGATACAGCCGATCATCGGCTGCGCTCTGCCAGTGTCGGGTATCGGCGCGGGTCCGACTGAGCGCTGGGCGCGGGCGCCGACCATCACCCTGCTGGCCCAGAACGAGCGCGGCTACCTCAATCTCTCCGAACTCTCGTCGATCGCCTATCTGGAAAGCGGCGAACTGGCCGAACCGATCGTGCCCTGGGCGAAGGTGGTCGAGCATGCCGAGGGCCTGATCATGCTGTCGGGCGGTGTGGACGGCCCGGTGGACGCCCTGTTCGCGACCGGCAAGAGCGCCGAGGCCATCCAAGCCCTGGCGGAGATGAGCCGGGTGTTCGGCGACCGGTTCTATGTCGAGCTGCAACGGCACGGCTTGCCGCGCCAGGCTGCCGCCGAGCCGGGTCTGGTCAACTGGGCCTATGAACACGACGTCCCGCTGGTCGCCACCAACGACGTCTACTACGCCAAGCCCGAGCTGTATGACGCCCACGACGCGCTGCTCTGTATCTCGGATGGCGCGTTCGTGGGACAGGATGAACGGCGACGGGTGACGCCCGAGCACTGGTTCAAGCCCGCCGCCGACATGCGCAAGCTGTTCTCGGACCTGCCCGAAGCCTGCGACAACACGATCGATATCGCTCGTCGCTGCGCCTTTTTGGTCAAGAAGCGCGACCCGATTCTACCCAGCTTTCCGACGACCGGTGGTCGCACCGAGCCCGAGGAACTGGAGCATCAGGCCCGCGAAGGCCTCAGAATGCGACTCGACGGTCTGGAGCTTGCTATGGAAGAGCAAGTCTACTGGGATCGCCTGGATTTCGAGCTTGGCATCATCAAGCGGATGGGGTTCCCCGGCTACTTCCTGATCGTGTCGGACTTCATCAAGTGGGCCAAGTCGCACGGCATCCCCGTGGGCCCAGGACGGGGTTCGGGCGCCGGTTCGCTGGTCGCCTGGGTGCTGACTATCACCGATCTGGATCCGCTGCGGTTTGGTCTGCTGTTCGAGCGGTTCCTCAATCCCGAGCGGGTATCCATGCCCGACTTCGACA
>CAYRTE010000080.1:0-14184 GCA_964427205.1 uncultured Caulobacter sp.
CGGCCGGAGGCCGGTGGGGGAAGACCGCAATGGGTCAGCAGTCACTTCCCCCTCCGTCGGCTACGCCGACACCTCCCCCGCTAGGGGGAGGACCTTAAAACCCATACAGCGCCGCATACTCCGCGTCCTTGGCCGCGATCTGCCGGGCGCAGTCGACCATGACCTTGGCCTGCTTCCAGGTCGCGTCGTCCTGCATCTTGCCGTCCAGCATCGCCACGCCCGTGCCGTCTGGCATGGCTTCGAGGATGCGCTTGGCGAAGATCACCTCATCGGGGGCCGGACTGAAGACCTGCTTGGCGATGGCGATCTGGCTGGGGTGCAGGCTCCAAGCCCCGGCGCAGCCCATCAGGAAGGCGTTGCGGAACTGCTGCTCGCAGGCGACCGGATCATCGATCGCGCCGAACGGACCGTAGAACGGCTTGATGCCGTGGGCGGCGCAGGCGTCGACCATCTTGGCGAACGTATAGTGCCACAGGTCCTGCTGCACCGAGGCGCGGGGCGAGCCGTCGGCGTGCGGATCCTCGATGACGCGATAGCCGGGATGGCCGCCGCCCACGCGGGTGGTCTTCATGGCGCGGCTGGCGGCCAGATCCGCGGGGCCCAGCGAGATGCCCTGCATGCGCGGGCTGGCGCCCGCGATCTGCTCGACATTCATCACGCCCTCGGCCGTCTCCAGAATGGCGTGCAGCAGGATCGGCCGGGTGACGCCATGCTTGGCTTCCAGCGAGGCCAGCAGCTGGTCCATGTAGAAGATATCCCACGGCCCCTCGACCTTGGGGACCATGATGACGTCGATCCTGTCGCCGGCCTTCTCGACCAGGGTCGAGACCTCGTCCAGGTGCCAGGGCGAGTTGAGGCAGTTGATCCGAACCCACAGGCCAACGCCCAGGGCCTTGAAATCCACGTCCCGGGCCATGGCGATCGTCCCGGCCAGGGCCGCGCCCTTGGCGTCGGCGGGAATGGCGTCTTCCAGGTTGGCCAGGATCACATCGACGGTGGGCGCGATCTCCGGAACCTTGGCGCGCACCTTGTCCAGGTGCGGCGGCACGAAATGGATCATGCGCTCCACGCGAGCCGGCAGGTCGCGATAGGGCGCGGGCGCGCCGATGGCCAAAGGTTTGAAAAAGCCTCGCGCGGTCTTCATCCGCAATCTCCCCGTTCTTGCTCGCCGCGTGACGGGCGCCGAAACCGGCGTCGGCTTTCGGCTGTCACGCCTGCTGTTCTTTTCGCAGTTGCGAGAAGATTGCGGCGGCGCGGTAGAGCCGTCAAGAGCTCAGCTTATCAGCGTTCAGAAACCTCAGCCTTTTGGCGGCGGAGTCTGGGGCGGCATCGGCGGGTCGTCCGGATCCTCGCGTTCCAGGTCCAGGGCGGCGTCATTGCTGGAGCCGGGCTTGGCGGCCTTGGCCTTGCTGCGGCGTCGGGCGGCGGGTTCCAGCTTAAGGCTGGTCAGGGCGTCCTCGCCCTCTTCGCCGAACAGGCCGCGCACCCGGATGTCGCGCTGCGGATAGGGGATCTCGATCCGCGCATCGCGCAAGGCGTCGTCGATCGCCCAGGTATAGGCCGCGAAGATCGCCGCCGGGCGGCGCACCGCCTCGACCGTGGGCCAGACGATCAGCTCGAATTTCAGGGCGTGCTCGCCATAGCCGACCAGCCAGACCTGGGTGCGGCGCACGGCGTCGTCGGGCGAGGTGAAGGGCACGCTCCTGGCCGCCTTCAGCACCGCCTCGCGCACCTTCTGCTTGTCGACCCCGAAGGCGGTGACAAAGGGCACGCGGATGCGGCGGTTGGTGTTGCGCAGGGTCCAGTTGATGACCAGGTCGTTGACCAGCACCGAGTTGGGCACGATCAGGTCGGTGCTGTCATTGGTGCGGATGCGGGTGGCGCGCGGGCCAACCTCATGCACCACGCCGCGCTGGCCGTTGGGCAGTTCGACGAAGTCGCCCACCGCCACCAGCCGCTCGAACACCAGCGAAATGCCCGAGGCGAAGTCCTTGACCATGCCCTGCAGGCCAAGACCCACGCCCACGCCCAGGGCGCCGGCGAACACCGCCAGCGAGGTGAGATCCAGGCCCATGGTCGATAGGCCCGCCACGAAGCCGATGATCACCAGGCCGTAGGTCAGCACCTTCTCGACGATATACAGCGAGGCGGCGCTGCCGGCCGCCCGGGCCCGCAGGCGCTGCAGGCCGGCCGCCGTCAGCCGCGAAGCGATCAGGGCCACGGCGATGATGAACAGGGCCGCCGCGAGCCCGCCGACCGTCACCGAGGCCTTGCCCAGCTTGACCAGCTCGAAGGTGTCCAGGCGTTCCAGGGGATTCTCGACCATGATCCTACTGTGTGCCGCGCCGCATCACGGGATCAAGGGGGCGAGGCCTACATCTCCACCTTCGGCGTCCAGCCATCGGAACCGTGCAGGTAGGCCGGCATGGACCACCGCGCCGCCTGCGCCTTGCCCAGTTGATGAGTCCACGGTTCGCGCCCCCTGGGGTTCGCGCCAGGCCCCGTGGAGCGATACTCGGCGAAATAGGCCGTCTCCCACGTCTGGGTCTTGCCGGGGGTCCATTCGCGCCAGCCCTTGGGGTCCAGCCCCTTGCCCAACCTGGCGTTCAGGAACACCACCGTGGCATGGGGCCGCCAGGCTCGCCCGAGGAAGACGCCGGTCGCCCTGGGATCGACGGTCACCCTGGCGCGATCGAAGACATAGCCGCTGTCCTGCTCCGGCGTCAGGCGGCTCTGGGCCGTGAAGAACACCCCGTCATGGGCGATCGCGTGCAGATGACAGCGTTCGAACACCGTCTTGCCGTCGCCGAAGATGAAGTCGACATGGCCCTCGATATAGGTATCGCGGAAATACTGCCGACTGTTCTGGCAGGCCACGCCCGGCGCGCATTTGCGGTGGCCGGCATAGAGGGTGTCCTGGGCGCCCAGCAGCCGCAGGCGATCAAACACCGCCCGGTCGCCGTTGACGAACAGCGCCACGGCCTGGGACGGGACGGTCGCCTTCAGGTGATAGTCGTTGGCGACGGTCAGGTTTCGAGCCTGGAAATCGTCGCCGGTGATCGTCACCGAGGCGCTCTTGAAGGTGCCGCCAACCGTGGCCGAGGCGTCGCCCCACACCAGCACCACGTCTTCGGGCTTCCGGCCCAGCCCCTTGAAGCGGACATGAGCCTTCGAGACGTTGAGCTTCTCGCGATAGGTCCCCGGCGCGATCTCGATCACCCCGCCCTCGGCGGGCAGGGCGTCAACCGCGCTCTGGACGCTGGCATAGGCCGCGCCCGTGGGCGCCACGCGAAGGCGGGTTTCGGCCGAGGCGTGCGCCGCCGGAACGGTCGCCAGCAGCGCCATCCCGATCCAAAGCCAGTTCATCGCCACCTCCCGTGAGTCTCCGCTCGCGGGTTAGCGATAGCACGCCGATGACACCGGTAGACATCAGCCGGCGTGATCAGGTCTTTTGGCCCAATCGCGCCCAGGATCGCCAGGTCCCGACGGCATAGGCCACGCCGTAGGCCAGCACGATCAGCGAGCTCCAGACCGTAAAGGCGTCGATCAGGTCGGGCTTCAGGACCAGGGTTGGAAAGAGGATCAGGCCGCGCGCCAGATAGATCGCGCTGATCGTCACAAGCCCCGTGCGGATCAGGGGCAGCCGCGGGATCAGCCCCGCGCCGGAAAAGGCGTAGGCTGACCAGATCGCCAGGATGGTCGCGATGCCCAGGGTGATCACGGTGGGAACCCAGGACCCCCGCTCGGCCGCCCGCGCCATGCCCTCGCCCGCGCCAAAGAACCGGTACCAGTCGGGTCCGCCAGCGATCACCGCGATATGCAGCAGCGCGGCGGCGGCGCTGAGCAAGCCTCCCGCGATAAGCCATTTGTCTCGCATGAGGTCCTCCGCCAAGCACGGAAAACCATGGTCACGCTTTGGGGCGAAGGTGGGGCGGGCCCGGCGTCAAAGCCAAAGGCCCGGCGCCTCGATCCCGTCGCCCCAGAATCCGGGTTTGGGCGGGGTGATCACCCCGCCTTCGACCCGCAGACCGCCGGGATGATCGACGGCCAGCCACCAGGGCCCGTCGAGATCGGCGAACTGGCAGGCCCCGGCCAGATGCAGCGCGGGCGCCACGCCCAGCGACGACGCCACCATGCAACCGGTCATCAGTTGGAAGCCCAGCCCCCTCGCCTGCTCCAGCATCCGCACGGCTTCGGACAGGCCGCCGGTCTTGTCCAGCTTGAGGTTCACCGCCTGGTAGCGGCCGCGCAGGGCGGCCAGGTCGCCGCCGACATGCACCGACTCGTCGGCGCAGATCACGTAGGGCGGGTCATAGCCGTCAAGCGGATGGTCGGCGTCGGCCGGCAGGGGCTGCTCCACCAGCGCGATCGGCAGGTCGGCCAGCAGCGCGCGCAGGCCGTGCAGGATCTCGAACGTCCAGCCCTCGTTGGGATCGACGATGAAGCGAGCGTTCGGCGCGGCGGCGGCGACGGCGCGCAGGCGGGCGGCGGGGTCCTCGGCGGACAGCTTGACCTTGATCAGCGGCGCGTCGGCCACGGCCCGGGCGGCGGCGGCCATGGCCTCGGGCGCATCCAGACTGACCGTGACGGCGGTCACCAGCGAAGTGGGAACCGGCAGCCCCGTGGCCTCCGCGACGCTGACGCCGGTGAGCCTGGCGCGCAGGTCCCACAGGGCGCAGTCCAGGGCGTTGCGCGCCGCGCCGGGGGCGAGCAGCGCCAGGGCGGCTCCGTGGTCGATACTGTCCTGACCATCGCGTTTAAGCGCCGCCAGGGCGGGCCCAAGCTGTTCCAGCACGCCCTCGACCGTCTCGTCATAGCGGGCATAGGGCACGCTCTCGCCGCGGCCGACATGATCGCCGCAGCGGGCCTCGACCACCACCACCTCGGCGGCGGTCTTGACGCCGCGCGAGATGCGGAACGGCGCTTTCAGCGGGTGATGGACGGCGCGGGCGGAGACGGACAGCGACATGGGCCAAGGCTTGTCATTGTTCGCTGGCCTTGGCGAGACCTCTACCAGCGCCAGTCGCGGCGGATCGGCGAGTCGGCGCGGCGCTCGCGAAACACCTTCAGGGCCAGAGGCGGATTGATCAGAAACAGTCCTGCCCAGACCAGCAGCACGCCGCCATAGTTCACCGCGCCCAGCAGACCCGAGGGACGTCCCGGCCGCCCCTGACGACGCGAGACCGAACGGCGCGGGGCGGTGTAATACTGGATCATGGCGTAGTCGGTCATGGCGTGCTCCTGGGACGCCCCACACTCGCCCCTGCCTACGTCGAAAACGGACGCATGTTCCGTGACGCCGAACCGTTCCTATCTTCAGGGCGTTGACCCCGAACCTTCATCAGAGTCTCAGCATGTCCAAGCCGATCACGATCACCATTCCCCACCAGCTCGGCGCGGTCGAGGCGCGGCGGCGGATCGAGACCGGCTTCGCCCAGATGGCCGGCCAGATCCCGGGCGGCGGCGCCGACAAGATTCACCAGTCGTGGGAGGGCGACACCATGACCTTCTCGGCCGTGGCGATGGGCCAGACGATCAGCGGCACGATGGATGTGCTGGGCGACATGGTCCGCCTCGACATCGTCCTGCCCGGAATGCTGGGCATGATCGCGGGCAAAATCCGGGACCAGCTGCAAAAGCGCGGTCAGCTGTTGCTGGAGAAGAAGTAGCCCTACATCCGCCGGCTGTCATAGTCGTGACGGCCCACGCTTTCGAACCGGCCTTCCTCGGCCTTGTGGATGTATTGCGACGCCACCAGCCAGGCCTTCACGGGCCGAAGCGTTCCCAGGCACCCCGCCAGCAAGGCCGGGAACACCGTGGCGAAATGCACCCAGACCGGCGGATGATAGGCCACCTCGACCCATGCGAACACGCCGATCACGATGATGCCGACGCCGCTCATCACGAAGAAGGCCGGGCCGTCGGCGGGGTCGGCGAAGGCGTAGCTCAGACCGCAGCGATCGCAGGCCGGGGCCAGCTTCAGGAACCCCTTGAACAGCTTGCCCTCGCCGCAACGCGGACAGCGGCAGCGCAGGCCCGAGACGATGGGCGACGGGGAGTTGTAGAGCGGATCGGCCATCAAAAGCCCTTCCTACAATCGTGCGATTACTGCATACATTACCGATACAATGTATGTATTTGCGGGCCGCGAGACAACCGCCATGCTGTCGCATCCTTCGGCCGCCTGGCTGAAACGCGCCGAGGGCCTGACCGGTCCCACCTACAAGCGCCTGGCCCAGGCGCTGGAAGCGGCCATCGCGCGGGGCGAGCTGCAGGCCGGCGACCAGATCCCGGCCCAGCGCGAGGTCGCCCGGCTGGTCGGCGTCGACTTCACCACGGTCACCCGCGCCTATGCCCTGGCTCGCGAGCGTGGCCTGATCGAGGCGACCACCGGGCGCGGCACCTTTGTCAGGGGCCAGGCTGGCGAGGACGAGGCGGGCCTCGTTGACCTGTCGATGAACCTGCCGCCCCAGCCGCATGGCCTGAACCTGGCCGCCCTGCTGCGCGAAACGACCGGGGCGGTGCTGGCGCGCACCGATCCGGCGGTCTTGATGGCCTATCACCCCGGCGCCGGGTCGCTGGCCCAGCGTGCGGCCGCGGCCAGTTGGCTGGCGCCCACCCTGGGCGAAGTGGCGCCGGAGCGGATGCTGATCGGCAGCGGCGCCCAGACCGCGCTCAGCGCCCTGCTGGCGATGCTGGCCCGGCCCGGCGAGACGATCCTGGTCGAGGCCCTGACCTATCCCGGCCTGCTGGCCGCCGCGGCCCAGCGGAGCCTGCGCGTCATCCCCTGCCCCATGGATGACGAAGGCCTGGAACCGAAGGCTCTCGCGAAGCTCTGCGCCGAGCACCGACCCCGGGCGATCTGCTGCACGCCCACCTTCCAGAACCCGACCACAGCGACCATGGGTTTGGAACGGCGCGAAGCCATTGTCGCCGTCGCCAGGGCGGCGAGCGTGGCGATCCTCGAGGACGACGCCTACGGCCTGCTGCCGACCGCGCGCCTGCCCGCCCTGGCCAGCCTGTGGCCAGACGGCGTGTTCCACATCGCCACCGCCGCCAAGACCCTGTCGCCCGGCCTAAGGATCGCCTTCGTGGTCGCCCCGGCGCATCGCGTGGCCGAGACGGCCCGGGCCCTGCACGCCATCGCCCAGATGCCCGCGCCGCTGATGGCGGCCGTGGTCACCAACTGGATCCGCGAGGGCGACGCGTCGAGGGTGCTGGACGGCGTGCGGCGAGAGGCGATGGAGCGACGAGGTCTGGCGGCCCAGATCCTGCCGGAGGCGGCGGGAGGGGCTGAGAGTCTGCATGTCTGGCTGGACTTGCCGGCCGGCTGGAGCCGGGGCCGCCTGCCGGAGGCGGCGCGGGCGCGGGGGCTGTCGCTGGTCGACGCCGAGACGTTCCGCGCGCCCGGGGTCACGCGGGAGGGCGTTCGGCTGTCGCTCGGCGCGCCTGGCAAGGCAGCGACCCTGGCGCGGGCCCTGCGCGAGGTGGCGGGGTTGCTGGCGGCCGGGCCGTCCTAGAACTCGCCCTCGTCTTCACCAGCCTCTTCACCCTCGCCGCCGGTCGCCAGTTCCAGCGAGTCGATGATGTCGTCCATCTGCTCGGCGGTGATCGAGACATAGAGGGTGTCGCCGCCGATGGCCGAAACCAGCAGGCGATAGCCATCCTCGGTCTCTTGCAGGCTGAACGACTGAAGGGGCTGCAGCTTGGCCATGGAGGGCTCCGGTAAAATCAAGGCGCGGATATAGGCTCACGCGCCCGACTTTGCCATGCTGCTCCATCAAAGGGGTCTACTTCAGCGCGCCACGCCGCAGCATGGCGATATGGGCGGCGATCAGGGTTTCGCGCTCGACCCACGGAAACTCCGCCCGGGCGATCAGCAGCGACACCAGCCCATGCAGGCCGGCCCACAGGGTCTGGGTGGCCAGTTGCGCATCGTCCAGAACGGTCAGCCCCGCCGCCTGGTATTCGCCGACGATATCGCGGAACAGCTCGAAGGCTTCCAGCCCGGCGATCATCGGCCGACTGTTGGTCTTGTCCAGAAACTCGCCGTGGGGCCCCTTCTCGACCATGAAGGCCACGCGATAGGCGTTGGGGCTCTCGATTCCGAAATCGACATAGACCCGCAAGGCCCGCTCGAAGTTCTCGGCGGTCGGCACGTGCCCGACCCGCGCGGCGGTCATTCGCTCGATCAGGATCGCGAAGGCCCGCACGCACAGCTCGGCGGCCATGTCGTCCTTGGTGGAAAAATAGGCGTAGAGCGCGGGTTGCGAGATCCCGGCCAGCTCGGCGATCTGCCGGGTCGAGACGGCGTGAACCCCGCGCGCGCTGAACAGGGTCAGGGCGGCGTCCAGAATCTCCTCGCGGCGTTCGGCGCCGTGACCCTTGGCTTTACGCGGCGACCGCGTGGTTGGCGTCTTCATTTTCCGACCTTCATCACTCCGCGCCGAGCTTGACAAGCCACAACAATCTATCACTGATAACTTATCATCGATTGATCTGGAGCAAGGACGATGCGGCGCTCTCCCCTGCCCCTCCTCCAACGCGCCTGGCGACCGTTTGTCTTCGCGGCCGCCCTGCCCCTGCTGGCCTCCTGCGGCGGCAAGACCAAAGAAGCCGAAGCCCCCGCCCAGCCAACCCCGGTCGAGGCCGCCCGCGTGGCCGCGCCCAACGCCGCCGCGACAGTGTCGGGAACCGGCACGCTGGAACGCCGCCGCGAAATGGCGCTGTCGTTCCGCATCGCGGGGGTCCTGACCCGGATGAGCGTCGAGGCCGGCGACAGCGTGCGAGCCGGCCAGGTGATCGCCACCATCGATCCAGCCAATCTGGACGCCCGTCAGCAGCAGACCTCGGCCGACCTGGAGCGCGCCCGCCGCGACGTCGAGCGTGACAAGGCGCTGTTCGAGAAGGGCTATGTCAGCCGCCAGCGGCTGGACGACCGCCAGAGCGTGCTGAAATCGGCCCAGGCGGCCCATGGCTCGGCCGCCTTCGACCGCCGCTGGGCCCAACTGGTTTCGCCCGCCTCCGGCGTGGTGCTGGCGCGCACGGCCCAGACCGGCGAGGTGGTGCAACCCGGCCAGGTGGTGGCCCGTGTCGCCGACCTGACCAGCCCGCTGGTTCTACGCCTGCCCCTGGCGGCGCGCGACGCCGCCCGTGTGCGGGTTGGCGACAGCGCGCGCGTCAAGGTCGAGGACCTGGGCGCGCAGCCCCTCAATGGAACAGTCACCCGCGTGGGCGAAGCGGCCGACACCCGCACCGGAGTCGTCACGGTCGAGATCGAACTGGCGGGGCGACCCGACCTGCGCAGCGGCCAGATCGCCAGCGCCGAACTGTCGGTGCGCGCCGACGCCAGCGCCGGCGCCGGCTTTGCCCGCATTCCCGCCGAGGCGGTGCTGGAGGCGCAGGGCGCCCGCGCCTTCGTGCTGCGGCTGGATGGCGGCGTGGCCCGCCGCACCGCCGTGGCCTTTGGCGGTTTCGACGGCGACGACGCCCTGGTCTCGGGCCTGGCCGACGGCGCCCAGGTGATCACCGCCGGCGCCGGCTTCGTCTCTGACGGCGAGAAGGTGCGCGTGGTGGATCCGGCCAAGCTGGCCGGAGGAAACTAGCTGTGAAGTTCGACCTCGCGGGAATAGCGGTGCACCGCTGGCAGTTCACCCTGGTGGCGTTCGGCCTGCTGGTCATGCTGGGCTTCAACGCCTTCACCAGCATTCCAAGGTCGGAGGATCCGCACTTCCCGATCCCGATCGTCATCATCCGCGCGGTCCTGCCCGGCGCCGAGCCCTCGGAGATGGAGCAACTGGTCGTCGACCCGATCGAGGACGCTGTCGATGGCCTCGACAGTATCGACAAGGTCGAGTCAACCAGCGCCGACGGCGCGGCCGTGGTGCGTGTCCACTTCACCTGGGATGTCGATCCGGAACGCAAATACGATCAGGTCGTGCGCGAGGTGAACGCCATTCGCGGCAGCCTGCCCGCCGGCATCGCCCGCCTCGATATCCAGCGGGTCCGCACCACCGAGGTGGCCATCGTCCAGATGGCCCTGACCAGCGACGTGCTGCCGATGCGCCGCCTGGAAAAGACCGCCGACCGCCTGCGCGAGCGGCTGGACCGGGTGCCTGGCGTGCGCGAGGCCCGCTATTGGGGCGCGCCGTCGTCCGAGGTGCAGGTCACGCTGGACCTGGCCCGGCTGTCGGCTCTGAAACTGCCCGCCACCGCCGTAGCAGACGCCCTGCGCTCGGCCGGCGCCGAGACGCCGATCGGCGCCGTTCAGGCCGGGGAGAGACGGTTCAACGTCAAGTCCGGTGGGGCCTTCCGCTCGCTGGAGGCGGTGGGCGACACGCCCGTGCGCTCGGCCGGCGGCCAGGTGACCCGCGTGCGCGACGTCGCCAAGGTGGCCTGGGCGCAGGCCGAGCCCACCCATCTGGCCCGCTTCAACGGCCAGCGCGCGGTGTTCCTGACCGTGACCCAGAAGGACGGCCAGGACGTCGCCAGGATCACCAAGGGCGTCAAGCAGGTGCTGGACGACTACGAAAAGATCCTGCCCGCCGGCGTGAAGCTGCAGCGCGGCTTCGTCCAGGCCGAAAACGTCAAGCATCGCCTGAGCAACCTGTTCCGCGATTTCGGCATCGCCCTGGTTCTGGTGCTGATCACCCTGCTGCCGCTGGGTCCGCGCGCCGGGCTGGTGGTGATGGTCTCGATCCCGCTGTCGCTGCTGATCGGCCTGTCGATGCTGCAGGCCTTTGGCTTTACCCTCAACCAGCTTTCGATCGCCGGTTTCGTGCTGTCGCTGGGCCTGCTGGTCGACGACAGCATCGTCATCACCGAGAACATCGCCCGCCGCATCCGCGAGGGCGAGGAGCGCACGCAAGCCGCCGTCAACGGCACCCGCCAGATCGGCCTGGCGGTGATCGGCTGCACCGCGACCCTGATGCTGGCCTTCCTGCCGCTGATGGCCCTGCCCGCCGGCTCGGGGGCCTATATCAAGTCGCTGCCGGTGACGGTGCTGTGCACGATCGCCGCCTCGCTGCTGGTCTCGATGACCATCATCCCGTTCCTGGCCAGTCGGATCCTGGACAAGCATTCCGACCCCGAGGGCAACGCCATCCTGCAGGCGGTCAATGGCGGCATTCACCGCTTCTATCGCCCGGTGCTGCACCGCGCCCTGGCGCGGCCGTGGGCGGCGCTGGCGATCATGCTGGCCCTGTGCCTGACCACCTATCCGATGCTGAAGCTGATCGGCTCCAGCCTGTTCCCGCCGGCCGAAACGCCGCAGTTCCTGGTGCGGATCGAAACCCCTGACGGCTCGTCCCTGGCCCGCACCGACCGCGCCCTGAAATTTGTCGAGCAGCGCCTGAAAGCCACCCCGGAAGTCACCTGGCGGGCCGCCAATCTGGGGCGCGGCAATCCGCAGATCTTCTACAACCAGCAGCAGCGCGAGAGCGCCACGACCTATGCCGAGGTCTTTGTCAGCCTGAAGGCCTGGGAGGCCGGCAAGAGCGATCAGGTGCTGGACGGCCTGCGCAAGGACTTCGCCAATTTCCCCGGCGCGCGGATCAGCGTCGTCACCTTCGAGAACGGTCCGCCGATCGACGCGCCGGTCGCCATCCGCCTGACCGGCCAGAACCTCGATGCGCTGAAGGCCCTGGCCGCCCGCGCCGAGGAGATCCTGAAAGCCACGCCGGGGACGCGCGACGTCACCAACCCCATCCGCCTGGACCGCACCGATCTGGATCTCGGCGTCGACGAGGCCAAGGCCTCGGCCCTGGGCGTGCCGGCCGGCGCCGCGCGGCGCGTGGCGCGCCTGGCGCTGTCGGGCGAGGAAACCGCCCGCTTCCGCGATCCGGACGGCGACGACTATGCGGTCAAGGTGCGGCTGCCGATGGAGCAGTCCGACGGCGCGGCGCGCAATCCGCTCTCGGCCCTGAAGGGGGTCTATGTGCCCACCGCCGACGGCCTGGCCGCGCCGCTCGACGCCATCGCCACCCCGACCCTGAAATCCAGCCCGGCCCGCATCGACCGCTTCGACCGCGAGCGGACGGTGACGGTCACGTCCTATGTCGCCACCGGCTTCCTGGCCGCCAAGGTGACGCAGGACGTCGTCGCGCGGCTGGAAAAGGAGCTGCCCATGCCCCCTGGCTATCGCCTGACCCTGGGCGGCCAGGCCGAGGCCCAGTCGGAAAGCTTCGCCGGCCTGGGCGCGGCCGTGCTTGTGGCGGTGTTCGGGATCCTGGCGGTGCTGGTTCTGGAGTTCCAGAAGTTCAAGACGGCCCTGGTCGTGGCCGGCATCATCCCGTTCGGCATCTTTGGCGCCGTGGCGGCCCTGGCGATCACCGGCAATTCGCTGAGCTTCACGGCCACCATCGGCCTGATCGCCCTGATCGGCATCGAGATCAAGAACTCGATCCTGCTGGTCGACTTCACCGAACAACTGCGGCGCGAGGGCATGGGCCTGCACGACGCCATCGAAAAGGCCGGCGAGGTGCGGTTCCTGCCGGTCCTCCTGACCTCGGTGACGGCGATCGGCGGGCTGCTGCCCCTGGCGCTGGAGCGGTCGGGTCTCTACTCGCCGCTGGCCATCGCGATCATCGGCGGGCTGATCACCTCGACCGTGCTGTCGCGGGTGGCGACGCCGGTGATGTATTGGCTGACGGCGCGGGGCAAGGCGGAGCGGGCCTAGGGTTCTCCGCCGGCGCCACGCGCTGGGCGCGCAGGCCGAGCGACACGTGGCCTAAAAGCGGACACCGCCAAGGTCCGGGAAGGGTGGTGGGCGGACGTTGCTTCGAGCTTCGCTGCGCTACACCATGCACGGCTGTCCGAGCCCACAGCCCGCATTAGCGCTCGCTTGATGCCGCGCAGGCAGTCCCGTTCTTAACGTCTCGCCAAGTGAGTAGTTGAGGCAAGTGCAATGGGGGCCGCGAGGTCGAACTCTTCCCGATAGCGTTTTCGCCATTGGTCCAAGTCTTTCGGCAGTGATGACACCTTCAGGTCGTCCAATTCGGCAATAAGTTCAGCGTGGTAGAAGCGCGCTACGGCTAGAGCAATATCGAAATGCGGGTAATTCTCGCGAGGTCGCGCATCAATATCCTGGTGCGCGAATTCTTGGTCACGCCAACTTTTAAGGTGGCTGTGGTAAGCCGTCCAAACCGAGGGCGAAACGCCGCTCGCTTTAATCATCCGGCTTCGGAAATCGTCGATGCTATTTGCGTAGACGTTCTTCCAGTGAAGGTCGTTATTCTTGTCGCCCCCGAATAGCTTGCACCATTCGATCACGCTCAGGTTCATCAACCCGCCGTACTGAATATTCCAGAAATTTAACCCAGGGTCAGGACTTGCCGCCTCTAGGGAGCGTTTCAGTTCAACGAGGCGCGCGAAAATCCTCAAAACACGGACGGCGTTGAGAAGTGTCGTCGAACGTTCCTTGGGCGGGGACCAGGTCATCGGTCGAGCGTAAGCTAATACGGCGCTCGGAGACATCCCGGCAAATGCCGGTTTAGGACCGCCTGCCGACGCCCACCATCAATAACGCAATGAATGAGGGTGCCCGACAGCGGGCATTTGAATGTCAACAATAGGTGGTTGTCGGACCTTGCCTCCCCTAAGCTTGGGAGCATGGACAAGGATAGTTTCGCGATCCTCTTTGAGACTGCCATACAGCGCACGCTTGAGCAGGCTGGCTTAGGCTCGGCAGCGGATAGCGTCCCGGTCGAGTTTCACGGACTATCAAGCCCGCTAGATCCGATCCCGACGAGCAAGGCGATCGATTTGCTCTGGATTTCGCCAGACCGCTTCTACTTTATTGTGGATGTTGGCGTGATCATCGACGTTAGAAGTCCGGTTGTGATGTTTGTCCGACCATCAGGGCACGAGCCGGTTCCATTCACCAAAACGTGGGACGCGACCAACCTTGGCCCGTTTAAATCAATCGGCCCGATGACAAGAGGCGGGCGAGCTTAGAGTCTGCTCAGGGTCGAAAGCGGTCTTTGGCTCATTGCCAACAAGCGGACGCCCCTGCGTCCCGCTCACCCTTAAATCTCTTGGAGGCTGCAGCGTGCCGGTCTGACCAGGTTGGTCAAGGACTGGCCTGCGGCCAGCCGCTCCGCGGCGGCGCGGAGCGCCGTCCTTGAGCAACCTGGTCAGACCGGCGATCGTCTCGCCGTGAGATTTAAGGATGGCTCCCTTCGGCGC
>CAYRTE010000081.1:0-13898 GCA_964427205.1 uncultured Caulobacter sp.
CTGGCTGGCTGGCTGGCTGGCTGGCTGGCTGGCTGGCTGGCTGGCTGGCTGGCTGGCGAGACATCCCAGCTCGACTTCGCTCAAGACTAAGGCAGGGTAAAAGACAAAGTTCTTTGGAGATTTGATTGTCAGATTTTGAATAACGGTATCACTCTACTGCTTAAATTTGAACAGACGAAATCAATGCTATTATTCATGATCATAGCTTTAAATTTTAATTGACGCCCCCCTCGCATAGACACTTCGGATGGGAAAGTTTGTGCTTAGCGCCTAGCCGTGCGGTGTCAAAATTGTGCATACTGGTGCAAGCTCTATGGATCTTGCATCCCGGATGCCGGAATTCTTAGGCCAGGATCTGCAGCCCATACTTCTGCACAATCGCCAGCAGCTTGAGGGCCGCCCCGCTGGGCTTCTTGGCGCCGGCCTCCCACTTCTCCACCGTGCTTTCGCTGGTGTTGAGATAGCGGGCGAAGACCGGCTGGCTGACGTGATGGCTCTCACGGAGCTGCTTGATCTGCGCGGGGTCGATCATCGGCGGCACGGTCAGGCACGTCGCGTCGAAGTCGCGCATCGTGGCCTTGTCGATCGTGCCCGCCCGGTACATCCCGGCGACGTTGTCATGGATCGCCTCGAAGGCGTCGCTCTTAAACTTGCGCTTGGTCATGACAGATCTCCACAATCACCTTGGCCTCTAGCTCCTTGTCGATCTCGACGTCGGTCTTCTTGGCGTAGAGATCGGCCAGCTTGCGGAAGGCCTTCAATTCATCTTCGTCGATGTTCGCCCTGTCCTTCTTCGCGAACAGATAGGCGTAAACCCAATACCTTCTACCCTTGGCCAGGATGATGCTGCGGCTACGGTTCTTGTCGAGGCGCTTCTTGAACACCCCGCCACCCAGATCATCGGCCTGGCCAGCCATTACGGCCGCAACCGCCGCGCAAAGCTCGCCGTCCTTGATCAGCGCTTTCTTGGCCGCCTTGGTGAACCAAGCCGTCTTGAGGACCCGCGCGACTTCCTTAGCCTCGGTCATGAGCAATATATAGCACTCGGTGCTACCCCATTCAACGGCGAGAACATGCGCATCATGACGCGGTCAGGGCGTCCACGCTGATAAGGCAGCGCTTTCCGCCCTTGGCCTTCTGAGCTGCTGTTACGCACCGAGCCAGCACATCGCGGTTTTGCTCGACGATCCGCCGCGCGGCTTGCATCTCCTGCCAACGCTGCGGGTCAGCAACAGCCAGCAGTCGCTCACCGGCCGGCCACATATCGCGCCGAAGCATGAGCGCTGCCCTCTTCTCGGGCCAAGCCCACTGTTCTGGAGCCGCTTGTGCAACGATGATCGGAAAGCTCGCGCCAAGAACTACCCCGCCGATCACACCGGCCAACGCCGCTTGCAGAAGCCGCCAGTTCTGCACGCTGGCCAGACGCGCCGTGTCGACCCAGCCGCGAAGATCGCCAGCCGCCCGTTGAAAAATCTCCTGGGCCTGATGCAACGTCGCGCGGTCCCGCCGCCGGGCCTCATCACCGGCCGCCGCGATCTGCTGCGCTATCTCAGCGGGCGTCGCGGCCAACGTCGGACTCGTCGCCAGCTTCCCCATCCGCCCAACCGCGATCCTAACGCCTTGAGCGATCTCTCCTAGCGTCTCGCTGTAATCCGGAAACGAGGCTCGTTCTGCGGCGAGCCCGGCCAAAGCGACGTTCAATAGCGCCACCTCCCGCCGCAACGCCTCGAACGCCACCGCCGCCGGATCGACCGGCGCTTCTGATCCGATGTCCTGATCCATCCCATCCTCCTACAAGCCAAGCCCCCGGCCACGACCGATGCCGAGGTAGTCAGAGAGGCTTTGACCCACGCTGCGGCTCATCTCGGCGGGCAGCCCCAGCTCGGGCCGGCGCGCGCGCAGCAGCGACTCCACCTGCGGATCGCGCTCCAGGCTCTTGGCCATGGCGCCCATGCGATCCTTGACCTGGCCTGCGCCCGTCATGTCGCCCGCGCGATGCAGCGCCGAGCGCTGACGCTCCAGGCCCTGCCAACGCTCCACGAACCGATCGGCGCGCAGACGGGGATCGGCGCGGACTTCGGCCTCAAGCTGAAGCACCCGGATCGTCCGTTGCGTCCGGCCGGAGGCCGTCTCGCCGGCCAAGGCCGGATCGCGGACGTAGGCGCGCTCCAGATCCTTGGCCGCATGCGGGCCGATCTTGCCCATCGCCTCGCGCGCCTGCTCCAGCGCTTGCCGCTGATGGGCGAGCACCGGCAAGCCGCGGTCGTTCATGCGCATGACGTCGGCCGCGGCGCGGGCGTGGCGCTCCATCGCCTGGCGCTGCGCAAGCTGGTCGTGATCGCGCGTCGGCGCCGTCGGTTGATGCGCGGGGCTGGCCGGGCGGAATCCGGCGAACATCCCGCGCTCGCGCTGCGGCGGCTCCTTGGGCCGCATCGACGCCGGCACATGAATGTCGCGTCGCTCGGCGAAGTCGCTGGCCATGTCCTTGGCCCGCTCGCGCGACAGCACGCGGGTCAGCTTGCCCAGATCCTCGAACTCGTCACGGCCGTAGTGGACCTGCACGCTGTCACGATGCCGCGACAGGGCGACATAGGCGCCGTGCCGATCCATCCCCGGCGTCGCCAAGACGTGCGTCCGATCGACCGTCACGCCCTGGCTCTTGTGAATGGTGGCCGCATAGCCGTGATCGACCTGGGCGTAGTCCTTCAAATCGAACGCGACCGATCGTCCGGCATCGAGCCGCACGGTCATATGGGTGGGCGAGACCTGCTCGATCTCGCCGAGCATGCCGTTCTTCACCCCGAGCCCGCGATCGTTCTTCAGGAACATGAGACGGTCGCCGGCCGCGAACTGGCGCTCGCCGCGCTCGGCCTTGACCGTGACGTCCTCGCCCAGGGCGCCGGCCTGACGCAGCCGTTCGCGCGCGGTTAGATTGAGATCCCGCACCTCGTCATTGGTGTGGGTCAGGATGATCCGGCTCTTGCCCGGCTCGGCGATCCGCTCGCGATCCCACCGCTCGACCAGATCCTCGCGCGCCTGGTCGCGGGCCTCGGCGGCGTGGACCATGCCGCGCGCCTCGTAAGCCGCCAGCGCCTCGCCCGTCCGGCCGGTGGCCAACTGCCGAGTCGCGTCGCGCTGCCAGTCCTCATGCTGGCGACGAACCTGGGTGATCTCGACGTGGGAATGACGCTCGGCGATCGACCGGAACGCCGCCCCGGCCTCGATGGCCTGCAGCTGCTCGGGATCGCCGACCAACACCACCTTGGCCCCGGCCTTCTCGGCGGCGGACAGCAGCCGCTCCATCTGCCGCGAGCCGATCATGCCGGCCTCGTCAATGACCATCACGTCGCGCGCGTCCAGCAGTTCGCGCCCCTGCGCCCACTGGTGCTCCAGGCTGGCGATGGTGCGAGACGCGATGCCCGATCCGCTCTCCAGGTTCTCGGCGGCGATACCCGACAAGGCCAGGCCCAGGACGCGATAGCCGGCATCCTCCCAGGCCTCGCGGGCCACGCCTAGCAACGCCGACTTGCCCGTGCCGGCATAGCCGACCACCACGCCCAGATCGCGGGTCTGGGTCACGTGCTCGAACGCCGCCTTCTGCTCCCCGGACAGGACCAAGCCGCGTTGCTCGGCGCGCGTCAGGGCGCGGCGCTGATCCAGGTCACTGACCCGGTGCGCCCGACGCTCCGCCATCAAGGCCGAGGCGCGATGCAGACGGTCCTCGACCGCGATCATCTCGCGGCTGGTGAAGCGGTCCTGGCCGCGTCCGTCCTGGCCCAAGGCGACGAGTTCGGGCGAGGCCTGCACCGCGCCCATCGCGCGGTCGAACTGCTCCTTGCCGTCCGAATGGCGGTGGATGAACATCGCCAGGTCGCGGCGGGTGAAGGTCGCTTGGCTCTTGGTGATGGCGTCCAGAGCAATGCGCGGATCGGCGATGATCCGCTCGCCATTGGCCCGCGCGATCTCGTGGTGCTCGTCGAGCCGCTCAGCCTCCAAGCCTTCGTCGGCTCGACGCCCGGCGGCAGGGCCGATCTTATGCTGCGGCTCCAGATCGATGCCCTGGTCTGCCAGGCTGCGATGATCGATCCGCGCGTCGATGTCGAGCTGGGCCAGCCGCTCGTTGACGTGATCGGCCCAGGCCTCGCGCCAATGCTCGACCAGTTCGGTGCGGTTCCAATCGCGGACCTTGGCGCCGAACCCGTCCTCGCCGACTTCGCGCATCGACAACATGACGTGGGCGTGGGGCTTGGCCAGGCCGTCTGGTCCGACGTCCCAATGCACATTGAGGTCGGCGACCATGCCGCGATCGACCATCTCGCGCTGGACGAAGTCGCGGGCCAGCGCGATCCCTTGGGCCTGGTCCATCTCGCGCGGGATGGCGAACTCGACCTCGCGGGAGAGCTGGGCGTCCTTGCGTTTCTCGCCGGCCTCGACCGTGTTCCACAGCGCCGCGCGGTCGGTCAGATGCTCGGGCGCGCCGTCCGGCAGCAGGACCTCGGAATGGACGACGCCAGACTTGTTGGTGAAGTCGTGGTCGCGATCCAAGCGCTCGTCGTGCAGCCGCGAGGCGGAGCGATAGGCGGCCGAGGCCACGGCGCTGGCCCCTGTGGCGCGGCTGATGACTTTGACGGAGAAGTGGAAGATCGCCATGGCGACAGACCACCTACTACTCTGAGCGCACGTCGGCACGACGTATAAGCGCGCCCTCCAAGATTAAAATCTCGGGAGGGACCGGGCTGTCCCAGTGTGTTCCGGCGACCTTACAGCATTCCGAGACCCGCTGTTTTATCCTGAGCGCATCCCGCCATCATGGAGACTGCGATGCGCAAACCTCGGGACTTTGATGCCGAACTGAAGACGCTAGAGGACAAGGCCAGGACGCTGAAGGAGCGAAAGGTCAAACAGCTCGGCGAGCTGGTGATCGCCACCGGAGCCGACGCGCTGGATGTTGAGACCCTGGCCGGCGGACTGCTCGGCCTGGTCGAAAGCGGCGACGCGGCCCGCAAGGCGGAGTGGCGCAAGCGGGGTGCGGGGTTTTTTCGCGGCGGGAAGGCAGAACCTCCTCGCGCTGCTAGCGGCGACCAATGACGCGATCCGGCGAACCACGGCGGCGCAACACCGATATGAGGCGCGGCGGGCCAGGACCGACACGCGGGCCTGGGTGATGCAACGCCGCGAGCGGACCCACCACCTGATCGAGTTGGGCGGCCTAGTGCAGAAGGCTGGTCTCGTCGATCTCACCAACGACGATCGCGCCGCGCTCTACGGCGCGTTCCTGACCCTGGCGATGATGCTTCAGGGCGACGATCGCGACCACACCCTGGCGCTCTGGCGACGCGGCGGGAAGCGCGCGTTCGAGGCGGAGGCTCGCTCGGCCTTAGAGGACCGCTGAGCCTTGCCTCAGCCCTATTCGCGGGTTTCGTCTTCGGCCATGGCGCGCACGAGATCGAGAACCTGGCGACGGACGCGGCCCCGGCCGATCTTCGGGAATATCTCGGCCAGTTCCAGGCCTTCGGGCGTGTTCAGGAACTCGGTGACGACGCGCTCGGCAGCGGCGCCGACCTCATCGACTTCGCTGGTCATTGGGTCGGCGAGGCCGTCGAAGAAGTATGACACCGGGACCTGAAGCGTCTTGGCGATCTCATACAGCTTCGATGCGCTGACCCGATTGGCGCCGCGCTCGTACTTCTGGACTTGCTGGAACGTCAGCTTGAGCGCATCGGCGAGGGCTTCCTGGCTGAGGCCCAGCATCTTGCGGCGCATGCGCACGCGGCCTCCGACGTGGAGGTCAACGACGTTGGGCGTGCGGGGTTCAGAGGCAGCGGTCATGAAGGTCTCTCCATTGCATCGGTTGGTCGGCGGGCCGCCAACCGGAAAGGTTCTGGACGGCGCAAGAAAGCCCTGCGCCGTGGCTTTTCAAGGTCGCTCTCCAGTTACGCTAGTGCTGCTGGATTCGACGCATTCGGATCAATCCGCCATGCTGAGGGATGCCCAAGTACGATCCCCTTTCGGGTCATCTGCGTCGCCAGCGTCAAGACGAACTCGAACTGACCTTCACAGAGATCGAGCGCATCCTCGGCGCCATGCTCCCCAAGAGCGCGGCTCTGCCTCAGTGGTGGTCGAGCGTCACCCACCCGGACACCAGTTCTGTGCAGCGCAAGGCCTGGCGTGACGCCGGCTATGACGCCTTTCTCATCACCGGCAAGGATCGCGTTCGTTTCAAGCGCGTGCGCTGACCCGAACGCCCGGCCGGGCCTGTCCGCCCGGCCCCCGGACCTGAAGCCGCCGCCGACCTTCGCTCGGAGACAAGACGCCCTGGATCGCTTGGTGGAACAAGGGCCGGACGGGCTGGCGCGCGTCAAGGGTGCGCCCTGCGGGCGCATCGCGGAGCGACGGCGAAGCCGCCCTTGACCCGCACCATCCCGCCCGGCAGAGGCTCTCCAAGCGCTCCAGGGCGAGCACCGACCGTTCCGGTCCTGGCTCCCGCCGATTGGGCAGGGCACGGCGGCTGCCGTGGGTGGCTCGGCTAGCGCTTGCAAACGGGCGCCCCGCAATTGGGACAGCGCGCGGTGCGCAGTTCGTCCATCGTCGCCTTGAAGAGTTCGTACCCGTCGCCCTGCTGATGGACCATGACCTGTAGCGCCACTTCCAGCTTGGCGACGACACCGTGCAAGTCGCGCGCCCGAACCTTGGGCAGGGCTTCGAGCCACGCCTCGCGCTGCTCGAACAGCGGCTTCAACTGCTCGTCGATGGCGTCCATCTCTTCGGAGGGCAACAATTCCCCGCGCTCCTCTGGCGTCATGCGCTCCCATCGCTTCTGGCGCACGAGGATGGTCTCCAGGTCCGACCAGCGCAGACCCAGACGGTCGATCTCCGCGTCGAGCGCCAACCACTCAGCGCAGCGGGCAACCGCCGCGTCCGGGACTGCGGCGCCACCGGCCCCGGCGACCACCGGCGCGGCGCTGGCCGCGCCAATCACGACGCGCCGCGAAACGGCGAAGGGCTCCTTGTCGTCAGACATCGGGATGCTCCGCTTTGGAAAGGTTGATGAGCTTGGGGCGGACGCGCTCGATCAGATCGACCGTGCGGGAAATCTCGCAGAGCGCGTCGGCCAGGCGCGCCTGAACGTCGGCGACGGAAAGCCCCAGGTGGCGAGCGATCAGCGCGTAGTCGAGCGCCTCGATGTGATTGAGCAGGAAGACGTCCCGCGTCTCGCGCCGAAGGCGGAGCACGGCGTAGGACATGACTTGCTGGGCGTCATGCGGATCGAAGACCCGGCCGCGCCAGAGATCAGGATGTCGCCACCGCCACCCCTGGCTGGCCACGAGCGGCCAAGGCCTGCGGAGGGGCGGCATCACGCGGCGCCTTCATGATCGGAAGTTTCGCGCCCGGCGGCCACGACAACGGCGTCGATCAGATCCCGGACCGTCGTACAGGCCTGCGACCAACAGACCGATGCGATGGTCTCCGGCGGCATCCGCGAGATGGCGTGGACTTGGTAGTACGGGCTGAGAAGCGCGGCCAATTCTGGAAGGGCCGCTGGGGCGCCGTTGAAGCCGGCGCGCCGCGCGAACCTCAGCGCTTTGGTGAGATCGTGCCTGAGATAGACACGGTTCCAGTCGTCGGTGATCCCCCGGTGCAGGAGGTGCGCCTTCAGCGCCAGTTCGATCGCGATGGCCAGGAAGTAGCGGGTGGCCTCGGGATGTCGCGGCAGCGCCGCCTCGACCGCTTCGTGGAAGCCGGCTGCGTTACGGCGGAACGTCGCCGCCAACGAGCAGTCGGTGCCGTCGCGTCGCCGGGCAACACGCCGTGTCACTTGCCACCGGAGGAGAAGGCCGCGAGGTCGCGGACCGCGCGGGTGATCAGGCCGTGGGCTTCGGGATGGTCTTCCACGAAGATCAGGCGCGCCGCCACTGACAGGTTGGCGACGACCGCCTCGATGCTCTTTGCGGGCTTCGGCCGCATGGCCTTGAGGAGGGCGTGCCCCTCGACCTCCAGCACATCGAGCCTGGCGTCGATCTCGGCCAGCCTGGCGCCTTCGGGGATCGCGGCCTGCTGGTCCGGTGAAAGGCGATACCAGTTGTGCTTGGTCATCAGCCGGCCTTCGAGCGTGCCCCACTCTAACTGGAGACGCCGTTGTTCGGCGTCGATGGCGAGCCAGCGGTGGCAGATGGCGACAGACGGGTCCGCTACGACCTGGGGCGCGGGCATAGCCGCAACCCCACAGGTGACGGCGCCGCCAACCATCAATGCTCGCCTGGACGGTTCATCCACGCGCGCAGGCGCGCGCCCCGCCTTTCGACGTGACTCCATGGCCTCTGCTCTATAATCATGAGTGACGATTTTATTATCACCCGTCACTGGCGAGCGGTCAATTATAAAATGATCATATACGATAATAAAATTATCGCCCAATGATTACGGCGGAGCAAATCAAGGCCGCTCGCGCTCTTTTGGGCTGGAGCCAGCCGCAACTGGTCGCGGCCTCAGGTGTCTCGTTGCCGACCATCGTGCGTATGGAGAGTTCGGTCGGACCTGGCCGAAGCTCTGCCGCAAATGTCGATGCGGTTCGACAGTCGTTAGAGAATGCCGGCGTGATGTTTCTGTCGGCCGACGAGATCGGCGGGCCAGGCGTGCGCCTGAAGAAGTAGCCCGCGAGCGCCGCAGCGGACCGCCGCCAAGGTCATTAGGCCACGCTACCGCCGGCGGGCGCGCCGACCTACGCTTTTGGCGCCCAGAGCCTGTCTTTGTTTCCCACAGTACGATGTGGCCCCGCGAGGCCTTGCAGCCAGCGGCGAGCAATCCAATTCTGGCTCATCGAATGCCTTGAGATTCCAGTCTGTGGAGCTTGTCGATGACCGAAACCGACCGCATCCTGCGTATCCGAACCGTGCTCCAACGTACGGGCCTCACCCGCTCAACTCTCTACCGGAAGATCAGCGACGGCTCCTTTCCCCGGCAGGTGCCGATTAGCGTACATGGCGCCGGTTGGCGGGAATCGGCAATCAATCGGTGGATCGCAGACCCAGCTGCCTTCCGCGCAGATTCGCCAGGATAGACGGGTTGGGTCGCCTTGTTGCGCCGCTATAGGGCAAGGCCGGCCAAGGCCTCGGTGGCCGCCCGTCGGTTCAGATGCCCATAGTGCCTTTCTATCATTTCTGCGCTGGTGTCGCTGATCTGCCCCACAGTCAGCAGCGGTAGGCCGGCATTCACTAGGTCGGTAATGGTGCTGTGACGCAAAGTGTAGGCGGTGACGCCTGACGGGAGTTTCGACTTCTCGGCTGCTGTCGCGATCGGCTTCTTCCAGGTTTCCCGGTCCCAAGGCCCGCCGTTTGCTCGCTCGAAGAGAGGCGCGCCGGGTGGTTTCCCCTTGGCCTGCACCGCGAAGAGGTCGGCGGCTGTAGCGGGCAACAGGATGCGGCGCGGCTTGCCGCTTTTGTCTTTGCCAATAGTCAATTCGGAGGTGCGTTCATCAAAGTCGGCGACCAAAAGCCGGGCGACGGCGCCAGGTCGGAGGGGTAGCAGGCAAAGCGTCCGGGCGAATGGCGCTATTTCAGCGTCGATACTCTCCAAAAGGTCACGGCGCTGATCGCGGTCCAAGTAGAGGGTCCGTTGCCGGTCGGCATTTCGGATCGGCAGCAACGCCGCCTGCCACGCAGCTTCGGTGTCAGGCGCGCCGGGCGCCAGTACCTTGTTAAGCGCAGCGCGCAGAATTGCCATGTCGCGGTTTACCGATGCGGGCGCGCGTGGACGGGTGAGTTGGTCGCCATTCTTGCGGCGGGTGACGAGCGCCGGCTTCTCCTCCAGTCGCTGGCGCCAAGCTTTGAGATGGCAACGTCGCAGCTTCGACAACTTCACCTTTGCGATGGGGTCTGAATAGACGTGCCGCTTGAAACGGCCCTCCGCCTCGGTGTTCATTTTTGCGTAGCGGCGGCAAGCGTCGTCCACGGTTTCGAGCGCCTTCTCGATCTGCCCACCCGCTTCGACCACGGCGACGAACTCTTCCGCTTCCTTCTTCGCGACCATGAACCGATCGCGTCCGGGGAGGGAGCCGAAATCGCCAATCGCCTTTAGCCGGTAAGCGCGCTGCTCTTCGTCATATGCACGAGCGACCCAAGTCCCCGCGCCCTCGCGCGCCGACGGGCGATAGCCAAGAAAGCAGCCTGGCCGAATGCGCTGCCAGTAAGGTTCGCGCCGTGCCGCAAGTGCATCCCGCTCCTTCACCTTGCTCAGATCCAGCGCCATGACCAATCTCCGCGATCATTTCGTACGGAAAAAGTACGGAAAACATGCTGAGAAAATGATGGATGAAATGGGACAATTCGTCAATTAAAACAATGATGGATTGATCCCAGGGAAACCCAAAAAGGCCTATTTCTCTGCCCTCCGAAGGCAGAGGTCACAGGTTCGAATCCTGTCGGGTGCGCCATTCTCCTCCACATCGCCAGACGAAGCCGACGCCGCTGATCAGGCGGCGGCGGACTTGGCCATCGTCTCGATGATCGAGGCCGGCTCCTTGGTCTGGGCCAGGCAGCCGTACCAGCCCAGGCCCTTGTAGGTCTCGTAGCCCGGGGTGAGCGCGTAGCCCACGGTCAGGTCGCCATCGGCATAGCTGCCCATCGGGCCGTCCGAGGTGTTGAGCGGGAAGACCTCGGTGAGCACGCCGCGCCCGTCCGACGAGGCCAGGACCCGGCCCTTCTGGTCCAGCAGCATCACCCGCGAGCGCGAGCGCTCCTCGGTGGTCAGCCGCACGCCGTCGACCACGGCCTGGGCCTGGGGCTTCCAGTCGAAATGGACGCCCAGCACGCCCAGCACCTTGCCGTGACTGAGGCCGCCCTCGCGGATGGCCGTGGCGTAGGTGGCGACAGGGGCGTCATTGAGGGCCTTCACCCGCTCGACGTCGCAGGCGATGAAGTCGTCGCCCGAGGCGGTCTTCATGGCGTCGCGGAACCAGGGAGCGTCGGCCGCCGAGATGTTGCGGGCCCCGGGATAGCGGTCTGGCCGCCCCGTCGCCACGACCTTGCCGCGCGCGTCGCAGATCCACAGGTCGAGATAGACGGTATAGGCGTCGAGGATCACGCCCAGGCGTTGGCTGGCGTGTTGCGCGGTTTCGGGCGACAGCGCGTCGACGCAGGCGACGACGGCCGAGTCGGTGGCCCACCAGCGCACGTCGCAGGTGCGTTCGTAGAGGTTGCGGTCGACGATCTCGATGGCGTTGAGGGCCAGGTCGGCCAGGCGCTGGCCGCGCATGTGGCCCAGGATCGCCCCGCCGATGGCGGTCAGCTCGTCCAGATCGGCGCGCACCTGGCTTTCCAGGGCCGCGGCGACGACGTCGATCTCGGTGGAGATCTTCTTGAATTCCTCGGCGACGATGGCGAAGCCCTTGCCGGCCTCGCCGGCGCGGGCCGCCACGATCAGAGCGTTTATCGACAGCATCTTGGCCGCGCGATTGACCCGGGCGATCTCCCCGATCTTTTCTCCAGCGACCGTGCTCAGGCGTTCGGAGAGGTCGAGAATTCGTTCCGGACGCAGACTGGCGTCTTGTTCCAACTTCACTGGTCCCCACGCAAATCTCTACCGAATCACCTGAGAGTTACGCAAGATGAAGCCCGCGTCACGCGCGCCATGTGTCACATCGTCGCGAGATCAACTCATTTCGCCAGATTGGCGAATTCAGCACGCGATGTCGCCGGTATTTTAGGCGAAAATTGCTCAAAATACCGGCAAGTCAAACACTTATCCTAGACGTCCACCTCCGCGTCGAGGGCGTTTTCCTGGATGAATTCGCGACGGGGCTCGACCAGATCACCCATCAGACGGCTGAACATGTCGTCGGCGTCGTCGGCATGATTGACCTTGACCTGCAGCAGGGTGCGCGCCTCGGCGTCGAGGGTCGTCTCCCACAGCTGATCGGGATTCATCTCGCCCAGACCCTTGTAGCGCTGGATCGACAGGCCCTTGCGGCCAGCGTCCATCACCGCGCCGACCAGATCCATCGGCCCGCGGACGGTGGTCGATTTGTCCCTGCGGCGGAAGACGGCGCGGCCGCTGAAGATCTCGGCCAGGGCGCCGGCGCGTTCGGCCAGGCGGCGAGCGTCGGCGGCGTTCAGCAGGCCATCATCCAGAACCACGTTCTCGGTCACGCCGCGACGGACGCGCTTGAACACATAGGCGGTGTCGCCGCGCTCACCGGTCCAAGGGCCATCGCCCTCTTCGGCATAGAGATCGAGACGCGCGGCGGCGGCGGCGATGTCCGGCGTCTCGCTGAGCAGGCCGGCCAGGGCCGTCTGCTCCACGGCGAAGGCCGGAGCCCGGGCGGCCAGGCGATCGATATTGCCCTTGGCCGAACGGCACAGCTGCACCAGGGACAGCAGGTCCTTGCCGGTGCGACGCTCGCCGGACGGCAGGTCCAGCTCGGCCCCCTCGACGCCTTCGTCGATCAGGAAGGCGTCCATCTCGGCGTCGTCCTTCAGATAGCGCGAGGACTTGCCCTTGGCCGCCTTATAGAGCGGCGGCTGGGCGATATAGATATAGCCCCGCTCGATCAGCTCGGGCATCTGGCGATAGAAGAAGGTCAGCAGCAGGGTGCGGATGTGGGCGCCGTCCACGTCGGCGTCGGTCATCAGCACGATCTTGTGGTAGCGCACCTTGTCGGCGTTGAAGTCGTCGCGGCCAATGCCGGCCCCCAGGGCCGTGATCAGGGTGCCGATCTGGTCGGACGACAGCATCTTGTCGAAGCGGGCCCGTTCCACGTTGAGGATCTTGCCGCGCAGGGGCAGCACCGCCTGGTTGTCGCGGTTGCGGGCCTGCTTGGCGGAACCGCCGGCCGAGTCACCCTCGACGATGAAGATTTCGGACTTGGCCGGATCGCGCTCCGAGCAGTCGGCCAGCTTGCCGGGCAGGCTGGTGATGTCCAGAGCGCTCTTGCGGCGGGTCAGCTCCCTGGCCTTGCGGGCGGCTTCGCGGGCGGCGGCGGCCTCGGCGATCTTGGAGACGATGGCCTTGGCTTCGTTCGGATGCTCCTCGAACCAGCTGGCGAGGCCCTCCTGCACCAGACCCTCGACGGCCGGACGCACCTCGGACGAGACCAGCTTGTCCTTGGTCTGCGAGCTGAACTTGGGGTCGGGCACCTTGACCGACAGCACGCAGGTCAGGCCTTCGCGGGCGTCCTCGCCCCCGACATTGACCTTTTCCTTCTTCGTGATGCCCGAGCTCTCGGCGTAGTTGGTGATGATCCGGGTCAGGGCGCCGCGGAAGGCCGAAAGGTGCGTGCCGCCATCCCGCTGCGGGATGTTGTTGGTGAAGCACAGCATGTGCTCGTGGTAGCTGTCGTTCCACCACAGGGCGAGATCGACCTCGACCTTGTCCTTGCGGCCGCGAATGACGATCGGCATCTTCAGCAGCGGCGTCTTGGCCTTGTCGAGGTGGCGCACGAAGGCTTCGATGCCGCCTTCATAGTGCAGCTTTTCTTCCCAGGGCTCGGCGTCGCGCAGGTCGCGGAAATAGATCGTCACGCCCGAGTTCAGGAACGCCAGCTCGCGCAGGCGGTGCTCCAGCGTCTTGCGGTCGAATTCGATGAACGCGAAGGTTTCGAGCGACGGGAAGAAGGTGACTTCGGTGCCCGTCAGGGTCGTCCCGGCCTTGGGGCCCTCGGCCCGGGTCGGCGAGTCGCCGGTCTGGGCCAGCGAGGTCACCGCGTCGCCGCGCTCGAAGCGCATCTGATAGCTGTGGCCGTTGCGGTGAATCTTCAGCTCCAGCCAGTCGCTGAGCGCGTTGACCACCGAGACGCCCACGCCGTGCAGGCCGCCGGAGACCTTGTAGCTGTTCTGGTCGAACTTACCGCCGGCGTGCAGCTGGGTCATGATGACCTCGGCCGCCGAGACGCCTTCGCCCTCGTG
>CAYRTE010000082.1:0-12600 GCA_964427205.1 uncultured Caulobacter sp.
AGATCGTCGACTTCTGGCTGCCGCCCGAGGGCTGCAGCTACCGCATCGCCGTGGTCTCGATGAAGAAGGCCTATCCAGGCCACGCCAAGCGCGTGATGCTGGGCGTCTGGAGCTATCTGCGCCAGTTCATGTATACCAAGTGGGTGATCGTCGTGGACCATGACATCAACGCCCGCGACTGGAAGGACGTCATGTGGGCGATCTCCACCAAGATGGACCCTGCGCGGGACATCACGGTGATCGAAAGCACCCCCATCGACTATCTCGACTTCGCCAGCCCCGAGAGCGGCCTGGGGTCGAAGATCGGCCTGGACGCCACCGACAAGCTGCCGCCCGAGACCCATCGCGAGTGGGGTCAGGAAATCCGCATGGACCAGTCGGTGATCGATACGGTCAGCGAGAAGTGGGCGCGGCTGGGATTGCCGGGTGACGGCAAGCCGATCTGGAAGACCTGATCTGACGGCATGGGGCGTTGAGAATGCGTAACCTAACCCTGGCGGCCCTCGCCGCCTTACTGATGACGAGCACCAGCATGGCCCAGACTCCTTCCGCGAAAGCCCCCTGGGACGAAGCCTTCCTGCCGCCCGCCCCGCCGTGGCAGGGCGCGAGCCAGGCCCTGCTGCGCGACGCGTCCGATCCGTGGGTGACGGCGTTCGAGGCCGATCCGGCCCATGACTTCAGCCCCAACTATGTCGAAACCCGCAAATGGTTCGACCGGCTGGACAAGGCCTCAAGCCTGATCCGCATCGAGGAGTTCGGCGTCTCGCCGGAGGGACGGCCGATCTATGCGGTGATCGCGTCGAAGGATGGCGCGAAGCTCGATCCGAAGAAGCCGCTTCTGCTGGCCCAGGCCGGCATCCATCCCGGCGAGATCGACGGCAAGGACGCGGGCATGATGCTGCTGCGCGACATCGCCTTCAACGGCAAAGGCGGGCTGCTCGACAAGGTCAACCTGATCCTGATCCCGATCCTCAGCGTCGACGGCCATGAGCGTTCCGGCGCCTATAGTCGCCCCAACCAGCGCGGGCCGCGCATCCAGGGCTGGCGCAACACGGCGACCAACCAGAACCTCAATCGCGACTTCATGAAGCTGGACCAGCCGGAAATGCAGGCGCTCAAGGCGCTGCAGGCCAGGCACCGGCCCGACCTCTATGTCGACATCCACGTCACCGACGGCATGGATTACCAGTACGATGTGACCTACGGCTACAACGGCGAAAACGGCGTCTGGTCGCGCTCGCCGGCCATCGCCACATGGCTGGACGAAGCGTTCAAGCCGGCGATGAACCAGAGCCTGGAGGCCAAGGGCCACATTCCGGGCGAGCTGGTCTTCGGCGTCGATGACAACAACCCCAAGGCCGGCCTTTCGGACGGCGGTCTGGGCGAGCGGTACTCGAACGGCTGGGGTTCGGCGGCCCACATCCCGACCATCCTGATCGAGAACCACAGCCTCAAGCCCCACGCCCAGCGTGTTCTGGGAACCTATGTGTTCCTGGAGACGGCGATGACGCTGCTGGCGCAGAAGGGCGACAGCCTGCGCGCCGCGATCGACGCGGACCGCGCTCTGCGTCCGGCTGAAATCCCCGCCAATTTCGTGGCCGAGGACAAGCCCAGCGCCACCCGCGCCTTCAAGGGCATCCTCTACGAGACCTATGAGAGCCCGGCTTCCGGCAGGAGCGAGATCCGCTGGCTGGGTAAAGCCGACCCGCAAATCTGGTCCATGCCGTTCTACGGCTCGCGCCCGACCCTGACCCTGAAGCGCCCCGCGGCCTACTGGGTCCCCCGCTATCGCCAGGACCTGATCGACCGGCTGAAACTGCACGGCCTGACGGTCGAGCCTCTCGCAGCCGCCAAGACCCTGCCGGTCGAAATGCTGCGCCTGACCGATCCCAAGGTCGCCACCCGCGCCAACGAGGGTCACGTCCAGATCACCGTCACCCAGGCGGCGGCGGAAACCCGCGACTGGACCTTCCCGGCCGGTTCGGTGCGCGTGCCGACCGACCAGCCGCTGGGCGATCTGGCCATCCTGCTGCTGGAGCCGCAGTCCAGCGAGAGCTTCTTTGCCTGGGGCATGGTTCCAGAGGTGCTGAGCCGCGTCGAATATATCGAGGGCTACGCCATCGCGCCCCTGGCCGAGAAGATGATGGCGGCCGATCCCAAGCTGAAGGCCGAATTCGAGGCCAAGCTGGCCGCCGAGCCCAAGTTCGCCGCCGATCCGGAGGCGCGCCTGGGTTGGTTCTACCGCCGCACGCCCTTCTACGACGACCGCCACCTGCTCTATCCGATCGCCCGGGAACTCGCCCGTTAAGGCAGATCGCTTGCATGCCGGCGCGCGAGAGGGCTTTTATGCCGCCTCGCGCGCCCGGCGTGGTTGAAATTGCAAGGTTCTCTGATGGATACGATCACTTCGGGTCACGCCGCCGCACTCTGGGCGGGGCTGCATGTCTTCCTGATGCTGACCTTGTCGCTGCTGGTCGTGCGCCTGCGCCAGAAGCACAAGGTGGCCCTGGGCGATGAAGGCATTCCAGAACTGGCCCGCGCCATCCGCGCCTTTGGCAATGCCAGTGAATATGTTCCCACCGCCCTGATCGCCATCGCCGTCCTGGCGATCGTGGAAGCCCCGCCCCTGGCGATCCACGTGGCGGGCTTTGTGCTGTTTGCCGGTCGCCTGGTCCACGCCGTGGGCCTGTCCAACAGCGGCGGCGCCTCGATCCCCCGCGCCATTGGCATGGTGGCGACCTGGCTGGCCTATATCTTCGTCGGCGTGGCCCTGCTGTTCTACGCCATCGCCTGACGCGGCGAGCGCGCTGCGCTTGCCCGGAGCGGCCGCCGTCGTCCATAAGACCCCATGGACGATAATCTGCTTAGCGACGTGGTCTCGGCCGCGCTCAAGGCCGGGGCCGACACGGCCGAGGCCGTCTTTGCCCAACGGCAATCCCTTTCCGTCAGCGTTCGCCTGGGTGAGCTGGAAGAGGTAGAGCGCGAGGAAGCCCGCGATCTGGGCCTGCGCGTCTTCGTCGGCAATCGCAGCGCCACCGTGTCCGGCTCCGATATCTCCAGCGAGGCCCGCGCCAAGCTGATCGAGCGCGCCGTGGCCATGGCCCGGCTGGCGCCCGAGGATCCCTATGCCAGCCTCGCGCCCCGCGATCGCCTGGCCAAGGGCCCCTTTCCCGAACTCGACCTGATCGACGCCTATGAGCCCACCGCCGAGGCGCTGGAGACCCAGGCCCGCATGGCCGAAGAGGGCGCGCGGTCGGTCGAGGGCGTCACCAATTCCGATGGCGGCTCGGCCAGCTGGAGTTCGGCCTCCTGGCGACTGGTCACCAGCGACGGCTTCGCCGGCGTTCATGCGGCCACCGGCCATTCGCTCTCCTGCTCGGCCATCGCCGGCGAGGGCGCGGGCATGGAGCGGGGTGGCGAAGGCCGTTCGGCCCGTCACTTCGCCGACCTGCCCAGCGCCGGCGATATCGGTCGCGAGGCCGGCCGCTCGGCGGTCGTGCGGCTCAACGCCCGCAAGATCGCCTCGACCACCGCGCCGGTGATCTTCGAGAACCGTCTGGCCATGTCGCTGATCGGCCCGCTGCTGGGCGCGATCTCCGGCCCGTCCATCGCGCGGGGCTCTTCGTTCCTGAAGGACAAGCTGAACCAGCAAATCTTCGCCAGGGGCGTGAACCTGATCGAGGATCCGCACCGCGTGCGCGGCCTGGGCTCGGCCCCGTTCGATGACGAGGGCGTCGACACCGTCCGCCGCGCCCTGATCGATGACGGCGTGCTGACCACCTGGCTGCTCAACACCAGCAGCGCCAGACAGCTGGGCCTTGAGACCACCGGCCACGCCTCGCGCGGCCTGGCGGGTCCTTCGGGCGTCTCGACCAGCAACCTGACCCTGTCGACCGGAAAGCGCGATCAGGCCGGGCTGATGGCCGACGCCGGAACGGGCCTGCTGGTCACCTCGATGTTCGGCCCTTCGATAAACGGCAATACCGGCGACTGGTCGGTGGGCTGCTCGGGCCTGTGGTTCGAGAACGGCGAGATCACCGGTCCCGTCACCGAGATCACCGTGGCCGGCAACCTGATCGACATCTACGCCCGGCTGATCCCCGGCTCGGACCTGGAGTTCCGGGGAGCCAATAACGCGCCGTCCATCCTGGTCGACGGCCTGGCCATCGCTGGCAAATGACTGACCTGGAGCTGATCCTCGACGCGGCGCGGGAGGCTGGGGAACTGGCCCTGAAGGCGCGCGCCGGAGGCCTGAAGATCTGGTCCAAGGAGGGCGGCTCACCGGTCACCGACGCCGACCTGGCGGTCGACGCCCTGCTGAAGGACCGCCTGCGCGCCGCGCGGCCCGACTATGGATGGCTGTCCGAAGAAACGGTCGATGATCCGGCCCGCCTGACGACGACGCGGCAGTTCGTGGTCGATCCGATCGATGGCACGGTCGCCTTCATGAAGAACAAGCCGTGGTTCGCCGTCTCGGTGGCCGTGGTCGAGAACGGCCGGCCGATCGCCGGCGTGGTCCATGCCCCCGCCCTGAACGAGACCTATGCGGCGGTAACCGGCGGCGGGGCCACCCTGAACGGCGCGGCGATCTCGCCCAGCGACACCGAAGACCTCGAGGACGCCGCCATGCTGGGCGACGCCAAGATGTTCGTGCATCCGGCCTGGACCAATCCCTGGCCAGCCATGCGGGTCGAGAGCCGCAACTCCATCGCCTATCGCGTCTGCCTGGTCGCCGCCGGCGCCTTCGACGCGGCCGTGGCCCTGTCACCCAAGAGCGAGTGGGACGTCGCCGCCGCCGACCTGATCCGCTCGGAGGCCGGCGCCTGTCTGACGGACCACAAGGGCCACGCCTTCAGCTATAATCGCCCCATTCCGCTGGTTCCGAGCCTGGTTTGCGCCAATGCGACGCTTGCGCCATTGATCCTTAACCGGGTCGGGCATATCGACCTGCCATAAAGATATTTCCTCGCAGGAACGTGCCCCATCATGCCCGATAAGCAGCTTCTCCATCTCGTCATCGGCGGCGAACTGAAGGATGTCTCCGACATCGAGTTCCGCGACCTGTCCAAGGTCGAGTTCGTCGGCGCCTATGCCAGCTATTCCGACGCCCACAAGGCCTGGAAGGCCAAGGCCCAGGCCACGGTCGACAACGCCCACGCGCGGTACTTCATCATCCACGCGCACAAGCTGATGGATCCGAGCCTGGGTTGATGGGCTGAGTAAGCCCTCCCCCTGCGGGTAGGGCCGCCGCATATGGAGTTGTGAGGGAAAACGGCTGTCATCCCGGACAAGCCCGGCGATAGCCGGGCCCAAATCCGGGAGCGCCGGGAGCGCTGCGTTCAGGCGTCGGTCCCGGATCGGCGCGCTGCGCGCTTGTCCGGGATGACAGCCTTTTCGACTCTGGTCCTGCTCGCCAGGGGCAGAACTCCTAGTCACCCCGCCAGCGTCTCCAGGAACCGCACCGGCTCGCCGCGTCCCTCAGCGATGATCTCGTCGTCGCGCATCACCACGATACCCCGCACGATGGTGGCCATCGGCCAGGCCTTGGCCTCGAAACCGTCGAAGGGCGTCCAGCCCGAGCGGGTGGCCATCCAGTCGTGGGTGATGGTGCGCCGGGCCTTCATGTCGACGATGGTGAAGTCGGCGTCGAAACCCTCGGCGATGCGGCCCTTGTCGGCCAGGCCGAACACGCGGTTCACGCCGTGACTGGTCAGATCGACGAAGCGCTCCAGCGACAGCCGGCCGTCGACCACATGGGTCAGCATGATCGGCACCAGGGTCTGCACGCCGGGCATGCCCGAGGGCGAGGCCGGATAGGAACGGGCCTTTTCCTCGCGGGTGTGGGGGGCGTGGTCGGAGCCCAGCACGTCGGCGATGCCGGTCTCGATGCCGCGCCAGACGCCCGCCACATGGTCGGCCGAGCGGATCGGCGGGTTCATCTGGGCAAAGCCCTTCAAGCGCTCATAGGCTTCCGGCGCCACCAGGGTCAGGTGCTGGGGCGTGACCTCGACGGAGGCGACGTCCTTGTTCTGGGCCAGGAAGTCGATCTCTTCCTTGGTGGTCACGTGCAGCACATGGATGCGCTTGCCCAGCGACTTGGCGATACGGACCAGGCGGTGGGTCGACTGCAGGGCGGCCTGGGCGTCGCGCACCTCGGGGTGGCTGGTCCAGTCGCCGGGACGGGCCAGATGGCGGCGGTCGGCCAGGCGGTATTCATCCTCGGAGTGGAAGGCGGCGCGGCGGTTCACATGCCGCAGCACGTTCTCGACGCCCTCGTCGTCCTGCACCAGCAGGCTGCCGGTCGAGGCGCCCATAAATACCTTGATGCCGCAGCAGCCGGGCAGGCGTTCCAGCTCGCCCAGGAAGGTCGCGTTCTCGTGGGTGCCGCCCACATAGAAGGCGTGGTCGGTGTGCATGCGGTTCTTGGCGCGCGACAGCTTGTCGGCCAGGGCGTCGGGATCGGTGGTGGTCGGCTCGGTGTTGGGCATCTCGAACACGGCGACCACGCCGCCCAGGGCCGCGCCGCGCGAGCCGCTTTCCAGGTCTTCCTTCCACTCCAGCCCGGGCTCGCGGAAGTGGACCTGGCTGTCGATGACGCCCGGCAGGACGGTCAGGCCCGTGGCGTCGAACACCTCGCCGGCGCTGGCTTGCGACAGATCGCCGATGGCGACGATCTTGCCGCCCCGGACGCCGATGTCGGTGAAGCCCCGCCCCGCGTGATTGACCACCTCGCCGCCACGCACGATCAGGTCGAAGGTCTGGGTCATGGGGCGGCTCCGATGAGGGCGTTTGGGCTGTGAGGCGGTCTATGACCGCGACCTTCCGCGATCAACTAACTTTGTTCAGGCCGGGCTTGCGGCTCGGCGTCCTCGACTTCGGTCTCGACCGAGCGAGCGGCGGGCAGGATGATCGCCGGCTCGAAGGCCTCGGGCGCGGCGTCCGGTTCGACCGCTTCGGGCGGAGTCTCGACCGCGACAAGGGCCTCCCGCGCCGCCTTCGCCTCGAGCAGCAGGCTCTTGGCCGCCTTGACCACCTTGGCCACCGGCAGGTCGCTCATGTGGCGGATGGCTTGCGAGAGATCCGGATCCACGGCCAGGAACTGCTCGAACTCGCGCGGCCCCCGCACGGCGCGGGTCAGCGGACCCCAGGGGGCGTAGCGGCGCTCGTCGGAGGGGCCAAACAGGCCGATGGTCGGTGTCCCGGCGGCGGCGGCGATGTGCATCAGGCCGCTGTCATTGCCGATGAACAGGTCGGCGCGCTTCAGGCAGGCATAGGCGGTCAGCAGATCGACCTTGCCGGTCAGGTCCACGCAGCGCCCCCGGGCCGAGGCCATCCGCAGTTCCTCGACCATACGGGTGTCCTCGGGGCCGCCCAGGATCAGCAGGCGACCGCCGGCCATCGGGCCGTCGGGACCCAGCAGTTGGCCCGCCGTCTGGGCGAAGCGCTCGATCGGCCAGACCTTGCCCACCCAGTTGGCCGCGGGGCCCATGGCCAGCAGCGGTCCGGCGACCTCGCCCGGCTTGGTCGCCAGCATCTGGTCGGCCAGGGCCTGAACCTCGGGGGTGATGTAGAGATGCGGAGCCGGCGGCGCGCCTTCCAGCTTCAGCACCCGGGCCGCGTCGATCACCTTGTGGACGACCTCGCCGGGGACCTTCTTCCAGATCGCCCGCTTGTCGCGGCGCAGGAAGAGGGCCGTGCCGCTGCCGCGCAGATCGACAATCAGGCTCCACTTCTTGTGGCGCACCTGGTTCCACAGCTTGAACCAGTGGCCCTTGCCCTTGCCCTTCTCCATGACGATCACCCGGTCCAGGCCAGGCACATGGGCGAACAGCGGCGCGGCCAGGGGGCCGGCGACGATGGTGAAGCGGGCGTTGGGGATTTCGTCCGCCAGCATGCGGATCAGGCCGGACGACAGCACGGCGTCGCCGATCCGCGTGGCGGTGATGAAAAGTATCGGGAAGGCCCGCTGTGTCATCGGATCATCTATAGGCCGGCATCTGAGTCGGCGCATCCCGCTATAACGGCTCAGCTTTCCAAATGCGTGAGGGGGTAGCGCCGGCGTCGCCGCGGCGCCACATCTGGGCCATGACCAGCCCCGCCCCCGTCCCCTTTTCGCAAGCCCACCTGACCTCCCGCGCCGTGATCGTCGTCAGCGGCCCAGACTGGCGATCCTTCCTGCAGGGCCTGATCACTCAGGATGTCGAGAGCCTGGCGGTGGGCGAGCTGCGGCTCGGCGCGATCCTGACCCCGCAGGGCCGGCTGCTGTACGACCTGTTCATCGCCGGAACGGAAGGCGGCGCCCTGCTGGACGTGGCGGCCCAGCACCGCGAGGCGATCATCCTGCGCCTGACCATGTATCGTCTGCGGGCCAAGGTCGAGATCACCGCCAGCGACCTGACCGTCACCGCGATCTTCCCCGCCGACGAGACCCTGAAGGCCGAGGAAGGCTTCTACCGCGACCCGCGCCTGCCGGCTCTGGGCGCCCGCGCCTATGGCCTGGCCGCCGCGCCGACGACGGACGAAGACGCCTATGACGCCCACCGCCTGGCCCTGGGCGTTCCCGGCCCCGCCGACTGGCTCAGCGACAAGACCTATCCGATCGAGGCCAATTTCGACCTGCTGCACGGCATCGACTTCAAGAAGGGCTGTTTCGTCGGCCAGGAAACCACCAGCCGCATGAAGCGGCGCGGCGCGATCAAGACCCGCATGGCCCCGATCACCTTCGACGGCCCGCCGCCGGCCTTCGGCGCCGAAATCCTGGCGGGGACCTTGCGCGCCGGCGAGGTGCTGTCGGGCCGCGACGGCCGCGCCATGGCCGCCCTGCGGCTGGACCGGATCGAGGCCGCCAGCCTGACTGGAGAGGGCCTCACGGTCGACGGGCGCCCCGTCAGCGTCGACTGGCCCGGCTGGATGCCCACGGCCTGATCATGTTCACGAAAAGTTCTGGAAATCGCCGCGCGTCTGAGCCAAGCTCGACCGCATGACCGAGCTGATACGTTGCACCACCTGGAAGGGCATGGCGGGCGACCCCGTCTATGAGGCCTATCACGACACCGAATGGGGCGTGCCCGAGTACGACTCGCGCGCCCTGTGGGAAAAGCTGGTGCTGGACGGCTTCCAGGCTGGCCTGTCGTGGATCACCATCCTGCGCAAGCGCGACGCCTTCCGCGCCGCTTTCGCCAATTTCGATCCCGAGATCGTCGCGCGTTTTGGCGAGGCCGACCGCGCGCGCCTGATGAGCGATGCCGGCATCATCCGCTCCAACGCCAAGATCGACGCGGCCATCAGCGGCGCGCGCATCTATCTGGACATGCGCGAGCGCGGCGAGGATCTCAGCGACATGCTGTGGGGCATGGTCGGCGGCGCGCCGGTGCAGAGCACGTGGACGAGCGAGACCGGCACCCCCGCCCGCACGCCCCTGGGCGACGAGATGGCCAAGGCGCTGAAAGCCAAGGGCTTCAAGTTCTGCGGGCCGGTGATCGTGTACGCGTTCATGCAGGCGACGGGGCTGGTGAACGACCACCTGACCACGTGTTTCCGGCATGAGGAGTGCCGGGCGATGAGGCGGTAGTCTTGCCAATTTTTGCCAAGAGCGCCATTCTCGGAGCATGACGACGATGAACATCTCGCTGCCGGAAGCTCTCAAGGTTTTTGTCGATGAGCAGGTTTCTGGGCGCGGCTACGGCACCAGCAGCGAGTATGTACGCGAGCTGATCCGCAAGGATCAGGATCGTCAGCGTCTGCGCAACTTGCTGCTGGACGGCGCAGCTTCCGCGCCGGGCGCCAAGGCCGACGCGGACTATTTTGACGCGCTCAGGGCGCGCGTGCTCAGCCGCTCGTGACGGCCAGGAGCGTCGTCCCACGGGCGCAGGCCGAGCAGGACGTCAACGATGCGCTCGATTTCTATCTCGGCGTAGCGGGCCAGAAGGTGGCGCTGGGTTTCATCGACGCGCTCGAACGCGCCTATCGCCTGATCAGCGAACGCCCTGGCGCGGGATCAGGCCGCTATGCTCACGAGCTTGACCTGCCAGGTCTGCGAAGCTGGCCTTTGCGAGGCTATCCGTATGTCGTGTTCTACATGTCGCGCGAAGACCACATCGATGTCTGGCGGGTGCTACACGCGGCCAATGACATACCGGCTTGGCTGATCGAGGAAGGTATCTGAACCCGACCGCAGACTGGCAGCTCGTCTGGTGAGGTCCTGGGTGTCTGTTTGAGATATCTTCTGGGGGTGGTTTTAGGACACAGCGGATCAGTCACTCGATGCCCATACTCGATCGGCAGTGCTCAAGATGAATTCTCGGGAGACCTTCGAGATCGATACCGAACCTGTTCCTTGGAAATAGACGCGCTTACCGACGCTCACACCAAGCCACGTCTGCGAACTGAGCTTAGCCAACTCGGGGAAGTCCTCAATGCCTTTGCCTAACGGCAGCTTGATCCCCAAAACACCGGTCCCATCAATCGTGTCTTTGCATTGAGGCGTGCTGAGGAAGTAGCCGTGCTCGAAATCGTAGTAAGCCCCCGTCATGACGGATAGGGGACCTTCTCTTCGGGTGGTTTTGAGTTCGCAAACGCTCTTTATGGGCTCGTTTGGTGTCTGCGCTGCCACCTGTTGTGGGAAGCTGCCAAGCACCAACGCGCCAGCAATCACGAAGAGAGGATTTCCCATCCACTGAAGCATCTCGACCCTTCTCCGTTCAAGCTTGACGCTAACAGCGGAGGCTCCCCTTGAAAGCAGACCTTGCGACAGTCTGGCTTGGGTCGAAACCCGCCCAACCCAGCCCTCCCCCAAACCCCATGGTGGAACGGTGCGCCGACGACCGCCTTGGTCAAGGACGACCTCGCCAGAGGTCGCCGCGCAGCGGACGCCGGAGGCGGTCCTTGAGGAAGGCGGGCGGCGGAGCCAGATTCGCCGCCGGGGTTTCGGGGTGCGGCGGCCTCAACAGCATACCAGCCGTCATCCCGGGGCTTGTTTGAGCGAGGGGTCAGGGCGCCGCGTTCCCCCGCGCATAGGCCGCCGACAACTGCCGGTAATACCGCGAGTTAAACGCCATCACCGTGGCCACCACACCCACCATCCCCGCCAGGGTGAACACCAGCGCCATGCCCCGCGCCGGTCCCCGGCCAAACCAGTCGCCGATGGTCGCCGCCCCCGCGCCGTCGGTCATGAACGGGATGACGATGAACTGGGTCAGGGGACCGATCAGGAAGGCGGTCAGGGGCGAGGCGGCCTGTTCGACCGATTGGGCGAAGCCGAACACCCGGCCCTGACGCTCCAGCGGCACCACCTTCTGCAGGGTGGTCTGCTCGGCCGCCTCGGCATAGGGGCCCAGCAGCATCCAGACAAAGCACCCGGCCGCCAGCAGCACGATGGACGGCTGCAGGGTGAAGACGCAGCACACCGACCAGGTGATCAGATTGACCAGCAGCAGGGTGCGCAAGGGGCTGGCGCCCAGACCCGTCTTCGAGATCACGATCCCGCTGAAGATGATGGCCGTCGACAGGAAACCAAACAAAAGGCCCCAGGTCTGGACCGAGACCAGCGACAGGCCATAGGCGTCCAGCAGGGCCATGAAGATGCCGCCCAGGAAATTGTTGAAACAGGCAAACAGGATCAGCGCGAACAGGCCCGGCACGCCGGCGATGACCTTGATCGTGCCGCGGATATCCACGCGCCTGGGCGGCGCATCGGCCGCCGGCTGGGCGCGCGGCTCGTCCACGCGCACCAGCAGCAGATGGATCAGGACGAGCACGGTCAGGGCCAGGGCCAGCACGAGAGTGTAGCGCATCCCGCCCCAGGCCACGAGGAAGCCGCTGATCACCGAGGTGGTCAGAAAGCCGACCCCGCTGACCATGCCCACCAGGCCATTGGCCCGGTCGCGCCGGTCTTCCGGGATCAGCATCGTCACCAGAGTGGGCAGGGTGATACTGCGGATATTGCCGGCGATGACGCCCAGCATGGTCAGGCCGATGAACGCCCACAGGAACGGCGCGGCCACATCGGCCATCGCCCCCTTCGGCGACAGTTCGTGCAGGGTCAGAGCCGCCGCATACAGGGCCATCGACGCCAGGCTGGAACCCAGCATGACAATCTTCTTGCGGTGATGGTCCACCAGGCTGCCGAACCAGAAGCCGGAAGCGGCGGTCAGCACCAGATAGACACCCGCCACCATGCCGGTGGCGAACACCGAACGGGTCTCCAGATACACCCAGAAGGTCAGGGCGAACCAGACGGTGAAATTGGTGATGTTGGCGACCAGATTGTTGCCCAGCAGGTGATGAAACACCGCATCGGCGCGGCGCGAACCGGCCTGGCTTTCGGGATCGGAGGGCGCGCTAGACATCGGCCAAGCTTGCCAGCCGATCACGGCCGGCGCAACGCGGGGGTGGCGGAGCAGGTCCTCCCCCAGCGGGGGAGGCGATCGCATATGGCCCCGCCCGCTAGGGGCAGGGTTTGAGGGGATACGCCGCGCTCTATCCCCGTAGTTTCCAGAACAAACCTCAGCCCAATCAACCGCTTGTAGAATAGTTGATCGCGCCAGTCCCCGGAGCTCAAACCGCCCGCATACTGATCTCACCTGACAGCACGGGAAGGGC
>CAYRTE010000083.1:0-11645 GCA_964427205.1 uncultured Caulobacter sp.
ATCTGTGGAACAGCGGCAACTTCGCCTTCAAGGCCGACATGCTGCTGGGCGAGCTGGACGCCTTCGAGCCCACCGTCTCGGCCGCCGCCCGCGCCTGTATCGACCTCCTGACGATCGAGGGCGGCGTCGCCCGCCTGGACAAGGCCGCCTTCGCCGGGGCCGCCAAGATCTCGCTCGACTATGCCGTGATGGAGCGCACCAAGAAGGCCGCCGTGGTCCCCGCCGCCTTCTCGTGGTCGGACCTGGGCGCCTGGGACGCCATCTGGGACGCCTTCCCCAAGAGCGAGGGCGACAACGCCGTCTCCGGCGACGTCACGCTGATCGACTGCGAACGCGTTCTGGCCCGGTCGACCGGCCCGTTCGTCGGCGTGATCGGTCTGAAGGACATCGTCGTCGTGGCCGAGCCCGACGCCATCCTGGTCTGCCATCGCGACGCCAGCCAGGCGGTCAAGACCCTGGTCGACGGCCTCAAGCGCGAGGGCCGCTCGATCGCCAGCGGGCGGGATCGGGGCAATGCGCCGCGCAAGGTTCTGACCACGGCCGGCGGCGTCCAGGTCGAGCAATGGATCCTGAAGGCTGGCGAGAGCGTCGACCTGCCTGCCGGCGTCGTTCAGGTGCTGGACGGGGAGGTCGCGGACCTGATCCCCGTCACGACATTGAGCGCGGCCAGGACAGTCCAGGCGACCACCGCCGCCACCCTGCTGGTCACCCGGCGGCCGTAACCACCCGGTCCAGCTCGACGATGGCGCAGACGATGTGGTAGAATGAGGAGGCCGGAGCGGCTTCCTCGATGAAGGCGCCGTCGGGTTTCAGCTTGTCGCGCCATAGGCCCGGCACGGGCGTGCGCAGGTACTGCAGCAGCCCCTCGGCTCCCTCGACCGCCACGGCCCACCAGCGATCCTCGCCGGTGATCTGGGCGGCCAGGACCCCGGCCTTGATGCGTTCGGTCTGCGGCCACAGGCGGGCGCCGGCGTCGTGGGCGCTCATGTCGTCGAGCAGGCCGTTGATGGCCACGCCGCGCTCGGGATCGACGCCCTTCCTTTCGGCCAGATCGATCATCCGCAAGGCGGCGGCCGTTGCGTCCGGGCGGCCGGCCAGCTGGCCCCAGCGCAGCAGCAGCCAGCCCCACTCATACTGATGGCCCGGCTCCCAGATGCGGCCCGCCACGCCCGGGGCGGGGTTCCACTGGTCGTCGAAGAACTCGCGCAGGGCGCCGGTCTCCGACGAAATGAACTTGCTCAGAGCCAGCTCGGCGATCTCGTCGGCCAGGGCGCGCCACACCGGATCGCTGTCGATGGCGTTCCAGGCCAGGCAGGCCTCGAACAGGTGCATGTGCGGATTGGAATGCAGCGGCGGATCGGTCGGCGCCGACTCACTGAAGCCGCCGAGCGGGTTCTTCAGGGTGGCGAACAGGGTCTCGCGCACCGAGACGGCGATGTCCCGCAGGTCTCCGCGTCCCGTCACCGCCGAAGCATTGGCCAGGGCGAACATCGCGAACGCCTGGTCATAGAGGGCGGCGCTATCGTCCAGAGCGATCCCGCCCGGCCCGACCAGGGCGCGGAACAGGCCGTCGGGCCGGCGATAGGCGTCCAGATAATAGGCCAGGCCGTGATCGACCGCCTCGCGCCAAGGCCCGATCCAGTGCAGGTCCCTGGCGGCGGCGAAGGCATAGATCTGGCGTGGCAGCACCCGGCCCCGGCGCGGCGAGTCGATCGCCTGACCCGACTGCTGGATGGTCTCGAAGAAACCGCCGTTCTTGTGGTCGGCCCCGACCGTCCACCACAGCGGAAAGGCCGTGTGGTTGGCCCAGGTCTTCAGAAGATCGCGAAGGCGCACGGCGTCGGTAAAGGCGTCAGTCATGCAAGGCGCTCCGGGTTGCGCTGTTTTCTAGGCCAAGTCGGTGACCCGCGCCAAGACGATGGCTTGGCGCCAGACGGCGACAAACGTTAAAGCTCGATCCATGGACACTCCGCCGCCCCTTCGCGCCGTTTTCCTCGACCGGGACGGCGTGCTCAATGTCGATCACGGCTATATCGCCGATCCGGCCAGGCTGAACTGGATCGACGGCGCGCGCGAGGCCGTGACGGCCCTGACCCGAGCCGGCCTGAAGGTGATGGTGGTCACCAACCAGTCGGGGATCGGCCGGGGTTATTTCGCGGAATCGGCCATGCATGGCTTCCATGCCGAGATGCAGACGCAGCTTGCGCTGCTGGGCGGCCGGATCGACGCCTTCTATTTCGCGCCCCACCACGAGGATGCATCGATCGAGGCCTATCGCGTCGCCGACCATCCCGACCGCAAGCCCAATCCCGGCATGGTTTTGCGCGGCCTGGCCGAATTTGACCTGACCCCCGCCGAGGCGGTGATCATCGGCGACCGGTCCAGCGACGTCGAAGCCGGCCGCCGGGCCGGCGTGCCGGGCTACCTGTTCCGGGGCGGCGACCTGCACGCCTTCGTGGTCGAGGTGCTGGGCGACCGGGTTCCCGGCCTGAAGTGACCCTGAAGGTCCTGCAGTTCGGCGCGACGGGACAGGTCGGACAGGCCCTGGCGGCGGCGGCCGGCGAGGCCGTCGACCTTACAATCCTGTCGCGGGCGGACATCGATCTGACCGACCTCGCCGCGATCCGCGCCGCCATCCTGGCCGCTGACTGCGACCTGGTCTGGAACGCGGCGGCCTTTACCCAGGTGGACAAGGCCGAAGCCGAGCCCGAGACCGCCTTCGCGGTCAACGCCGCCGCGCCCGGGGCCATGGCCGCCGCCAGCGCCGAGCGCGGCCTGCCCTTCGTCCACCTGTCGACCGACAGCGTTTTCGACGGCCAGACCGATCGCCCCTATGTCGAGACCGACCCCGCCCGGCCGATCAGCGTCTATGGCCGCTCGAAGCTGGCGGGCGAGCAGGCGGTGCTGGCCCATCCGAGGACGACGGTTCTGCGGGTCTCGTGGGTGTTCTCGCCCTATGGCCGCAACTACGTCTCGTTCATGCTGACCCTGGGCCGCACGCGCGAGGTGCTGAAGGTGGTGGCCGACCAATATGGCAGCCCCACCGACGGAGAGGCGTTGGCCGGGTTCATGGTCGCCAATGCCGAACGCTGGGCGGGCGCTGGGCCCGACGACCCGGCCTTTGGCCTGTTCCACTTCGCCAATGCCGGCGAGACCAGCCGTTTCGACTTCGCCAAGGCCGCCATCGCCCGCGATCCGCTGACCCGCGCCCGGCTGGAGCCGACCACCCAAGACGCCTTCGCCGAGGCCGCCGCCCGGCCGCCACGCTCGCCTCTGGACAGCGGCAAGCTGGCCGCGACCTTCGGTTTCACGCCTCAGCCCTGGAAACCGGCCGTCGAGCGGGTGGCCGACCATCTGGTCCGTAACGGGTTTTGACCGCGCCCCTGCTGGCGCGCGGTGTCCCGTCGCGATAAACCGGGCCAACCCCCATAAAAGCAGCGCAGAGTCCCATGCAGATCTTCCTCGACAGCACCGACACCAAGGTCATCGCCGATCTGGCCTCCACCGGCCTCGTCGACGGCGTGACCACCAACCCGACCCTGATCGCCAAGGCCGGCCGTCCGATGCTGGAGGTGATCGCCGAGATCTGCGACCTGGTGCCCGGCCCGATCAGCGCCGAAGTGGCCGCCACCACCGCCGACGCGATGATCGCCGAAGGCCAGAAGCTGGCCGCCATCGCCCCCAATGTCGTGGTCAAGATCCCGCTGACCCGTGATGGCCTGATCGCCTGCGCCGCCTTCGCCAATGAAGGCATCTCGACCAATGTCACCCTGTGCTTCTCGCCGACCCAGGCCCTGCTGGCCGCAAAGGCGGGCGCGACCTTCGTGTCGCCGTTCATCGGCCGCCTGGATGACTATGGCTTCGACGGCATGGACCTGATCCGCGACATCCGCACCATCTATGACAACTATGGCTATGAGACCGAAATCCTGGCCGCTTCGGTGCGCAATGTCGCCCACGTCAAGGACGCCGCCATCGTCGGCGCCGACGTCGTGACCATCCCGCCGTCGGTGTTTGCCGACCTGTTCAAGCACCCGCTGACCGACAAGGGCCTGGAGCAGTTCCTGAAGGACTGGGCCAGCACGGGCCAGTCGATCCTCTAGAGACCTGCCCCTCTCCGCTCTCTCCGGCGAAGCCGGGCGGAGCGGAGAGGGAAATTCCCGTGGCGCCGTTCATATGAACACAGATTATTTCGCACACGCGAACTGTGTTCGCATTTGCGATTTCGTGCGTTAGGCTGCCGACAGCCACAGGGGAGACCGCCATGGTCCCGACCGACGCCACCGCCGAGATCCGCCTCGCCGACTCCGACGAGGCCGCCAGCTTCTCAACCTTCGTTCAGGGCTTCCTGTCAGCCAACGGCTTTCCGTTCGTGATCATCCACGACGCCCCCGAGATCGTCGGTCACATGCGCCGGGTGGTGTTCGAGGACGCCGGCATCAGCCGCAAATTCGCCCAGGAATGGGTCAGGTTGCGCGGCACGGCGGGCCAGGCCTAGGGCATCGTGCGGAAAAGCGACCGCCGGTTTTCCGCGAGAACAGAAAGCCTGACGGGTCAGGTCTTGGGCGGACCCTTGGTTTCGCCCGGCGCGGATTTCCGCCCCCGACGCGGCCTTGGCATCTTGAACAGATGATGGACGCCCTCGCCCGGCATGGCCGGCGAGGGATCGACCGCCTTGGTGGGACGCGGCGGCGGCAGGTCGTCCCGGGCCGGGTCGTCGGCCAGCAGGTGGGCGGTCAGCATCAGGTCGGTCTTGACCGAGGCGAAGTCCTCCTTGGCCGTCCAGGCCCGGATCGCGGCCTGGGCGAAGGCTTCGGAAAGGTCGGTGACCTCGATCTGCACGGCCGGCTCCTTGCGGATGCGCGCATCGTTCTCGGCCCGTTCGCGCAGGCGTTTGAGCACCGCGACCAGATCGGTCTTCAGCGGAACCTTGAACAGCACGTCGACCCGCCGGGTGCGGTGGGCCGAGTAGTTCAGGATCACATCGCCGAACACCTTGCTGTTGGGGATCATCACCTTGACGTTGTCAGGCGTGGCGATCTCGGTGAACAGCAGGTCCAGCGACTTGACCGTGCCGATGCGCGTCACCGTCTCGATCGTGTCGCCGACGCGATAGGGACGAAACAGCAGGATCATCACGCCGGCGGCCACGTTCGACAGGGCGCCCTGCAGGGCCAGGCCGATGGCCAGCGAGGCCGCGCCCAACACCGCGATGATCGAGGTGGCCTGCACGCCCAGTTGCTGCAGCACCGCCACCAGGCCGACCACCACGATGGCGTAGCGAACCAGCGAGGCGCCGAAGGTTTCCAGGGTCTGGTCGGGATTGTTGCGATGGACGCGCCCCAGGGTTCGCCGCACCACGCCGGCGGCCCAGCCCGCCACCCAGAAGGTCAGGCCCAGGATCAGGGCCGCGACCAGCAGATTGACCGCCACCTTGCCCGCCCAGTCTAGGAAATGGGCCAGCATGGTCTCGTCGGCCTTCATATTGGCGATGGAGGACAGCTTGGCGTCTGGCGGAATCACGGTCGGCTTGGTCATGGAACTCTCGATGGCGCCCCCGCGCGAGCCGGTCAACGAAGAGGGCGGGCAAGGCGTTCCCGACCGCCAACCGCGAGGCTCCGCTTCGTCGATGCGAAACAGTCGGTTACATCAATTGGCTCGAACTTGCCTCGATCCGTCTCTAAGAGCCGCGCCCATGAGCATGCCCTTCATCGACCTCGCCGCGCAGCAACGCCGGATCCGCCAACGGATCGACGCCGCCATCGCCGCGGTCCTCGATAGCGGCGCCTATGTGATGGGCCCGCAGGTCCGTGAGTTCGAGGCCCAGCTGGCCGCCTTCGGCCAGGCCAAACTGGCCCTGTCCTGCGCCAACGGCACCGACGCCATCGCCCTGCCGCTGATGGCCTGGGGCGTGGGCAAGGGCGACGCGGTGTTCTGCCCATCCTTCACCTTCGCCGCGACGCCGGAAGTCGTGCCGTGGGTCGACGCCACCCCGGTGTTCGTCGACGTGCTCCCCGACACCTTCAATCTCGATCCCGCCAGGCTGGAAGCCGCCATCGCCGGCGTGAAGGCTGAAGGCAAGCTGACCCCCAGGGTGGTGATCGCGGTGGATCTGTTCGGCCAGCCCGCCGACTATCCGGCCATCAGGGCCATCTGCGACCGCGAAGGCCTGAAGCTGATCGCCGACAGCGCCCAGGGCTTTGGCTGCACCCTGGACGGCAAGCACCCGCTGCACTGGGCCGATGTGACCACCACCAGCTTCTTCCCGGCCAAGCCCCTGGGCTGCTACGGCGACGGCGGGGCGGTGCTGACCAACGATCAGGACCTGTGGGACCTGATGGACAGCTTCCGCGTCCACGGCAAGGCGGTGGCCCCGGATCTGGTCGGCCGCACCTTCGAGCATGACACCAAGTACCTGAACACCCGGATCGGCATGAACTCGCGGCTGGACACGATCCAGGCAGCCATTCTGATCGAGAAGCTGGCCATCTTCGCCGAAGAGATCGAGCTGCGTCAGGTCGTGGCCGAGCGCTACGCCCAGGGCCTCGACGGCGCGGTGCTGGCGACGCCCAGGGTGATCGACGGCGGCGTCTCGGTCTGGGCCCAGTACGTGATCGAACACGAGAATCGCGATGGCCTGGCCGCGCACCTGAAGACGCAGGGCGTTCCGACGGCGGTCTATTATCCGGTGCCGATGCACATCCAGGCGCCCTATGCGGACTTCCCGCGCGGCGTCGGCGGCCTGCCCGTCACCGAAGCCAAGGCCGAAACGGTGCTGGCCCTGCCGATGCACCCCTATCTGGACGCGGCCGACCAGCAGAAGATCATCGACGCGATCCGCGCCTTCAACGGCTGACGCTCTAGGCGGCGATGGCGCGGTCCAGCGCGTCGTACAGCGCGCGGATGTCCAGCGGCTTGGCCAGCCAGTCGGTCATGCCGGCGTCGCGGCAGGCCTGAACCTCCTCGGCCGCCACCCCGGCGCTGAAGCCGATCACCGGGATGTCGCGATTGATCCCGTCGCCGGCCCGCAGCCGGCGCGTGGCCTCGCGCCCGTCCAGGCCCGGCATGTTGACGTCCATCAGCACGATATCGAAACGCTCGGCGGCCAGACATCGCAGCGCCGCCAGGCCATCGGTCGCCGTCGACAGGGCCACGCCCAGCGGTTCGAGCACCAGGGCCAGGGTTCGACGGTTCACCTCGTGGTCGTCGACCGCCAGGACCTTCAGCGTCGAGAGGACCGGAACCCCGCCTTCGAAGGCCGGCGCGCTGGCGACGGCCGCCTCCCGGCCCTCCGCCAGGGTCAGGGTCAGACGGAAGATCGCGCCGCCGGAGCCGCCGGGCCGGGCGTCCAGCTCGCCGCCCATCAGCCGCGCCAGCTGACGGCTGACCGCCAGGCCCAGGCCCGTGCCGCCATAGGTGCGGGCGGTCTCCCGCGAAGCCTGGGCATAGGGGGTGAACAGCCGCGCCATGGCGTCGGGCGCGATCCCCGCGCCGTTGTCCTGCACCTCGATGACGACCTTCAGCATTCCGTCGCCGACCGGCTCGACCGCCAGCCGCAGCGCGATCGCCCCCTCCTCGGTGAACTTCACGGCGTTGGACAGCAGATTGTTGAGGATCTGGCGCAGGCGGAAGGGATCGCCCCGCACCCAGACCGAAGGCTGCTCGCCCGGCGGCTCGCGCAGGCTCAGCCCCTTGGCGACGGCCTGGGCGTTCCAGAACCGGGTGGCGTCGCGCAGCCCGCCCAGCAGGTCGAAATCGCGATCCTCCAGGCTCATGGCCCGGGCCTCGATCTTGGCCTGGTCCAGCATGTCGGTCAGCAGGCCGGTCATCAGGTGGCCGGCGTCGACGATGAGGTCGGCCGTGGCGGCGGTCTGATCCGGCGAGGAGCCCCGGCGGATCAGATGGGCGCCGGCCAGAATCGCCGACAGCGGCGTGCGCAGTTCGTGGCTGACGATGGCGGCCATGGCGGCGCGGTCGGCGACGGCGTCCTCGGCCTGGATGCGGCGGGCGTCGGCGTCCTCGCGCGCGGCGATGGTCGCCCTGCGGGCCAGGTGGAGGCGACGCCAGGTGCCATGCACCGCCATCATGAAGAACACCGCCGACACCGACAGGATCGCCACCTGGCCGTGCGAGCCCCGCCACCACCAGACCGGCATGATCGCCAGGCTGATCGCATAGGGCGTGGCGCCCAGATAGAACAGCGGCCGGCTGTCGACGCCCGAGGCGACATTGTTCAGCGCGCCGCCGGCCAGCACCATCAGGGCCAGGGCCATCAGGGGCGGCTGATTGCTGAGCCAGAAGATCGTCACCGCCCCGGCGTGCACCGCGGCCATGGCGACCATCGAGGCCAGCATCAGCAGGACATGGGCCCGGACATGCCGGACCGGCATCCGCCCCCGGGCAAAGGGCCGCACCGCGAAAAACTCCAGCACCTGCACCGAAACGCTGGCCAGCACCCAGACAAGGATCAGGTCGTCGCGCCCGATCAGATGCAGCGCCCAGCTGAGCAGGACCGTAAGGCCCAGCCTGGAGAAAACCTGTCGATATCGCTCGTCGGCGTTGGCCGGCAGATGCGGCAGCAAGGAATCCAGGAACTGAGGCATACGCGGTCTCCTTGCCGTCGATGCCTAAGCCGACATGGCAAACGAGATGTGAACGCCGAGGCGTCAGTCCAGCATTCGCTCCAGCGTTTCGAGGATGTCGGCCTCGCGCGACGGCTTGTCCCAGCGGATGCGGCTGATGCGCGGAAAGCGCATGGCCACCCCCGACTTGTGCCGGGTCGAGCGCTGCAGCCCCTCGAACGCCACCTCGAACACCAGGCCAAACTCCAGATCGGCCCGCACCGAGCGCACCGGCCCGAACCGCTCGACGGTGTTGTCGCGCACGAACCGGTCGATCTGTTTCAGCTCCTCGTCGGTGAAGCCGAAATAGGCCTTGCCCACCGGGGTCAGCGACCGCTCCCCCCGCTCGTCCTCGCGCCAGACCCCGAAGGTGTAGTCGGAATAGAAGCTGGACCGCTTCCCATGCCCCCGCTGGGCGTACATCAGCACCGCGTCGATCAGCCGGGGATCGCGCTTCCACTTGAACCACGGCCCCTTGGGGCGGCCGGGCTCATAGACGCTGTCGCGGCGTTTCAGCATCAGGCCTTCGGACAGGCGCGCGTCCCCTTCGGGAGGCTCGCCGCGCAGGGCGGCCAGGGCTTCCCAGGTGTCGAACGGCTGCAGCGGCGACAGGTCGATACGCGGACTGTCTATCCGGGCCACGAAGGCCTCCAGCCGCGCCCGCCGCTCCACGAAGGGCAGGGCCCGCACGTCGGTCTCGCCGTCCAGCAGCAGGTCATACGCGCGTATGCCGACAGGGAAGGCGGCCAGTCGCTTGGCGTCCACCGTCTTGCGGTTCAGCCGCTGCTGCAGATCGCCGAACGACGCCAGCGCCCCGTCGCGGATCACCACCAACTCGCCATCGATCGCCCCGTCGAAATCCAGCGCCGCCAGCACGTCGGGAAAGGTCGCCGAGATGTCGTCGCCGGTGCGGGTGTAGAGCCGCCGCTCGCCCCGCTCGCTAACCGCCTGCACGCGGATGCCGTCCCACTTCCACTCGGCGACATAGTCGGCCGGGTCGAGCTTTGCGAAATCCACGGCCTCGTCGATCGCCTGGGCCAGCATCACCGGCCGAAAGCGCCCCGGCGCGTCGGGCGAAGGCTGCTCGGAACGCCCCTCCAGCCAGGCGAACAGATCGCCGTAAGGCGGTTCCAGCGCGTGCCAGACCTCCTCGATCTGCCCGATCTCGACCTTGCCGAGATTGGCGCAGGCCTGCTTGGCCAGTCGCGCCGAAACCCCGACCCGCAGGCCGCCGGTCATCAGTTTCAGCAGCGCCCAGCGGCCGTCGGGATCGAGCGCGTCCAGCCAGTCCTCGATCAGCCGCTGGACCTCGCCGCGTGACGCTGTGCGCAGGGCCTCGACCACTTCGGACAGTTCGGGTTCTCGATTGGCGCCCGGTCGGGAAGGCCAGACCAGGGCCACGGTCTCGGCCAGATCGCCCACATAGTCGTAGGACCAGGCAAACAGCTGGGCGTCCATCCGCGCTTCGATCGCCTTGCGGATGAAGGCCGGCTTGGCCGCCGAAAACGACAGGGCGCCGGTCAGGGCCGCCAGGGCGAAGCCCCGGTCCGGGTCGGGCTGGCCGCGCAGAAAGTCCTCGATCAGGATCAGCTTGGCGTTGCGCGAGCTGGTCAGGGACAGTCGATCCAGCAGGTGGGCGAAGGCGCGCATGGACATCGAACGTCTGGTCTCGGCTCAGGTTCAGACCTGGGGTTCGGGCTTCGTCCAGCGGGCCCAGGTCCGAGGTCGGGGTCTCGATGTCGTCGCCGCCGAGGCTAGCACGGCCATGGCGCTTGCCGTCAATTCAAACACATGTTTGAATTGCGCATCGGAGACCGGCCATGACCTTCCAGCCGCCTGAGCCCTTCACGCTTCACACGCGTGACAGCCCGCTGACCGCGCCGTGGGAACCGATCTATGCCGATATCCGGGAGGATCGCTGGCGGCTCGGGATCGAGATCCGTGAGCCCCACACCAATTCCCGCGGCGCCCCGCACGGCGGCCTGATCGCCGCCCTGGCCGACAACGCCATGGGCCTGTCGTGCGGCGTGATGCTGGCGTCGCTGAAGATTCCGTCCAGCGGCCTGGTCACGGTCTCCCTGAGCCTGGACTATCTGGGCGCGGCCAAGCTGGGCCAGTGGCTGGAGTTCGACACCGACTTCATCAAGCCCGGCAAGAGCCTGTGCTACGCCGACGCCACGGTGCGGGCCGACGGCAAGCCGGTGGCGCGGGCCCATGCGACGTTCAAGGTGGCGGTGGCGTAGGGGCTCGGCCTTCGCGCCTGCTAGTGGACGGGTTCAACGGCGGAGAGGGGTGGGGGTCGGACCTCTTTAGCGTAGCGCCTTAACGAGCAGCAGCGTCGTGAAACCACTGCTCCACTCCTTATCCGGATAGCGATCAGCTTCGCGATAGCCACGCCGATCATAGAAGGCGCGGGAACGCGCGTTGAAAGTGTCAGTTTCCAACCGCGCTTCAACGAAGCAGGCGCTTGCCATCGCCGCCTCCGCCTTGTCCATCAGGGCACTTCCCAGACCCATTCTGACGTTGGTTGAGGACACATGCAGGGCGTTCACAAAATCCCCGTCCCAGTCCACGAAGCCAGCAACTTTGCCTTCCACTTCCGCGACCCAGAAACCAAGGCCTCGCGCCGCGACATAGGTGGCGGGCCGATCTTCATTGCGCCACGCCTGAGCCGCCTCGTTGGTCAACTGGGGAAGCCACGTGCTGGCATATGTGTCGCGGAGAATGGCCTCGATCGCAGCGGCGTCGCTCGAATAGGCCTGGCGGATGCATATGTTGGCGGGAGAAGACACAGGCTGAGACTAGCCGGAAGGCCAAAGTCCGCAACGGTCGAAAGCAGTCCTTGGCTCATTGCCAACAAGCGGACGCCCCCGCGTCCCGCTCATCCTTGAATCTCTTGGAGGCTGCAGCGTGCCAGAGTGGAAAGGTCTCTCAAGGACCGCCTCCGGCGGCCGCGTCGCGGCGACGCGGAGCGTCGTCCTTGAGAGACCTTTCCACTCCGGCGATCGTCTCGCCGTGAGATTT
>CAYRTE010000084.1:0-11634 GCA_964427205.1 uncultured Caulobacter sp.
AACTGGCCCTGCCGGAGAACGAGCCCGGCTCGTCGATCATGCCGGGCAAGGTCAACCCGACCCAGTCCGAGGCCCTCACCCAGGTCTGCGCCCAGGTGTTCGGCAACCACTCGACCCTGACCTTCGCCGGCAGCCAGGGCCATTTCGAGCTGAACGTCTTCAACCCGGTGATGGCCTACAACTTCCTGCAGTCGGTGCGCCTGGTCTCCGACGCCGCGATCAGCTTCACCGACAACTGCGTGGTCGGCATCGAGCCCCGCGTCGACAACATCAGGAAGGGCGTCGAGAACAGCCTGATGCTGGTCACGGCCCTCAACGGCAAGCTGGGCTATGACGCCTGCGCCAAGATCGCCAAGACCGCGCACAAGAACGGCACCACCCTGCGCGAGGAAGCCGTCGGCGGCGGCTATCTGACCAACGAAGAGTTCGACCAGTATGTGCGGCCGGAGAACATGATCTCGCCGGGCTGATGAGCCCGCTCGATTTCCGGCGCGACGGGGCGGTGCGGTTTCCGGCCATCCTGTCGCCTGCTGATCTTGAAGACCTGCGCGCCCTGGCCGACGCCCTTGTCGGGGCTCGGCCGGGCGCAAGGCTGAGTGACGCGTCGCATCTTGCAGGAAGGCTTGCCGCGACAGGCGTAGTCGGAGCCTTGGCCGCCGAACTGACCTCGCCGGAAACACGCCCTGTCCGGGCTGTGATGTTCGACAAATCGGCCGCCGCCAACTGGGCCGTCGCTTGGCACCAGGATCGCGTGATCCCGGTGCGCGAACGGTGCGACGTGGAGGGATTTGGCCCCTGGACGACCAAGGACGGCCTAACGCATGTCGCGCCGCCTTTCGACCTGCTGGCGCGGATGGTTACCCTGCGCATCCATCTGGATGCCGTGGACTCTGGCAATGCGCCGCTTCGCATCGCGCTGGGGTCTCACCGTCTGGGCTTGGTAAAGGCCGACGAGGTCGCCATTTCGGCACAGAATCTGAGGACCGAGATATGTCTCGCCCAAGCCGGCGACGTCTGGGCCTACTCCACGCCGATACTTCACGCGTCTGATCGCGCCGAACCGGCTCGGCGCCGACGCGTGCTGCAGGTCGACTATGCAGATTTTGAACTGCCCGGCGGTCTGAGATGGCTGGGCTTGAACGCGCAAGAGTTGTGAGGCTTCAAATTGCGCCGATGAGGTGCTAAAGCGTTTTTCGGAACACACCGAGAACACTCGCATGACCGCGCTCGACCGCCCCTACTGGATCGAAGCCCTGATCCAGCGCCGTGACGGCTGGAATCCTGAAGCCTACCCTTTCAACCTACCGGTGCTGCGCGGTCTGGAGAGCATCGCCTTTCATCCGCGCGTCACCTTCCTGGTCGGCGAGAATGGCTCGGGCAAGTCGACCCTGATCGAGGCTTTGGCGGTGGCCTGGGGCTTCAACGCCGAGGGCGGGTCGCGGAACTTCAACTTCAGCAGCCGCGCGTCGCACTCCGACCTGCACAGCCACATCCGCCCCGTGCGATCGATCATTCGTCCGCACGACGGCTACTTCCTGCGCGCCGAGAGCTTCTTCAACGTCCAGACCGAGATTGAAGCGCTCGACCGGGAGCCACACCCAGGCGGAGCCTTCATCGCCAGCGCCTATGGCGCCCGCCCCCTGCACGAACAATCCCACGGCGAGGCCTTCTTCGCCCTGTTCGACAACCGCTTTCGCGGCGACGGCCTTTACATCCTCGACGAGCCCGAGGCGGCGCTCTCTCCCAGCCGGCAGCTGTCGTTCCTGGCCAAGCTGCATCAACTGGTTCTGGCCCGCTCCCAGCTGATCATCGCCACCCATTCGCCGATCATCCTGGGCTATCCCGACGCCTGGATCTACGAGACCTCTGAACGCGGGCTGGAGCGCGTGGAATATGAAGACCTCGACCACGTCACGGTGACTCGCAGCTTCCTCAACCGCCGCCAGACCTTCCTGGACGTGCTGCTGTCGGAGGATGACGAGGAATGATAATCTCCCGGTCCATGGACGCCCCAGAACGCGACATCGGCATCGACCCCGAACTGTTGGCTCAAGCCCAGCGGCTGGGGATTTCCATCACGGGCCTCAGTGAAACCCAGCTTCGCCTGCACCTGCAGAAGGTCGATCCCGCCGGCGCCGAGGACCGCGCCCAGCGCTGGGCGGCGGAGAACGCTGAAGCGATCAAAGAGCACAATCGCTTCGTCGAAGAGCACGGCCTGCTGTCGGACCATCTGCGGACCTGGTGAGTGCGGCAGTTCGATCTCTACGAAAACCCGGCGGCGCCCATGCGAGCAGGCGCGCCGTTCGTCGTTGTGCTGTCCTCACATCTGCTCGGCGACCTGATCGAAGCCGTCGTCGCACCGGTCCGGCGCGGTGACAGCACCGGTGTTCCGGGCCTGGAAGTTCCCGTGGTTGTCGATGGAGAGACGCTGCTCGTCAGCGTTTCGGGCGTCGCCGGGATCAGGGCGGTGGCGCTGCGCAAACGGATCGGCTCGCTGCTGACCCACGAAGACGAAATCCGCCGCGCCCTCGACCGGCTGTTCACCGGCTTCTGACGCCTACCGCCGAACCACCACCACCTCGCGCCCAATCGGAGCCAGGGCGATGATCGCCAACTGGAAGTCCTTGATGGCGAAGGGGATGCCGATGATGGTGATCGCTTCGGCGGCGGCGATCATCAGGTGGCTGAGCGCGATGTACCAGCCGCCCAGGATGAACCAGATCACGTTCAGAACGAAACCCAGCGGCCCGGTGCCCAGGTCACCCCGGCCGCTGACGATCTCGCGGCTGACGATCTCCTTGCCGAACGGCCAGAAGGCGAAACCCGCGATGCGCCAGGCCGCGCCCGTATAGGGCAGGCCGACGATGGTGATGGCCAGCAGGGCGCCGCCCAGCAGCCACAGCAGGCCCGAAAGCCAGCCGCCCATGATGAACCACAGGATGTTGAGGATCAGTCGGATCACGATGGCGGCTCCCGGCCCTTGAGCAATATCCTAGAGGTGGGGCCTGTCGCCCGACTTGTCGAGAACCGCGCGGGCGCGTTACGGCGAATTCACCGTCTCCTCCAAGCTTGGGGAGTATGGCGCTGCAGCCAAAATCGGATAGTTACCTGCAAGCACAGGGCGCCGGGCAAACCCGCCTCGCCGACGAGGACGATCATGGGCCTGTTCCGCAAGAAGCGTCGACCGATCGAATTGCCGGCCGGCGTGGCCCCGACCCTGATGGAAGTGAAGTTCCGCGGCTGCGCGTTCTGGATGCCCGAGCACTGGGTGATCACCCGCCAGTTGGACGACGGCAAGGACTACGAGCCCTGGGTGCTCGACTACTTCCTGCAGATCCTCAAGCCCGGCATGACCGTTCTGGATGTCGGGGCCAGTTGGGGCGCCTTCGCCCTGCCCGCGGCCAGGAAGGTCGGAGCGACCGGCAAGGTCATCGCCATCGAGATGAGCGCCGGCAACGGCCGCGTGCTGCTGGAAAGCGCCAAGGCCAGCGGCGTCACCAACATGCAGCTGTTGCTGGTGGGCGTGTCCGACCGCCTGGGCACCGAATATCTTCGCCGCCAGACCGTGCACAACAATTTCCAGATGGAACCGCCCACCAACGGCATTCCCGAGAATCTGGACGCCTTCGATATCGCCCCGGTCGTGCCGCTGGACCTGCTGCGCGCCGACTTCGGCAAGGTCGATGTGCTGAAGATCGACATCGAGGGCATGGAATATCGCGCCTTCATGGGCGCCAGGGCGCTGATGGCCGAGCAGAAGCCGATCACCTTCCTGGAATACTCCCCGCGCTTCCAGAGCGAGATTTCGGGCGCCGACGGCGCGGCCCTGCTGACCTTCTTCCTGGACCTCGGCTACAGCGTCGAAATCCTGCATCGCAAGAAGAAGCGCGAGCGGGTGGCCGGTGATGACGCCGCCCAGATCATCGCCCAGGTCGACGCGGCCTGGACCCGGCATGTCGAGGACGACAAGGGCACCCATCTGGACCTCTGCCTGACGGTCAGGGCCTGACGCCCTACTTGATCAGCTGCCATCCGCGGACCCAGCGGCCCTTGGTGATCTGACCCAGGGCCAGCAGATAGATCCCGGCATAGATCACCGTGCCCAGGCCCAGCAGCGCCCAGGTCCACGGACCGGGCATGTGCGGGGTCGGGGCGGTCGTCACCCAATCGTGGCGCGGCGAGGTCAGTTCCAGCCACAGCCCGCCAACCCAGGCGACAGAGAACAGGGCCGTGATCGGGTAGCGCAGGATCGGGCTGCGCTGCACCAGCAGCCAGGTCTGGATCAGGGCGACGGCCAGGCCAGCCGCCAGGCCCGCCAGCCATGGCCACCAGGGTCCGGGAACCAGACGCGCGGCCCGCAGGGCGGCCCAGCCGGGCGCCCACAGCACAGGTCCCAGCATCAGGACGATCAGAACGAAGCCGACCAGCACGCCCACACCGCCGCCGATCACCTTGCCCGCCGCCTCGCCGGCCTCCTGGGCCCGCACATTGGGGTCGCCGCTCGGATTGGCGGCCGAGGTGGCGATGATGGTTTCCAGGCGCGGCAGGCGCTCTCCCGGGGCGGCGCGGGGCAGTCCAAGATGGAGAGGCTTGCGCCGGGCCATCAGGCTCTCCGGCTGACCGCGAAGTCGGCGAGGCTTTCCAGCGCCGTACGCCAGTCATTGGCCGGGAACATCGCCAGGGCCAACTTGGCCTTGTCCGCATAGTCGGCGGCCAGGTCCAGGGTGGCGTCCAGGGCGCCCGAGCCAATAATCAGCTCGCGGGCGCGGCGGAAATCGGCTTCGGTCTGTTCGCGGCGGCCGATGGCCCGCTCCCAGAACTCGGCTTCGCGCGGGCCCGAGCGGGCGATGGCCAGCAGGAGCGGCAAGGTGGCCTTGCCTTCACGGAAGTCGTCGCCAGCGTTCTTGCCCAGGGTCTCGGTCGCGCCACCATAGTCCAGGGCGTCATCGGCCAGCTGGAACGCCAGGCCCAGGTTCAGGCCATAGGCGCGCAGGGCGTCGGAACGGGTCTTGTCGACCCCGGCCGACACAGCGCCGGCCTCGGAGGCGGCGGCGAACAGCTCGGCGGTCTTGGCGGCGATGATGTCGAGATAGATCGCCTGCGACAGGTTGAGGTCGTGGCTGCGGGTGAGCTGAAGCACCTCGCCCTCGGCGATCACCCGACTGGCGCGGGCCAGGATCGCCAGCGCCTTCATCGAGCTTGTTTCCACCATGAGCTCGAAGGCGCGGGCGAACAGGAAATCGCCGACCAGCACGCTTTGGGCCGCGCCCCAGATCAGGTGGGCCGCGACCTTACCGCGACGCAGCTGGCTGCCGTCGACCACGTCGTCATGCAGCAGGGTGGCGGTGTGGATGAACTCGACCGAAGCGGCCAGCTTCAGGCAGGCGTCATTGTCCGAGCCGGCCAGACGCGCGGCGGCCACGGTCAGCAGCGGGCGCAGGCGCTTGCCGCCGGCGGCGATCAGGTGCTCGGCGAGCGCGGGGATCACCGGCACGTCGCTCTGCATGCGTTCGGTGATCAGGCGGTCGACCCCGCCCATGTCGGCGGCGGCCAGACGCACGAGACGATCCACCGATCCCGGTTGTCGGGCGAGGGTCGCTGCAACTGCGTCCAAGACCTTACTCTCCTTGACCGACGCCCCATCCACCAGTGTCGAGGGGCGTTCGGGCTTGCATCCGCCCCCCAGCAGGATCAGCCGTTGCGAGGGACAATGGTGGCGGGATAGGTCACGGTCAAGGCAAGCACAAGGCCCGAAACGTTGGACGATACTCAGGTCACCGAAGATCGCGTGCTGAACGGGCGTGTCCGGCTGCGCCAAAAGGCCGGCGGATATCGGGTTGGCATGGACGCCGCCCTGTTGGCGGCGGCCTGTGACGCCGGTCCCGGCGAGCGTGTTCTGGAAGCCGGATGCGGCGTGGGCGGGGCGCTGCTGGCCGCCGCGACTCGCCGGCCGGGCGCCCGATTCCTTGGCGTGGAACGCGACCCCGACGCCGCCGAACTGGCCCGGGGCAATGCGGCGCTGAACAATCTGGCCGATCGGGTCGAGATCTCCATGGGCGACATCCAGGCCGGCTTTCGCGCCCTGGACCTGCCGGTTTTCGACGCGGTGATCAGCAATCCGCCGTTTTTCGACGATCCCGGCGCGCTGCGGGCCCCCTCCCCGTCCAAGACCGGCGCCTGGATGGCCGACGGCGGGCTGGCGGCCTGGACGGGCTTCCTGCTCAAGGCCGTGCGCGAGGGCGGCAGCATCACCATCATCCACCGCGCCGACCGGCTGGCCGACATCCTGGCCCTGCTGGCGCCCAAGGCGGGCTCGTTCAGGATCCGGCCGATCCAGCCCTTCGCCGACGCCCCGGCCAAGCGGGTGATCGTGCGGGCGCTCAAGACCGGCAAGGCGCCGCTGGTGCTGCTGCCGGCCCTGGTGCTGCACGACCGCGACGGGGGGCAGCATTCGGCCGCGGCCGAGGCGATCCTGCGGGGGGAGGCGGATCTGGCATGGTGACAACTCGCCCCCTTCGCGCCTGCGGCGCTCCTCCCCCGTAGGGGGAAGATGAGGTCAGCTAGCCGCCCATGCCAACTTCGCCCACGCGCCCGGTCCGAAGCGGCACGCCTTGACTTCTGAATTCACGCTCGTAACTTCACGTAAGATTTTACATGCGTAGCCCAACGATGAGGATGCGATGCGGCGACGTCTTGGCCTTGCCCTGTGTCTGATCATCGGATTCTTTTGCGCATGGCCAGCCAGAGCCGCAACGCTCGATCCTGACAAAAAGGCCAGAGTCCGCGCCATCGTCGCCGAGGTCCGCGCCAAAGCCCCTGTTCCGTCGATCTCGGTGGCGATCGTGGTCGGCGGCGAGTTGGCCTATGCCGAGGCCTTCGGCCTTGCCGACCTTGAACCCGCCCGTCCCGCGACCCCGGCCACCCGCTACGACATCGGCTCGGTCAGCAAGCAGTTCACCGCCGCTGCGGTGATGCTGATGGTCCAGGACGGCAAGCTATCGCTGGACGATAAGGTCAGCCGCTACTTCCCCAAGCTGGCGGGCGCCGAGACGGTGACGATCCGCCAGCTGCTGTCCCACACCGCTGGCTATCGGGAATATTGGCAGGGCCACTCGGATGAGATGCGCAGCGCGATCGCGCCTCAGGCCTTGGTCGATCGCTGGGGCGCCCAACCTCTTGCCTTCGCGCCCGGATCGACCTGGGACTACAGCAACACTAACTACATGATCGCCGGCCGGATCGTCGAAACCGTCGCCGGACAGCCACTGATCCAACTGCTCACCGAACGGGTCTTCAAGCCGCTGGGCATGACCAGCGCGATCGACAGCGACGGCCTTCCCCCTACGCCGCTGGACGCTGGCCGGTTCACCCGCAACCTGCTGGGTCCTGCGCGCCGAACGGATAATCCGCCGCGCGGCTGGGCCTTCGCGGCCGGCGGGCTGTCGATGACGGCCAGCGACTTGGCGCGCTGGGACGCCAGCTTCATCAAACGATCACTGCTGGCTCCCGCCTCTTACGATGCCTTGACGCGCGACACGGTGCTGACGGACGGCAAGGGCGCGGGCTATGGCCTGGGCCTCTATGTCGACGGCTCCCCCGGTCATCGGCGCGTCCATCACAACGGCTTCGCGCCGGGCGTGATCACCGAAAACCGGATCTATCTCGACGACGGCGTCGCCTTGGTCGTCACGACCAACGCCGAATTCAGCATGGTCGCGCCCCAGATCATCGACCGCCTTGAGACGCTATTGCTGGCCGCGCCGTTCGCCAAGCCCACCACCTATAGCGGACCCGACGCGGCCAAGCCGCCTAAGCCGCCATCCGCCCTGATCCGCGCCTATGTCAGCCAGTTACGCGCTGGGCGGCTGGATCGCCGCCGGCTCACCCTCGAAGCCAGCGCCTATTTCACACCCCAGGTCCTGACCGACTATCGCGACAGCTTGGCGCGGCTGGGCCCACCGATCCGCTTCGTAACCCTGAGCGAGGACAGGATCGAAGGGATGAACACCAGCCAATTCGAGTTGAGCTGGCCGGGCCAGAAGATGCTGGGCGCGATTCGCGTGCGCGACGATGGCAAGGTCGCCGATCTCTGGCTGATGGCCTTGTAGGCGTAGCCCGCCCTACTCCGCATAGAGCCTCAAGGCGTCGAGACACAGCTCCAACCCTGTCAGGTCGTGCAGCGGATCGCTGGTGATGATCACGAACAGGCGTCGCGCCTCGGCCCACAGCATCACCGTCTCGGGCAGGCCATAGTCCTCGACCACGCAGCCATCGCCATCGCGCCACACGCCGGCCTCGTCGCGCTGGGCGCCGACGAACGATTCGACCCGGTCGACATATTCGGCCTGGGATTCGTCAGCCACGTTCAGATAGGCGAAGATCGGCCGCCCCAGCCCCGCCAGCACGCCGGTCTCGAAGGTCGCGCCGGGATCGGCTGAGGGGCCGCGCCAGGGGGTCAGATTGACCACGCCGGCGTCGGCCTGACGCAATCGCGCCATGCGGGCGGCGTAGAGTTCGCGGGCTTCCAGCTCGGAGCCCTTCTCCGCGCTTGAGAGCGCGGGATCGGGGGTCAGGCCCGTGAAGCCCGCGTCGATGCAATGGGCCCGCTGCCGGGCCGCCTGGGCCGCGGAATCAGGGAGCCACACATCGGGGCCGGCCAGCCAAATGGAACGCACGGGACGCATGGGCCTTAGAGCTTGGTCCCAGGGGTTCCTGTCAATCACTGTTAAGGGCACCGATGCCGCAAATCCTTCGAAGAACCCTGCTGACCGCGCCCCTCATCCTCGCCGCCGGCCTGGCCCAGGCCGCCCCGATCGCGCGCTGGCGGGCCTATGACCGCAGACTGCGCCAGGGCCTGGCCGACGCGGCGAGCGGCGACTTCGACGACGGGTTCGAAGACACCCTGCTGGACCTCAACAACCTGATCCGCGAACGCCAGGGCGTGGCCGGGCTGCGGCCCGACAAGGGTCTGGTCCTGGCGGCGCGCGCCCACGCCGCCGACATGGCGGTCAGCGGCGTCTTCGACCACGTCACCTCCGACGGCTTCAGCGCCGCGGGCCGGGTCGGCCTGCTGGCCCGCGACCTGATCGGCGCGCCGGGCGAGAACATCGCGATGCGCCGCAACGCCGCCGGCGCCGTGCGACCCGACCAGATCATGAACCAGTGGCGCGACAGCCCCGGCCACCGGGCCAACCTGCTGGCGCGCGGCTTTACCCATGTGGGCTATGGCGTCCTGCGCCAGGGACCGCGCGTCATCGCGGTGGGCGCCTATGCCGAGGTCAGCGCGAGGCTGGCGCGCCCGGCGCCGCTGCGGGTGCGGTCATCCGACGAAATCGCCGCCGCCCTGTCGGGCGCGACCCCGGCCATCGGCCAGTTCTCGGTTTCGGAGCCCGGCGGCGACGTGCTGACCACGACCTATGTCGAGGGCCGCCCGCCGTCGGTCCTGCCGCCCGGGGCCTGGCAGTTGCGCCCGCACCTGTCATCAGGCGAGCATCGCTACCAGGTGGCCTGGGGGCCGGTGTTCTTCCTGGACTAGCCTACTGCGCGATCGCCAGGGCTTCGATGCGAATGGCGACGCTGTCGCCAATCGCGCCGGCCCCCGTGGTGCTGCCAAAGGCCTTGCGGCTGATGGCGCCGGTGATCGTGAAGCCCGCCTGGCGCTTGGGGTTATTGGGCGCCGCGCCGATCTTGTTGAGCTTGACCTCAAGGGTCGCCGGCTGGGTCACGCCCAGGATCGTCATGTCGCCGGTCACCCTGGCGGTGTCGGCGCCGGTTTTTTCCACCTTGGTCGACTTGAAGGTCATGGTCGGGAAGGCCGGAGCGTTCAGCCAGCGGGCGGCCTTCAGATGCTCATCGCGAGTCGTGTTGGCCGACAGCAGGCTGTCCACCTGAACCGTGGCCTCCACGCGCGACTTTTCCGGCGCGGCTTCGTCGAGCCACACCGTACCCTGGGTCTTGGCGAACAGGCCGATCACCGAATTGAAGCCAAAGCGGTCGATGACGAACATCGTCTCGGTGTGCGCCTCGTCCAGCGTGTAGGCGACCTCGGCGGCGAAGGCCGGCGCGGCGGCGGCCGACAGGGCGGCCCCGGCGATCATGGCGGCGAGCAGGCGTTTCATGGAGCGTCTCCTTCGTCATTCCCAAGCGGAACCGGCGCGGACTGTTCATCGCCCGGAAGCGCCGCGCAAGCCGGAAACGAAGCCCTCGGCCTGGGCCGAGGGCTTCGCGCGGCTCAGGCGCTGGCGCCCAGTTCGACCAGCAGCGCGTCCAGCTGCGCGAACTGCTCGGGCAGGCCCGCAGCCGAGCCCTGGAGGGCCTCGTCGCAGGCTTCCTTGTCGGGGTACAGCTCGGACAGCACCAGCAGCGTCTTGCCGCCCTGCTGCTCGAACGTGACGGTCGTCACCGCGCCCGCGTCGCCGCTTTCCTCGTTGGTCCAGACGATGCGCGAGGGCGGTATCACCTCGATATACCGTCCGAAGAAGGCCATGGAATTGGCGGCGTCCAGCCCGAACTCCAGCCGATACCCGCCCCCGGTTCGGACATCCATCTCGCAGGCCCGCAGGGGAACGCCCAGCGACTTGGGAACCCACCAGCGCTGGAACAGCTCCGGGCGGCTCCAGGCCTCGAACACGATGCGCGCCGGGGCGTCGAACACGCGCGTGACGACCAGCTCCCGGTCCGACTTCCGCTCCACCGCCGTGTGGCGCCTCTGGGGAGCACTGCTATTCACGTCCATCCACGTCCTCCTTCTGTTTCAAGTCCTCGACGATCTCGTCCAGCGCGTCGAAACGAAGCTCCCAACGTCGGCGGTATCGCTCGATCCACGCCGCCTCGTCCTCCAGCCCGCCCAGACCCAGCCGGCAGGTCCGCACGCGGCCGATCTTCTCCGTCTCCACCAGCCCCACCTGCTCCAGGAGGCTGACGTGCTTCTTCATGCCGGTAAGGGTCATGTCGAACCGCTCGGCGAGATCGGTGATCGAGGCCTCGCCCCGTCCAAGCTGCTCCAGAACGCCGCGACGGGTGGCGTCCGAAAGCGCGGCGAAGGCGGCGTCAAGGCGGGCGGCTTTATACTGAACCATGTGGTTCATTATTGGGTGATGATGACCGAACCGCAAGCCCAAAATGAAAAAGCCCCCGGCCGGGGGCGGCCGAGGGCTCTGACACGATCCTTGGAGAGGGACCTTAGTTCTTGGTGACGTCCACCAGCTTGTTCTTGGCGATCCAGGGCATCATGCCCCGCAGACGCGCGCCGACTTCCTCGATCTGGTGCTCGCCCGCGCGACGGCGGGTGGCCTTGAACGAGGGCTGGCCGACGGCGTTTTCCAGCATGAAGTCACGGACGAACTTGCCCGACTGGATGTCTTCCAGCACGCGCTTCATCTCGGCCTTGGTTTCCGAGGTGATGATGCGCGGGCCGGTGACGTATTCACCCCACTCGGCCGTGTTGGAGATCGAGTAGTTCATGTTGGCGATGCCGCCCTGGTAGATCAGGTCGACAATCAGCTTCACTTCATGCAGGCACTCGAAATAGGCCATTTCCGGCGCATAGCCAGCTTCCACCAGCGTCTCGAAACCGGCGCGGATCAGCTCGACCAGACCGCCGCAGAGCACGGCCTGCTCGCCGAACAGGTCGGT
>CAYRTE010000085.1:0-11607 GCA_964427205.1 uncultured Caulobacter sp.
CGCCACGGTCGGTCGCGCCGCTTAGGCGCCAGCGCGGCCTTCACCGGATGGGTACGCATCATCCTCGCTGGATGTTGCTGCTCCGTGCTGAGCAGGGTCTCACTTTCCTAATTTTGAGAAGGCGATGAACTGTCCATCTCGACGGCCTTGTTGCTTGGCGCGGGCAACAAACGGTCGGTGCCACGCCGAATCCATGTTCGCGCGGGCCTTTCTATGAAGAAATGCACGGCAAACGCGGCAACGAGCGTGAGTGTGAGCAGGCAAGCGACTTCCCACCACGCCAACACATAGGCGCTCGGCCGTTGGGTCAGAGCAGAGTTAACGCCCTTCCATCCGATCAGGATGGGCATGTGTACCAAATAAAGGGCGTAAGAGGCTTCGCCTGCGGCTAGCATCGACGGCTTGGCGACTGCGCGATCGGCGGCGGATTTGGACAGAAGGGCCAGGCTAAGGACCAAGGGGCCGGCTGCAGCCACGACGAGCCGCTCGTCCGCTTTGAAGTGCATCAGCAGCAATAGAATGATTGCCGACAGCCAGGCCGCGCCGATCGCCTGGCGCCGAGTGAGCTGCACCCGCTGTCCCAGCCGGTAGAGACCTATCCCATAGAGAAACTCGGGTATGATCCGCAGTATGCCCATGTTCAGCTGGGCGTGGACGACCAAGTCCCCAAACACCGATTGATAGGTCAGATCCAGCGCCACGAAGACCAGTGCCGACAGGGCGAGCAGGATCCAGGGTCGACGGGCCAGGACGAGGCCGATCCAGGCGAAGGCGGGAAAGGCGAGATAGGCGAACCATTCGGCGGACAGCGACCAGGAGGGACCGTTCCATTCCGCCACGACAGTTTCAGGCAGCCAAGCATGCACCAGTAGGACTGTCGTGAGCAGGCCGAGGGGATTGTAGAGGCGCCGATCGAACTCTGCGCCGATCAGGGTTCCCGCGCCGACCATCACCAGCACGAACCCCAAAACGGCGATATGGGCCGGGTAAACACGGGCGAAGCGCGCCGCCAAGAAGCGGCGATAGTTCAACTGCCCGTCTTCTAGCGCCTGACGATAGGCATGGGTGAGGACGAAGCCAGACAAAATGAAGAAGGCGTCGACGCCGAGCCCGGCTCGATTGAAGATGCCCGTCGAGGCCATGGCGTTCCAGGGCCATTGCAATTGGTAGTGAAAGAGCACGACTCCCAGAGCCAGCACAAAGCGGACCGAGGTCAGCGCGGGCAGACTCTTGGGGAAGGACGTTGTTTCGCGCCCAATCTGATCAACGAATTGCATTCTAGCCCCCGCCCTGCCGCATATACGCGTGGGGAGCAGGTTAACCCTCATTGTCTTGTTGGACCGCAATTCCACCAGTCGTCGGCGCGCCAGTGACGGACTCAAACGAAGCGCGCCAAAAATCATCAGGATCGGCGAGGGCTAAGATCGCACCGAAACGTAGTGACAAGTACGAGACCGCACTAGCTGCATCTTGGTGACCAGTCGCAGGACCTCAGACGATGACTCAATTTGACCGCCGGCAGTTGTTGCGCGGAGCAGCCGCGATAGGCTCGGGCCTTGCAACAGTGGCTCTTCTCCCCAGCTGGGCACAGAGCGCGACGACGGGCCTCCTTTCGACCCTGCCCACACTGTCGGGTCAGGACATCAAGCTGACCATTGGCCATGCGCCGGTGACGATCGACGGTAAGCGTGGACACGCCGTGGCAATCAACGGCACCGTTCCTGGCCCTTTGATCCGCCTGAAGGAAGGTCAGACCGTCCGGCTCTCGGTCACCAACACCCTAGATGAGGAGACCTCGATCCACTGGCATGGGCTGCTCGTGCCGTTCCAAATGGACGGCGTGCCTGGCGTCAGCTTCCCCGGCATTCCGCCCGGCGAAACCTTCGTATACGAATTCCCGGTCAAGCAGTCGGGCACCTACTGGTATCATAGCCACTCGGGCCTTCAGGAGGCCGAGGGCCATTACGGCCCCCTCGTTATCGAGCCGGCCGAGCCTGACCCGGTCGCCTATGATCGGGAGCATGTGATCGTGCTCTCCGATTTCAGCTTTATGCACCCCCACGTGATCTTCAAGCGCATGAAGCAGCAGTCCGGCGTGTTCAATTACCAAAAGCAGACCCTCTCCAGCCTGATGGCCGGCAAGGACCAGACGCTCCAGGAGCGGATGGAATGGGGCAAGATGCGGATGGACCCCACCGATATCTCCGACGTCACCGGCGCTGTCATGTCGTTCCTGGTCAACGGCCACGGCCCCACCGACAATTGGACGGGCCTGTTCACGCCTGGCGAGCGGGTGCGCCTGCGGTTCATCAACGCAGCTGCCCAAATGATGTTCAACGTGCGGATACCTGGGTTGAAGCTGACCGTGGTAGCCGCTGACGGCCAGACAGTTCGTCCCGTCGAAGTCGACGAGTTCCAGATCGGCAATGCCGAGACCTACGACGTCATCGTCCAACCCACCGAGGAAAAGGCCTTCACACTGGTGGCCGAGGCGGTCGATCGCTCCGGCATGGGCCGCGCGACGTTGGCGCCGCGCGCGGGGATGACCGCGACGGTTCCCCCGCTGCGCGAGCGCCCGCTGGCCAACATGAAGGACATGGGCATGGACATGAGCGGCATGGACATGAGCGGCATGGACATGGGTGGCTCAGGCGCCATGGCCGGCGTGGATCATGCCGCCATGGGGCACGCCATGGGAGGCAATGACATGGCGGCCATGGCCGCTGCGCCTGGCATGGCCGCGCCCAAGCCGCGCGGCTCCGATGTCATGGGCGATATGGGCGGCATGAAGATGTCGATGCGCGACCCGCTGAACGCGCCTCAGATCAAGCTAGGCCCTGGCGTGCAGACCATTACACCGATGCCGATCGACCGGACCGGTGAGCCTGGCCAGGGCTTGGAAAGCGTCGGTCACCGGGTCCTGGTCTACAAGGATCTGCTGGCCCTGACGCCCAATCCCGACACCCGGACCCCGACCCGGGCCCTGGAGATCCGGCTGACCGGCAACATGGAACGCTTCATGTGGGGGTTCGACGGCCAGAAGTTTAGCGACGCGACCAAGCCCTACGCCTTCGACACGGGCGAAAGGGTGCGGGTCACGCTGGTCAATGACACCATGATGGCCCACCCGATCCACCTGCATGGCCACTTCTTCGAGCTGACCCACGCGCCGGTCGGATTTGGACCTCGCAAGCACACGGTCATCGTGCTGCCTGGAGGCAAGGTGTCCTGGGACTTCACCGCTGATCCCGGCGACTGGGCTTTCCACTGCCACATGCTCTACCACATGCACGCGGGCATGTTTCAGGTGTTCAGTGTGCGGCCTCTCGAAGGAGGCGCGGCATGAACCGGCTCGTCGTAATCAGCCTGTTGCCGCTCGCCTTGGCCGCGCCAGCTATGGCCCAGACCATGGATCATTCCTCGATGCCGGGCATGACCATGCCCGCCGCACCGGCCAAGCCGACCGCGAGACCTGCCAAGCCAGAGGCGGCGGCTCATCAGCATCAGGCGGCCCCCGCCCCAGCGGTCGCGCCGAAGCCAGAGACGCCCGCAGCCGGCGAAGCCGATCCGCACGCCGGACATGACATGCCGGCGGAGACGCCGATGGACCATTCCGCCATGCCGGGCATGGCGATGGGGGCGCCCGCGGCGGCCGGCACAACGATCGGTGATCTGGAGGTCCCAACGGGGCCGCCGCCGGCGGCGCCGAGCGACCACGCCGCTGACCGCCTGTTCTCGCCGGCCGCCATGGCCGCCGCGAGAGGCCAGCTGCGGCGCGAGCACGGCGGCGCGAGCAGTTCATTGGTCATGGCCAACATCGTCGAGTGGGCGCCCCGGTCGGGCAAGGATAGCTATCGCTGGGAAGGCGAGGCCTGGTTCGGCGGCGACATCCATCGGCTAGTGCTCAAGACAGAAGGCGAAGGCGTCGTCGGTGACGGCGTTGATCAAGCCGAATTGCAGGCGCTCTATTCCCGCGCGGTTGGTCCCTATTTCAATCTGCAGGCGGGGGTTAGGCATGATTTCGAACCCCGTCCCACCCGCACCTACGCGACCGTCGGATTCGAAGGCCTGGCGCCCTACTGGTTCGAGGTGAGCGGCGCGGCCTTCCTATCCGACAAGGGCGACCTCTCGGGGCGGTTGGAAGGGTCCTACGACCAGCGCATCACCCAGCGCCTGATCCTGCAGCCGCGCGCGGAGTTCAGCCTTGGCGCGTCGAATGACACAGCGACCGGGATGGGTTCGGGTCTGTCGAACGCGGAACTGGGCCTGCGGCTTCGCTATGAAATCCGCCGGGAGTTCGCCCCTTATATCGGCGTCACCTATGACCGAAAATTCGGGAAGACAGCCGACTACAGCCGCGCCGCCGGCGAGGATGTCGAGGATGCTCGCCTGGTGTTTGGCCTTCGGGCCTGGTTCTGACCCAATACGCCGCGTGCGGCAGGAGACCCTGAGAATGAAACACCTACTTTCCACGCTTGGCGCCGGCCTGTTGCTGATCACTGGCTCAGCGCTGGCTCATGAACCAGCCAAGCCTGCCACCGCAGCCTCGACCAGCCTGCCCCCGGCGGCCAAGGCCGCAGCCCTGGCCGTAGACGGCTTCCATGCGGCGCTGGCGGCGGGCGACACCGAAAAAGCCCTGGCTTTGTTGGCCCCCGACGTTCTGGTGGTTGAGGAGGGCGGCGCGGAGCGATCGCGGGCTGAATATGCCAGCCATCACCTGGCCGCCGACGCGGCCTTCACGCGCGCAGTGCCCAGCACGCCGCTGTCACGGTCGGGTCTGGCCCAGGGCGACCTGGCCTATATCGTCAGCGAAAGCCGCACGACGGGCATCTACGGCGGTAAGCCGGTGGACCGCCTGTCGGCCGAGACCATGGTCCTTCGCCAAGAGCCGGCGGGTTGGAAGATTGTCCATATCCATTGGTCGTCCCGCGCTGCCAACCCGAAATAGTTGATCGTTTCTGACCTTTCGGAGCCCACCTGTGACTCGCTTGAACCGTCGCTTGCCCCTCGCGCGCCGCGCCCTGCTGCTGGGAGCTGGAGCCGCCACTCTGCTGGCGGCCTGCGCGCAAGGCGCGGAACCCCTGGCTATCCAAGTCTACAAGACCCCGTCCTGCGGCTGCTGCACCAAGTGGGTCGAGGCCCTGAGGGCAGCCGGCCTCAAGCCGTCGATCAACGAGCTCGACGATCTGACGCCGGTCCGCGCCACCTACGGTGTCGCCGACACCTTGTCGTCGTGCCACACCGCCCGGATCGGCGGCTACACCATCGAGGGCCACGTACCGCCGTCCGACATTCTGCGGCTACTGCAAGAACGCCCCAAAGCGTTGGGCCTGGCGGTTCCCGGAATGCCGATCGGATCGCCCGGCATGGAAATGCCCGGGGCCGCCGCCGAGCCCTATGCGACCCTGCTGCTGCTTGACGCCAAGGGCGCGACCCGGGTTTTCGCCCGCCATGGCTGATCGGCGCCCGACATCGATTTTTGCGTCTCGCCGCGAGGGACACGGCCTGGGCCGCGCGTATGATCTGTGGGCGACCGGGGCGTCGCACCTTGGAGACATCGGATGACTACCAAGACCACTTCGACCTTCCTGGCGCTGATCGCCGCAGGCGGCCTGATGATGGCAGCGTCGCAGGCCGCCGCTCACGCCAAGCTGGTCAGCGCCAATCCCGCACCCGACGCCACGGTCGCTGCGCCCAAGGCGATAAGCCTGAAGTTCAGCGAAAAACTCGAAGCCAAGTTCTCCGGCTTCGAAATCGCCAAAGCCTCGGGCGGCGCCGTGCCGGTCAAGATTAAGATCGCCAAGGGCGGAATGGTCATCGACGGCGCCCTGGCCACGCCCCTCGCGCCCGGAGCCTACAAGGTCACCTGGCATGTGGTCACCGCCGATGCGCACCGCATCAACGGCGTTTACAGCTTCACGGTTCGCTAGGGCGATGATCGAATCGCTCGTCGTCCTGGCGCGTTTTGTCCAATATGCCGGGACGGCGATGCTGTTTGGCGCGCCGCTCTTCTACCTCTATGGCCTGCCCGCCGATGGCCCCGGAGCGGCGCGAACCAATGCTGGGACAAGGGGGCTGATCGTGTTCGCTGGCCTGCTGACAGCGATCGGCTGCGGCCTGGCGCTGCTGGCCCAGACAGCGATGATGACCGGCGCGCTGGCGGACGCCCTCGACGCGCAGGCCTTGGTCATGGTGGCGACAGGCACCCAGTTCGGGACCTCGGTTGTGACGCGCGCGTCCGCGAGCCTGGCGGCTCTAGCTGTCGCTGTAATCCTGCGTCCCTCGACTAATCTCTGGCGCGCCAGCGCCGCGCTGGGCGCTGTAGCCTTGGCCAGCTTCGCGTGGAGCGGACATGGCGCTGACGGCGAAGGAGCGGCCGGTCTCTTCAAGCTGGCCGCCGACATCCTCCACCTCCTGGCCGCCGGGGTCTGGCTCGGCGCGCTGGCCGCACTGTTGCTGCTGGCTTTAAGCGCGCGCCGAGCCCCGACCGCCGTCGTGCAAGCGCTTCATAGGGCACTGGAGGGATTTTCCGGTGTCGGCTCCTTGGTCGTAGCCGCGCTGGTGCTGACCGGCCTCATCAGCAGCTGGTTCCTGGTGGGACCTACTCATATCCTCGAGATGGCTTCGACCACGTGGGGGGCCGTGCTCCTGGCCAAGCTATCCGTGTTCGTGCTGATGCTGAGCCTGGCCGCGCTCAATCGCTTCGTGCTGACGCCGCGGCTACAGCGGGCGATTGCCAGCCTCGACCCCGCCTCAGCGCTGGCGGCCCTGCGGAAAAGCCTGCTGGTGGAGGCGGCCGCCGGCCTCTCGGTTCTGTTCCTGGTCAGCTGGCTGGGGACGCTGGCTCCGCCGGCCTCGCTCTGACCATGGCGGGCCGTGGATCTTTCCATCGTCAACACCTGATGACGCCAGCGGGCGGCGGCGCTATGGTGACGCCATGCTGAGACATGCGCTCGCTTTCCTGGCCGCCCTGGCCCTCGCCTTCAGCCCGCTGGCGGTCAACGCCGCCCAGGCTGATTGCGACATGACGGGAATGGACATGAGCGCGATGAGCATGGCCGTGCCAGCGGCCACCACGGCTTCGGACACCGCCCAGGACCCTTGCTGCGACCATGGCAAGGCGATGTCGGCCAAGGACTGCGCCCGGGCCTGCGCGACCAATTGCGCCTTGGCTGTCGCTGTGCCTGCCGAGGGCGCGATCGACTATTCGCCAATCGCCTACCGGATCGAGACGCACTGGTCGAACACCAGCGGCCGGACCCATGATCCGGGCCAGGATGATCCGCCTCCAAGATCGCTGATCTGACGACCGGCCAACCGCCGGTCTGACGCTCTCGCGCCCGCCGTCGTGCGTTTTCGCACGCGGTCGAACGGCGCGGTCGCTTGCCCCTTCGCGGGCTTTTCAGATCACGATTTCAAGGAACGATCCCATGATCCTGCGTCACGCTCTCCTGGGCGCCCTGGCCGCCGGCCTGACCTTCGGCGCCTCGGCCGTCCTCGCCGCCACCTTCCCCACCTGCAGCCATCTGCGCACGGGGGCCCCGCCGTCCAACCCCAAGGACGTCTTTCGCACCGCGGTCCGCATCTGCGACATGCCGGCCGACTGCGGAATGATGCCCCGCAAGGCCGGCGCGGCGGAGCCCGCCACCGCCTCGCCCCAAGGCTAGGGACCGGCTGAACCCAGGCGGCGGGCGATCCCTCCCGCCGCCTGGACGGCCGGCTTCGGCGGGGCGGCTGCAAACGCTCCGCCGAGGCATCCCGTTTGGCCTTTTCGCCGACGTCGTTCGCACGATCCGACAGGACTCTTTCATGCGTCTTATCCTGCTTCTCGCGGGCCTTGGGCTGGCCAACGCCGCCCAGGCCGGCCCGCTGACCTTCACCGCCGCCCAAGAGCTGGCCCTGCAATCGCCGGCCCTGGCCGCGACGGCGGCCGATCTCGAGGCGGCCAAGTCCCAGGGCAAGGCGGCGGGCAGGTTGCCCGACCCTAAGCTGCGGGTCGGCCTGGACAATTTCCCGATCTCCGGTCCACCGGCCGGGACCTTTGGCGGCGACAGCATGACCATGGTCAGCATCGGCCTGATGCAGGACCGGCCCAGCGCCGCCAAGCGCGAGGCCGCGCGTCAGGCAGCCCGAGCGGAGGTCACGACCGCCGGCGCCCGCCAGGCCCTGACGGCGCGCGAGACGCAAGTGGCCGCAGCCCTGGCCTGGATCGACCTCTACTACGCCGACCAGAAGCTGGCCGCCCTGGCTGCGGTCGAACGGGCGATCACACCGCTGCGCGACACAGCGCCCGCCGCCGTCACCACAGGAGAGGCTCGTCCGGGCCAAGCCCTGGAGGCGCAACAGAAGCTGGCCGCACTGGCCGATCGACGCATCGAACTGCTCGCCGACAGGGCCCGCGCCGCCGCCGAACTGACCCGTTGGACAGGCGAGCCTGGACCTCAGGCCATCGGGCCGGCTCCGGACTTTATTATCAACGCCGAGGCCCTGCGCGCCGGCCTGCCAGACCATCCGGGTCTTCGTGCCCTGGATGCGGCGCGCCAGACGGCCGGCGCCCAGTTGGCCCAAGCGCGTGCGGAAGCCCATCCCGACACCAGTTGGGATCTCGCCTACCAGAAGCGCGACGGCGCCTATGGCGACATGGTGTCGGTCGGGGTGACCTTCGGCTTGCCGCTGTTTGGCCAGGCCCGGCGCGAGCCGCTGATCGCGGCACAGAGCGCCAGGGTCCGGGGAGCAGAAAGTCAAAAGGCTGCGGGCGAACGCCAATTGCTCGCCGCGCTGGAGACCGACCTCGTCGACCACCAGATGCACCACGAACAGTTGGCCCGCGCTCAAGAGACCTTGGCGCCGCTGGCCCAGCAACGCGCCGACCTGGAGACCGCCAGCTATGCCGCTGGGCGCGCCAGCTTGAGCGATGTGCTCGGCGCCTTGCTCGACCTGGCCGAGACCAAGCTTTCGATCCTCGACCGCCAAGCCCTCGTCGCGCGCGACAGCGCCAAGATCAACCTGACCTACGGAACCGCGTCATGAGCCGCGTCACGACCCTTTCGACCCGATCCCTGATCGCGGGCGCCGCCGCCATCGCCCTTCTGGCCACGGCCGGGGGCTATGGTTTGGGCCAGTGGCGCAAGGGGCCCGCCCCAGCCGCGGGCGACGTGCCTGGCCGCAAGGTTCTCTACTGGTATGATCCGATGGTCCCCGCCCAGCGCTTCGACAAGCCGGGCAAGTCGCCGTTCATGGACATGCAATTGGTCCCACGCTACGCCGACGAGGGCGCCGGGCCGAACGCGCCCGGCGTCGCCGTCGATCCGCGCGGCGCTCAGACCCTGGGCATGCGATTGGCCCGCGCCGAGATGACGTCGCTCGCCTCCGGCCTGGCGATTCCGGGATCGATCGAGTTCAACCAGCGCGATCTGGCCATCGTCCAGACCCGCACCGCCGGCTTCGTCCAGCGCGTCTATGGCCACGCCCCCGGCGACATCATCGCGGCGGGCGCGCCCATCGCCGACCTGTTCAACCCCGAGTGGGCGGGCGCGCAGACCGAATATCTGGCCGTGCGGCGCATCGGCGACCCGCGCCTGACGGCCGCCGCCCGCTCGCGCTTGACCTTGCTTGGCATGAGCCAATCCCTGATCGCCGCGGTCGAGCACGACGGCAAGGTTCAGACGACATCCACGGTGCGCGCGCCGATCGGCGGGGTGATCCAGACCCTGGATGTCCGCGCCGGCATGAGTTTGGCCTCGGCCCAGAGCTTGGCGCAGATCAGCGGTCTGGCCACCGTTTGGCTGACGCTGTCGGCGCCCGAGACCCAGGCTGGGCTGATCAGGATCGGCCAGTCGGTCTCGGCCCAGTTGCCCGCCTTTCCCGGCGAGACCTTCAGCGGCCGGGTCAGCGCCATCCTGCCAGCCGCCCAGGCTGACAGCCGCACCCTGCAAGTCCGGGTCGAACTGTCCAATCGCGGCGGCCGGCTGCGGCCGGGCATGTCCGCCACGGCCAGTCTTGCCGGTGACGCCGCTCCAGTCCTGACCGTCCCCAGCGAGGCCATAATCCGCACCGGGCGGCGGGACCTGGTGATGCTGGCCCAGGGCGGCGGCCGCTACCAGCCCGCCGAGATCAGTGTCGGTCGCCAGGCCGGCGATCGCAGCGAAATCCTCGCCGGCCTCAGCGCCGGCGATCAGGTCGTGGCCTCGGGCCAGTTCCTCCTCGACTCCGAAGCCAGCCTGGCCGGCTTGGAACCTCGGCCGCTGACGAGCCAAGCGGCCACCGGGCCGACCATGGAAGCGGCTGCACCGGTGATGAAGCCCGTCCCCAAAGGCGCCAGGTCGCTCTTGCAGGCGCAGGGGCGGGTCGAAGAGATCACCGCCGACACGATCACCCTGAGCCACGGCCCCGTGCCCGCGATCGGCTGGCCGGCCATGACCATGATCTTCAAGCTCGACCCGCCGAGCCTGGCTCGGGGATTGAAGGCGGGCGATCAGGCGGCTTTCGGCTTCGAACAACGTCCTGACGGCTCCGCCGTGCGCAGCCTTCGCCGCGTGGAGGCAAGCCGTTGATCGCCGCCGTCATCCGCTGGTCGTTGGCCAACCGCTTCTTCGTGCTGCTGGGCGCCCTGGTCCTGCTGGCCGGCGGGCTTGTGGCGCTGCGCGCGACGCCGCTCGACGCCCTGCCTGATCTCTCCGACGTCCAGGTGGTGATCCGCACGCCGGCCCAGGGCCAGGCCCCGCGTCTGGTGGAAGACCAGATCACCTATCCCTTGGCCACCACCATGCTGTCGGTGCCGGGGGCCAAGACCGTGCGCGGCTATTCGTTCTTCGGCGATAGCTTCGTCTATGTGCTGTTCGCCGATGGGACCGATCCCTATTGGGCGCGCTCGCGGGTGCTGGAGTCGCTGAGCCAGGTGCAAAGCCGGCTTCCAGCCGGAGCCCGCCCGGCCCTCGGTCCCGACGCCACCGGTGTGGGCTGGATCTTCGAATACGCCCTGGTCGACCGAACCGGCCGCCATGACCTCAGCCAGCTTCGGTCCTTGCAGGACTGGTTCGTGCGCTATGAGCTGAAGACCCTGCCGGGGGTGGCCGAGGTGGCCAGCATCGGCGGCATGGTCCGCCAGTACCAGGTGGTGCTCGACCCGCAGAAATTAGCGGCCTACGGCGTCACCCACCAGGCCGTGGTCGAGGCGCTGAACGGCGCCAACCAGGAAGCCGGCGGCTCGGTCGTCGAAATGGCCGAAGCCGAATACATGGTCCGGGCCAGCGGCTATCTGAGCAGCCTGGCCGACTTCGCCGCCGTGCCAATCAAGACCGCGGCCGGCGGCGTGCCCATCACCCTGGGCCAGGTCGCCACGATCCAGATCGGACCGGAGATGCGCCGAAGAAACTGTACTGTTTGTCTGACATGAGTTGAAATTTAATTTAGCAATTTGCAATCGTTGATATAAGCAGAAATAGTACCTGCGAAGCAGGGCATTATTTCATGAAGAGAGGTCAGCTTTCTTTTTCCAGTTTAGTGATCTTGCGATCCAGCCTTACCACATAAAGCACCAAACCGATCAGGATAGTGAGCATAACGGCAACCACCACATAGATCCTTCCGTTACTGCGCATCTGGTCG
>CAYRTE010000086.1:0-11394 GCA_964427205.1 uncultured Caulobacter sp.
GAGCACAACCTTGCCAAGGTTGGGGTCGAGAGTTCGAATCTCTTCGCCCGCTCCAATTTCTCCTGAAGCCTTCCACAGGTCAGTTTCGTCAGTGAACGCCGCCCCGGCCCGAGAGGGTTTGGCGCGATGCGGATTCCTGATCTAACCCTTCCCCGTCGTGTTTATCGGGGACTTCCATGATCGATCGTCATTTTGGCCGCTGGGCCGTCGGTAGCCTGATCGCCGCCGTGATGCTGACCAGCGCCGCCCAGGCCGCGCCCATTGCCGGCGACCCGTTGGCCCAGGCGATCAAGGCCTATGAGGCGAGCAGCGCCAGCGGCGAGGATGATGACGGCGGCGGCAGCGAGGCCCAGCGCTGGCGCCTGCCCCCGGTCGGGCCGGAAGCAGACGCCCGGCGCAAGGCCAAGCTGGTCGAGGCCCGGGGTCTTCTGGAAGGCCTTGATACGAAAGGCCTGACGCCCGACCAGCAACTGACCGCCCAGCTTCTGAAGTTCACGCTCGATGAGCGGATCGAGGGCCTGTCGTTCGACGAGTCGCGCATGCCGTTCAGCAGTGACGGCGGCTTTGACGTCACCTTGCTCTACCGCGCCAACGGCATGCGGCTGAAGAACGAGGCCGAGGCCCTCAAATGGCTGGAACTGCTGGCCAAGACCCCCGCCTGGTATGACGACAACATCGCCAATGCCCGCCGCGGCATCGCCACCGGCTTTGTGCAAGCGGTCCCTACCGCGCAGTCGGTTCTTGATCGCGCCCGGCGCACCGCCGCGACCCCGGTGGCCGACGAGCCGCTGTTGGCGCCCCTGCGCGCCCTGCCGGCCAGCGTGCCCGCCGACCGCAAGGCGGCGCTGATCGCTCAGGGCGAGAAGGTCCTGGCCGAGAATGTGGCGCCGGCCCGGGCCGGTTTCATCAGCTTCATGGAGACCGAATACCTGCCCAAAGCGGCCAAGAGCCTGGCCGCCGTCGATCTGCCCGATGGCCAGCGCTACTACGCCTTCCTGGCTCGCCGCCACACGACCACGGCCATGACGCCCGACCAGATCCACGACATCGGCCAGAGCGAGGTGGCGCGTATCCGCGCCCGGATGCAAACAGTGATGACGCAGACCGGCTTCAAGGGGACCCTGCCGGAGTTCATCGCCTATCTGCGCAAGGACCCGAAGTTCTACGCCACCAGCCGCCAGCAACTGCTGGAAAAGGCCAGCGAGATCGCCAAGCGCGCCGACGACCAGTTGCCCGCCCATTTCGGCGTCCTGCCGCGCCTGACCTATGGCGTACGCCCCGTGCCGGCCAGCATCGAGAAGGGCTACACCACCGGTCGGTATTTCGGCGGCGATCCCAAGATCGGCCGGGCGGGCGGCCTGATGATCAACACCTCGGAGCTGGACCAGCGGGCGCTTTACGAACTGCCGGCCCTGGTGCTGCACGAGGGCGCGCCGGGGCACCACATCCAGACCTCGCTGGCCCAGGAGCAGACCGACGCGCCCGAGTTCCGCAAGGGCCTGTATTTCAACGCCTTCGGCGAGGGCTGGGGCCTCTATTCGGAGTGGCTGGGCGAGGAGATGGGGATCTATCGCGATCCCTATGAGCTGTTTGGCCGGCTGTCCTACGAGATGTGGCGCGCCTGCCGGCTGGTGGCCGACACCGGCATGCACTGGAAGCGCTGGAGCATCGACAAGGCCCGCGCCTGCTTCACCGACAACACAGCCCTGTCACCGGTCAATATAGAGGTCGAGCTCGCCCGCTACGTCTCGTGGCCGGGCCAGGCCCTGGCCTACAAGATCGGCGAGCTGAAGATCCTGGAGCTTCGCAAGCGGGCCGAGGCCGCGCTGGGCGATCGGTTCGACGAGCGCAGGTTCCACGACGCGGTGCTGCTGCAGGGGTCGGTGCCGATGGCGGTGCTGGAACAGCGGATCGATGCGTGGATCGCGGCGCAGAAGGCTTAGCGCGCCTTGAGCGTGGGTGAGCGTGGGCGCCATCTTCCAGCCGCAGCGACGCACGCCCTCTAACCTTCCGCCCCAAAACCGATTATCAGGAGCTAAACGCGAAAGGAAACCGGTGTCATGGCCAGGATCACCGTACTGGGCGAGTGCATGGTCGAGATGTCGCCAGACGGACAGTCCGACGACGGCGCGCCGCGCTACCGGATGGGGTTCGCGGGCGACACCTTCAACACCGCTGTCTACATGGCCCGGTTGGGCGACGAGGTCGCCTATTGCACGGCGCTGGGGCAGGGCGATCCGTTCAGCGAGGGCGTGCTGGCGGCCATGCGCCGCGAGGGCCTCGACACCCGCCTGGTGCGCGAGGCCAGCAACCGACTGCCGGGTCTCTACGCCATCGTGCTGGACGCCAGCGGCGAGCGGAAATTCCACTACTGGCGCGAGCGGGCCCCGATCCGCGACCTGTTTTCGCAGCACACCGCCGATCAGCTGATCGAGGCCGCCAAGGCCAGTGACCTGGTCTATCTGTCCGGCGTCACCCTGGCGGTGATCGGCGATATCGGCCGCGCGCGGCTGAAGGACATCCTGGCCTATGTGCATTCGCTGGGCGTGGCGGTGGCCCTGGACTTCAACTATCGACCCGCCCTGTGGCCCAGCCCCGAAGCGGCGCGCGACGCCCTGGACGGGGTCACGCCATCCTGCCGCTACATCTCGCTGAGCAGCGAGGACAGCCGCCCCCTCTATGGCCGCGAGGCCGAGGATCTGGCCGCGCAATGGGCGGCGCTGGGCGCCGAGGTCGTGGCCCGCGACGAGAGCCACGCCGTCAATGTCCACCGACCCGAAGGCTGCACCGTCACCTCGGCCCCCGAGCGGGTGAAGGCGCTGGATACCACCGGCGCGGGCGACAGCTTCAACGCCGCCTATCTTTCGGCGCGAATGGCCGGGATGCCAATCGAGACGGCGGTCGCGCGAGCGCATCGCCTCGCCGCCATCGTCGTGCGTTGCCGCGGCGCCATCGCGCCGCATGGAACGCCCCTGCGCCTTGATGCCTCATAGCGACTCTCTGATCTTGGCGGCTAGTGAAGGGCGTTCCACCGCTTGACGCACAACAGTACCGAGTGACCAGACGATGCTCTTGACGAGCCGGCGCGAAGCCGCATTGACCGCGAGATTTCTGAGCCCTGTCGAGCCGTTGCTGGAAGACCTCTTTCTGGCCCTGCGCGCGGAAACGGATGCGGCGCTCGGCCAGGGCGCGCCGTCCCGCTACGGCAAGCCCTATCCCTACGGCTATTGCCTTGAGATCACCCAGGACGTCCTGGCGCGTCTGAGAACGCGACTCGCGCGGCCAAGCCACCCCGGGGAGCTGGCCCTGAAGGCCTATCTGAAGTCTGGTGGCGCGGCGCGGCGTGTCTGGGGCGCCTTGCGAGAGCGATTTTTCCAGAACGCCCTTCAGGTGGGCGGCCTCTATATCGACGTCTCGAATGATACAGTGGACGTCAACAAGCCCAAGGTCGAGATCCTGTCGATGGAGCAGTCCGGTTTCGCGACAATTCGCGACGCGGCCCATTTCGCCAGCATCGCCGAGCCGTACTGGAACGTGAAATTCTACGCCAATGTCGCCCTGCCCACCCTGGCGCCCTTGTTTCCCATGATCGGCGTCAATTCGCGGGGAAAGGCGCATATCCACTCGGAGGGTGGCTATATGGTCGACCTGTTCCGTGGCAGCCGGTTTGCGCTCTCCGAACGCTGGCTTGAGCAGGCGCCGATCCCGCCTGCGTCAGTCATCGCGGCGCTTCGTCTTGGCGCCCCTCATGCCTTGCTCGCGAACAATCCCGAGGCGACCCGCGACGCGGCGCTGCAGGCCTGTAGATCGGCTCGGACGCAGGCAAGGGCGACCGACGAGGCCTGGCGCGCCGCGCGCCTGCGCGAGCTGCTCGCGACGAGGAGTCCGTCTATCCCCGTGCTCGAACGGGGATAGGACAGTATCGGACGTAGGATTTTCAACGGCTTATTTTCCTACTTGTGCGTCACGATAGGAAAATTATCCTCATGTGCGGAAAATCAACCTAGTATTGAGTCGTGGTCGCTGGATCGCGATCTCGATTAGAGGACGCCATGTTGGTTCAAGCTCTTGAGGATTTGTGGGCGATCACGCCCGATCCCCGTCGCGATCGCCTCGCGGTCGCTTTCGTCACCCATCTGGTCGCGATGGCGACCGATGTCTCACCCGGCGACATCTCGGCCCAGAAGCGCACAAGCCTCGCCGCGGCGCGGGCGCGACAGATCGCCATCTACCTGACCCACGTCACGTTTCACTGGCCGCTGAACAGGGTCGCCTTCGCGTTCGGACGCGATCGGACAACCTGCGCCCACGCCTGCCACAAGATCGAGGACCTGCGCGAGGACGCGGGCTTCGACGCCAGGCTGGCGACGCTGGAAGAGTGCCTGCGCCAGGCGCCGCGCCAGATCTTGGAGGGCGCGCGATGAGCGGGACCCCCGATCTGGCCACCGAGCATCTGGCCCTGCGCGCCGCTCGCCTGCTGGCCCGCCCCGGCGCGGTGATCGAGGCGGCGCCGCTGGGCTATGCGGTGCGCTTCGGGCCCAGTCGCCGGCGGCGGCCAATGCTGGTCATCGACGAGACCGCCTTTCAGGTCCTTGTTCGTCTGGCGTCGCTGAAGCCGCTGGCGCGGGGCGGCTGGTCGCTGGTCTTCGCGCCGCCGGCCAAGCCCGCGCCGCCGCCCGGTCGTCCCGGCGTCATCGAGGGCGAGGTGATCCTTGATGAGCCCGGCGTTGGCCGCGCCGCCTTCCGGGCCAATCTGGGGGAATCGCCATTGGCATGGCTGGCGCGTCGTCGCGACGGCAAGGGCAGGCCGTGGCTCGAGCCGGTCGAGGCGGCGGCGGGCGAGCGGCTGCGCGAGGATTTCCACCGGGCGGGAACCGTGGGCCGACTGACCATGAACTGGGACGCCTCGCCCCGCTCGGGCGGTGGCGGACCCCGCCTGGATCCCGCCGAACGGGCCAGGGGCGCCAAGGACCGCATCGCCGCCGCGCTCAACGCGGCGGGGCCGGGCCTGCGCGAGATCCTTGAACATGTCTGCCTAGCCGGCACCGCTCTGGAGGCCGCCGAGCGCTCGCTGGGCCTGCCGCGCCGGGCGGGCAAGACCGTGCTGAAACTGGCCCTGCAGCGACTGGTCGTCCACTATCGCATGGCCTGAACGCGAAAAGGGCGGGACCTTTCGGGTCCCGCCCTTCGCAATCTTCCCGACCCGGGAAGGCTTAGTGCTTCAGCATCTGCTTGATGTCGCGCATCTGGTCATGGCCCGACTTCACCGAGGTCCAGGCCTTTTCGATCACGGCGCGGGTATGGGCGTCGACATCGGTGTCCTGCATGGCCTTCTCATACTTGGCCTTGATGAAGTCCTCGCCGGACTCGACCTCGTTGATCACCGCTTCGTCGCCCTTGGACAGGCTGTCGCGCAGGTTGACGAAGACGCGATGGGCGGCGGCCAGGATGGTGCCGTCGTCCTTGGGCTCGCCGCCGAGGCGACGAACTTCGTCCTGCAGTTCGGTGGCGATGGTGCGGCGCTCCTGGGCGCGCTGCTCGAACAGCGTCTTGTAGCGGCGGCTGTCGGCGTCCTTGGCGGCTTCGGCATAGCCGTCGGCGCTGTCGATGGTGGTCTCGACCAGGCCATTGACGAGCTTGATGTGGTCTTCGTTGGTGTGGGGCATGGGGAGGTCCTTCGAAATGGGATCAGTTAACGCGGCGGGGTCAGAGCGGTTGCGCTCAGGCGATCTTCTTGCCCAGAAAGCCCCAGGCCGTGGTGGCGGCGGCGATCACCGGGCCACGCGTGCGGGGGTTGATCAGCAGAACGGCGGCCGCGCCGGCGCCCAGCAGGGCCAGGATCAGCGGAACCTTCTTGCCGGCCAGGGTGATCTTGCCGTGCTGGTCCGGCGTCAGGGCGTAGTCGGGGGCCGGGGCGACCGGATCCGGTCCGGCGTCGGCGGTCTTGTGGCCGAGCAGGCTGGAAATCTTGCCAGCAGCGCGCGAGCGCTTGGCGGCGGGCGGCGTCGCGCCATAGATGGAGTCGTAGGCGACCATGGGGAGGCTCCTTGCTGGGGGTTGCCTCCGATAACGCGATGACGGGCGAGGCGATCCCTCGCCGCGGTCAGTCTTGGTCGGTTTCGTGTTCCGCGCCAACATGGGCGATGCCCAGTTGCCGGGCCCGCGCGACCTGCCGGTGCCGCTCCGCATACCGAGCCTTGCTGGCCTCGTCGCGCTCGTCATGGCAGGCGGGGCAGGCGACGCCCTCGACATAGAGCGGCGAGGCCTTCTGCTCCGGACTGACCGGCCGGCGACAGCCGCGGCACAGGCCATGGGTTCCAGGCGACAGGCCATGGCCGACGGCCACGCGCTCGTCGAACACGAAGCATTCGCCGCGCCACAGGCTCTCAGGTTCCGGAACCTGCTCCAGATAGTCGAGGATGCCGCCCTTCAGGTGGAAGACGTCCTGGACGCCTTCCGACTTCAGGAAGGCCGTCGACTTCTCGCAGCGGATGCCGCCGGTGCAATACATCGCCACCTTCAGCGGCGGCGCATCCGGGCCGCGTTCCCGTTCAAGGCCAGCGCGGTAGTCCCGGAACCATTCCGGGAAGGCCGAGAAACTGGAGGTCTTGGGATCGACCGCGCGCTCGAAGGCGCCGATGGCGACCTCGTAATCGTTGCGCGTATCGATGACGAGCACATCCGGATCGGCGATCAGGGCGTTCCAGTTGGCGGGCTCCACATAGGTCCCCACATTGGCGACGGGGTCGAGATCCGGCAGACCCAGGGTGACGATCTCCTTCTTCAGCCGCACCTTCATGCGGTGGAAGGGCATGGCCTCGGCCCAGGCGGTCTTGGGCGTCAGGTCGGCGCAGCCGGGCAGGGCGCGGATGTGGGCCAGCACGGTCTCGATGGCGGCGTCGGTTCCGGCGATGGTGCCATTGATCCCCTCGCGCGCCAGCAGCAGGGTGCCCTTCACCCCGACGTCGCGGCAGGCCCTGGCCAGTGGGACCTGCAGGGCCGCCGGGTCGGGAAATTGCGTGAACCTGTAAAGCGCGGCCACGCGGAAGGCTGGGGTCTCTGCGGTCATCGGGGTCAGGCCATAGGAAATTGCCGCCTGGGTCTCAAGCGTTAGTGGAACCAACATTCGCGTAGGCGGTTAAGCTGGCATGAGCATCCTGATCGTCGTCATCATCGCCCTGGTCCTCCTCGGACTTGCCCTCTACGTCGTGCAGCGGTCGCCGATTCCGTCGCCAGTGAACTGGATCATCCAGCTCCTTCTGGTGGTAGTGGCGATCCTGTTCATCGGTAATCGCGCGGGCTTCTTCTAGGCGTCCGACCCGTTCAGCGCGGCTCGCCCAGCACCGCCTGGGCGTCGCGCTGGATGCGGGCGACCATCGCCTTCAGTCCGTTCGAGCGCTGCGAGGACAAGGCCTCCGACAGGCCCAGCCTGTCCATGGCCGCCTTGGCGTCGAAGGTCGCGATATCCCTTGCTGGCTGGCCCGAATAGAGCCGCAGCAGGATTGCGATCAGCCCGCTGACGATATGGGCGTCGCTGTCGCCGCGAAAGTCGATGGAGCCGTCGCCCTGCGGCTCGGTGACCAGCCACACCTGGCTGGCGCAGCCGCGCACCTTGTTGGCTTCCGAGCGCTCGGCGTCGCTGAGCGGCGCCAGGTCGCGGCCCAGCTCGATCACATAGCGATAGCGCTCTTCCCAGTCCCCCAGCAGTTCGAACTCGTCGGCGAGTTCCGCCAGAGCGGTGTCGATGGGGCGTGTCATGGCCGCCACTTAGGGGCGCGGCCATCTGCTGGCAAGGTCCGCTGGCAAACGTCAGCCTTCGGGCAGGGTGATTTGCGCGGTCAGGCCCGCGCCCGGACGCGAGGTCAGGCGCAGCGCGCCGCCCATCGCCCTCGCCAGCAGATCGACGATCGGAAGGCCAAGGCCTGCCCCTTCGCTTGTCCGCGTCAGGGTGGAGCCGCCCTGTTCAAAGGGCCGCAGCAGGCGTGGCAGTTCTTCGGGTTCGACGCCAGGGCCCTGGTCGGTGATGGCGATCTCGACCACGCCGCCGGGCAGGGCCTGGGCGAAGATGCAGACCTGGCCGCCCACGGGCGAATGATTGACGGCGTTCTGCAACAGATTGCACAGCATGGTCCGCAGCCCTCGGCTGTCGGCCAGCACGGCGGGCAGGGCGCCGGCGCCTGGGACCGTCACGGTCACCTGGCGCAGGGCGATTTCCGATTTCAATTGCTCGACCGCGTCCTCGATGGCCTCGTCGAGGCCCTCGGGCGCGAGGTCCAGGTCGGTCACATGGCCTTCCAGCCGCGCGATCTCGACGATCTGGTTGACCAGTTTCAGCAGCTTCAGGCCGCTGTCGTGCACGATCTGGGCATATTCGCGGTACTGGGGCGAGCCCAGAGGACCGTAGAGTTCGTGCGACAGGATCTCGGAAAAGCCGATCACGGCGTTCAGCGGCGTGCGCAGTTCATGGCTGACCATGCGCAGGAACGAGCGCTTGCGGTCGTCCAGCGCCGCCCGACGACGCGCATGAACCGCCGCGCGTCGCGCGGTCGATGCGTCGTACAGGGGCAATGCGTCGAGGGACGCCGGGTCAGGCATGGTCTAAGCTCCCGGACGTTCTGTCCGCATTGGCGCGGTCTGGACCTTGCCTCAAGGCGCTTACCATTCCGTTTCCGTCCACAGGCCCTCCACCGCGAATGATCGCTCGACGATTGAGTGGTCTGGAGGGAAGCTCCAAGGCGCGTTAAGGTTTGGCGACGGCGCTGATTGGCGTCGCAAAGAAAGATGTCGCCCGGTTTGGAATTCGAACTGCTACCGGACCCGTTCAAGCGGCCCCCGCGCACCGTGCGCGGCCTGGGTCCCGCACGCGTGTGGCGTCTGGGCTGGCTTGCGGCGATCGGCGTGGCGGCTTTCGCGACCGCTTTCGTGCCCGGCGAGTTCCACTGGCCGGTCTGGGCCGCGTTCCTGGCGGGCGCCGCGCCGGCCCTGCTGTCGCTGCCCCTGTCTGGCGAAAGCGCGCGCGAGGACGATCGCGTTCAGTCGATCCTGCTGGTTTTGTGGGCCGTGGGCGGATCCGCCGCAGCCGTGCTGACTGGCGGCGTCTCTGGCGCCATGGCGGCCTGGTGCCTGGCCCCGGTAGCCGCGGCCTCGACCCTGGTCTCGTCGCGTCGTCTGGCCGAGGGCGCGGCCCTGTCGCTGATCGGCGGCTGTGTCGCGGCCCTGACCCAGCTTTCGGGTCTGGCCCCGCCGGCGCCGACCGGAGCCCTGTCCTTCATCCTGGGCTTTCTGGCCCTGACCACCACGGGGCTTGGCCTGGCCTCGGGCCTGCTGATCGGCCACCGGCGGTTTGGAGCGCGCGACGTCCGACACGGCGCCGAGATGGCGGCGCTGGAGGTGATGCTCGACGGCCTGCCGCAACTGGCCATCGCCGTGACCACCAAGGGCCAGGTCACCGTCGTGCGCGGGTCGCCGCCGCCGGGCGTGACCATCGCCGACATCGTCAATCGCGGCCTGTCCGGCGCCGCCGCGCCCAATGATCGCCAGCGCGTGGGCGGGGCCATCGCCCAGGCCTTCCGCGAAGGCCAGGTCAGCCTGACCTTTCATCCCGCCCTGGGCGTGGACCGGATCGTGGCCCTGGACCTGCGGCGCGCCTCGCCGGTGATGCTGGTGGGCCTGCTGCGCGACGTGACTGTGGAGCGCAACCGCGAGTCCAGCCTGGATCGCGCCCGCAGCGACGCAGAGGCCCTGGCCGCCGGCCGCGCCCGCTTCCTGGCCAATATGAGCCACGAACTGCGCACGCCGTTGAACGCCATCATGGGCTTTTCCGACATCATGCGCTCGCGGATGTTCGGCCCGCTCAGCGACCGTTATGGCGAATACGCCGAACTGATCCATGAATCGGGCGGTCACCTGCTGGACCTGATCAACGACGTGCTCGACATGTCCAAGATCGAGGCCGAGCGCTTCGAGCTGTCGCGCGGCGTGTTCGACGCCCGCGAGGCCATGACGGCGGCCATGCGGCTGATGCGCGTTCAGGCCGACGGGGCCGGCGTGCAACTGCGCGGCGTGCTGCCGCCCACCGACCTTGAGGTCGACGCCGACCGCCGCGCGCTAAAGCAGATCGTGCTGAACCTGATCTCCAACGCCCTGAAGTTCACCCCGCGCGGCGGACAGGTGACGGTCACCGCCGATGGCTATGACGGGGTGCTGGAGATCGTTGTCGCCGACACCGGCGTCGGCATCAGCCCCGAGGATCTGGAACGCCTGGGCCGCCCCTATGAGCAGGCCGGCGGCGCCGACCAGCGCGCGATGGGCACGGGGCTGGGCCTGTCTCTGGTGCGGGCCTTCGCCAAGCTGCACGGCGGCGAGATGCATATCGAAAGCCGGATGGGCGCCGGCACCAGCGTTTCGGTGCGTCTGCCGGTGCTGCTGGCCCCGCTGAAGGCGCCGCCTCCGCCGTCCGAGCCGCTGGCCGAGCCGGACGCCGCGCCCCCCGCGCCGGAGCCCGAGCCGCCGACCAGCCTGGGCGACAACGTGATCGCGTTTGCGCCGCGGTAGCGTCGAGCGTTCGGTTTGAAGTCCTTGCCAAGGGTTGCCGCGCCGAGCTTCGCTCCGCGACGCTCGACGCGGCGTTGACCTAGCGGTTGCCGCCGGCCACGGCGATGATCTCACCCGTGATCCAGGCGCTGTCGGGCGAGGCCAGGAAGACCGCCACCGGCGCGATGTCCGACGGCTGGCCCATGCGGCCGAGCGGAGTCTGGGCGACCATCTGGACCTCCAGATCCGAGCCGATGATGCCCATGGTGTGGGTCCCCTCGGTCTCGACAGCGCCCGGCGCGATGGCGTTGACCCGGATCTTGCGCGGGCCCAGTTCCTTGGCCAGCACGCGGGTGATCGAGTCCACGGCGGCCTTGGTGGCCGTGTAGACCGAGGCGGTCGGGATATCGACGGTGGTGGCTGCCGAGCTGATGTTTATGACGCTGCCGCCGTCCGGACCGAAGCGCTTGGTCGCTTCGCTGGTGGCCAGCAGCAGGCCCAGGACGTTGGTATCGAACTGGCGTCGGTACTCGGTCTCGGTCACGTCCTCGATCGGCGCGAACGCATAGACGCCGGCGTTGTTGACCAGGATGTCCACGCCGCCGAACGCCTTGTGGGTCTCGTCGAACAGCCGGGTGACATCGTCGCTCTTGGCCACCGAGCCCTGGACGGCGATGGCCTTGCCGCCAGCGGCGACGATCTCGGCCACCACCTTGTCGGCGCCCTCGCGGCTGGAAGCGTAGTTGACCGCCACCGCGGCGCCCTCGGCGGCCAGGGCCTTGGCGATGGCCGCTCCGATGCCCTTGGATGCGCCGGTGACGACGGCGGTCTTGCCTGAAAGCTTGCTCATGATCTCTCTCC
>CAYRTE010000087.1:0-11011 GCA_964427205.1 uncultured Caulobacter sp.
CGTCCACCAGTCGCGCAGCACGCCGTCGCCGTCGGACTTGCGGCCCTGGTCGTCGAAGCCGTGGCCGATCTCGTGGCCGATCACCCCGCCGATGCCGCCATAGTTGACGGCCGGATCGGCGTCCGGATGGAAGAACGGGGCCTGCAGGATGGCGGCCGGGAAGACGATCTCGTTATTGACCGAGTTGTAGTAGGCGTTGACCGTCTGCGGGGTCATGCCCCATTCGGCCTTGTCGACGGGACCGTTCAGGCGCTCGACGTCCTTGCGCCATTCCCACACGCCGGCGCGCTGGGCGTTGCCATAGGCGTCGCCCTCCTGGATCATCAGCTTGGAATAGTCTTCCCACTTCTCGGGATAGCCGATCTTGACGGTGAACTTGGTCAGCTTGTCCTGGGCCTTGACCTTGGTCTCGGCGCTCATCCAGTCGAGATTGTCGATCCGCACCTTCATGGTCGAGCGGATATTGGCCACCAGATCCAGCATCTTGGCCTTGGACTCGGGCGGGAAATAGGCCGCCACATAGTCCTGGCCGACCGCCTCGCCCAGCATGCCGTTGACCTGGGCCACGCCGCGCTTCCAGCGCGGGCGCTGCTCGGGCTGGCCCGACAGGGTTTTGTTGCGGAACTCGAAGCTGGCGTCGACGAAGCGCTTGGACAGCAGCGGGGCCGCGCCGTCGGTCACCTTGAACGCCTGCCAGGCCTTCAGGGTGTCCAGCGGGGTGGCGGCATAGATGGCCGCATATTTCGGGAACGAGGTGTTGGTGGTGACGATGAAGCGGTCGACCTGGGGCAACTCGGTGCCCGGCAGGAAAGCCTTCCAGTCATAGCCGGGCGTTTGGGCCTGCAGCTCGGCCAGGGTGGCGGGGTTGTAGGTCTTGTCGCGGTTGCGGCGCTCGACCCGGGTCCAGTTCGCCTCGGCCAGCTTGGTCTCGAACTCGACGATGGCCTTGGCGTTCTCGGCGGGCTTGTCCCAGCCGGCCAGGGTCAGGATCTTTTCGACATAGGCCAGATAGGCGGTCTTCTTGTCGGCGAACTTGGCGTCCAGATAGTAGTCGCGGTCGGGCAGCGACAGGCCGCCGACCCCGGCATAGACGGCATAGGCCTTGGGGTTCTTGGCGTCGGTCTGGATGCCCAGGCCGATCAGGCTGGTATAGGGCGAGACATTGCTCTTGCCCATCAGGGCGGTGAAGGCGGCCTTGCTCTTCACGGCCTTGATCTCGGCCAGGTACGGCGCGATCGGCTTGGCGTCCAGCGCCTCGATGGCGGCCTCGTCCATGAAGGCGCGATAGGCGGCGCCGACCTTGGCGCTGTCGCCCGCGACGGCCTTGTTGGCGGCGGCGGCCTCGATGATGGCGCGGGTGCGGGCTTCCGACAGTTCCGACAGCTTGTCGAAATTGCCATAGCGGGTGCGGTCCGTCGGGATCACCGTGCGGGCCTCCCAGGCGCCGTTGGCGAACTTGTAGAAGTCGTCGCCCGGCTTGACGCTGGTGTCCATGCCCGAGCCGTCGAAGCCCCAGGCGCCGTAGCGCGGCGAGTCCAGCGAGGTCAGGTCGCCGGCCGCGCCCTCGGAAGCTGGCGCGAACAGGGCCTGGGTCGTGCAGGCGTCATCGAGGCACAGATGGTCCTCGTGGGCCTGGGCGCCGAAGGCCGAAAGGGAAAGCGCGGCCACGGCGGCGGCGGCGAACCAGACTCGTTTCATGGAAGTCGTATCCGTTGGTGTGAGCTGGCCGCAATCTGCCTCGCCGGGGAAATTTTGCTCCCTTACAAATTTGTCATGTCCGGCCAGAATGGGTGGCTAGTGGTGCTGGTGCTCGCCCATCGATCCCTGCGGGGCCTGGGGCGCGGCGCTCTGCACGGTCAGCTCGACAGCCGCGCGACGACCATTGTCGAAGACCAGCGTTATGGGCGCTTTTTGCCCCAGGGCCAGGGGCTGTTTCAGGCCCAGCAGCATGAAGTGATAGCCGCCCGGCGCGAAGGCCACCGAGCCGCCGGCCGGGATGGTCACGCCGTCGTCCTGGCGGCGCATGGTCATGACGCCATTGGCCATGGCCGAGCGGTGGATCTCGACCTTGCCGGCCAGGGCGCTTTCGGCGCTGACCAGTTTCACCGGCTTTGCGCCGGCGTTGGCGATGGTCATGAAACCGACGCCGTTCATGCTGGCCATGGCCGGGCGGGTCCACGGATTGCCGATCGTCAGGGCGCCGAGCTTGTAGTCGCCGGCCAGGGCGGGGGCGGTGAAGGCGAGAACGGCCGCGAGGGGCGGAAGGGCGAGGGCGATCTTGCGCATGGAAACTCCTGGAACTTGCCTGAGACGCCGACGACACGCCGCGTCCGTCGCCCCGGCCAGAAACGCGGCCGTGTTTTCGATGGGGCGCCGCCGTCCCCATCTGGAGGGAGGCGTCCTTGCCCTTGATGAAGGGCGCGGACGGCCAAGACAAGATCACCGCGGCGACCGCCGCCCCTAGTGCCCGCCCGCCGCCGCGGCCGGCTTCTTCTTCGGCGCGCGCGCCAGCATGCCCTTGGCGATCTCGTCCTCGCCGACCAGGGCGTGGCTGGCGCCCATGCTTTTCAGCAGCTCGACGTCGGCGTCGGTATAGGCCCGGGCGATGATCTCGGCCTTGGGGTTTGCCGCCCGGGCCTGTTCGATGATGCGGGCGGCCTCGAAGGGGCTGGGCACGGCGACGAACAGATGGGTGGCCCTGGCCAGGCCCGCCTTCAGCAGCACCTCGGGTTTCACCGCATTGCCGTTGACCGTCTCGAAGCCGGCGGCGCGCAGTTCGGCGGCGCGCTCGGGGTCGTCCTCGATCACCACCAGCGGCGTGCGGCCCTTCAGGCCCTCGGCGACCCGCTTGCCGACCCGGCCATAGCCCACCAGCAGGGCGTGCGGCTGGGCGGCCGCGACCAGCGGGGCCTCGCCGGCCGCCTCGCGTTCATCGGCGATCATCTTGGGCAGGATCCTGTCCAGCCAGACGAACAGCAGCGGATTGACCAGGATCGACAGGATGGCCCCGGCCAGAACCAGGTCTCGGCCGGCTTCCGGCAGCAGCTTCAGCGACACGCCCAGGCCCGCCAGGATGAACGAGAACTCGCCGATCTGGGCCAGACTGGCCGAGATGGTCAGGGCCGTGCTCATCGGACGACGGAAGGCCAGCACGATGACCAGGGCGGCGATCGACTTGCCCACCACGATGATCGCCAGGGTCGCCAGCACGGCCAGCGGCTCGCGCAGCAGCACCATCGGGTCGAACAGCATGCCTATCGAGACGAAGAACAGCACCGCGAAGGCGTCGCGCAGGGGCAGGGTCTCGTTGGCGGCCTGCTGGCTCAGCTCGCTCTCGGCCATGATCATGCCGGCGAAGAAGGCGCCCAGGGCGAACGACACGCCAAACAGCGCCGCCGAGCCGAACGCCACGCCCAGGGCGATGGCCAGCACGGCCAGGCGGAACAGCTCGCGCGAGCCGGTATGGGCGATGCGGTGCAGGATCCAGGGGATCACCCGGCGGCCGACGATCAGCATGAAGGCGACGAAGGCTGCGACCTTGCCGATGGTGATGGCGAAGGCGCCGGCCACGCCGCCGGGTCCGGGGGCGGCGGCCTCGCCGCCTAGCATGCCCGACAGGGCGGGCAGCAGAACCAGCGCCAGCACCATGGCCAGGTCCTCGACGATCAGCCAGCCGACGGCGATCTTGCCGCGCCCGGTCTCGACCAGCCGCCGCTCCTGCAGGGCGCGGAGCAGCACCACGGTGGAGGCCACCGACAGGGCCAGGCCAAAGACGATGCCCGCCCCGACGGTCCAGCCCAGGGCCCAGGCCAAGCCCATGCCCATCAGGGTGGCGGCGGTGATCTGCACCACGGCGCCGGGGATGGCGATCTTGCGCACCGCCATCAGGTCTTTCAGCGAGAAATGCAGCCCGACCCCGAACATCAGCAGGATCACGCCGATCTCGGCCAGCTGCGGCGCCAGCTCCTGATCGGCCACATAGCCCGGCGTGAACGGCCCGACCATCACCCCCGCCACCAGATAGCCGACCAGCACCGGCAGCTTCAGCCGGTTGGCGATGGCGCCGAACACGAAGGCCAGTCCCAGGCCCGCGACGATGGTGGCGATCAGCGAGGTATGGTGCAAAGGCTCTCCTTGACGATCAACGTTTTCGGGCGTACTCAACCAATATGGGTGACGTCACCCGGATTTTCCAGATGCCACACGCAAAAATTCTCCTGCCGGCCCAGTGCCGGGGCGCCCGCGGCCTGCTCAGCTGGTCGCAGGGCGAGCTCGCCGATCGGGCGGGGGTGTCGCGCAGCACGGTCAAGGATTTCGAGACCGAGCGCCATGCGTTGCACCATAGCACCGAACGTCTGCTGATCGAGGCGATCGAGGCGGGAGGCGTGTCGTTGATCGCGCCCGGGATCGCGCCCGGGACCGTATCGGGCGAGGCTGGAGCCGGCGTGCGGCTGAAACGGGCGGACTGATCAGGAGCGAGGGCGGAGCGGGTGCATTCAGCGGCGGACTACAAGGACCTGGTTCTGTTCCTGGCGACGGCTGGCGTCGTCGCGCCGCTGTTCAAGCGCCTGAAGATCAATCCCATCCTGGGCTTCCTGCTGGCCGGGGTGATCCTGGGGCCGTTCGGCCTGGGTCGCTTCATCCACGTGGCCCCGTGGCTCGACTATGTGACCGTCGACAATCCCGACGAAATCGCCCAGCTGGCCGAGTTCGGCGTCGTCTTCCTGCTGTTCATGATCGGGCTGGAGCTGTCGTGGGAGCGGCTGCGGCTGATGCGCAAGCTGGTGTTCGGTCTGGGCGCGGCCCAGATGATCGGCTGCTCGGTCGCCCTGGGCCTGGCGGCCATGGCGCTGGGCCAGCCGCCGGTCGCCGCCCTGGCCATCGGCGCGGCCCTGACCCTGTCGTCGACCGCCATCGCCGTGCCGGTGCTGGCCGAGCGGCGACGGCTGCATTCCGACGGCGGACGGGCCACCTTCTCGGTGCTGCTGTTCCAGGACCTGGCCGTGGCCCCGATCCTGATCACCCTGACGATTCTGGGCCGCGGCGACGGGGCGTTCGCGCTCAAGGACCTGATGGCCCTGGCCCCGGCCGCCGTGGGTCTGGCCGCCATCGTTCTGGCGGGACGCCTCTTCCTGCGGCCGATGCTGAAGTCGGTCGCCAAGGCCAAGAGCGAAGAGATGTTCATGGCCGCCTGCCTGCTGGTGATCATCGGCGCGGGCATGGTCAGCGCCCTGTCGGGCCTGTCGATGGCCCTGGGCGCCTTCGTGGCCGGGGTGCTGCTGGCCGAGACCGAGTATCGCCACGAGGTCGAGGTCAAGATCGAGCCCTTCAAGGGCCTGCTGCTCAGCCTGTTCTTCGTGTCGCTGGGCATCCGCCTGGACCTGTCGCTGCTGGTGGCCAATCCGGTGCTGATCCTGGGCGTCGCCATCGGCCTGCTGGTGGTCAAGGCGGCGATGGTGTTCGGCCTGGGCCTGGCCATGAAGCTGGGGACCCGGGCCTCGGCCGAGGCGGCCCTGATCCTGGCGGCCGGCGGCGAGTTCGCCTTCGTCATTCTCGACAACGCCATGGGCGCCCAGGTGGTGCCGCGCGATGTGGGGCAGGCGGTGTTGGTCTCGGCGACCCTGACCATGTTCCTGATCCCGGGCCTGGCGGCCCTGGGCGCGCGACTGGGCCGCAAGGCGGCGGTCAAGACCACCGAGGCGCCCCCCGGTGAGGGGCCGGTGGGCGAAGGTCGGGCCGGCGAGCCGGACCGCGTGGGTCCCGAACCCGCGGGCCAGGTGCTGGTCATCGGCCATGGCCGGGTCGGCAAGCTGGTCGGCGACATGCTGAGCCGTCACGACCTGTCGTGGATCGCCATCGACCGCGACGCCCGCCTGGTCGAGCAGGGCCGCCGCGATGGCGCCCGCATCTACTACGGCGACGCCTCGCGGCTGGAGCTGCTGGAGCGCTGCGGCCTGGCCACCGCCCGGGCGGTGGTCGTGACCATGGACGCGCCCGAAGCCGCCGAGGCGGTGGTCGCCGCCGCGCGCGGCGCGCGGCCCGACCTGACCATCGTCGCCCGGGCCCGAGACGCCCGCCACGCCGCGCGCCTCTATGAGCTGGGCGCTTCCGACGCCGTGCCCGAGACCATCGAGGCGTCCTTGCAGCTCTCCGAGGCGGTGCTGGTCGATATCGGCGTGCCCATGGGCCTGGTCATCGCCTCGATCCACGAGCGCCGCGACGAGTACCGCAAGGTGCTGAACCGTCCCGACGCCCTGGGCGGCCGTCGCCGTCGCCTCCGGGACGCCTCGCTGCGCTAGCTAGACCTTGCCAAGGCGCTTGATCGCCGTGGCCAGCGACCGCTCGCCCTCGTCATAGTCTTCCCAGGCGCGCAGGCCGGCCATCAGCCCAGGAACCGTTCGCAGGGTGTATCGGGCTGGATCCAGCCCCGCCCGCACCTGGGTCCAGTTCAACGGAAACGACACCGGCGCCCCCGGCCGGCCGCGCGGCGACAGCGGGGCGACGGCCGTCGCCATCCGGTCGTTGCGCAGATAGTCCAGGAAGATCCGTCCGGTCCGGTCCTTCTTGGCCATGGTGATCAGGAAGCGGTCGGGCGCGTCGGCCGCCATCGCCTTGCAGACGTCGCGGGCGAAGCCCTTGGCCGTGGGCCAGTCGATCCCTTTGGCCTTCAGCGGGGTGACCACATGCAGGCCCTTGCCGCCGGTGGTCTTGCAGAAGCCGACCAGGCCCAGATCGTCGAGGCGATCACGCACCTCGCGCGCCGCCGCGATCACCTGCGCGAAATCGACGTCGGGGCCCGGGTCCAGGTCGAAGACCAGCCGTCCGGGCTGGTCGGGCTGGCCGGGCGCGCAGTTCCAGGGATGCAGCTCCACCGCGCCGATCTGCGCCGCCGCGATCAGGGCCTCGATACGATCCAGCTGCAGATAGGCCTTGCGGTCGCCCGACACCTCGACCTCGGTGAACAGCGACGAGGCGCCCCGGCCGGCGTGGCGCTGGAAGAAGGTCTCGCCCGCGATGCCGTCGGGCATGCGGACCAGCGAGCAGGGGCGACCCTTGATGTGCGGCAGCAGCCAGGGGCCCACCGCCTCGTAATAGCGGGCCAGGTCCAGCTTGGTCACGGGCTGGCCGTCGCCGCCGTCGGGCCACAGCGCCTTGTCGGCGCTGGAGATCGTGACGCCCATGACGGTCGAGGCGCCGCCCTTGCCGACAGTGGCCGGAGCGGCGGCCTGGGGCGTCGGCGTCTTCAGCGGCGTGGCGCCGGGGGCGGGGATCTCGGCCTCGACCTCGGCGGCGGGCTTGTCCTCGCGCAGGCCCTTGAAGACGGCCTGGCGGATCATGCCCTCGCCCGTGAAGCCGGCATATTCGATCTCGGCGACCAGTTCGGGCCTGACCCAGTGGATCCCGGCCGCCGCCCGGCGCGCGCCCTTGCCGCCAAACGGGCTCTTGTCTGTCTCCAGCGCGCGCAGCCTGGGCATCAGCCGGGCGAGCTTTTCGCGGCCATAGCCCGTGCCGATCCGCCCCACATGCACCAGATGGTCGCCGCGATAGACGCCGGCCAGCAGGGAGCGGAACGCCTCGCCGGTCGTGGTCCAGCCGCCGATCACCACCTCATGGCCCTGCCGGCACTTGGACTTCACCCAGCTGTCGCTGCGGCCCGAGCGATAGGGCGCGTCCAGCCGCTTGGAGATGATGCCTTCCAGGTCCATCCGGCAGGCTGACTGCAGGACCGCGTCGCCGGCGGCGACGAAGTGGTCGACATAGCGGATCGTCTCGGGCGCGCCCTTCAACGCGGCCTTCAGGCGAGCCTTGCGGTCGGCAAGCGGCAGGTCGCGCAGATCGGCCGTCGCGTCGAACAGCAGGTCGAAGGCGAAGAAGATCAGGTCGTCTGTTCGCGCGTCCGATAGGGCCGCCTGCAGAGCCGCGAAATCCGGCGCGCCAGTGTGGTCCAGGGCGACCACCTCGCCATCGATGACGCCGTCCGGGAGCAGGGCGCCCGCCTTGACGAGGGCCGGAAACTGGGTCGACCAGTCCAGCCCCTTGCGGGTCAGAAGCGTCGCCTTCCCGTCCCGAACGCGCAGCTGCATGCGATAGCCGTCGAACTTGATCTCGTGCCCCCAGCCCGGCCCGGCCGGCGGCTTGTCGACCGACTTGCAAAGCTGCGGCGCGATGAAGGCCGGCGAGACCCTGGCCTTCGCGGCGGCCGGCTTGGAGGGCTTGGCGGCGGGCCTTCGGGTCTTGTCGGTGTTCCAGACCGCGTCGGCCGCGCCCCGGGCGGCGGTCATGAACGGCGAGGCGCCCTTGCCCTCGCCCCGGGCGATCTGGGCCAGGCTGCGACCCGAGGCGATGGAGCGGTCCTCCGCCGCCAGGGCGCCGCCTTCGCCGTCCACGGCGGCCGCGTCGCGGTGCTTGATCAGCAGCCAGTTGTGGCGCTTGCCCTCGTCGCGCAGCCGCACCAGCACCCAGGAGCCGTGCAGGCGCCCGCCCTCCATGACGAACTTCAGCTCGCCCGCCTTCAGGGCCTTGCCGATGTCCTCGAAGCCGGGCTCCGGCGCCCAGTAGCCGCGATCCCACAGCTGGACGGTTCCGCCGCCGTACTGGCCCTTGGGGATCGCGCCCTCGAAGTCGCCATAGGCGAGCGGATGGTCCTCGACCTCGACCGCCAGGCGCTTGTCCTTCGGATCCAGGGACGGCCCGCGCGTGACCGCCCACGACCTGAACACGCCGTCGTGCTCAAGCCGCAGGTCGAAGTGCAGGCGCGTGGCGTCGTGCTTCTGGATGACGAACCGGAGGCGGTCGGAGGCCACGACCCTGGCGTCCTCGCCCGACGGCTCGGTCGTCTGTTTGAAGTCCCGCTTCTCCTGATAGCGCGCGAGTTTGGTCATCGGACGTGGCTCCAGCCTTTGCCGTGACAGAACGGGCTGATCCGATTGTCGATCCCGTCGCGGGGTGGCGCAGAACGAATCCGTCTCGCGGCCGTTGAGTCGAGTCTTCGCGAAGCCATCACGGCGCTGAGGGGTTTTGACATGGCCTACCGACCCACCTGGCAAGGGCACCTTCGCCTGTCGCTCGTCACCTGCCCGGTCGCCCTCTACACGGCCACCAGCAGCGGGGGCGACGTTCACTTCAACCTGATCAATCCCAAGACCAACAACCGCATCAAGATGATCACCACCGATCCCGACACGGGTCCGGTCGATCGCGCCGATCTGGTCAAGGGCTATGAGGTTTCCGACGGCCAGTACGTTCTGCTGACCGACGAGGAGATCAAGTCCGTCAAGCTGGAGAGCACCAAGACCATCGACATCGAGCGGTTCGTGCCCGCCGCCGACATCGACCGGATCTACTGGGACAATCCCTATTATCTGGCCCCGGACGGCAAGCTGGCCCAGGAGGCCTTTGGCGTGATCCGCGAGGCCATGGAGCGTTCGGGCCAGATCGCCCTGGGCCGGGTGGTGCTGTCGACGCGCGAGCGCCTGCTGGCGCTGGAGCCGCGCGGGCAGGGCATACTGGCCTATTCGCTGCGCACCGACGACGAGGTGCGCAAGGCCGACGAGATCTTCGCCTCGATCACCGACAGGGCGCCGGACAAGGCCATGATCGCCATCGCCGAGAAGATCATCGAGCAGCAGAAGGGCCCCTTCGATCCCAGCCTGTTCGTCAACCGCTACGAGACCGCCCTCAAGGCGCTGATCGCCGACAAGCAGAAGGGCCACAAGGTCGAGAAGGTGGCCGAGATCGAGGACACCAATGTCGTGGACCTGATGTCGGCGCTGCGGGCCAGCCTCGCGGGGAAGTCGGTCGACAGGGACCCCGGGGCCAAGACCCGCGCGACGTCCAAGCCCGCCGCAAGGCCGCGGACGCGCAAGGCCGGCTGAGTCCGGCGGGGGTCCGGGGGCGCGCCTGGCCGAATCTTCCCGTGGCGCGCGAAGAACAGCATAGGTGTGGCCGCAGTGCGACAAAGCGCCGCCTTTTCATGCGGCAAGCCCTTGCGCGACCCGGTTTCACGTGCGAACCAACACACTGGCGCTCTCAGCGGAAGATTTCAGCCTATACGCTCGGAAGTTGATTTTGTGGGGCGGTCTTGTTTGGCGTCCTGGGCGAAATCCAGGTCAGCGAAACCTGACGAGTGTGGCTTTGCTGACACTTTCCCGGGACGTTCGCCTTGGTATAACGATGCTCGGTCGTCTTCGGCCGGAGCAGGGCAATAGAGGGCTCTTGATATGAAATTCAAACTCCTGGCGGGAGTCGCTCTGGCTGCGGTTTGCGCCGCGTCGGGCGTCTCCGCTCAAGAGACCGGCTGGTACGGCGCGGTCGATCTTGGCTACCACTTCCCGACCGCCATCGGCACCGAGTCCAGCCTGCGGGCCCCGGACAACGCCAACTATCACTGGCAGTGGGCCACCGATAAGGATTGGACCGGCTTCGTTCGTCTTGGCTACCAGTTCACCCCGAACTGGCGCGCTGAACTCGAAGGCGGCTATCGCCCCGGCGATCTGACCTCGGTTCGTGGCAACGCCGTGCGCCAGCAGCCCCGCGGCCTCTGCGCCCCGGGCGTGATCCGCACCGCCGCCGCGCCGAAGTGCGGCTCGCCGGACGGCTCGATCGACTCCTGGACCCTGATGGCGAACGTCCTGTACGACTTCGCTCCGGACGCCTGGATCAACCCCTTCGTCGGCGCTGGCCTCGGCCTCAACCGCGTTGACGTGAAGGCCCTGGGCCAGTTCAGCGGCGTTCCCGGCACGATCTCGGCCAGCAACCCGGCCATCCAGAACCTGAGCGTTGACGACGACGACACGTCGATCGCCTGGCAAGCTCTGGCCGGCGCCTCGATCAAGGCGACCGAAAAGCTGAAGATCGACGTCACCTATCGCTACCTCGCCGGTTACGACACCGAGTGGCTGTCGACGGGTTCCGCGGGCGCCCTGCAACCGGGCACCTTCGGCGGTCAGTATAAGGACCAATCGGTGACCGTGGGTCTCCGCTACTCCTTCGCCGCCCCGCCGGCTCCCCC
>CAYRTE010000088.1:0-9950 GCA_964427205.1 uncultured Caulobacter sp.
CGACGACCAGGGCCGCAAGTCCGACGGCGACGGCGTGCTGCGCGACTGGTGGACGGCCGAGGACGCCGCCAAGTTCAAGGCCCAGGCCGACAAGCTGGGCGCCCAGTATTCGGCGTTCGAGCCCTTCCCCGGCGTGCACGTCAATGGCGGCCTGACCATGGGCGAGAACATCGGCGACATGGGCGGCCTGGCCTTTGGTCTGGACGCCTATCACGCCTCGCTGGGCGGCAAGCCGGCCCCGGTGATCGACGGCTTCACCGGCGACCAGCGCGTCTATCTGGGCTGGGCCCAGGTGTGGCGTCAAAAGTCGCGCGACGACGCGCTCAAGCAGCAGATCGCCAGCGATCCCCACTCCCCGGCCCTGTACCGCGTCAATGGCGCGCTGCGGAACCAGCCGGGCTGGTACTCGGCCTTCGACATCAAGCCGGGCGACGCCCTGTATGTCGCGCCCGAGGAGCGCGTGAAGATCTGGTGATCCACTGATCTCGCCAAACCCGGACGGCCTCGGGGCCGGTCCGGGTCCCAGGGGGTCGATGCTCGCGCGTCGGCCCCTTTTTCCTGGGTGTCGCGCCAACAGCGCCTGCCGGTTGGGATGCTGGAGCGGGGGCCCGATCATCGCGCCCGGAATTGATGGGGCTCCAAGGCTGGCGTTCTGCGTCCACCCGCGTTAGCAGACCGCCCATGATCCGCCTCGACAATATCTCCAAGCAGAACGGCCACCAGATCCTGTTCATCGAAGCCTCGATGGGCATCCAGAAGGGTGAAAAGGTCGGGCTCGTTGGCCCCAATGGCGCCGGCAAGACGACGCTGTTCCGCATGATCACCGGTCAGGAGCAACCTGACGACGGTCTGGTCGTGATCGATCCCGGAATGACGATCGGCTATTTCAGCCAGGATGTCGGCGAAATGTCCGGCCAGAGCGCGGTCGCCGCGGTGATGGATGGCGTCGGCCCCGTCAGCGCGCTAGCCGCCGAAATGGCCAGGCTGGAGGCGGCCATGGTCGATCCCGACCAGGCCGACGAGCTGGACGCCATCCTCGAAAAGTATGGCGAGGCGCAGGGGCGTTTCGAGGAGCTGGACGGCTATGCGCTGGACGCGCGGGCGCGCGAGGTGCTGGCCGGCCTGAGCTTCAGCCAGGAACGCATGGATGGCGATGTCGGCCTGCTGTCGGGCGGCTGGAAGATGCGCGTGGCGCTGGCCCGCATCCTGCTGATGCGGCCCGACGGCATGCTGCTGGACGAACCCTCCAACCACCTCGACCTGGAAAGCCTGATCTGGCTAGAGGCCTTCCTCAAGACCTATGACGGCGCCCTGCTGATGACCTCGCACGATCGCGCGTTCATGAACCGCATCATCGGCAAGGTGGTGGAGATCGACGGCGGCTCGCTGATTACCTATTCGGGCGATCTGGACTTCTACGACCAGCAGCGCGCGCTCAGCGAGCAGCAACGCCAGGCGCAGTACGAGCGCCAGCAGGCCATGCTGGCCAAGGAAATCAACTTCATCGAGAAGTTCAAGGCGCGCGCCTCGCACGCCGCCCAGGTCCAGAGCCGGGTCAAGAAGCTCGACAAGATCGACCGCGTCGAGGCCCCGCGCCGTCGCCAGTCGGTCAAGTTCGAGTTCCAGAGCCCGCCGCGGTCGGGCGATGACGTGATCAGCCTGCGCAATGTCCACAAGGGCTATGGCGCCCAGCCGATCTATCAGGGCCTCGATTTCCTGGTGCGCCGCAAGGAGCGCTGGTGCGTCCTGGGCGCCAACGGCGCCGGCAAGTCGACGCTGCTGAAACTGGTGGCCGGCGACACCCAGCCCGACCAGGGCGCGGTCAATATCGGCGCCAGCGTCAGGATGGGCTATTTCGCCCAGCACTCCATGGACCTGCTGGACGGCGAAGAGACGATCTTCCAGTCTCTGGAGAGCTCGTTCCCGCAGGCGGGCCAGGGGAGCTTGCGAACCCTGGCGGGCTGCTTCGGCTTCTCTGGCGACGATGTCGAAAAGCCCTGCCGCGTCCTGTCCGGCGGCGAGAAGGCGCGCCTGGTCATGGCCAAGATGCTGTTCGATCCGCCGAACCTGCTGGTGCTCGACGAGCCGACCAACCACCTCGACATGGCGACCAAGGAGATGCTGGTCGCGGCCCTGGCGGACTTCGAGGGCACCATGCTCTTCGTCTCCCACGACCGCCATTTCCTGGCGGCGCTATCCAACCGCGTGCTGGAGCTGACGCCCGAGGGCGTCCATCAGTACGGCGGCGGCTATACGGAATATGTCACCCGCACGGGCCAGGAAGCCCCGGGCCTGCACCCGGGCGGGTAGCGGCGGCGCCGCGTCAGCCTGCCCAACCCTCACACCACCCGCGCCTGCAGCCACAGGATCGCCGGATAGACCGACAGCCAGGTCCAGAAGAACCGGTTGAGCCCGAACAGGCAGGCATTGGCCAGGTGGAAGGTCCCGGCGATCACCAGGCCGACGATCAGGCTTTCCCGCGACAGCAGGGTCAGCGGAAAGGCCAGCTCGAACAGCATCACCGCCCACGACATGACCAGCAGCAGGCGCGGTCGATCGGCCAGGCGGCGCAGGTCCTCGCTGACCGGATAGGCCGAGAACCGGAACACGTCGGCCAGGGCCCGCCCGTCGCGCCATTCGGGATTGACCACCTTGACCCAGCCGGAAATGAAATAGGACAGCATCAGCTGCAGGCCCAGATAGCCGAAGGCCAGCTCCGCCAGGGCCGGCGTCGGCGCCAGCCGCGACAGGGTCAGGCACCACAAGGCCAGCAGGCCCATGCGGTCGCTGCCGCCATTATAGGGGCCCTGGAAGCGCTGGAGGATCAACAGCGACAGCCCGGCCAGGCCCAGTAGTCCGACCAGATCGACCGCCGGCCAGGGCGAGACCGCGCCGAGGATCACCAGACCGCACAGCCCGATCCGCGCCAGGAACAGCGGCCGGTCGGCGCGAGGGCCGCTCAGGTGCTCCAGGCTCTGCTGGATCAGGGCCAGGGCCAGCAGGGCCTCGGTCAGGCGGGCGGCGTTCTCGAGCGTCATCGGGCCGCGATCGTCGACAGCCGGCGCGGGGCCGACTGGAACAGCACCTCGCGCTGGATCGCATCATCCTCGCGGCTGACGAAGACCAGCCGGAAGCTCAGCCAGTCGCCGGTTGGGGCGCTGGCCCGGAGATCGGCGGCCAGGCGCGTGAAGATCTCGTCCTGGCTATGGTCGGTGGGCGCATTGGTCAGCCGCTCGGCGCAGCTGACCAGGAACAGGGTCTCGTTCCAGCGCGGGTTCCAGATCAGCCGGGCCAGCAGGGTCCGGGCCGACACCCTCTGGGGCCGGGGGCGAAACTCGGTCCAGCCCGCCTGGGGAACGGCGGACGAGGCCGCCAGAGCGTATTCGATGCGCGGCGAGGGCGCGATCACGTCGAAGAAGTTCCAGGACGGGATCAGCGCCGGCAGCAGCAGGCCGAGGGGCTTCAACAGGGATCCCTCCTCCGCGGACGGGCGAATCGACAGGCGCGCGATACGGCGCGGCCCGATAATCTCCGCCTCCGCGTTCCTCGCGCAATGGCGCGTGTCGTCGCGTGGAAACATCGCCGCCGACCTGCGCCAGCACTTTTGACTCTTGCGTCAAATATGGAAACCGGAGCCCAGATACACCAAACCCGCCGCGGGGGATAATCGCGACGGGCTGGCTATTTCTCGATCATTCGATCTAGGCGGGCGTTTCCTCCCCGAAACGCCGAAGGAAGGGAGCTCTCTGATGGGCTCTGTTCTTCCTTGCAAGCGTTAGAAACGTCATAATTGGGGCGGTGTCAACGCAACAAAGCCCATTTCTGTAACGGTTTGAGCTTTTTTTGACGAAACGGAGGTAGTTTGGACGCGCCAGTCAAACTTATCACTGATCTCTCAGGATTTTTTTGACGGAAGAGTCAAATATTACCCCTAAGGCGAGTGGTCAACAGGTCCAGCACCCGCGAACGGGACTCAAAGACATAGTCGGGCCGCGACACGGTGACCGGCTCGACCCCGGCGGCGGCCAGGGCGGCGGCGGCGTCGAACAGGTCGGCGGTCGCCAGCAGGGCGCCATTGGTCCGGCGCGAGCCGCCCTTGGCGACAAAGCCGGCGACGGCGGCCTGGGCCAGGTCGTCCTGCTCGGCGGGCCAGACCAGGGTGGCGAGCGTGCGAGCCCGGCCCTTGGCCTCGACCACCGCCAGTAGTCTTTGCAGCGAACCCAGCTGCTCGGGCGACCAGTCGGCGATCAAGGAGGCGGTCAGCTGGGCCTGGCTTTTCAGGATCACGCCGTCGGACAGGATCTTCAGGCCGTTGGCCGCCAGGGTCGCGCCGGTGGTGGTGATGTCGACGACCAGCTCCGCCGCCCCGGCGGCCGGGGCCCCCTCGGTGGCGCCGCTGCTCTCGACGATGCGATAGTCGGCCACCCCGTGGCGGGCGAAGAAGGCCCGGGTCTGGGTGACATATTTGGTCGCCACCCGCAGGCGGCGGCCGGTGCGAGCCAGATGAGCGTGCCCGACCTCGTCGATATCGGCCATGGTGTCGACGTCCAGCCAGCTCTTGGGGGCGGTGACCACCAGATCGGCGCGGCCAAAGCCCAGGGCGCGCAGCAGCATCACCCGGCTATCCATGTCGTCGCCGCGTTCGCGCAACAGGTCCTCGCCCGTGACGCCCAGGTGCAGCTCGCCCGCGTCGAGACCGGCGGCGATGTCGCCGGCCGACAGCAGCCGCACCGACACGCCCGGCAGGCCCGACAGTTCGGCGCTATAGCCGCGCGAGCCGCCGGTCATTTCCAGCTTGAAGCCGCATTCGGCCAGCCAGGCCTCGACCTGCTCTTTCAGGCGGCCCTTGGAGGGGATGGCGAAGATCATCTGAGCAGTCATTCGCCGCCTCCCGCATAGGCTCGGGCCGGACGGACCATGCAGCCCACCGCGCCTGTCTTTCGTTCCGCGCCAAGCCGCGCGGGCAGGCCGTCATAGCGACCGCCGGCCGCCACGGGCCGCTCGTCGCCGAGGGCGGCGCTGCGCACTTCGAAGAGATAGCCGTCGTAATAGCCGAACGCCCGGCCGAACGAGGCGGTCAGCACCATGCGGTCCTCGGGCACGCCCCGCGCGACCATGCCGGCCAGCCGCTTGCGCCAGCCGCCCAGCGCCGCGTCCAGCGCCGCGCGCTGCGGACCGGCCAGGGCGGAGATGGCGTCCAGCGCCGCGCCCGGACGGTCGCTGACCGCCAGAAAGGCGCGCACCGCGTCGGCCTGCTCAGCCGACAGACGCCCGGCCTTGGCGGCCTCGGCGCGTTCGACCAGGCGGTGGGCGATCTCGGCGGGGCGGCGACCGCCGACCGGCTCGATGCCGGCCAGGGACCACAGCTCCTGCAACACCGCCGAGGCTTCGCCCTCGGGCAGCCCGGCCAGCAGGGCGGCGATCCGGCTCTGCTCGGCGCTGGCCTCGACACCGCCGTCCAGCTCGATCTTCAGCTGGCGCGGCCGGGTGAAGGCGCGCTTCAGCCGGGCGGCCAGGGGCGCGGCCAGACCCAGCGTATCCACGAAGGCCCCGAACAGCCCGACGTCGCCCAGCACCAGCGACAGGTCCGCGCGCCCGCCGGCGGCCGACGCGGCCCAGGCCAAAGCGGCGATCTCGGCGTCGGCGGCCACGGGGTCGCCGGCCTCGAAGGCCTCGACGCCGATCTGCAGGAACTCCTCGGCCCGGTCGCTGCCGCGCGGCGCGACGCGGAAGGCCTTGCCGTCATAGAGATAGCGCCCCGACACCGCCCCCGCCTCCAGGTGCTCGCGAGCGATGGCCACGGTGAAGTCGGGCCGCAGGCAGGCCTCCTCGCCCCCGTCGCCGGACACCACGAACAATCGCGACCGCATGGCCTCGCCGGCCAGGTCCAGCAGCAGGCCCAGCGGCTGCAGCACCGGCGCGTCGGTCAGCACGGCGCCGGCCGCCAGCAGCGGCGCGCGGATGGCGCCCAGCGCCTCCGCGGGAATGGAACGCTCGAGCCTCATGCCCTACCCTTCAATGATCTTGCGGACGGCGGCCACCAGCTCGCCGCGCGGGATCGTCTGCTGGCCCGGACGCTCGGCCTTCCAGGCGGCGTTGTCGGCCACGCCGGAGGCCAGCTCGCGGCCCAGGTCCAGGTCCTTGATCGTCACCGTGCCGGCCGCGATCTCGTCGCCGCCCAGCATGATGGCGGCTGGCGCCATCCGGCGGTCGGCATATTTCATCTGCGGCCGCATGCCCGAGGTGCCGAGATAGACCTCGGCCGGGATGCCGGCGTTGCGCAGGTCGGCGGCGACCGAGAAATACTCGCCCATGTGGGCCTGGTCGAAATTGATGATCACCACCGGACCCCGCGCCGTCCCGCCGGGCTCGCGCCCCGCCGCCCGCAGGGCCGAGGCCAGGCGCGAGACGCCGAACGAGAAGCCCGTGGCCGGAACCGGCTGGCCGGTGAACCGCGCGATCAGGTCGTCATAGCGCCCGCCGCCGCCGATCGAGCCGAACGAGACCTTGTTCCCCTTCTCGTCGAGGGTGGACAGCAGCAGCTCGGCCTCGAACACCGCGCCGGTGTAGTATTCCAGCCCGCGCACGATCGACGGCTCGAACATCGCCTGGTCGTCGGCGACACCCAGGCTCTTCAGGGCCGCGTCGATCAGGGCCAGCTCATTGAGGCCCTCGTCGCCCTCGGCCGAACCGCCGATGACATCAGCGATCTTGCCCAGGGTCTCCGACCGTCCGCCGGACCCGGCCTGGACGAAGTCGACCACCGCATCGATGGCCTTGCCGACCAGGCCCGCGCCTTTGGTGAAGGCGCCGCTCTCGTCCAGCCGGCCCTCGCCCAGCAGCAGGCGCACGCCCTCGACGCCCAGCCGGTCCAGCTTGTCGACGGCGCGCAGCACGGCCAGCTTCTGGCCGCCGGTCTCGACCCCGGCCGAGGTCAAAAGACCGTTCAGCAGCTTGCGATTGTTGATCCGCAGCACGGCCGAGCCGCGCGGCAGGCCGGCGGCTTCCAGACCCGCCACGGCCATGGCGATGATCTCGGCGTCGGCCTCGGGCCGGGCCGAGCCCACCGTGTCGGCGTCGCACTGGATGAATTCGCGGAAGCGGCCGGGGCCGGGCTTCTCGTTGCGCCACACCGGGCCATAGGCATAGCGGCGGAACGGCTTGGGCAGGGTCTCCCAGTTTTGCGCCGCGAACCGGGCCAGGGGCGCGGTCAGGTCGTAGCGCAGCGCCATCCACTGGTCGTCATCGTCCTGCAGGGCGAACACACCCTCGTTGGGACGGTCGCTGTCGGGCAGGAACTTGCCCAGGGCGTCGGCATATTCGAAGGCCCCGGTGTCCAGCGCCTCAAAGCCGTGCCGCTCATAGACCTTCGACACCGCCTCCAGGATGGCGCGCTCGGCCCGCAGGTCGCGGGCGCGCTTGTCGGCGAAGCCGCGCGGGGCGCGGGCTTCGGGGCGGAAGGCCTGGGTGGCGTCGGTCTTGGTGTCGTCGGGCATCGTCGGTCCTTGGAGACTCAAAGGCTTCGACGGATGGCGCTTGCAGCAAAGCCCCATCCGCTAGGCGGGGCTCAGGCAGGGGGCTTGCTTCTAGAGCGAGCGGACCCGGCCGATCCCGCGAGGCGAGGTCGGATGGTGGTGGCGGCCGTGATGGTGCGGCGTGCGGGTCATTGCGGGCGGGCTATAGCGGATAGGGGAGCATGGGGGAAGGGGGAGGCGCGCGTAGCTAACGTCCGCTTTCTCAGAGATTGATAGCCGCTGCATCGCTAAAGGGAGGCCCCTACTATCGGCAGAGACCCCAATCTTACTGAACTGAGATCCGCGGAAGGAGCGTCTGAATCTTTGCGATTAGAACACGGCGCCCTGCGCTGCTTGAATAGGAGCCCGCCGCACCATGCGGCGCAGCGCGCCAGAAGTTGAGCCCAACGACGGGGTTTCCTGTTGCATCGTCGCCTTGCAGTGTATCCAGAGCATTCTTCAATACGCCTGCGTAAGTGTCAGGCTCGGTCAGAGGCATCCCCCGGGAGCGAGCGATTTCAACAACTTGCATTAGCACGGTGTGCATCACGATGACGCCCACACCCTTCTGAAGCGAGAAATCCGTTGGCTCATCGAATGCCTCGGGCAAGAGGCTGCGCACACCGCGCCAAAAGGCGTCGAGGACTTTGACTTGCTGGTCCGACGCCAAGGCGCGGAAGTAGGTCGATCCTAGAATAGGCTTCAGCGAGGTCACCATCGAAGCGGAGGGCATCACAGTGTCGCCCTTTTCCATCGCAGCGAACCGGATCTTACCGCGCCATACGGGGCTATCCTCGTTTAAGCGTTTAACGATGGCTTGCGCATGAACTTGCCAGTCTTTTCCCCGCTCGATTAGCGCTTCCATCACGGCCGGATCTTGGGCTCGCTGATGCAGAAGCTCATACGCCAAGTCAGTACGAACTGACTTAGCCTTCGAGTTCACGATGTAAAACTGATCCATTTCCTCGTCTTCGGTGGCGCCCAACATACACGTGAAGGGGATCTGGTATTTGGACCAGCGCTCAGCATCACCGTCTTCAATGAGTTTCTTCAAGGCAAGAATCCGGTGCTGACCATCAACCACGTAGAACTTCGTGTCGGGTACTAGCTTTCCATCAGCGCCGAGGGCGAAGCTCAAATCGAGGAGACCGTCCTTTACGGCTCGCTTCGCCTCGCGATTACGAATGTTCAAAAGCACAGACGTCGGCAAATCCACTCGACCTTTCTTTAGATCGACAGCCAGTTCGTTCACACGCGCATCTTGAGGAAGGCGTTGGTAGCCACGGCCGGTACGAGGATCCAGATAGGGGATGTAATAATTATCGGGGATCAGCGCGCCCGCAGGAATGAACCCACAAACGATCTGAACGTCGGCGCGGGTCAATTTTGGGCCGAGAACGACCGGAATACGGGGCGGGGAAGTAAACGGGCCTGTCGGTGGAGTGAACGTAGGCAAGGCCATCGTGGCACCTTCCGTTTTGGTGAGCGCGATAGATCGGCTCATCAGCTGCACTTGGCGGATAGTTACGCGCCCAACCACACAATTGCCCGCCGCAAACCCAAGATACCCCCCTAGATCCGGAAGTCAAGATCCTCGTTTTGGATCTCAATTTCGGATCCAAATTTGCGGATCCGCAAATTTTGTGGACATGGCGATGGAGCAGGCGTAGAAAAAAGGCGGGTCAGATGTCTGACCCGCCCTCGTTGGCTTGGGACGCAGTCGAACGGCGCTGCCGCTCAAGCCGAGACCCGCTAGTGGTTGTGTGTAAGCAACCTTCCGTTAGCGCGCCTCCGGGGACATCGCAACAGCCGTGGATGTAGAGCTATGTCTAAACCTCCCCTGAAGCCGGGCACCCCGGCACCGCGTTCGGGTCAATATGAACGTGTTGGGCCGCGCGGCGGTGGCACTGGCGCTGAGATCACCTCGACGCGCGACAAGCCCCTGCCGCCCACCCCGCAACCGGGTCAAGGGTATCGCCTCGTCGATCCGACGAAGCACAAGAGCGGCCAGTAGCCGTTGGGCGCTGGCGGCATAGCCGCCAGCGCCCATTTTCTAACCTGCGACTATTGGAAGACCGTCTCGCCCATCCGTCCGCTTCGCCCCCTTCTCCCACAAACGGAAAAGGAAACAGAGCGTCATAGCCTTCGAAGAAACCCTTCCCCCGGAAGCACACCCCTCCTTAAATCTCACGGCGAGACGATCGCGGGTCTGGGCAGGTCACTCAAGGACGGCCCTGCGGGCCGCCGCGACGCGGCCGGTCGGAGACCGGTCCTTGACTGACCTGCCCAGACCCGCACGCTGCAGCCTCCAAGAGATGTAAGGATGGCTCCGACCTGGGGCGGTCGGGGCGGGACGCCTGGGCCAATCTTTAAGCCTCCCATCATTCCCGCCCTTGTTGTTCAGACCGGGGACATGCCTGACGGGCGTTCGGGGAG
>CAYRTE010000089.1:0-9722 GCA_964427205.1 uncultured Caulobacter sp.
TGACCCATTGCGGTCTTCCCCCACCGGCCTCCGGCCGCCTCCCCCTTCAGAGGGAGGAGTTATTGTCATCACCCCACGGTCGTCACCACTCGCGCGCCCTGGGTCAGCAGCTTGTGGATCGGGCACATCTCGGCGATCGCCAGCAGGCGTTCGCGCTGATCGGCGTCCAGATCGCCGTCCAGGGTGATCTCCCGGTCGAACCGTTCGGGCGGGATCATGTCGGCCTCGCGGCTGCTGCGGACCTCCACATGCACCGCGCTCAGGGGCCAGTTCTTGCGCTTGGCGTAGAGCCGCAGGGTCATGGTGGTGCAGGCCGCCAGGCCCGCCGCGACCAGGTCATGCGGATCGGGACCCAGATCCAGACCGCCAGCCGACACCTTGACGTCAGCCACCAGACTGGTCGGGCCGGCGGTGACAAAGGTCTGCAGGCCGCCATGGCCGCTATCGTCGGCGACGGCGCTGGGGCGGACGGTCTCGGTCATGGGGAGCTCCCTTCAGGCTGCAGTCAAGCTCGTGCGTCGATGCGCCACGCGCAAGGTCGCGGCTGGTCGATTTCGTGTTTCAAGGCAGGGGCGGCGGCGCGGGGAACGCGCCAAGCCGTTCTTCTATGGCGCGGGCTAGGGCCAGGGTTCGGGCGTCGCCGTCACGCGGACCGATCAGTTGAACGCCGACCGGCAGGCCATCATCGGTAAGCCCGACGGGGATGGCTGTGGCCGGCAGGCCCCAGACCGTCGCCAGCGCCGGCCAGCTCATCAGCTGGAGATAGTCGATCCGCTGGCCTGTCGAGAGTTTCAGTTTCCGGGTCGGGCGCGGACCATGGTCGTGCTCGAAGGCCGGTGTCGGGGCGCAGGGCGCCAACAGCACGTCGAACCGCCTGAAGAAGGCCTCGATGGCCTCCACCCGAGCGGCGCGGCGCTCTTCCATCGTCCGCCAGTCGCGATAGCGGGCCGTCGCGGCGAGCACGCCCTGAGCCCAGCTGAGCGGGCCAGCGCCAAGCCGTCGCGCCAGCTTGGCGGGACCTCGCAGCGCTTCGTACAGCGCCACTTCCGCCGCAGGCGCCTTGGCCCAAAGCAGCGGGTAGAGAAGCCCCGTATAGATCTCAAGCGTCTCGCCGCCAGCCACCGGCCCCTTGGCGGACTCGACGATCGCGCCTTGGTCCCGCAGCCGTTGCGCGAAGCGCTCGATCACGCGGCGCATCTCTGGATCGAGTTCGAAGCCCGGTTCGTCAAGCCAGAGGCCGATCCGCGCGCCCGCCAAGTCCCTTGGCGGGGCCGGTGTGAAGGGACGTTGGCTGAGGATCGAGAACAGCAGTTCCAGATCTCTGGCCGAACGGGCCATCGGGCCGACGACGGCCATGTCCATCTCGAGGGTCTGTGGCGGCGCCAGTCCAGCCTGTGATATCGCGCCGAACGTCGGCTTGTGAGCGAAGACGCCGCAGAAGGCGGCCGGGATGCGGAGCGATCCCGCGATATCGGCCCCGATCTCCAGCGCCGATATGCCCGCCGCCAGCGCCACGGCCGACCCGCCCGAGGAGCCGCCCGGCGTACGCTTCAGGTTCCAGGGATTGTTGGTCACGCCGTAAAGCGGGTTGAAGGTCTGCCAGTCGGCGGCGTCGATCGGCGTATTGGTCTGGCCCCAGACGATCGCCCCTTCGGCGCGGACCCGCCGGACGCAATCGGCGTCCCGGCTTTCGCGGGCAAGGAGGTTCGCCCGACCCGCCGAGGCCGGTAGGCCCTCGATGTCCAGGGTATCCTTGATGGTCATCGGGAGGCCCGCCAGGCGTCCCATGGGTTCGCCCAACGATCGGGCCTCGTCTATCCGGCGGGCTTCTTCGCGCGCCAGGTTCAGGCGGCGCGCCACCACGGCGTTCAAGGTTCGGCCAACGGCGTCGGCGCGCGCAATGGCCAGGTTCAGCGCATCCAGCGCCGAGATGCGGCCGGCGTTCAGCGCCTCGAGCTGGTCGTGGGCGTCGAGCCGCAGGAAGTCCATGCCGATGTCCGGGACGGGTGAAGTTCGCCAGAGCACTCTAGGTCAGCGGGCGCTGGCGGCGCCAGAGGCGAGCGCCAGCGATCAGGCGGCGGCGCTGCGCTGGGCGGGCACGTCGAAAACCCGCGTCGCGCCGCGCCAGACCTCGATCAGGTCGCAGCGGTGGTGCATGTCGATCAGCTCGACAGCGCGCCGACGGGCGGCCTGGTCATCGGCATAGGGGGCGACGTCGAAGCGCGGAACGGAGCCATCGGGCTCGACGCAGAAGAACGTAAACACCTGCATGGGAACACGGTTCTCAACAGGCGGGTCCGAGCCATATTCGATGGGCGGGGGCCGCAGGCGCTGGTTTTCTTCATCACCAGCTAGGAATCGACCATAGGATCAAATGTCGCGATTCACCATGAAAATGAGTCTTCAAAAGAGACTCTCTCGCGACTCATCTGGGGACGGTCCTGGGGATGAATCCGCCGGGGCGCGGAACGTTCCAAAGCCGGTTCCCTTTTCGCGGCTTAGCCACTAGGTTCGCACCCTTTCGTAAACGGCGACGTTGAGACTCCATGGCCGCCCACTATCTCGATTTCGAACGCCCCATCGCAGACTTGGAAAGCAAGATCGAGGAGCTGAGCAAGCTCTCCGAGACCGCGGGGCCAGGCGCGTTCGAGCTTGAGATCCAGGCCCTGCGCGACCGCGCCCAGGAATTGAGGGTCGAGGCCTACGCCAATCTGGACGCCTGGCAGAAGACCATGGTCGCCCGCCATCCCCAGCGGCCCCACCTGCGCGACTATCTGGCCAGCCTGATCGACGAGTTCGTCGAGTTGCGTGGCGACCGGAAATTCGCCGATGACCAGGCCATCGTTGGCGGTCTGGGACGGTTCCGGGGGCAACCCGTCGTGGTCATGGGCCACGAGAAGGGCCATGACACCACCACCCGCCTGAAGCACAATTTCGGCATGGCCCGCCCCGAAGGCTATCGCAAGGCCGTGCGCCTGATGGACATGGCCGAGCGCTTCAGTCTGCCGGTCCTGACCTTTGTCGACACCGCCGGCGCCTATCCGGGCCTGGGCGCCGAGGAGCGCGGTCAGGCCGAGGCCATCGCCCGCTCGACCGAGCGCTGCCTGACCCTGGAAGTTCCGATGATCGCCACCATTGTGGGCGAGGGCGGTTCTGGCGGGGCCATCGCCCTGGCCGGCGCCAACAAGGTGCTCATCCTGGAGCACTCGATCTATTCGGTGATCAGCCCGGAGGGCGCGGCCTCGATCCTGTGGCGCGACGGCGCCCGGGCCAAGGACGCCGCCACCCAGATGCGGATCACGGCCCAGGACCTGATCAAGATCGGTATCGTCGACCGGATTATCGAAGAGCCGGCGGGCGGCGCCCATTCCGATCACGAAGCCGCGCTCAAGGCCGTTGGTGACGCGGTCGAGGAAGAGTTGAAGGCCCTGTCCCTGCTCGACGCCGCCGCCCTGAAGAAGCAGCGCTCGGAGCGTTTCTACGCCATTGGCCGCGTCGGCCTGCAGTAGGGTTCAGGTTCGCATAGCGCCAAAAGGGCGGCCGGCGTTCTGCCTGGCCTGAAGTAGCATCCGGCGTGCGCCTGGCGATTTCGCGGAAATCACGCGCCGGGTTCCCGCCGCTCGTTCCTACGTCAGCCGCGAGCCCTCTCGGAGCATCGGCGACAGGTCTTCGAAGAAGCCGTTCAGGTCGCTGGCCGGGCCTAGATATAGCAGGCCGTCCGCGCTGCGGCGAACCAGGCCCGACTCGATCAGCATCGTCAGCTTGCGCCGCACGGACTCGCGTGGAATCCGCGTGATGTCAGACAGGCTCTGGACATTGACGCCTCGGGCCGTGCTGGGCGGCGCGAGGCTGCGCGGACGAAGATCGGCGGCCACGTTCATCGCCTTGATCTCGCCCAAGACGAGAACCATGTGAATCATGAACTGATCAAGATCGCCGGAATAGTAGTTCCGCCGCTTGATGAGGATCGCCAGCAGTAGTCCTCCCCAACGATATAGAAGTTTGGATTTCTCCAATCCTTCTTTCTGGCACTCGGATTCCTGAACCGGCGACATCGGCGCCCGGCACGAATAGCTTCCTTGAACTCGAGGATTCATGCGCGGAAGTCCGATTCTAAAATGCCGTGAGCGATATTGGGAGTTGCTCTCATCGAGCTGAAACCGGGCCCGAAGCCCGGAGTTTGTGAGGTCCTTCGAGGATATCTCCGCCTCAGACGAGGTTTTACTCATCGACCTAATCCTCAAGTTTGAGAGAGCGCCGCTTTGCGGCTGTTGTTGTTGGATCCAAGAACAGCGTTCGTTTTCAGGGCCGCGTTTCAAGTGAAACGCCACCTCCGCGCGAAAGGCGCCTGTAAGTCTGAATTGTAAACTTTACAACATAAAATGTAAAAACCCACACCGCAAATGGTATAATTATAATTGACCAAGTTATTAATATAAGTAAAAATCTTAGTAACCCAAAAAGCCGCGACGAAAGCGGATCTTTATTTCTTATAAATGATCGCGATTGATGTGTGGTCGTGTGCATGTCTGCGCGCCATTGTTTCTCAACATGGCATTTTGACGCATATAAGATTTCGGGCAAAGCAAGTGTGCGCCCATTTTAGGCGCTCCGCACGCCCAAGATGGGCGCCTTCACAACTTTGGGATGCTCGCGCGTAGAGGGAAATATCGTCCTTCCGCTGCCAAAACCCATTTTGGGTCCGCCATTTAGCCCATTTTGGGGCGCGGCGTTCCGGGTCCGGAAAAGAAGGCCTCGCCTCGGGCGCAGAAGGCGTTTGTTCCCATCCCGGCGCGACCCTAGGGTGGCGGTTGCGGGGCATGAGGGCCCAGGGGGAAGAGATCGTGCGCCAGGTTTCGCCATGGATGTCCGGAGCCGCCGTCTGCGCGGCGCTCGTTTTCGGGATCGCCTGCGCCCAGGCCCAGCCGGGCAAGGCCACCAAGCCGTCGACGGCGCTGGACCGGTGCCTGGCCAGGCCCGAGGGCCAGACGACCTACGGCATGGTCGAGTGCATCGGCGTCGAGATCCAGATCCAGGACGCCCGCCTCAATCGCGCCTATCAGGCCGCCATCGGCCGGCTGGAGCGGCCCCGTCAGAAGGCGGCGCTGCAGAAGGCCCAGCGGGCCTGGATCGCCTTCCGTGACGCCGACTGCGCCAGCTATCTGGACCAGGACTGGGGCTCGATGGCCCGGGTCGAGGCCCAGCAGTGCGTGCTGGACCGCACCCGTGAGCGCGCCGACGAGCTTCAGCGGTTCCGCGAAGCCTATTGAAGGCCCCTTGCCTGACGTTACGGTCAACCGCCCATAGTCCCTGAAAATCGTCAGGGAGACATGCGCATGGCTATCAAGACCCGCTTCACCGAGATGTTTGGCGTCGAGCACCCCATCGCCCAGGGCGGCATGCAGTGGGTCGGCAAGGCCGAGCTGGTCAGCGCCGTCGCCAATGCCGGGGCCCTGGGCTTCCTGACCGCCCTGACCCAGCCCAATCCCGAGGCGCTGTCCAAGGAGATCGCCCGCACCCGCGACCTCACCGACAAGCCGTTCGGCGTGAACCTGACCATCCTGCCGACCATGACGCCGCCGCCCTATGCCGAGTTCCGGGCCGCGATCATCGAGAGCGGGATCCGGATCGTCGAGACCGCGGGCTACAAGCCTCAGGAGCATGTCGACGATCTGCGGGCCCACGGCGTCAAGGTGATCCACAAGTGCACCGCCGTCCGCCACGCTCTCAGCGCCGAGCGGATGGGCGTGGACGCCATCAGCATCGACGGCTTCGAATGCGCCGGCCATCCGGGCGAGGATGACATTCCCGGCCTGATCCTGATCGCCGCCGCCGCCGACAAGGTGAAGATCCCGATGCTGGCCTCTGGCGGGATCGCCGATGCGCGCGGCCTGGTGGCGGCCCTGGCCCTGGGCGCCGACGGCGTCAACATGGGCACCCGCTTCTGCGTCACCCAGGAGGCGCCGATCCCGATGGCCTTCAAGGAGCAGATGGTCGCCAATGACGAGCGCCAGACCGACCTGATCTTCCGCACCCTGCACAATACGGCCCGGGTGATGCGCAACCAGGTCAGCCAGCAGGTGGTCGAGATCGAGCGGGCCGGCGGGGCCAAGTTCGAGGACGTCGCCCATCTGGTGGCCGGAACCCGGGGCCGCGACGCCCTGGCCCAGGGCGACACCGATGGCGGCATCTGGTCGGCCGGCATGGTCCAGGGCCTGATCCATGACATCCCGACCGTCAAGGACCTGGTCGACCGCATCGTCAGCGAGGCCGAGGACATCATCCGCGGCCGGCTGGCCTCGATGCTGGCCTAGTCTCCGCCGCCGGGGCTAGCGCTGGATCAGGTCTTCCAGCCGGCGCATCACCTCGGCGCGGGCGGCCTCGTCGGCCTCCTGCGAGGCGACCGATTTCATCGTGCTGATGAACAGGCCGCCGATCGCGGCGCTGCGCGGGGCGGCCCGGGTGCGGTTGATATAGTCGCACAGCAGCCGGGCGGCGCGCACCAGATGCACGTCCTCGTCGGGGTCGCACAGGGAGATGACGCTGGAGCTGGCCTCGAACAGCTGGTTCCAGTCGTCCTCGCCGGGGGCCGCCAGGGCGCGCCATTCGCCCATCCGGGTCAGGGCCGCGCCGATGGCGTCGATGTTCTCGCCGCGGGTCGAGGCGATCACCGCCCGGGCCTGCTCCAGGGCCGTGCGGGCGTGGACGCCGCCGGCGGTCTGCATGATCTGCGCCAGCAGCGGCTGCTTGCGGATGGTCCGGACCAGGCTCACGAGCGCACCTTCTGGGGCTTCAGCAGGGCGTCGATGGCGTCGCCGGACAGGTTCGCGTCCGTGGCCGCGCCGATCTCGATCGACAGGTCGCTCTTGCGGCGCCCGGCCCCGAACTCGGACGGCGGGGCGCGGTTCTTCCAGCGCCGGTCGGGACCGGCATAGCTGTCGCAGACCAGGAAGTTGCGCTGGTGGGTGGCGATCCAGAAGATGCGCTCCAGCAGCACGGTCGGGCTGATCGGCTTGGCGATCACGAAATGCGCCCCGCAGTCACGGCCCAGGGCGATCTCTTCCTCGCGGGTATGGGCCGAGACGATCAGCGCCGGGATGATCCGCTCGTCGTCGTCGGGCCGGGCCCGCAGCCAGCGCACCAGGGCGTAGCCGTCATAGTCGGGCATGACCGCGTCGGTGATCAGCAGGTCGAAGCGCTGGCGGCTCATCAGTTCCTGCGCCTCGAAGGCGCTGCTGGCGGCCATGACCGACCCGGCCCCGAAGCTCCGGACCAGATCGCAGAGGATTTTCAGGGACTTGTCGTTGTCGTCGACAATCAGAAATCGAGCGGAGGACAGATTTATCCGACTGCTGTCTTGCAAAATCGAACTCCTCTCAAGTCAATACGCTGTACTTGGTAAACGGAACTGGGCAATATAAATCAGGCTTATGAAGGCGATACTGGCTTTCGAGGCCAGATGTCGGGACGATATCTCTCCGAGTCGGCGACGTAAACATCGAGAGCGGCCAAAAGCGCTCAGAGCTCGGTGTCGAAAACTCATTGTGGGGTCGGCTGCCGGGATCGCGCGATGATCCCGCTCGCCCGTCCGCGACTCTGTCGACAGCTTCGCCGGAGGCTTGGACGAGGCTGTATCAGGAATATAATGGCAGACATAGTGCCGTTATATTTTAATCGCCTGCCGGGCCTATCCCGTCGGAACGCCCCGCGCGGGGAATACCGCTGGTCCGCGCCGTCGGAATACCGAAGGATGGCGCCCGCAAACCGAGGACACCCCGATGGCCGATTCGATCGAGCAGATGATCGACCGCCTGCGCCATCTGGAGGACCAGCTGGAGGCGGCGTTCGTCGCCCGGGCCGGCGAGCACGGGCTGGAGCTCAAGCGCGGCAAGCCGTTCTTCGGCCCCGACGCCCGCCAGAGCCAGCGAAGCCACAAGCGCCGCATCGACCTGTTCAGGACGCCCTGGCCCACCCTGCTGACCATGCCGCTGATCTACGGCATGATCATCCCGATGGCCCTGATGGACCTGGCCGTCAGCGTCTACCAGCTGGGCTGCTTCACCGCCTGGGGCATCGAGCGCGTCCGCCGCCGCGACTATGTGGTCATCGACCGTCAGCGGCTGAACTATCTGAACCCGGTTCAGAAGCTCAACTGCGTCTATTGCGGCTATGGCAACGGCGTCATCGCCTATGCCCGCGAGATCACCGCCCGCACCGAGCAGTACTGGTGCCCGATCAAGCACGCCCTCAAGGTCAAGGGCAGCCACGAGCGCTACGCCGCCTTCCTGGCCTATGGCGACGCCGAGGGCTTCGTGAAGAGCTCGGCCGCCTATCGCGAGCGGCTGAAGAAGGCCAAGGCCCGGGCTGACGCGGCCGCCGCCGAGGCGACGAAGCTGGACTGAACCGCCCGGCCCCGCGATCTGCGGAGGGCAGGGCGCGGACACGCCGTCGCGCCCTCGCGCGGAAGCCGCCGAGGGAATGGGAAGGGTCGCGGAGCGCCCGGGCCTCGCCCGGATGTGAGTTTGAGCAGTACCGTTTCGACGAAGACAGACGCTCCACGTGACCTTCAGACGGAAGCCTTCGAGGCGCGGGGTTTTAATCCGCCCTCTACGTTAGGCCTCCGGCGGGCGGAGGAGCTGGCAAGCTCCGTCCGGACCGCATGGGCGATTTCAGCCCGTGCCTGGCGCCGCTTCGACCCTCGGGGGTCACGTCGTTTCTGTGTTCCAGGGCCGACCGCCGCCAGAGACCACCGAGGTTGGCGGCCCAGAGCACAAGGTGCTCCTCCCGCCATCGATTGAGCTGCCCGCTCGACCACCCCTGACCGCCGCAACGGTCGCCGTACGTGCGCCCTTCCCGTGCTGTCAGGTGCAAGCAGTATGCGGCAGGTTTGAGCGCGTCTGACAGGCGCGATCGATTTTTCTGCAGGGCGTTGAAAGGGCTGGGGTTTGTGGCGGCGGGCGCGGGGATAGACTGCGCGCTATCCCCGTGAGCAACCCTCTCCCTCTGGGAGAGGGTTTCGGTCATGCGGGTCGATAGTGGATCCACGCCATCCAGGCGGCGCCGCCGAAGTGGATCGTCAGTCTTGCCAGCGTGAACATCGCCGCGACAATCCAGAACCCCAGGATCACCCACGGCGCCCTTTTGGCGAAGCCGTATCCCAGCTTGACCTTGCCGTCCGGGGCCACGTTGTGGTCGCCGTAGTAGAGGCGATAGGCGGGATCATGGATCAGCCACTTCTCCTTCAGGCGGATGACGCCGTCGACGATCCTGGCGATGCCCCTGGGAAACAGCAGTCCAATGATCAGGCCGACCGCGCAGGGCAGCACGGCCAGGGCGCTGGCGATCCCGTTGTCGAGCGGCTCGCGCGCCGTCAGGAAGAAACCGCCGGCCAGCAGCGCGTTGAAGGCCAGGAAGCCCTGAAGGCGGCTGTGCAGCAGGGCGTCGGCGTCCTTGTGGATCTCGAACGCCCAGCGCACCGCATCGCTCGGGATCTTCTTCTCGATCATGGACGTCCCCGCGTGTGGAGCTTGAGCATTCGCGGGCCTCGCCCGGGCGTCAAGCCGCGTCGGGCTGGCCGCGTCTTTGCGGCGCCTACCTTACCCCGTCATTCCCGCCCTTGTGGCGGGAACCCCTCTATGCCGCCGCAGGTGCGGGAGAGGCGAAGTGCGCGCGCACTTCGCTGGCGCTTCACGTGTCAGCTGAACCAGGGGTTCCCGCCACAA
>CAYRTE010000090.1:0-9503 GCA_964427205.1 uncultured Caulobacter sp.
GCTCATCCGCCGGAAACAGACGATCTTCGTGGAATATCAGGGGCCTGGCCATGGATTTCTCCCGCTTCCTCTCCAGCCGGCGACCTTGCGGTTGGCCGCTTCTGACGCGCGCTTGGTAACCGGTGTCATGGCTGGATGCAAGCCAGCCTGTCGTCTGGTCAGCCTACACCGAAGGCGCGGGTCCCGACGACTCCCGAACGACCAGCGTCGGCTCGGTTCGAGCCGGATCGCGCTCTTCACGGCGTTCGCGGCGCTCCCGACCTTCGGCGTCGATCAGCTTCTCGGCCGCCATTCGCCCGATCTCGCGCGTCGGCGTGCGAATGGTCGTGAGCGGCGGCCAGACAGCCTGGGCGATCTGGAAATCGTCGAAGCCGACAACCGTGAGGTCTGCGGGGACACTCAGCCCGGCCTTTCGCGCCGACTGCAGCACGCCCGCAGCCATTTCGTCATTGCCAGCGAAGATCGCGGTGGGACGAGGCGTCCGCGCCAGGAGTTCGTCGCCGCAGGCAACGCCCGACTCAAAGGTATAGGCGCCCTGAATGATGTCGCTCGGCTCAAGCTTCATGCCCCGTTCGGCCAGCGCCCCCTCGAACCCCCCTCGCCGCTCATGCGACGAACGGAAGGTTTCAGGACCGGAGATGAAGGCGATACGGCGATGGCCAAGGTCGAGAATATGCCGCGCCGCCTGGGCTCCGCCCATACGGTCATGGCCGACGATCATGTTCTCGGGCTTATCGAGTTCGACCGAGGCGATGCGGATATAAGAACACCCGATCTCCCTGAGAAGCTTGGCGACGCGCTCGTCTTCCGACACCGACGGCGGCAACACCACGCCGTAGAGCTTCTGCCGCTCGACGAAGGTTCTGACGTCGGCCAGGAAGGTCGGACTAGCGCGGTTGCAAGGGTGCACGACCAGTTCGAATCCCGAGCCGCGCATGCCGTCCAGCAAGCCGAGCTGCATGTTCACGACATACTGCGGGTTGGGGTTGTCGTAGATCATGCCGATCAGGAACGACCGACGAAACGCCAAGCCTCGGGCTTGGGGATCGGGAGCGTAGCCCCATTCCGCGATGACCGCTTCGATCCGCTCTCGAGTCTCATCGCGCACGAATGGAGACTGGTTGATGACGCGGGAAACGGTCTTCTTCGACACCCCGGCCAACCGGGCGATATCGTTGATCGTGGCGCGCTTGCGTCCGCCCTCCAGGCCGCTCTCGGGTTCATTGTCGCCTAGCGGCGGCATAGGCGGTTTTGAAGAATTCACGACGTTTCCATGCAGCTTTGAGCGCTCTCTTTTGTCATACTCTACACGCGCAAGCCTCGCCACCAATGGGCGAAACAGGCGTTTGCAAGAAAACTGACACCGGTTACCCTGCCGACGAACAACGCTCCGCGGCTTCGAAGGTCGCCACACGAAGGCATAAATGACCCAACCAAGCTTTGTCCGCACCGAATCGATTCACGATGTCGATCCCCGCGACCATGTTGCGACCGCGCTGTGCGACATCATCGCCGGCGAGACGCTGGATCTACACGGTCGATCGGTTCTGGCCCGGGCCGACATCCCCAAGGGCCACAAGATCGCCATCCGCGCCGCGGCCGCCGGACAAGACGTGCTGAAATATGGCTGGCCCATAGGTCGCGCGACGATCGACATCGACATCGGGGACCATGTCCACGTCCACAATGTGGCGACCAAGCTCTCAGGCGTCGAAGACTATGCCTGGGCGCCCTCGCCGGTCGCGCCGATCGCCGCGCTCAATGATCGCGCCTTCATGGGCTACCGTCGCCGCAATGGGCGGGTCGGCACCCGCAACGAGATCTGGGTGCTTTGCACCGTAGGCTGCGTGGCCAACACCGCCCGCCGGATCGCCGAAAAGGCCAATGCCCGTTTCGCCGGCCGCACGGACGGGGTGTTTGCCTTTCCCCACCCCTTTGGTTGCTCGCAGCTGGGTGATGACCTGTCGCACACCCGCAAGCTTATCGCCGCGCTCGCCGCCCACCCGAACGCGGGCGGCGTGTTGATCCTGGGCCTGGGCTGCGAGAACAACCAGCTGAAGGCCCTTCTGGAAAGCGCGCCGGATCTGGATCCCGCTCGTCTGCGCGCGTTCACCACCCAGATGGTCGATGACGAGCTTGAGGACGGCCTGGCCGCGATCGAGGACCTGATCGCCCTCGCCGAGAGGGACGTCCGCGAGCCCTGCCCGCTCTCCGACCTCGTCGTAGGCCTGAAGTGCGGCGGTTCGGACGGCTTTTCAGGCGTCACGGCCAACCCCCTCGTGGGCCGTATCGCCGACAAGGTGTCTGACGCGGGAGGCACGCCGGTGCTCACCGAGATCCCGGAGATCTTCGGCGCCGAGCAGATGCTGCTCGCGCGTGCGTCCAGCCAGGCGGTGTTCGACAGCGCCGTGCAGGTAGTCGACGACTTCAAGCGTTACTTCATCAACAACAATCAGCCGATCCACGAGAACCCTTCCCCGGGCAACATCGCGGGCGGCATCACAACGCTCGAGGAAAAATCCCTGGGCGCGGTGCAGAAGGGCGGCCGCTCGGCTCTGGTCAAGGTGATCCGCTACGGCGAACGGGTTGGCCCGCACGGCCTGACCCTGCTGGAGGCGCCCGGCAACGACGCGGTGTCATCAACGGCGCTGACGGCGGCCGGCGCGACGATAATCCTGTTCACGACGGGACGGGGTACGCCGCTGGGCTTCCCCGCACCGACGCTGAAGATCGCCTCCAACAGCGGTCTCGCGACCCGCAAGCCAGGCTGGATCGACTTCGACGCCGGCGTCGTGCTGTCCGGCCAATCGATGGACGACGCGGCCGACACACTCATGAATCTGGTCGTCGAGACGGCGTCCGGCAAGGCCACCAAGGCCGAACTCAACGGCGAACGTGAGATCGCCATCTGGAAAAGTGGTGTGACCCTGTGACGGCTCTTCCCGTATCCTCTTCCCTGCGTCTTCGCGCCACCAGCAGCCCCGCCGCGCTTCCTGGCGTGGCCCAGCCCGCCTATGACCGCGACAGGATCACTGTCGGCGTGGTTCACCTTGGCCCGGGCGCGTTTCACAGGGCGCATCAGGCCTATTATTTCGACCAGTTGCTGGCGAAGGATCCGCGTTGGGGCATCTGCGCCGTCTCTCTGAAGAGCCCGGGCGTGCGCGACGCGCTCGCGCCGCAGGACGGCCTCTACACCCTGGCTCAGCTCGATGAAGAGACCACCTTCCGGATCATCGGCTCCATCGTCGAGGTGCTGGTCGCGCCCGAGGATCCGCCGGCCGTATTCGCCCGCCTTTCCGCTCCGATGACCCGCATCGTCACCCTGACAGTGACCGAAAAGGGCTATTGCCTGTCGAGCGACGGTGGCCTGGATGAAAACCATCCCGACATCGTCCACGATATCGCCCACCCCCGCGAACCCGTCAGCGCCATCGGCTATCTGGTTGAAGGTCTGCGCCGACGCTACGCGGTTGGCCTGCCGCCCTATGCCGTCGTCGCCTGTGACAACCTCGCAGACAACGGCTGGCGGCTTAGGGCGGCCGTCACGGCCTTCGCGGCAAAGGTCGATCCCGAACTCGCCGCCTGGATCGAAACCGAAGGTCGCTTCCCGCGCACCATGGTCGACAGCATCACGCCGGCCACCGATGACGCCCTGCGGGCGCGGGTCGAAACGGCCACGGGCCTGCACGATGCCTGGCCAATCCAGCGCGAGGCCTTCACCCAATGGGTAGTCGAGGACGTTCTGGGGCCAAATGCGCCAGACCTCGCCAGCGTCGGCGTCACCCTGACCGACGATGTTCGCGGCTTCGAGCGGGCGAAACTGCGCCTGCTGAACGGCGTGCATTCGACCCTCGCCTATGCCGGAATCCTGCGCGGCCATGAGACCGTGTTCGAGGCGATGAGCGACCCGGCCCTCGCCAGACTCGCTCGTGATCTGATGATCGAGGACATCATCCCCACCCTGACGGCCCCGCGCGGCCTGGACCTCCCAGCCTATGCCGAGGCGATCCTCAATCGTTTCCGCAATCCCGAAATCCGGCACCTGCTGACCCAGATCGCCTGGGACGGCTCGCAAAAGCTGCCGTTCCGGATCCTGGGCACGCTGGGCGAAGCGCTAGAGGCCGGGCGTTCGGTTGACCGACTGGCCGTGCCGCTGGCCGCCTGGATGCGCTTCATCCGCCTGCGGGCCGCCGCCGGCGAGACGATCGTCGACCCACTGGCCGAGAATCTGGTCGCGGTCGCGGCGAGTTGCACGGGCGACGCCAAGGCGGACGTCGCGGCGTTCGTGGCGCTGGAAGCCGTATTCCCGGCCAGCCTGGCGGCCGACCCCGCCTTCGTCAGCGCCCTTGAGAAGGCCTATGCCGATCTGGCCTAGGCCGGGCTAGCGCGTGACGCCCCGGCCGGTGACGACCGGGGCGATCGTTCTGACCAGAACCATCAGATCGAACCCGAACGAGCGTCGCGCCAGATAGTCGGCGTCGAGCGCCACCTTGTCGGGGATGGACAGCTCGTCACGTCCGTTGATCTGAGCCCAGCCGGTGACGCCCGGGCGAAGCTGGTCAACGCCGGCCGCCTTCCGCGCGGCGATCAGGTCGTCCTGATTGAACAGGGCCGGTCTGGGTCCGACCAGGCTCATGTCTCCAACCAGCACGCTCCACAGCTGGGGCAACTCATCCAGGCTGAGCCGGCGTAGTGGCCCGCCAATGGAGGTTAGCCAACGGTCGGGGTCGTCGAGCAAATGGGTCGCGACTTCGGGCGTATCGATGCGCATCGTCCGAAACTTCGGCATCGAGAACAGCCGCGAGTGCCGGCCAACCCTCTGGGACCAGTAAAGCGCTGGTCCTGGAGATGTCAGGCGAACCAGCAGCCAGAGCACGGCCAACGGAGCCAGCAGGACCAGTAGCCCTATTGCCGCGGCCGCGACGTCGAAGACGCGCTTCAGCATCAGCGTGCGGTCAGGCCAGATCGCCAGTGGCGGCGTCCAGCAGCAGGTAGGCGCGGCCGGCGTCCGACGATAGCAAGGCGGCGACCAGGAAGCCCTCCCGGTCCTGCCCGCCCGCCTCTTCGATCATGCCCGCATAGCGCTTGAGGAACCGCTCCGCGTTGGCGCGCAGAGTAGCGTCCGAGAACAGGCGCCGCACAAGCCGGCGAATAGCGGCGGGCGCGAGGCGCTTGACCACTTCACGCGCTCCGGAAGCGTCGCGGGTCTGGATGGCGGCGGCGATCTCATCGATGCGACCGCGCGGTAGCAGGGCATGCGGGTCGATACCCATCGCCGAGATTTCGGCGGCGAGTTTTTCGCCCAGAGCCGCGTCGCCCGGAGAGCTATTCTCGATCCCCGAGAGCAAGGTCCGCCACGACCAGTTCTGCCCATCTGGGCCTTCAGGCGTCGCCGGCCCACCGCGACCACCTGCGGTGTCGAACACGGATCGGAACTCATCGTCCGTCGCCGTCGGCGTAAGGCGCAAACGGGGGCGCTGTCCCGGCTCGTCCGCCAGCAGGTCGTCATCCATGTCGGACGTTGAAGGCGGCGTAGCGGGCGGGGGCGCGGCAGGCGCGGCCTTTGCGCGAGTCATCGACGGTTGAGGCGGACGAGCCGGAGCGGGTCCGCCCATCGCGGCGGCAGCCTCGCTGAGCGCGTCGTAGTTGCGACGCACGCGGTCCTGGAACGCCTGATCGATTGCCGCCGTCTCTTCAGCCGTGCGACGGGCGGCGGCCATCAGTTCCTCAATGCCCTTTTCGATCGAGGCCCGAACCTCGACAGCCTTCTGCATAGCTTCAGCCGGCATTTCTGCGGTGCGTTGACCAACCTCATCCAGCATGGCCTCAAGCTCGCCCAGCGTGCCGCGCGCAGTCAGAACCGCATCAGCCAGCTTCTGAGCGGTGCGGGCGCCGGCCTGCTCGACCATCTGGGCGGACTGCTCGATCAGATCGCGCGCCTCTTCCATGCGCGCCTCGAAGACGGTGTCCGCCTTCTGGCCCGCCGCAAAAGCGATCTCGTTCAGCTGATCGACGCGGCCACGCGCCGACTCGACCCGAGCATCCACGCCCTCGCTGGCCTTCAGCGCAGAGGCCGCCAGGGCTTCCATCGCTTGCTTGAGTTCGATCTCAAGCCCCTCGCGCTGTCCGGCCGCGGCGTCGGAGATCGCCGTGAGGACCTTGCCGGTCTCTTCAACAAGGCTGTCGCGCTCGGCCTTGGCGTTTTCGGCCATGTCCCTGAACTGTTCGGAAACGGCCGAGATCAGGCCGCGCAGGACTTCGGCCCCCATCGCCGCCACATCACTCAGTTCGGTGGCGCTAACCCGCGTGTAGGACACAAACTCGGTGAGCTGCGCCGTACGGGTCTCCGTCTCGGCCGCGAAGTCTTCCTGCTCGGACCGCAGCGACTGACTGGCGGCGACCAACGCCGCGCGCTGCTGCGCCAAGTTTTTCTCGACCGAGCTCATCTGGTCGCCCAGACCCTGCCCCGCCGTTTCCAGGCGCGCGATCTGGCGCGAGATGTCCTCGGCGCCCACGCGAGCGGCGTCGGAGGCTTCGGCGGCCGCCGCCGCCAGATCGGCGGCGCGGGCCGCGAGGGCGGCTTCCGCTTCGCGAAGTTGGGTTTCGGCCAGATCGGAGGCTTCGGCGACCATCCGGGCCTGACTGCCGATGGCGTCAACGACGGCGGTCGAGCGAGTGTCGAGGGTCAGAGACAGGGTTTCAAGCGCCTGCCGCTCATGCCCCAGGCCCTGCGCAAGCTGGTTGGCCATGCGGGCCGACTCGGCGGCCGCATCGGCCAGCTTCGCGGTCTCTTCGGCCAGCGACTGGCGCAAAGACAGGATGCGTTCCCGCGCCTCGTCGGCGGCCAGGGTCGCACCATCGATCTGAGCGCGAATGGCTTCCACCGCGCCCGAGGCGCCTGCAGCGGCCAGAATGGCTGGTGTAACCAATCGATCCGTAAGGGTCCGCGTGCGACGCAGCTCCGCCGAAACGCCCTGAGCCTGACGGAGAAGATAGGCGCCCAGCAAGGTCAGCAGCGCCGGCCCAATAGCCAAGCCTGCGAAGACCGCCAGCGCGAAGCCCTCGACCTTAAGGGCCGGAACGTCGCGAGCATATCCCAGCGCAAACGCGATCGGCGCCAGCGCCCAAAGGGCCGCCGCGGCGACCGCGAAGGTCCAGAAAAGGAAAGCCGGCATGGGACCGCGTTCGGAGCGATCAGGCAGGTTGAACGCCTCGGTCGGACGCCGAACCTCCGTCGTTGCTTCGCGCACCTCGGCGCGGGCCGGGGCCGTATCGCGCTCGGGCTCCACAACCGGCGCCGGAGGTTGGGCAGCGCTGGTCGCCAGAGACGTTGCTGCCAGCGGTGGCGGCTCGAACGACGGCTGCGAAGGCTCGCTAATTCGCCCTCGGCGCGAGGCGGCCCGCGCCCTGGGAGAGGATGGCTCCGGCGCCGCGATCTCGAGATCGAGGTCCGTCTCACCCATCGGCGGATCAATAGCCACGGTTAGGTCAGCCTCCGCCTCGCTCCCGGCAACCGAGGCTTCGGACGAGGAGATTTGATCCTCTACGGGCGCCTCCACGGGGACGGCGGAGAAATCGAGCGGTTGGCGCTTCTTAGGCTTCATACACAGCCAAGGTCCCAAGGCGGTCAGCGAAGGGCGAAGACACTCAACGCGCGCCCTGCCCCTATTTCGCGTAGAGAATGAACCTAGCGGCGAAAAGCCCGCGCGCAAAGCGGCTTCGGTTGAGTTTTAAGGGCTTCACGTCGTCGCGGAGCGCTGAGGCGCCGCTTCAGACAGTCGGCGTCTCTCGGCTTTGGGTCATAACAGCCACAGGCGCTCGCACCGATCCGCGCGGCGAACGCGATACCGTTCGTTCCGGAGCCGACTTGGCCGAAGGGCAGGTGTCGAGCACTATGCCGAATTGACCCAGCGCCACCGAGGACAGCCAGACAACGACAATAGCCAGCATTTCCGCCAGGAAGCTCATGGCCCGACCCACAGTGCGATAGCGGCGTTATGCGACAAGTTCGCGCTCTGGCCGAGTGAACTTTTGGTCATGATGGCTGGGCTTGGCCCCACCCAAGCTGACAGCGCCTCCAGAATTCCGACGCTTGTCGACAGGCTCACCGCTGCCTAGGTCGCCACTACACGCCCTGCTCTCGCCATCGATGGCCGCGATCGGGACTTTTTCTGTTTGCGGACGCTTGTTTTGGCCCCTACCCAGCTTGCACCGATCGCGCCCAGCGCTTCGCCGGAACCGTTCATGACCGAGATCTCGCCGGCTCGCCTGACCCACCTCCAGCGCCTGGAGGCCGAGAGCATCCACATCCTGCGGGAGGTGGCGGCCGAGTGCGAGCGGCCGGTCATGCTGTATTCGATCGGCAAGGACAGCGCCGTGATGCTGCACCTGGCCGCCAAGGCCTTCTTCCCCTCGCGTCCGCCCTTCCCGCTTCTGCACGTCGATACGACCTGGAAGTTCCGGGCCATGTACGAGCTGCGCGACAAGGTCGCCGCCGACCTGGGCTTTGATCTGCTGGTCCACAAGAATCCGGAAGCCGAGGCCAAGGGCATCAACCCCTTCGACCACGGCAGCGCCCTGCACACGGACATGTGGAAGACCGAGGGCCTCAAGCAGGCTCTTTCCAAGTACGGCTTCGACGCGGCCTTCGGGGGCGCCCGCCGCGACGAGGAAAAGAGCCGCGCCAAGGAGCGGATCATCTCGTTCCGCTCGGCCGAGCAGCGCTGGGATCCGAAGAACCAGCGGCCCGAGCTGTGGAAACTCTACAATACGCGCAAGCATCCCGGCGAAAGCCTGCGCGTCTTCCCGATCTCCAACTGGACCGAGCTGGACGTCTGGCAATACATCCACCTAGAGAACATCCCGATCGTGCCGCTTTACTTCGCGGCCGAGCGGCCCGTGGTCGAGCGCGACGGCAGCCTGATCATGGTCGATGACGACCGCTTCCGGCTGCGGCCGGGCGAAGTTCCGCAGATGAAGAGCGTCCGCTTCCGCACCCTGGGCTGCTATCCGCTGACCGGCGCGGTCGAGAGCACGGCCTCGACCCTGCCGCAGATCATCCAGGAAATGCTGCTGGCCACCACCAGCGAGCGGCAAGGCCGGGTTATCGACCATGACCAGTCCGCCTCGATGGAGAAGAAGAAGCAGGAGGGCTATTTCTGATGAATACGATCTACAAGCCCTCCGACCTGATCGCCGAGGACATCGACGCCTATCTGGTCGCCCACCAGCACAAGTCGCTGCTGCGCTTCATCACCTGCGGGTCGGTGGATGACGGCAAGTCGACCCTGATCGGCCGGCTGCTCTACGACAGCAAGATGATCTTCGAGGACCAGATGGCGGCCCTCGAAGCCGACTCCAAGCGGGTCGGAACCCAGGGCGGCGCGATCGACTTCGCCCTGCTGGTCGACGGTCTGGCCGCCGAGCGCGAGCAGGGCATCACCATCGATGTCGCCTATCGGTTCTTCGCCACCGACAAGCGCAAGTTCATCGTCGCCGACACC
>CAYRTE010000091.1:0-9337 GCA_964427205.1 uncultured Caulobacter sp.
GGACCCGCCCGCCGTTGGCGTGGATGAGGGCAGACGGGTGTGTTCATTAGTCATTTGCTTGGCTCGCCCGCCTCGACCGCCGGTTCCTCGCGGAAACGCGAGAGACCGGCTCCCGGTAAGGCCTGAACAGGGCCACCTGACGGGAAGCTGGCGCATAACGATGACGCGGAGCGCTCGGCTTCGTCGAAACGGTATTCTTCTATCTCTTCCGGACGTGGTCCGGACGCTCCGCGACCCTTTCCGATAACTCAGCGAGATTTCGCGTGAGGCTGAGAAGCCGTGTCCGCCAGACTTGCCCCCTACAGGCTGCTCCGCAGGTCAGGAGGGGGCAAGTGCGAGAGCCGGCTAGGGCAAAGGCCGCGACTTCCGGTTCTCATCGATGGCCACGAACGTGAACACCCCCTCGGTCACCTTGTGCGCCTGCTCGCTGTCGCGGCTGCGGCGCCAGGCTTCGACCCCGACCTTCAGGGAGGTGCGCCCCGTGTGGACCACCTTGGCGAACAGGCTGACCTCGTCGCCGACGAAGACCGGGCTGATGAAGGTCATGCCGTCGATGGCGATGGTGGCGCAGCGGCCCGCCGCGCGGTGGAAGGCGATCGAGGCGGCCGCCAAGTCCATCTGCGATAGCAGCCAGCCGCCAAAGATGTCGCCTTCGGGATTGGTGTCGGACGGCATGGCGATGGCGCGCAGCACCGGCGCCTCATGCGGCCACTGCGCCGCCGCCCAGGCCTCGGCCAGGGTTTCGGCGCGGCGCGACGGGGGAACCTGGTCCGGCACGACCCTAGTGGCCGCCGGCGCCTTCATAGACGCCCGGCGCCAGCTGCTCGTCCTCGTCGTGGCCGGCCGCCGTGGTCGCCACGAAGCGGCGGTCGCAATAGGGGCAGTCGACAAAGCCGGCCGCGCCCATTTCCAGCCAGACGCGCGGATGGCCCAGGGCCCCGCCGACGCCGTCGCAGGCGATGCGGTGCGAGCGGACCATGATGGTTTCCGGCGCGGGGCCCGCGCCGACGGCCGTGACGGTGACGTCCATGGCGGTGGGAGCGGTGGCGGTGACGGTCTTGGCCTTGCGCGCCATGTTCGAAAACCCTTGAAGTCTGGACGCGGCCTTGGCTTGGCGGCGATGCAGGCATACCTATGCGACCTGTCGCGCCGCCGTCAATTCAAGCCGCGCGCCTTCCCTGCCCTATTGTCCCCTGCGGGACCTGACCGGGCCCTATCGTCCCCTCGTGGACCTGTCTGGACGTTGCATGGACCTGCCCGCCTACGCCATCGAAGCCGAAGGCCTGTTCAAGACCTACGCCGCCACCAAGACCTCGCCGGAAAAGCGCGCCCTGAACGGTATCGACCTGAAGGTGCCGCGCGGCTCGATCTTCGGCCTGCTGGGGCCCAACGGGGCCGGCAAGTCGACCTTCATCAACATCCTGGCCGGCCTGACCCGCAAGACCAGCGGCACGGTGCGGATCTGGGGCCGCGATATCGACCAGAGGCCGCGCGACGCCCGCGCCGCCATCGGGGTGGTGCCGCAGGAACTGGCCACCGACGTCTTCTTCACGCCGCGCGAATCGCTGGACGTGCAGGCCGGCATGTACGGCGTGCCCAAGGCCGAGCGCCGCACCGACGAGCTGCTCAATGCGCTGGGCCTTTCGGACAAGGCCAATGCCTATGTGCGCCAGCTGTCGGGCGGCATGAAGCGTCGCCTGATGGTGGCCAAGGCCATGGTCCACCAGCCGCCGGTGCTGATCCTCGACGAGCCGACCGCCGGCGTCGATGTCGAGCTGCGCCGCCAGCTGTGGAGCTATGTGAAGGGCCTCAACGAACTGGGCGTCACCATCGTGCTGACCACCCACTATCTGGAAGAAGCCCAGGAGCTTTGCGACCAGATCGCCATCGTCAATCGCGGCGAGGTGGTGGCCTGCGAGCCGACCTCGGTGCTGCTGCGCCGGATGGACAGCCGCAACGTTGTCGTGACCCCGGAACAGCCCGTGACGGTCGCCCCCGTTCTGGCCGGCTTCGACACGAAAATCCGGGCCGGCGGGGCCTTCGCGGTGTCTTATCGCACCGGTCAGTCCAGCGTCGAACAGGTGCTGGCGGCCGTGCGGGCCAGCGGCATGCACATCAAGGATATCGCCACCGAAGACCCGGATCTGGAAGATGTGTTCGTCTCCCTGACCTATGGCGACCCGAACGCGGCCGATCCGACCCGGGACTAGCCCTCGAGGCTTGCGTTCCGGAAGCGCTTGGACAAACTCCACCGCTCAAGTTGGGGGTGCGTCGATGAGTTTCCTGGAAAAGCAGTTCGGGCTGAAGGCCCAGGGGACCAGTCTGCGCACAGAGGCGCTGGCCGGGTTCACCACCTTCCTGACCATGGCCTATATCGTCATCGTCAATCCGGCGATCCTGGGCCAGGCGGGCATGCCCGTGGCCGCCGTGGCCGCCGCCACCTGTCTGGCGGCCGGCATCGGCTGCATCCTGATGGGGCTGATCGCCAACTATCCGATCGCCCTGGCCCCCGGCATGGGGCTGAACGCCTATTTCACCTACACCGTCGTGATCGGCATGGGCGTGCCCTGGCAGACGGCGCTGGGCTGCGTGTTCCTGTCGGGCGTCGCCTTCCTGATCCTGACCGTGGCCGGCATCCGCCAGCTGATCGTCGGGGCCATTCCCCGGCCGCTGTTCTCGGCCGTCGCGGCGGGGGTCGGGCTGTTCATCGCCTTCATCGGCCTGAAGGAGGCGGGCATCATCGTCAGCAATCCGGCCACCATGGTCGGGCTGGGCGACCTGACCAAGCCGACCGCGATCCTGGCCCTGACCGGCCTGCTGATCATCGGCGCCCTGATGGCCTGGCGGGTGAAGGGCGCGATCCTGATCGGCATCCTGATCATCGCCGCCGTCGGCTGGTTCATGGGCCTGTCGAAGATCGCGCCGGGCGGCTACAGCCTCGCAGAACTTTCGGCCACCGCCTTCAAGCTCGACATCCCGGCCGCCCTGCACATCAACGGGGCCATGGGCATGGCCCTGGCCGAGATCATCTTCGTCTTCCTGTTCGTCGACCTGTTCGACAATGTCGGCACCCTGGTGGCCGTGACCAAGAAGGCGGGCCTCGTGGCGCCGGACGGCTCGATCCCGCGCCTCAACCGCATCCTGATGGCCGATTCGGTGGCCACCATCGCCGGCTCGGTGGCCGGCACCAGCACGGTGGTCAGCTATATCGAGAGCGCCTCGGGCGTGCAGGCCGGCGGCCGCACGGGCCTGACGGCGATCGTCGTGGGCCTGCTGTTCCTGGCCACCCTGTTCTTCGCGCCACTGGTCCAGGCCATCCCCGTGGCCGCCACGGCGCCGGCCCTGATTCTGGTCGGCGCCATGATGATCGGCTCGCTGGCCGAGGTTGAGTGGGACGATCCCGGCGTGGCCATCCCGGCCTTCCTGACCCTGATCACCATCCCCCTGACCTTCTCGATCGCCAACGGCCTGGCGTTCGGCATCACCAGCTATGCGGCCCTGAAACTGGCGCGCGGCCAGGTTCGCAAGGAAGACTGGCTGCTCTATGTGCTGGCCGCCCTGTTCATCGCCCGCTTCATTTATATGGGAGGCGAATAACCCCGTTTGCGCCGACCGCGCCTTTCGGCTAAGACGCCGTTCCCGCAAGGCGGACGCACCCGTAGCTCAGCTGGATAGAGCGCTGCCCTCCGAAGGCAGAGGTCACAGGTTCGAATCCTGTCGGGTGCGCCAAATTTCCCATTGATATCAATGATTTAGATTTCGAGCTTGCGACAAGTACGGAAAACGTACGGAAAATCGTTCGCCCTGTGACACTACTTGTTCCACCGGCATCGGCGGGGCTCGCACTCGCAGTCAGCCAACATGTAAGGAGGGAAGGTAGCCTCTCTCACCGCCACCCTCCTGATCATCGCATTGATTACATTCAATAATACCCCCCACTATTTGCAGACCCCACTTTCGGTCCCATTTTCAAATCTGGTTGTGAGGTGCGTATCTCGCGCGAATCAGATGGGCTGGAATTTCCGCAGGGTGGACCGGTAGAATAACTTGGGCCAAAGGAGAGAATGAAACGCGCGAGCGTCGCTCTTACGCCGTACGAACTCGACAGCTGCGCGCGCTGCCGTCACAGTAACCGGAGATTGCGGACCTGCAATCGTACGCCTCAAATGGCGACGCCGCCCCTTTTGGATTGTTCGCAAGTTCTGCGTCGAACGGCAGGCCAACCTGCCACCCGAGTCAGATGTCGTTGCGCTAGGGTTTCACCTTGAAATGATAGGGCCCCGGCACGTCGTGGTCCTCAGTGACAATCTCCCACGAAACAGTATACCTACCGGGCTTGAGCTTGGCTTTAATTGGGATGATCAGGCTGGGACTGCCCTTGTCGGCCGCCAGGGCACCGATCGCGACGGGCTAGACGTCGCGGCCTCACACCTTGGCAGCGTGTGCACAACCTTCTTGGAAACGACAGCTAGTCACGGAACAGCACACAATAGCCCGATGGTCGCGCCTTAAACTGACGCCTCACCCGACGTAGGTCAGGATAACGGGATGCGCGCGGCCTCCCGCTTTAGGCGGCAACGCCCAAGCGTCGCGCCGAACCTGACTCTCAGGGCGGCGACACATGGCTGAAGCACGACCGATTAAGCCTTCGTTCAAGGACCTGCTGACGACCTTCGGGAAGATCGGGCTCATCAATTTTGGTGGCCCTGCCGGTCAGATCGCGCTGATGCACAAGGTGCTCGTCGATGAGAAGCGCTGGATCGAGGAGGGCGCCTACCTTCGCGCCTTGAACTTCTGCACCCTGCTGCCCGGACCTGAAGCCCAGCAACTGGCGACCTATGTCGGCTGGAAGCTTCACGGCGTGCGCGGCGGTCTGGCCGCAGGCCTGCTTTTCATCATGCCCGGCGCGGCCGTCATTCTTGGCCTGTCGCTCATCTACGCTTACGGCGCGCATCTAGGCCCTGTCGCCGCCGCGTTTCTCGGCGTCAAAGGCGCGGTGCTCGCCATCGTGGTCGAGGCCCTGCTGCGGATTTCAAAGAGGGCGCTCAACACAAGGGTCAAGCAGGCGATCGCTGTTTGCGCGTTCGTGGCGCTCTTTGTCTTCCAGGCGCCGTTCCCGCTGATCGTTGCGGCCTCTGCGGCCCTCGGCGCCCTGGTTGCTCACCGTTGGCCACAGGCGCTTGGCCTCAAGGACCAAGTCTCGGCTCAGGAGCCGCCGGCGCTGCTGCGCACGATGTTGGCGCCGGCCCTGCGAACCGTCGGCCTCTGGGCTGCGATCTGGTCGCTGCCCTTCGCCATCCTCCTGATCACCCTGGGTCCCGACCATGTTCTGTTCGAGATCTCGGTCTTCTTTTCGAAGTTGGCCATGGTCACATTCGGCGGCGCCTATGCGGTCCTGGCCTATATGGCGCAGGAGGCCGTGCAGGCGCACGGCTGGCTCCAGGCGCGAGAGATGGTCGACGGCCTGGGCTTGGCCGAAACGACGCCAGGCCCACTCATCCTGGTGACCCAGTTCGTGGGCTTCCTGGCGGCCTTCAGAGCGCCGGCCCCGTTTACGCCGCTGATCGCGGGCCTGCTTGGCGGCCTGATCACCCTTTGGGTAACCTTCGCGCCCTGCTTTCTCTGGATCTTCGTCGGCGCGCCGTTCATCGAGCGTCTGGAGCACGCAAAGCGGATTCAGGGCGCTTTGGCGATGATCACCGCCTCGGTCGTTGGGGTCATCGCCAACCTGACCCTGTGGTTTACCCTTCACGTCCTCTTTGCGACCTTCAACCCGCTGCCCTTGCCTTGGGGGCAGCTGGAGTGGCCAGACATCGCCTCGCTGGACGGCAAGGCGCTTGCCCTGGCCATCCTGGCTGGCGTGCTGCTGTTTCGCTTTCACGCCGGGGTCATCAAAACCCTGGCCGCGTGTGTCATCGTCGCCCTGGCCCTGCACGGCCTGGGCGTCTGATCCCGATCAAACTCGACCTTGGAGAACCCCATAATGACGTCTCCCAATCTTGATCGGCGGCAGATGTTCGCCGCCACCGCTGCTGTCGCAACGGCGCTCGGCGCGGCTCCATCCGCCGGGTTGGCGCAGACCGCTGCGGCGACCTTCACGCCCAAGCCGTTGCCCTTCGATCCCAAGGCCGTTGTCGGCCTGTCGGAGAAGCTGCTGATCAGCCACCACGCCAACAACTATGTCGGCGCCGTCAAACGCCTCGGCGCCATCGGCGGCCAGCTTGCCAGTCTGGACCTGACCACGGCGCCCGGCTTCATGATCAACGGTCTGAAGCGCGAGGAGCTGATCGCCTGGAATTCGATGATCCTGCACGAACTCTATTTCGCGGGTCTCGGCTCCGCTAATCGCCCAGGCGCCGCGCTGGCCGCCGCCATTGAGAGGGACTTCGGCAGCGACGCGCGCTGGCGCGCCGAGTTCGCGGCGATGGGCAAGGCATTGGGCGGCGGATCGGGCTGGGTGCTGCTGACCTGGAGCCATCGGGACAATCGCCTGGTCAACACCTGGGCGGCCGACCACACCATGACCCTGGCTGGCGGCACGCCTATCCTGGCGCTCGATATGTATGAGCACGCCTATCACATGGACTATGGCGCAAAGGCCGGCGCCTATGTCGATGCCTTCATGACGACGATCAACTGGGCCAGCGCTGATAAGGTGTTTGAACAGGCAGTGAGATAAGGCTTTTCGGACGATCACTCCAATTGCTGCAACGGCCCCAACGGCTTGAAGCTCAGCGCGCAATACATCCCTCCCCTGCCGTTCAGCAGGTCGGCTCTTTGACTCGCTCCGGTGGGGTGTGCAGTGGCGTGTAAGAGGCCCCCCCTTAGCAGGGTGATAGGCACCCAATAGCGGCTCCGGCGCAATTTGGTGGTGATCGGGCACTATCAGGGTGCCGATGACGCGGGCCTGAAGTAGGTCGAGTTTCCCACGACCCAACATCTTGCGCTTCACGAGCTAGAGCCCGGTGGCCTGCCCATTGGTCTGGCCGTTGGATCAGGGAGAGGTGATCGCCGCGCTGACAGCCACCCTGTCCTTGATGACATGCCCCTGATTTTTTCCTCCCCGCAGAGCTATAGTCCGCCCCTCAAGTGACCAGAGCCGAAAGGCTGCTCAGGTCCGCCGTGCGAAGCTCTGCGGACTGTTCCGCGAAGTCGCGAAGCCCGTCTTTAGGTCAAGTTTTCGCAGCGGCTACCCCAAACCACCTGCGATCAAGCGACCAACGACCCGACCCGGTCAGGAGAATGAATAGCGCGCCCAGCAGCATACTATAGTCGGTACGTGTCTCGTGGGTCATGCTGAAGAAGCCGTAGCGGTCCAGATCCCGGACGGTGAACATCCACCAATCGCGGCCGAGCAGGATTGGAATCTTTGTGCTGACGATCGCGACGATCATGATCACGATTAGCGGCATGGCGGCCAATCGGCCAAGCAGACCGACCGCCAATAGCAGGCCGCAGATCAGCTCGGTCCAGCCGACTAAAGGGCCCATCAGTTCCGGAGCCGGAATACCGATTTTGGTGAAGCGCCCCGCGCCGAGCCATGCCGGGTAGACAAGCTTCAGGTAGCCCTCCGTCACGAAGACCCCGGCCAACATGAGGCGAATCAAGATGGCCCAGCGAGACTCACCAGGAGGTAGAAGACTCCGGCTCAGGATCATGCGTGGCTCCTCATGTTGGTGGAAGGGCACAGGTGGGACCAGCCCGGAAGAAATCGCCGCGAAGCTGGGATGTCAACTCAACGCTTCCCATTGGGTGGCATGAGGTCGAATACCGCCTGATCGTTCATGTATTCGACCTTCTCGGCCTGGTGGCAGGACTGGCAGGCGATCCGAGCGGTTTCGAACGCAGCCCATGCTTTGTCGCGGTCGCCTGATGCCAGGCCAGCACGGACCTCGCCCCACGGCTCGCCTAGGAAGAGCGCGTTGGTGTTGACCGCCCGTGCTGGGCGCTTCACTGTCCCGTTCTCGATAGAGGTCTTGATCTTGTCCCACTGGTAGGTGGCGAGTTCGAAGTTCTCCCGTTTGAGCGCGTCGTGGAGCCGTTCGAACCGCTCCCCCACCTCCCACATGGGCTGATCGAATCCCCGCATCTGCCGCTGGATCAGCTTGAAGCGCGCTTCGTCGCTCTCAGCGGCCAAGAGCCAGTCGTTAGGCGAGGACCGCCCTTCGGTGGCTGCAGGCGGAAGGGGACTGCAGGCCGCTGCGAGCACCCCCAGGGCGATCAGAAACTTTCTCACATGGCGCTCCAGGCAATTGTTGTCGGATTTGGATTTCAAAAAATCACTGACTCCCGATGGATCGTGAGGGCGCTGCGGCATGTCCCATCACCGATCGACAATGAGGTTGTCGATGCGATCGATCTCCTCCCCATGCACCGAGAGCACACGCATCGAGAGCTTTCCCCTACCATACTCAAACGCTAACAGATGCGGCTGGGACGAGTAGTAGAAGGCATTGTCGTCTCCCAGGCCATACTTCCCTGCCCGCCGCCAGTGCTGGTTCCAAGGCGTAGCTTCCTCGGCGTAGTAGGAGGCTCCGCCGCCGGCGCTGGAGACGAACCAGAGCGGGCGTGCGATCGGCGACGCCGCATCACCTTTGCTGGCGATCGGCGTCTGCGGTGTGATCAGGGTCTTATGGTAGCTGTGCTCGTCCGCGCTCAGCATGAGCGCGACTTTAGGACTCGCCGTCACCGCTCTGAGGAGTTCATCGCGAACCTCCAGAACGCCCTGGCGCGACGGCGCAAGACGACCCGCGTCCTCCACCTCGTAGGCTCGCACCTGATTATCGCCGTTCCACCACATCGCGTCGGCGACGTGTCCGCCGTTCGGGAATACGGGCTCATGGCCGATAAGGATCACCCGTTCGACCGTCGGGTCCCGGTCCGCCTGAGCGATCTCCCGCTTGATCCAATCCAGTTGATCGCGGAGCAGATAGCCCTCCGGCGAACCGCCGAACCGGTCCGGCTGATTACTCATCCAGTAGTTGGTGTTCATCACGATGAACTTCAGCGGCCCCTGTTGGAATGCGTAGGCGTTTCGCGCATAGCTCGGCCGTCGGGGGTCAGAGGGCGTCGGCCCGTTGACGGGGTTCGGGAAGGCCCGCGCGAAAACCGCTTCCGAGCTGGCCTCACCGTAGGGCTGACGGTCCAGCCGAACGCCATGGCGATGGGCGTCCTCATAGAGGTCGATCGCTGAGTCATGGTTTCCCATCACCACGAAGACCGGGCGGCGGCTCCAGAGCGAAACGGCCGCCTGCTTGAAGGCGTGGAACTGCTGCGCCAGATCCGCCGGGGCGGTCGTATAGCCGAAGCCGATGTCTCCGCCCACGATCGCGAAGTC
>CAYRTE010000092.1:0-9120 GCA_964427205.1 uncultured Caulobacter sp.
ATCGGCGACGGCGTCTTCGAGGTGAAGTCGACCAACGGCGACACCTTCCTGGGCGGCGAGGACTTCGACGTGCGGATCGTCGACTACCTGGCCGACGAGTTCAAAAAGGAGCAGGGTGTCGACCTGCGCAAGGACAAGCTGGCCCTGCAGCGCCTTCGCGAAGAGGCCGAAAAGGCCAAGAAGGAACTGTCGAGCACCGCTCAGTACGAAGTGAACCTGCCCTTCATCTCGATGAATGCGTCGGGCCCGCTGCACCTGAACATCAAGCTGTCGCGCTCCAAGCTGGAAGCCCTGGTCGACGACCTGATCAGCCGCACCATCGGTCCGTGCGAACAGGCGCTCAAGGACGCTGGCCTGAAGAAGAGCGACATCGACGAAGTGATCCTGGTCGGCGGCATGAGCCGCATGCCCAAGGTCCAGCAGGCGGTGCAGGACTTCTTCGGCCGCGAGCCGCACAAGGGCGTCAATCCTGACGAAGTGGTCGCCCTGGGCGCCGCCGTTCAGGCCGGCGTTCTGCAAGGCGACGTCAAGGACGTGCTGCTGCTGGACGTGACCCCGCTCACCCTGGGCATCGAAACCCTGGGCGGCGTGTTCACCCCGCTGATCGAGCGCAACACCACCATCCCGACCAAGCGCTCGCAGACCTTCTCGACCGCCGACGACAACCAGTCGGCCGTGACGATCCGCGCCTTCCAGGGCGAGCGTCCGATGGCCGCCGACAACAAGTTCCTGGGTCAGTTCGACCTGCAGGGCATTCCGCCGGCGCCGCGCGGCGTGCCGCAGATCGAGGTCACCTTCGACATCGACGCCAACGGCATCGTCAATGTCCACGCCAAGGACAAGGCGACCAACAAGGAGCACTCGATCCGCATCCAGGCCAATGGCGGCCTTTCCGACGCGGACATCGAGCGCATGGTCAAGGAAGCCGAGGCCAACAAGGCGTCGGACGACAAGAAAAAGGCGCTGGTCGAGGCCAAGAACCAGGGCGAGGCCACCGTGCACGCCACGGAAAAGGCCATGGCCGAGCATGGCGACAAGGTTTCGGGCGACGACAAGGTCGCCATCGAGACCGGCCTGACCGACCTGAAGACCGCTCTGGAAGGCGAAGACGTCGACCTGATCAAGGCCAAGACCGACGCCCTGCGTCAGGCCTCGATGAAGCTGGGCGAGGCCATGTACGCCTCGCAACAGGACGCTGGCGATGGTGACGCCGCCGCGGACGATGGCGTCGTCGACGCCGAGTTCGAGGAAGTCGACGAAAACAAGCCGGCGAACTAGTTCGCCATGCGCGCGCCGCGGAACGTCTCAACCATGATCGTTCCGCGGCCGCGATCACCTGATTCGCGCGCGAGCGGCGCCTTGCGTCGCGCGGCGGAGAACACCACCTCTTTCCCTATCAACGCCTCTCCCGTGGGCCTTTTGGGCGCCAGACGCTGACGATGCGCGACTATTACGAAATCCTGGGCGTGACCCGGACCGCCGACGACGCGGGCCTGAAGGCCGCGTTCCGCAAGCTGGCGATGGAGCACCATCCCGACCGCAATGGCGGCTGCGAGGATGCGTCCGGCCGGTTCAAGGAAATCAACGAGGCCTATTCGGTCCTGTCCGATCCGCAGAAGCGCGCGGCCTATGACCGCTTCGGCCATGCCGGCGTCAATGGCGCGCAAGGCGGCGGTGGCGGTGGTTTCGGCGGCGACGCCAGCGATATTTTCAACGACGTCTTTGGCGATGTGTTCGGCGAAATGTTCGGCGGCGGTCGTCGTCCGTCGAACGGCCCCCAGCGCGGCCAGGACCTGCGCTACGATCTGGAGATCACCCTCGAGCAGGCCTATGCCGGCGCCGAGGTCGAGATCAAGGTTCCCGCCGCCATCACCTGCGAGGTCTGCGACGGCTCGGGCGCCAAGGCCGGCACCAGCCCGACGGTCTGCGGCACCTGCGGCGGCCATGGTCGCGTGCGGGCCACGCAAGGCTTCTTCGCGGTCGAGCGCGGCTGCCCCCGCTGCGGCGGTTCGGGCCGGCTGGTGCTGGACCCCTGCCAGACCTGCAATGGTCACGGTCAGGTGCGCCGCGAGCGCATCCTGTCGGTGCGCATCCCCGCCGGCGTCGATGACGGCGCCCGCATCCGCCTGTCGGGCGAAGGCGACGCCGGAGCCCGTAGCGGCCCGCGCGGCGACCTCTACATCTTCCTGTCGGTGATCCCGCACGAGCTGTTCGAGCGCGATGGCCTGGACCTGCTGTGCACCGTGCCGGTGCCGATGACCGTGGCCGCCCTCGGCGGCGAGATCGACGCCCCCTGTCTGATGGGCGGCGAGGAATGCGACGGGACCTGCAAGATCCCCGTCAAGGTTCCCGAAGGCGCCCAGACCGGCAAGACCGTCCGCCTCAAGGGCCGGGGCATGCCGTCCCTGCGCAGCCGCCAGCGCGGCGACCTGGTGGTGGAACTGTTCGTCGAAACCCCGACCCACCTCTCGGCCCGGCAAAAAGAGCTCCTCAAGGAGCTGGCCGGCCTGTGCGGTGAGAAACAGAACCCCAAGTCGGCCAACTTCGTCGGCAAGGCCAAGCGGTTCTGGGACGAGGTCACGGGGAGCTAGGAAAAAAGTTCGCTGTGGGAGCCTAGCCGCACGAGCTCGATCGCTGTCTTGGTCTTTCGATAGATCATGACCAGATCGGGCTTGAGGTGGCAGTCGCGGCACCCCTTCCAATCGCCCTTTAGAAGGTGATCCCTGTTGGCGACGGGCAGTGGCGTCTCGCTGACCAGCAGATCGATCGTGGCCTTGAACACCGCGTCCAGGTCCGTGTGCCTCCCGGCCTTCTCACGCTTGTAGTCACGCTTGAACTGACCGGTAATTTCGAGCGCCAGCATTCTGCGTCTCCGATGGTCAGCGCCAGGCGCGAAGGATTCAGATTGACGATCATCTCGTTGTAGCTACATTGTAGCTACGTTCCTGCTCTTTTGAGGACTCATTCCATGGCTGCCTTGGACACTGTGAGAGCGCGGATCGATGCGGATTTGAAAAGGGATGCGACGGCGGCGCTGGCCGATATGGGCCTCACGATCTCGGACGCCATCCGTCTCATGCTGGTTCGGGTCGCCGCCGAAAAGGCGCTGCCGTTTGATGTCCGGACACCGAACGCCACGACGCGGGCGGCCATCGCGGCGGCTGATCGGGGTGAGCTTGCTCGCTTTGAAAGCGTCGATGCCGCGTTGGCTGACCTCAACGACTAGAGATTTGCCGAGAGGCTCTGGCTGTCTGAGCGCAGTTGTCATGAATTCCTTGACAGCTGAGTTCGCTACCAGCTCCCCCTCGCTCATGCCGCCCCTCTTGTTGGCCGAACAAACCTTCAGCACAAAACATGAACATTCTACATGGCGCTTCTGCGAAGCAGCGTCAAACGTTAAGTCATGGCGTCATGAACGCCCCCGCTTCGCCCGCCATCCAGACCTATGACGCCACCGGCGCGACGCCGGTGATGCAGCAGTTCTTCGAGATGAAGGCGCGGCAGCCGGACGCCCTGATCTTCTTCCGGATGGGCGATTTCTACGAGCTGTTCTTCGACGACGCGATCCGGGCGGCCGCCGCCCTGGGCATCTCCCAGACCTTCCGCGGCACGCACAACGGCGAACCGATCCCGATGGCCGGGGTGCCGCAGCACGCGGCCGAGGCCTATCTGTCCAAGCTGATCCGCCAGGGCTTCAAGGTCGCCGTCTGCGAGCAGATGGAAGACCCCGCCGAGGCCAGGAAGCGCGGCTCGAAATCCATCGTCCGTCGCGACATCGTGCGGGTGGTCACCCCCGGCACCCTGACCGAGGACGGCCTGCTGGACGCGCGAGGCGCCAACCGCCTGGCCGCCGTGGCCGTGCGGGCGGGGCAGGCGGCCGTGGCCAGCGTCGAGCTGTCGACCGGCGAGGTCGAGGTGTTCTCGGTCAGCAAGGACGGCGTCGCCGCGATCCTGGCGGCCCTGGCCCCGTCCGAGACCCTGGTGGCCGACCGCCTGCTGTCCGACGACCAGCTGTCCCAGACCCTGAAGATCTGCGGCGGCCTGATCCAGCCCATGCCGTCGGCCCTGTCGGAACCTCAGGCGTCGGAGGCGCGGGTCAAGCGCCTTTACGGCGTCGACACCCTGGACGGTTTCGGCGGCCTGTCGCCGGCCGAGATCGGGGCCCTGGGCCTGATCGCCGCCCATCTGGAAATGACCCAGGCCGGACGCCTGCCGGCCCTGCGCGCCCCGCGACGGGCGACCGACGCCGACGTCATGGCCATCGACCCGGCCACCCGGGGCAGCCTGGAGATCGACCGCACCCAGACCGGCGACCGTAACGGATCCCTGCTGGCCGCCATCGACCGCACCGTCACCGCCGGCGGCGCGCGGCTGCTGGCCTCGCGCCTGGCCCGCCCGCTGCTGGATCCCGCCGCCATCGACGAGCGTCTGGACGCCGTAGAATGGTTCGTCGAGCACCGGCCACTGCGCCAGCGCCTGCGCGAGACCCTGAAGGGTTCGGGCGACATGGCCCGCGCCCTGTCGCGCCTGGCCCTGGGCCGGGGCGGCCCGCGCGACCTGGGCTGCATCCGCGACACCCTGAAGATCGGCGACACCCTGGCGTCCATGGTCGCCGGCTCGGGCGATCCGTTGTCGTCGCCGCCGTTCGAGCTGGAGCACGCCTTCCGCGCCCTGACGCCCGACCTGCACGGGGGGCTGGGCGGCTTTCTGGTGGCGCTGGAGGCGGGGCTGGGTCCCGACCTGCCGGCCCTGGCCCGCGACGGCGGCTTTGTCGCCGCCGGGGTCCGCGAGGAGCTGGATGAGGCCCGCGCCCTGCGCGACAACAGCCGCAAGGTGATCATCGCCCTCGAGGCCCAACTGGCGATGGACAGCGGCGTGCCGCTGAAGATCCGCCACAACGGCGTGCTGGGCTATTTCGTCGAGGCCACGGCCGGCAAGGCCGATCCGCTGTTCCAGCCGCCGCTGAACGCCACCTTCATCCACCGCCAGACCCTGGCCAATCAGGTGCGCTTCACCACGGTGGAGCTGGCGGACCTCGACGCCCGCATCGCCCAGGCCGGCGAGCGGGTGCTGGCCATGGAGATCGCCGCCTTCGAGACCTGGCGCGAGGTCGCCCGCCTGCTGGCCGACGCCATCCAGATCGCCGCCGAGGCTCTGGCCAGACTCGATGTCGCCGCCGCCCTGGCCGAATGGGCGCAGGACAGCGGGGCCACGCGGCCCATCGTCGACCGCTCCCTGGCCTTCGACGCTCAGGCCGCCCGCCATCCGGTGGTCGAGGCCGCCGTCAAGCGGGCCGGCGATCCCTATACGCCCAATAATTGCTGCCTGGACGCCTCGGGCGAGACCGGGCCGCGCCTGTCGATCGTCACCGGTCCCAACATGGCCGGTAAGTCGACCTTCCTGCGCCAGAACGCCCTGTTGGCCATCCTGGCCCAGTCCGGCTGCTTCGTGCCCGCCGCCCATTTCCGGCTGGGCGTGGTCGACCGCCTGTTCAGCCGCGTCGGCGCCGGCGACGATCTGGCCCGGGGCCGCTCGACCTTCATGATGGAGATGGTCGAGACCGCCGCCATCCTGACCCAGGCCACGCCGCGCAGCCTGGTGATCCTGGACGAGATCGGCCGGGGCACGGCCACCTATGACGGCCTGGCCATCGCCTGGGCCTGCGCCGAGGCCCTGCACGACACTAATCGCTGCCGCGCTCTGTTCGCCACCCACTATCACGAGCTGGCGACGCTGGAGGAACGGCTGGACCACGTCTCCAACCTCAGCCTCCGGGCCAAGGAGTGGAACGGCGATCTGGTGTTCCTGCACGAGGCCGCCGCCGGTCCGGCCGATCGCTCCTACGGCGTGCAGGTGGCCAAGCTGGCCGGGGTGCCCGGACCGGTGGTGGCCCGCGCCCGCGAGGTGCTGGACCGCCTGGAGACCAAGGACGAATCACCCGCCCGCCTCGACGACCTGCCGCTGTTTGCGATGAGCCAGGCCATGTCGGCGCCCGCCAAGCCGGCGCCCAGTGTCGTGGATGCGGCGTTGAAGGACCTGGATGTCGACGGAATGTCCCCGCGCGAGGCGCTCGAGGCGCTATATCGCCTTAAGGGTCTCCTCAGGACCTAGCCGGTAAACCATATCCCCATCATGCCCCGTCGCCTTCGCCCCACCCCGCTGGAACACGTCGTCGACGGTCACGCCCTGCGCGCCCGTCTGTCCGCCGCCGCCCTGGACGCCCTCGGCGACGAGGCCGCCCAGCGCGCCCGCGCCATCGAGATCCTCAAACAGGCCCTGTTTCGCGGCCGGATGATCGCCAAGGAGCGGCTGGAGAACGGGGCCGGCGGCCTCGAGACCTCGCGCCTGCTCAGCGGCGTCACCGACGAGGTGATCACCGCCCTCTACGACTTCACCACGGTGCACGTGTTCCGGGCCCGCAACCCCACCGAGGGCGAGCGCCTGTGCCTGCTGGCCGTGGGCGGCTATGGCCGGCGCACCCTGGCGCCCTACAGCGACATCGATCTGCTGTTCCTGCGGCCCTACAAGACCACGCCCCACGCCGAGAGCGTCATCGAGTTCATGCTCTATGCGCTGTGGGACCTGGGCTTCAAGGTCGGCCACGCCTCGCGCACGGTCGAGGAATGCGTGCGCCTGTCGCGCGAGGACTTCACCATCCGCACCTCGATCCTGGAGGCCCGGCGCCTGACCGGCGACGAGCGGCTGGGCGAGGAGCTGAAGAAGCGCTTCCGCGACGACGTGATGAAGGGCACCGGCGCCCAGTTCGTCGCCGCCAAGCTGAAGGAACGCGACGACCGCCAGGCCCGGGCCGGGGCCAGCCGCTACATGGTCGAGCCCAACGTCAAGGAGGGCAAGGGCGGCCTGCGCGACCTGCACACCCTGATGTGGATCGCCGAATATCTGCACCCGGTGGATCGCCCCGAAGACGTCTTCAAGCTGGCGGTGTTCGATCGACGCGAGGCCAAGGCCTTCATTCGCGCCTTCGACTTCCTGCACGCCGTGCGCGCCCACCTGCACTTCACGACCGGCCGCCCCGAAGAGCGCCTGACCTTCGACCTGCAGCCCGAGATCGCCCGCCGCATGGGCTATGGCGACCGGGGCGACGCCCCGGCGGTCGAGCGCTTCATGCGGCGCTATTTCCTGATCGCCAAGGAGGTCGGGGCCCTGACCCGCGCCTTCTCGGCCAAGCTGGAAGCCGAGCACTTCAAGAACGAGCCCAAGGGCATTTCCCGCTTCCTGCCCGGCGGTGGTCGCCCCAAGCGCAAGGCGCTGGACGTCGAGGGCTTCTACGAGGACGGCGGCCGTCTCAATATCGACGGGCCGGAAGTGTTCGAGGCCGATCCGGTCAATCTGATCCGGCTGTTCAAGATCGCCGACGAGCGCGATCTCGATCTGCACCCCGACGCCTTCACGGCCGTGACCCGCTCACTGGCCCTGATCACCTCGCGGGTGCGCCGCGACGAGGACGCCTGCGCGGCCTTCCTGCACCTGCTGGCCCGGGGCAAGCGGTCCTATCGCACCCTGACCCTGATGAACGACGCCGGCGTGCTGGGCCGGTTCGTCCCTGAATTTGGCCGCATCGTCGCCCAGATGCAGTTCAACATGTACCACTCCTATACGGTGGACGAGCACACCCTGCGGGCCGTGGGCATCATCGGCGACATCGCCGCCGGCCGCCTGGCCGACGACCATCCGCTGGCCGTCTCCATCATGCCGCTGATCGAGGACCGCGAGGCCCTGTTCCTGGCCATGCTGCTGCACGACACCGGCAAGGGCGGGGTGGGCGGCCAGGAAAAGGCCGGGGCCCGGTCAGCCCGCAGCGCCTGCGAGCGCCTGGGCGTCGACCGGCTGAAGGTCGAGTTGGTGGCCTGGCTGGTCGAGAACCACCTGGTCATGAGCGACTTCGCCCAGAAGCGCGACGTCTCCGATCCCGGCACCGTCGCCGCCTTCGCCCGCATCGTCGAGAACCCCGAGCGCCTGCGCCTGCTGCTGGTCATCACCGTGGCCGATATCCGCGCCGTGGGGCCGGGCGTCTGGAACGGCTGGAAGGGCCAGCTGCTGCGCGAGCTCTACAACGCCACCGAGGCCGTGTTCCGGGGCGGGCGCGGCAGCGACGCCGCCGCCAGCGTCCAGCGCCACCAGGAGGCCGCCGCCGAGGCCGCGCGGGCCGCCCTGGTCGCCGACGACCCCGCCGCCAAGGGCTGGGCCTCGGCCATGGAAGACGCCTATTTCGGGGCCTTCAACGCCGCCGAACTGAAGGACCACGCGGCCCTGGCCCGCCGCGCCGCCATTCAGGGCGGGGCCGCCGCCGAGGGCCAGGTGACGCCGGGCTCCAACGCCGCCGAGATCGTGGTCGCGGCCAAGGACCGGCGCGGCCTGTTCGCCGATCTGGCCAAGGCCATCTCGTCGCTGGGCGGCAATGTCGTGGGCGCGCGGGTCTTCACCTCGCGCCAGGGCCAGGCCCTGGACGTCTTCTATGTGCAGGACGTCACCGGCGCCCCGATGGGCTGCGAAAACCCCCGCGCTCTGCGCCGTCTGGCCGACGCCCTGGAAGCGGCCGGTCGCGGCGAAACCATGAGCCTGGAGCCCCGTCGCGGGGCCGAACAGTCGCGCACGGCGGCCTTCACGATTGCTCCGAGCGTGGTGGTCGACAACGAGGCCTCCAACGACGCCACCGTGGTCGAAGCCTCGGGCCGCGACCGTCCGGGCCTGCTGCACGCCCTGGCCCAGACCCTGGCGACGAGCGGCCTGTCCATCCAGTCGGCCCATATCGACGGCTATGGCGAACGCGCGGTCGACGCCTTCTATGTGCAGACGTCGGAAGGCGGGAAACTGACCGAGACGCGCAAGGTCACGGCGTTGAAGGCCGATCTGCTGTCGGCGCTGGAAGCCAACGAGGCCGGCGCGCCGAACACGCGGCCGGGGCTGAAGCGGGCGCGGGCGAGCGTGGCGCGGTAGGGGGAGCCGGTCGAGCCGAGAGCAGAGGTTCGCAAGGTCGGCTATGGGTGTTGAGCGGCCCTCGGAACCCCTCTCTCATAGAGAGGGATTCAGCGTCCGCAACGGGTCGAGGCTGTGTAAAAACCCGCTGACTGCCCCGGTATGGAGGGACGGCGTGAGCGC
>CAYRTE010000093.1:0-8835 GCA_964427205.1 uncultured Caulobacter sp.
CTGGCCTTCACCTTCACCGGCCTGGTGATCGGCTCGATGGTCTATTCCCTGCCCTTCGCCGTGCAGCCGATCCGCAACGCCTTCGAGGCCATGGGCGATCGCCCGATGGAAGCGGCCGCCACCCTGCGCGCGGCGCCGCTGGACGCCTTCTTGACCGTCGCCCTGCCCCAGGCGCGCCGCGGCTTGCTGACCGCCGCAGTGTTGGTCTTCGCCCACACCGTCGGCGAATTTGGCGTCGTGCTGATGATTGGCGGTTCGGTGCCCGGAGAAACCGAGGTGATTTCGACGCGCATCTATCAGCAGGTGGAGTCACTGCAGTTTGACGAGGCGCACAGGCTGTCGGCGGGCCTGCTGGTGTTCGCCTTCGCCGTGCTGCTGACGATGCTGCTGATCGAGCGGCGCACGTCGCGTCCAGCCCGATGATCCCGCCCCCCGCCGAAGCCGGCCTGGAAGCGCGGCTGTGCGGACGCCTGGGGGCCTTCACCCTCGATGTCGCCCTGACCCTGCCGCGCAGCGGGATCACCGCCCTGGTGGGTCCATCGGGGGCGGGCAAGACCAGCGTGCTGCGCTGCTTGGCCGGGCTTTCCAGACTTCCAGGCGCCTTGGTCGTCGACGGCGAGGTCTGGCAGGATGAGCGTCGTTTTCTGCCGCCGCACCGTCGACCGATCGGCATGGTGTTCCAGGACGCCAGTCTGCTGAGCCACCTGTCGGTGACAGACAACCTTCGCTACGGCCAGCGACGCACGCGAGCACCGCTGGCCACGGGCTTTGACGAGGTTGTCGAATTGCTGGGGCTGGAGGTTCTGCTGGGGCGGTCGACGACGCACCTTTCCGGCGGCGAGCGACAGCGGGTGGCGCTGGGTCGCGCCCTGCTTTCCCAGCCGCGTCTGCTGTTGATGGACGAGCCGCTGTCCAGCCTCGACGCCGACAGCAAGGCCGAAATCCTGCCCTATCTGGAGCGCCTGCATCGAACCTTGGCCATCCCGGTGCTCTATGTCAGCCATGACGCTGACGAGGTGCGCAGACTGGCCGATCACCTTCTGGAGATGCGCGCCGGTCGCATCGTGACGAGGGTGACGGACGTGCGGGCCACGGCCGATGTCCAGCGCGCGGCCGCCGCTCGGCGCTTGGCCGGCATGGACCCGGCGAGCCTCAGTCGCCTGGCCCTGGCGGCGCTCCTGGCCGGTCTGGACCCGGCCTAGACCCCTGGAGCCTCGACGGCTCGCCTTGCAAGGCAGGCGTCGGCCCGTCGCTTGACTTCCGACAATCGCATCGTCTCGCCGCGGGTGTAGGTCGGTTTGGCCGGTCACGGTTAGCGAAGATGGGTTTTGTGATGACTCAAGGTTTGGCTCGGACGCCCCCCCTGATGGGAACGGTCCAGGTCTGTTTTTTCGGCAAGGTCGCCGACCGTTTCGGGCGCGGCCTCAGTGTGGATATCCCCGCTGAGGGTTGTTCGCTGTCATGGCTGAGAGCGCGCCTCGCCGATCAGACTGACGGCGGCGCCGAGGCCTTGGGGGAGCGCGGGCTGCGCGTGGCCATCGATCACCTGATTGTCGGCGAGCAGGCCTGGATCCGTCCCGGACAGGACGTAGCCTTCCTGTCGATGTTTTCTGGAGGTTGACGATGGATGACGCGCCCCTGGCCGCGAAGGGCCGTAAGGCCGGCATAGACGAGCGGCTGCCCTTCTATCCGCTCAACATCGCCGTTCTGACCATTTCCGACACCCGCGACCTGAACACCGACACCTCGGGCGCCCTGCTGGCCGACCGCCTGACGGTCGCCGGCCATGGCCTGGTCGGCCGTGTGATCGTGCCCGACGAGGTCGAGGCCATCCGCCGTCAGGTTCAGGCCTGGGCCGATGACGCGGCCGTCGATGTCATCCTCACCACCGGCGGCACCGGCTTCGCGCCGCGCGACGTCACGCCCGAGGCGGTGACGCCGCTGTTTCGCCGGACCATGGACGGGTTCTCGGTGGTCTTTCATCAGGCCAGCCAGGCCACGGTGGGGGTGGCGACCCTGCAGTCGCGGGCCCTGGCCGGCCAGGTTGGCGACACCTTCGTGTTCTGCGTGCCCGGCTCGACCGGGGCCTGCCGCGACGCCTGGGACCTGGTGCTGGGCCAGGAGCTGGACAGCCGCTTTCGCCCCTGCTCGCTGGTAGGCCAGATTCCCCGCTATCGCGGCGTCTGCAATTGATCAGCTACGATCAGGCGTCGGCCCTGGTGATGAGCCTGGCCCAACCTTTGGGCCGCGAAACCGTGCGCCTGGACAGGGCCGATGGCCGCGTCCTGGCGGCAGCCATCGTCGCGCGCCGCGCCACGCCCTGCGCCGACGTCTCGGCCATGGACGGCTATGCGGTGCGTGACGACGACCTGACCGACGCGCCGGTCCGCCTGACGGTCGTCGGCGAGGCCTATGCCGGTCAGGCCTTCGAGGGCGCTCTGACGCCGCAGGCCTGCGTGCGCATTTTCACCGGCGCCGCGGCGCCGGCCGGAACCGATCGGGTGGTGATCCAGGAAGAGGTCGCGCGCGAGGGGCCGCTGGCCCTGTTCGCTCAGCCGCCCAGCGGCCCGCGCAACCTGCGGCTGGCCGGCTCGGACTTCAAGGCCGGCGACGTCCTGGTCGAGGCCGGCGTCCGGCTCAACGCCCAGCGACTGGTGGCGGTCGCCGCGGCTGATCAGGCCCGGGTGTCGGTAGTGGCGCGCCCCCGCGTGTTGATCATCGGCACGGGCGACGAGCTGGACGAACCTGGACGCCCCTCCCGGATTCGACCCGGCATTCCCGAAAGCGTGACCTTCGGCGTCGCCGCCCTGGCGCGCGCCTGGGGCGGCAAGGTGGTGGATCGTTGGCGGGTGGGCGATGAGTTGCCCGCGCTGGAGACGGCGGCGCGATCGGCGGTCGGTCTGGCCGATATCGTCGTCGTCACCGGCGGGGCGTCCGTGGGCGAACGCGATTTCGCCAAAACCATGTTCGCGCCGCTCGACCTGGATCTGGTTTTTTCCAAGGTGGCGATCAAGCCCGGCAAGCCGGTCTGGCTGGGGCGCGTCCACCGCGCCCTGATCGTCGGCCTGCCCGGCAATCCAACCTCGGCCCTGGTCACCGCCCGGCTGTTTCTGGCGCCGCTGATCGCCGGCCTGGCGGGCCTGGACCCGACCCAGGCGGCCGGCTGGCGCCTTGAGGCCCTGACCGCGCCGCTCGGCCCCTGCGGCGATCGCGAGACCTTCGTGCGCGGACGGCGGACGCAGGGCGGCGTCGAGCCGGTCGGCGACCAGGACGCCTCGGCCCAGAAGGCCCTGGCGATGAGCGATGTGCTGATCCGTCGTCGCCCTGGCGCGACCGCGGCCTCGGTCGGGACGCGGGTTGAGACGCTCGACTTCTGAGGCGGTTGGCTGGCCTTAAAGCGCGCCGGCGAAATGCGGAAACAGGATCGCATCCTCCAGACGCATGTGTTCGCGCAGCTCGCGATCGATCTTGCGGCAGAGCTGATCGAGCGACCGCCAGGTGCGACAGGCTTCCTGCGGCGGCGTGAAATCCTTGGTGATGACCGCCAGCCGCGTCAATTGCTCGACCACGTCGCGATGCTCGGCCTGCATCCGGGCGATAGCGATACGGACCATCGGTCCACCCCCGTGGCGCATCATCGGAAACAGCGCCATCTCCTCCTTGCGCTGGTGGCCGGCCAGTTCGTCGGCCATCAGCGCCAGATGGTCGGCCAGGCCGTCGGGGCATTCGGCGTCGGCCACATGCACGGCCTCGACCTTGCGCGCCAGGGCGATGGCCTGGGGAAAGTCTTCCATATGGACCTGATGGTAGCGGGTCAGAATATGATCGATCAGCGCCCCGGCCTGTTGCGCGGCCTCGGCGTCGCCTGGGGCGTGAAGCACCAGATAGGCCTCGATCGCGCTGGTGTCGGCGGGGTCGAGGCTAAATCGCGCGGCGGCGTCAGGCTCGGCAGGCGCGCGGCTCTGGGCTGAGATCTGGGCGTTTTCGGTCATGGAAGCTCCTCTACACCCCAACCCTAGGGACCTTGCCACGGGCGCGCATTGAGCGGCGCCGGCCCGCGCCTTGATGTTGCACAAGGCCGGGCCTGGCCAATTTCGCGCACTGGGCAAGCCCCTTCGTCTTCCGCACGCCGCAGGGAATCAACCAGCCTGCCCTCTCCAATTTCAGAAAGAGCGACCATGGCGTTCGACAATCCCTTCGCTGGCGAGATCTGGGCCAGCAAGTACCGCTTCGCGCCGCCGCAGGGTGGCGGCGACGCCAATGTGGCCGAGACCTGGGCGCGCGTCGCCAGAGCCATCGCCCAGGCCGAGGCGCCAAAGCTGCGCAAGGGCTTTGAAGCCGAGGTCCTGGAGGCCCTGACCGATTTCAAGGTCCTGCCGGCCGGCCGCATCCTGGCCGGCGCGGGCACCGCCCGGGCCGTGACCCTGTTCAACTGCTTCGTGATGGGCGTGACGCCCGACGACCTGGGCGGCATTTTCGAGCATGTGCGCGAGGCGGCCATCACCCTGCAACAGGGCGGCGGGGTCGGCATGGACTTCTCGTCGATCCGCCCGAACGGGGCGAGGGTCGAGGGCGTCGGCGCCGATGCGTCGGGGCCCCTCAGCTTCATGGACGTCTGGGATTCGATGTGTCGCACCATCCTGTCGGCCGGCCAGAGGCGCGGCGCGATGATGGGCTGCCTGCGGATCGACCATCCCGATATCGAGGCCTTCATCGACGCCAAGCGCACCGCCAACCGCTTTCGTAACTTCAACCTCTCGGTCCTGGTCACCGACCCTTTCATGGCCGCGCTCGACGCCGACGGCGACTGGCCGCTCAGCTTTGGCGGTCAGGTTCACCGCACCGTTCGCGCGGCTGATCTGTGGGCCCAGCTGATGCGAGCCACCTACGATGCCGCCGAACCGGGGGTGATCTTCATCGATCGCGTCAACGCCGCCAACAACCTGGCCTATTGCGAAGAGATCTTGGCCAGCAATCCCTGCGGCGAACAGATGCTGCCGCCGTATGGCGCCTGCCTGCTGGGCTCGCTCAACCTGGCCCGCCTGGTCGACAACCCGTTCGAACCGGGCGCCGCGCTCGACGAGGACAGGCTGGGCGCCCTGACCCGCACCACCGTGCGCATGCTTGACAATGTCATCGACATCTCGCGCTTCCCGCTGGAAGCCCAGGCGCTGGAGGCCCGGGCCAAGCGACGGTTGGGGATCGGGGTCACCGGCCTGGCCGACGCCCTGGTGTTCTGCGGCGCGCGTTATGGCGACGACCAGGCCGTCGCCCTCACCCAGCGCTGGTTGGGCGTTATCAAGCGCGAGGCTTATCGCGCCTCGGCGCGGCTGGCCGCCGAGAAGGGACACTTCCCCCTCTACGATCCGCAGATTCTCGACCGGCCCAACCTCGCCAACCTGGACGATGAGACCCGCGCCCTGATCGCCGCGCACGGCTTGCGTAACGGCTGCCTGACCTCGATCGCCCCGACCGGCACCACCTCGCTGCTGGCCGGCAATGTCTCCTCGGGTATCGAGCCGGTCTTCGCCTACGCCTATACCCGCAAGGTCCGCCAGCCGGACGGGAGCAGCCGCGAGGAACAGGTCGAGGACTACGCCCTGGCGGTGTGGAAGCGGCTGCACGGCGACGCGCCGCCGCCGCAGGCGGCGTTCGTCAGCGCCCAGGACCTGACCCCGGCCGATCACCTGCGCATGCAGGCCGCCGCCCAGGCCCTGGTCGACAGCTCGATCTCCAAGACCGTCAACTGCCCCGAGACCATCGCGTTCGACGACTTCGCCGACATCTATCGCCAGGGGTACCGGCTAGGCTGCAAGGGCCTGACCACCTATCGCCCCAACGCCATCACTGGCTCGGTGCTCTCGGTCACGCCGACACCCGAGCCCTCGCCTCCCGTCGCGCCCGAACCGCCCTTGCCCTCGCGTCCCGACACCCTTGGCGGCGCGACCTACAAGATCAAATGGCCAGACAGCGCCCACGCCGTCTATGTGACCATCAACGATGTGGAGGCGGCGGATGGCCGCCACCCCTTCGAGATCTTCGTCAATTCAAAGAACATGGAGCACTATGCCTGGACCCTGGGCCTGACGCGGATGATCTCGGCGGTATTCCGGCGGGGCGGCGACATATCCTTTGTGGCCGAGGAGTTGAAGGCGGTGTTCGACCCACGCGGCGGCGGCTGGATCGACGGGCGCTACACCCCGTCCCTGCTGGCCGCGATTGGCGGGGTGATCGAACGCCATCTGGCCGGCCACGGCGCGCTTGAACCCTCTGCCACGCCGCCGCAATCGCCGCCGTCGGCCAGTCCCTTCGCCGCAAATAAGGCCTGCTGCCCCCGCTGCGGCGGCTTCGAGATGGTGCGCAAGGAGGGCTGCGACACCTGTTCCGACTGTGGCTACTCCAAGTGCGGCTGAGCGGTTGACGATCATCAAGGCCCCGGGGACCCTGATCAAGGCGTCCGGGAACCGCCCGGCGCATAGTGACGGCATGTCCACCGCCTCAATGCGCCGCGCCTATCGCGGCCCCGCCCTGTTCAGCTTCGGCTTTCGCCCCTTCTATCTCCTGGGAGCGGCTTGGTCGGCCCTGGTCGTGCCCTTGTGGCTCTGGAGCTATCTGGCCGGCGGGCCCGGCATGCTGACCCGCGACTGGCATGTTCACGAGATGCTATTTGGTTTTCTGGCCGCCGTGGTCGCCGGCTTCCTGACCACGGCGGTGCCCAATTGGACAGGACGTATGCCCATCCTCGGCGCGCCTCTCGCGCAGTTGGTGGGTCTCTGGCTGGCCGGCCGCGTGGCCATGCTGTTTCAGGCCAGCCTGGGCGCGGCGGTCGCGGGCGTCATCGACAGCCTGTTCCTGCTCGTCTTCGCCAGCGTCATCTGGCGCGAGGTCCTGGCCGGGCGCAATTGGCGCAACCTGCCGGTCTGCGGCCTGGTCACCATTCTGGCTCTGGGCAACATCGCCTTCCACCTTCAGGGCGCGCCCTGGGCCTCGGGACTGGGTGAGCGTTTGGCCTTGGGCGCAGCCGCCTTGCTCATCGCTCTGATCGGTGGCCGTATCACCCCCAGCTTCACGGGGAACTGGCTGCGCGCCCAACGCATCTCCGCCCAACCCGCCGCCTTCTGCGTCATTGATCGCGCCGGCTTGGCGCTGGTCGGCCTGGCCGTCTCGGCTTGGGCAGCCTTTCCTGACAACCGCGTCAGCGGTCTCCTCCTGGCCCTCTCCGGCCTCGCAAGTCTGGTTCGGCTGGCGCGTTGGCAAGGCTGGGCGACGCGGCGTGAGCCCCTCGTCTGGATCCTCCACCTTGGCTACGGTTGGTTGGGCCTGGGCTTGCTGCTCTTGGGCGCCTCGGTTTTGAGCCCCGCGATCCCCCGCTCCGTGGGTGTTCACGCTCTAACCGCGGGCGCGATCGGTGTCATGACCCTGGCGGTGATGACACGCTCCACGCGCGGCCACACCGGCCGCCAATTGCACGCAGGCTTCGCCACCCTTGCCATCTATGCGGCCATAAACGCCGCCGCCGTGGCGCGCATCGTCGCGCCCTTCGCCGGCGGCTGGCAGCAGAGCCTGCTGATGAGTTCGGCCGGTCTTTGGGCGATGGCTTTCGCGGGCTTTGCCATCGCCTATGGACCGATGCTGGTCTTGCCGCGCCCGACTCAGGCTTGACCGATATCAAGCGGCTGAACAGAGCGCGTCATGGGCGCAGGCGCCCCGAGGGCCTACCGATAGTCATCGCTCCGAGCGTCCAGGCCTAAAGCGCACCTGCGCCATGGTCGTGACGCCGCGCCGGCTCGCCGGCAAGGGTGACGGGGGAAACACCGTCGCCTCCCTTGCTTGGAAAGGAGCCCGCATGGGACGTCTTGTTGACGGCTTTGGCCGCCGCTTTCGCTATCTGCGCCTCTCGGTCACGGAGGTCTGCAACTATCGCTGCACCTATTGCCTGCCCGACGGCTTTAAGAAGTCGGGCGCTATGGCCTTCCTCACGCCTGACGAAATCGACTGCGTGGTTCGCGCCTTCGCCAGCTTCGGCGTGGCCAAGCTTCGCCTGACCGGCGGCGAACCCAGCGTGCGGCGCGATCTGGTTGAGATCATCGCGCGCGGAGCCAAGACGCCAGGAATCGACAAGGTGGCGATCACCACCAATGGCTGGAATCTCAAACGTAACATTCACGCCTGGCGCGGCGCCGGCCTGACCAATCTCAATGTCAGCATCGACGCCCTGGATCCGGCCGCCTTCCACCGCATTACCGGCCACGACCAGCTCGGAGAGATCATCGCCGGCCTCGACCTTGCCCTGGCGCTGGACGTCCCGACGGTGAAGGTCAATGCCGTCCTGCTGCGCGATACGGTCGAGACCGGCTTCGACGCCTTCGCCGACTTTGTCCGTGACCGCCCGATCTCGTTTCGCTTCATCGAGCTGATGAGGACCGGCGACAACGCCGCCTATTTCGACGATCAGCACGTCTCCGGCGTTGATCTGCAAGGCTGGTTGGCGGTCAGGGGCTGGTCGCCGGTGGCCAAGGCCTTCGACGATGGCCCGGCGACCGACTACGCTCACCCGGACTATCGGGGCAGAATCGGTTTGATTGCGCCTTACGCGCCAGGGTTCTGCGATAGCTGCAACCGCCTGCGCGTCACCGCCAAGGGCGCGCTGCGCCTGTGTTTGTTCGGCGAGTTGGGGGTCAATCTGCGCGATCTTCTGACGCCCGATCAGGACGAGGCGCTACGGGCCCGTATCGAGGCGGCCCTGATCGGCAAGCCATCGGGCCACCGGTTGCACGAGAGCAATAGCGGCGACACCCGCCAGCTGGCCCAGTTTGGCGGCTGAGGGCAAGGACA
>CAYRTE010000094.1:0-8766 GCA_964427205.1 uncultured Caulobacter sp.
TCGACGTCGAGCCGGGGACCAAATACTATCTGACGCCGGAAGAGCGCGTCCGCATCTGGTAGGCGGCGCCCATTCGAGAACGGAAAAGGCCGGGGTTCGCCTCGGCCTTTTTCATGGCGGACGCCTCGACAAATCGCCCCGGAAACCTCGAGACCACATCGAAATAGTCTACATATTGTCCATGGCGCGGGCGGCTCCAGGCGCGAAAAAGCCCGCTGCGGGGGATACATCGCAGCGGGCTTTCGCGCTCTTTGAAGAGCGGACGTTTCCTCCCCGAAACGCCTTCGAGTGCTGCGCGCTTGAGCAACGCTTGCCCTCGAGTGAGTTCATTTGGCCTATCGGACCCTGCGGCGTCAACGCACGTATCGGGCGGAGTCGAACTTTCTTCGACTTATCATTGATAAGTCATATTTCGCGCAAGTTATTCTCGAAGCTTATTCGATAATAGCCTTGATCGCAGCGATCAGGCCCTCCCGAGGGATCTTCATCTGGCCCGGACGCTCGGCCTTCCAGGCGTCGTTGTCGGTGATGGCGGCGGCCGCGGCGCGGCCGGCGTCCAGGTCCTTGATGGTGACTTCGCCCGCCGCAATCTCATCGCCGCCCAGGATGACGACGGCCGGAGAACCGCGACGGTCGGCGTATTTCATCTGGGCCTTCATGCCCGCACGGCCCAGATAGAGCTCGGCGGCGATACCGGCGGCGCGCAGTTCGGCGACCGCGGCCAGATAATGAGCCATGTCGTTGTCGGAAAAGACGATGACGACGACGGGGCCGCGCACGGCGTCTTCCGCCCCGCGGCCGGCGGCGCGCAGGGCCGAGGCCAGGCGCGAGACGCCGAAGGAGAAGCCGGTGGCGGGCACGCTCTGGCCGGTGAAGCGGGCGACCAGATCGTCATACCGCCCGCCGCCGCCGATGGAGCCGAACCGGACCGGACGGCCCTTGTCGTCAACGGTGTCCAGCAACAGTTCGGCCTCGAACACCGCGCCGGTGTAATATTCCAGCCCACGCACGATGGTGGGATCGAACTTCACCGCCTCCTGGCCGACCCGCATGGCGCCCAGCGCCCGGTCGATGGCGGCCAGTTCGTTCAGCGCCGCTTCGCCCGCCGCGCCCAGGTCGCCCGAACGGGCGACGGCGTCCAGGGTCTCGGCTCGTGACAGGCCCGGCGTATTGGCCGAGGCCAGGAAGGCCTCGATGGCGCCGGTCACCCTGGCCGGAAGGCTTGCGCCCTTGGTGTAGTCGCCGGAGTCGTCCAGCCGGCCTTCGCCCAGCAGTTGGACGACGCCGTCCCAGCCCAGCCGGTCGAACTTGTCGATGGCGCGCAGGGCCGTCAGCCGCTGGCCCGCCTCGGTCACGCCGCCGGCGTCGAACAGACCGTCGAACAGCTTGCGGTTCGAGACGCGGATCTGGGCCTGGCCCGCATCAAGGCCGGCGGCGCCCAGACCCTCGCAGGCCATGGCGATGATCTCGGCGTCGGCCTCGGGCCGGTCCGAACCCACGGTGTCGGCGTCGCACTGCCAGAACTCGCGGAACCGGCCCGGGCCGGGCTTCTCGTTGCGCCACACCGGCCCATAGGCGTAGCGGCGGAACGGCTTGGGCAGGGTCTCCCAGGTCTGGGCCGCGAACCGGGCCAGAGGGGCGGTGTGGTCGTAGCGCAGCGCCATCCAGTCGCCCGGCTCGTCCGAGCCGGCGTCGTCCTGGAGCGCGAAGACCCCCTCGTTCGGCCGGTCGGCGTCGGGCAGGAATTTGCCCAGGGCGTCGGCGTATTCGAAGGCCGGGGTCTCCAGCGGCTCGAAGCCCCAGCGCTCATAGACCTCGGACACGCGCGCGACGATGCGGCGCTCTGCGGTCAGGTCGCGGCCGCGCTTGTCGGCGAAACCGCGCGGATTGCGGGCGAGGGGTCGAAGGGGGGCGTCATCGGTCATGGCGCGCGCTTAAGCCAAGGGGGAGATGATCGCAACGTATCGCCGGCGGCGGCGCAGGGAGCAGACACCCGTGAATCGCAGGCAGTCTGTTGTTCCTGCAAAGAAAACCGGATCGCGAAGGAACAAAGGCGAAACGCTGTCCGTTGTTTCGCGCCATGACCCCACACGCCGTCCTCGTCTCCAAGACCTGCATCACCTCCGATCGCCGGACCATCCGGTGGTGGGAATGCGAATTGGTCGATGAAGACGGCGCCCGACGCATCCGCGAACAGGCCTCCTTCTCCATCGGCGAAGCCCGGTCCTGAGCGTCGTCCCAGGGCTATCCGGTCGAGGAGGCGTCTTTGCCCGGGGCGCGGACCTCAAGGCCTTGGGCCTCGTCGCCGACGTGATCTGAGCCCGTCGCGGGCCGATCAGGGCTCCAGCGTCTCCACGGTCAGATTGCCGTTCGTATAGACGCAGATCTCGGCGGCGATCTTCATGGCCTTGCGGGCGACGGCCTCTGCGTCTAGGTCGGTCTCCTCGATCAGGGCGCGGGCGGCCGACAGGGCGTAGTTGCCGCCCGAGCCGACGGCGGCGACCCCGTGTTCAGGCTCCAGCACGTCGCCGACGCCGGTGACGGTGAAGATCGACGACTTGTCCGCGACCAGAAGCATGGCCTCCAGCCGGCGCAGATAGCGGTCGGTGCGCCAGTCCTTGGCCAGGTCGACGCAGGCCCGGGCCAGCTGGTCAGGATACTGTTCCAGCTTGGCTTCCAGCCGTTCGATCAGGGTGAAGGCGTCGGCGGTGGCGCCGGCGAAACCGGCCACCACCTTGTCGCCGGCCAGGCGGCGCACCTTGCGGGCATTGCCCTTGACGATGGTTGGCCCCATGGAGACCTGGCCGTCTCCGGCGATCACGGTCTGACCGTTCTTGCGCACCGCCAGGATCGTGGTGCCGTGCCAGTCCGGAAAAGAGTTGGCGGGGAAGGAATTGCTGTTTTGCATGTCTCGCATGTGGCGAGGCTGGCCGCGGAGATCAAGCGCGATGAGCTTTTCGGAGGGCGAGGTCGAGCGTTATGCTCGCCATCTGGTGCTGCGCGAGGTCGGGGGACCTGGTCAGCAGAAGCTGAAGGCGGCCCGGGTGCTGCTGGTCGGCATGGGCGGCCTGGGCGCGCCGGCCGCGCTCTATCTGGCCGCGGCGGGGGTCGGAACCCTGGGCCTGGCCGATGCCGACACGGTGTCACTGTCCAATCTGCAGCGCCAGGTGCTGTACCAGACCGCCGATGTGGGCCGATCCAAGGTCGAGGTCGCCGCCGAGCGACTGGCCGCGATCAATCCGCATGTGGCCATCGAGACTCATCCGGTATGGCTGGCCGCCGCCAACGCCGGTGACCTGGTTTCCCAGTATGACCTGATCCTCGACGGCACGGATGACTTCGCTACCCGCTTCGCGGTCAGCGACGCCTGTGTGGCGCATAGCAAGACCCTGGTCAGCGGCGCCCTGGGGCGCTGGACCGGCCAGGTCGGCGTGTTTCAGGGCCAGCCCTGCTATCGTTGTCTGGTGCCGGAGACGCCGCCGGACGCCGAGACCTGCGCCCTGGTTGGCGTCGTCGGGGCGCTGGCGGGGGTGATCGGATCGATGATGGCTCTGGAAGCGATCAAGATCATCACCGGGGCCGGCCAGCCGCTGGAGGGCCGACTGCTCATCCATGACGCCCTGGCGGCGGAGACCCGCACGGTGCGGATCGGACCCGATCCGGCCTGTCCCGTCTGTGGCTAGGGCTTCTACGGAGGCGAAGCTTCGCTTCCCATACGGTAAGGCCTGCAACCTCGAACGACGGCGGAGTGCTTGGATGAACGATAACCGGATCGGCTGCCCCAATTTGCGGGCCAAGGTGATGTCGGCGCAGGATGCGGCCGCCCTGATCGCGCCCCAGAGCACGGTGGGCATGAGCGGCTTCACCGGATCTGGCTATCCCAAGGCGGTGCCGCTGGCCCTGGCCGAGCGGATCGACACCGCGCACGCGGCCGGCGACCCGTTCCGTCTGCGCGTGTGGACCGGCGCCTCGACCGGCCCGGAACTGGACGGCGCCCTGGCCCGCAGCGACGGCATCGAGTTTCGCCTGCCCTACAATTCCGACCCCATCGCCCGCGAGAAGATCAATCGCGGCGAGATGGAATATTTCGACATGCACCTCAGCCAGGTCGCGCCGATGGCGTGGCAGGGCTTCCTGGGTCCGCTCGACACGGCGGTGATCGAGGTCTCGGGCATCCGGCCCGACGGCTCGCTGATCCCGTCCTCGTCGGTGGGCAACAACAAGACCTGGCTGGACCGGGCCGACAAGGTGATCCTGGAGGTCAATCGCTGGCAGAACCCGGCGCTGGAGGGGATGCATGACATCTACTACGGCACCGCCCTGCCGCCGCACCGTGTGCCGATTCCGCTGGTTCGCCCCGATGACCGCATCGGCCAGGCCTATTTCCGCTGCGACCCGGCCAGGATCGTGGCCATCGTCGAGACCGAGTCCCCCGACCGCAACCTGCCGTTCGCCGCGCCCGACGACTCCGCCCGGGCCATAGCCGGCCATCTGCTGGAGTTCTTCGCCCACGAGGTGGCCAAGGGGCGGCTGCCGGCGTCGCTGCTGCCCCTGCAGTCGGGTGTGGGCAATATCGCCAACGCCGTGCTGACGGGTCTGGTCGACGGTCCGTTCGAGAACATGACCGCCTATACCGAGGTCATCCAGGACGGCATGCTGGACCTGCTGGATTCCGGCAAGCTGCGCATGGCCTCGGCCACGGCGTTCTCGCTGAGCCCCGAAGCGGCGGCGGCGATGAACGCCGACATGGGGCGCTATCGTGGCCGGATGATCCTGCGCCCGCAGGAGATCAGCAACCACCCCGAACTGATCCGCCGCCTGGGCTGCCTGGCGATGAACGGCCTGATCGAGGCCGACATCTACGGCAACGTCAATTCAACCCACGTGATGGGCTCGCGGATCCAGAACGGCATCGGCGGATCCGGCGACTTCGCCCGCAACGCCTATGTGTCGATCTTCATGACCCCCTCGACGGCGAAGGGCGGCAAGATCTCGGCGATCGTGCCCCAGGCCAGCCACGTGGATCACATCAACCAGGACGTCCAGGTGCTGGTCACCGAGCAGGGCCTGGCCGACCTGCGCGGCCTGTCGCCCAAGCAGCGCGCCCGGGTGATCATCGACAACTGCGCCCACCCCGACTTCCGGCCGGGCCTGGAGGACTATTTCCAGCGCGCCCGGGCCGGATCCTACGGCCAGCAGACGCCGACCCTGGCCGGCGAGGCGCTGTCCTGGCATCAGAGGTTCATCGAAACGGGCACGATGCGGGCCTGAGCCGGCGGTTGACGCGGCGCGTCGGCGCGCGCTCTCTGTCTCACAACTATAAGGGTTTCCGACAAAGGTTTCTCGGGGGAGGGGCGCATGAAGACGCTGTTGCGCGGTCTGTTGACCGCGGTGGTCCTGATCGTTGTCCTGGCGGCCGTGGGCTGGCTGGCCCTGCAACGGCCCGACATTCCCTATGACAGCCTGGAAGCCAAGTACGACAGCCCGGCCTCGCGCTACATGGATCTGGGCGGCGGCGTGCGCGTGCACTATCGCGACGAGGGCCGGCGCGAAGGACCCACCCTGGTGCTGGTCCACGGCTATTCGGCCTCGCTGCACGCCTGGGAGCCGTGGGTGCGCTCGCTGGCGGCCGACTATCGCGTCATCAGCCTGGACCTGCCGGGCCACGGCCTCACCCGCACGGACCAGGGCTACCCCGCCGGCCGCGAAGGCTATGGGGCGGTGGTCGATTCTGTGACCCGCAGGCTGGGCGTTGAGCGCTTTACCCTGGCGGGCAATTCCATGGGCGGCGGCGTGGCCTGGGAGTACGCCATCGACCATCCCCAGAGAGTCGATGGCCTGGTCCTGGTCGACGCGGCCGGATGGCCGCGTGAGGGCGGCGGCGGGGTGCTGATCTTCAAGATCCTGCGCCATCCCTGGGGCCGGGCCCTGCTGAAGAATACCGACACCCAGGCGCTGGTTCGCCAGGGTCTGAAGTCGGCCTATGTCGATCAGGGCCTGGTGACGCCCGAGCTGGTCGACCGCTATGTCGAACTGGCCCGCGCCCCCGGCCACCGCGACATCCTGCTGGGCCTGCAGTCCGGCCCGCGCCGGGACGCCTCGCCCCAGCTGCTGTCGAAGATCAGCGCCCCGACCCTGGTGATGTTCGGCCAGAAGGACACGGTCATCCCCGCCTCGGACGGCGACCGCTTCGCCGCCGCCATTCCGGGCTCGACGCTGATCCTCTATCCCGATGTCGGCCACGTGCCGATGGAGCAGATTCCCGACCGCTCGGCCCAGGACCTGAAGACCTGGCTGAAGGCCAAGGTCTATCCGGGCGCGACTTCGCCTAAGTCCTGAAGGCGGCCCTTTGCGCCAAATCAAGGCGCCGAGGCGCGCGCTCGTCGACTGAGAGGTTCCTGTCCAGCGAGGGCCCTCATGACCAGCAGCACCGTCGCCGCCGACACGCCTTTCGAGGTCATTGGCGTGGGACCTGGGGTTCGCCGCCTCGTCGACGCCTTCTACGACATCATGGACAGCGATCCGGCCTGTGCCCGGTTGCGGGCGCTGCACGCGCCAGACCTGATGGCGATGCGCGAGTCGCTGACGGGCTTTCTGACCGGCTGGCTCGGCGGGCCACGGGACTGGTTCGCGACCCACCCGGGCGTCTGCATGATGTCGCTGCATCGCGCCATGCCGATCGACGCCGAACTGGCGGGCCAGTGGACCTCGGCGATGGGCCAGGCCCTGTCGGCGACCGACGTCGATCCAGAGCTGGCCGAAGCCCTGGGCGAGGCCTTCGGCCGGATGGCGGGCGGCATGACGACCCGCTGAGGGTCGGCCGTCGCCGCCCTACAGCATCGACGGAATAACCCGGTCCGGCGGGCGGTGGCCGTCCATGAAGGTCTTCACGTTGACGATGACCTTCTCGCCCATGTCGATGCGACCCTCGACCGTGGCCGAGCCCATGTGGGGCAGCAGCACGACATTGGGCAGCTTCAGAAGCTTGGGATTGATCGCCGGCTCGTGCTCATAGACGTCGAGGCCCGCGCCGGCGATGTCGCCGCGCGCCAGCATGTTGGCCAGGGCCCCCTCGTCGATCACTTCGCCGCGGGCGGTGTTGACGACGATGGCGTGCGGCCGCAGCAGCTTCAGTCGGCGGGCCGACAGCAGGTGATAGGTGGCCGGGGTGTGCGGGCAGTTGACCGAGATGAAGTCCATCCGGGCCAGCATCTGGTCCAGGCTTTCCCAGTAGGTGCAGCCCAGCTCCTCGGCGATGCGCGGACTGACGGGCTTGCGGTTATGATAGTGCACCTGCATGCCGAAGGCCTTGGCGCGACGGGCCACGGCCTGGCCGATGCGGCCCATGCCGATGATGCCCAGGCGCTTGCCCCACAGGCGGCGGCCCAGCATCCAGGTCGGCGACCAGCCATGGAAGCCGCCGCTCTTGACCACTTCGGCGCCTTCGACGATGCGGCGCGAGGCGGCCATGATCAGGGTCATGGTCAGGTCGGCGGTGTCTTCGGTGAGCACGCCCGGGGTGTTGGTGACGATGATGCCGCGCGCATTGGCGGTGGCGACGTCGATATTGTCGACCCCGGCCCCGAAATTGGCGATGAGCTTGAGCCGATCGCCGGATCGCGACAGAAGACGCGAGTCGATCCGGTCGGTGATCGTCGGCACGAGCACATCGGCCCGGCCCATGGCGTCAACCAATTCATCCGCCGTCAACGGTTTGTCGGTGACGTTGAGTTCGGTGTCGAACAGTTCGCACATCCGCGTCTCCACCGGATCGGGGAGTTTGCGGGTGACGATGACTTTGAGCTTGCGGGCTGCCATGGGCGGTTTGAAAAGCTCTCTCTGACGGGCGTTTGAAAACCTGTAGCAAAGGGGCCCGGTGGGGCCAAGCAACATGCCGTCGAATTGTAAACATCGTTCGTTCGGCATCGTCGCCGCGCTGGCCCTCGCGGGGCTTGCCTCCAGCGCGGGCGCCGCCGGTCCGCCGCGCGTGACGCCGTCCGGCCTGGAGGTTCCGCGCTACGTTTCGCTGAAATACGAGACGGTCAACGGCCGCAACGGCCCGGACGAGGCCCATCGCCTGCTCTGGGTCTATCGCGCCAAGGGTCTGCCGGTGCAGGTTGTGGCCGAAACCCGCGAATGGCGGCGGGTCTGCGACCCCGAAGGCGGCATGGCCTGGGTGCACAAGCGCACCACCGATGGCCGCCGCACCGCCATGCGCACCCAGTCCACGCCCCTGGCCCTGCTGGCCAACCCCAAACAGGGCGCCAAGATCACCGCCTGGCTGCGCGGGCGGTCGACCGCCAATCTGGACAAGTGCGAAAAGGGCTGGTGCCGCCTGAAGGCCGACGGATCGGCCGGCTGGGCGCCGGAAAGCCAGATCTGGGGCGCGGATCCGAAGGTTCAGTGCAAGTCGTGACCGTTCGCCGAGGCTGTGACGGAGCCGCGAACGGTCACAAGCGTTACTGAAAGTAACATTGAGGCGCGACCCGCCGTCGTGCTAGGGCGTGACCATGCAACAGAGCTCCTACACCTTCGACGAACTCCTGGCCTGCGGTCGGGGCGAGATGTTTGGCCCCGGCAACGCGCAGCTGCCGGCGCCGCCGATGCTGATGTTCGACCGTATCGTCCGGATCGAGGCCGAGGGCGGCAAGTACGGCAAGGGCTATGTCGAGGCCGAGTTCGACATCAATCCCGACCTCTGGTTCTTCGCCTGCCACTTCATCGGCGACCCGGTCATGCCGGGCTGCCTGGGCCTGGACGCCATGT
>CAYRTE010000095.1:0-1186 GCA_964427205.1 uncultured Caulobacter sp.
CCGATCGGGAACTGGATCGGCACGGCCTTGGCGCCCAGGCGGTCGCGGATCGACTCGACCGACTTGTCGAAGTCGGCGCCGATCTTGTCCATCTTGTTGACGAACACGATACGCGGAACATTGTATTTGTCGGCCTGGCGCCAGACGGTTTCGGTCTGGGGCTCAACACCGGCGTTGCCGTCCAGAACAGCCACGGCGCCGTCGAGCACGCGGAGCGAACGCTCGACTTCAATCGTGAAGTCGACGTGGCCGGGGGTGTCGATGATGTTGAGGCGCTTTTCTTTCCAGAAAGCGGTCGTCGCGGCGGACGTGATCGTGATGCCGCGCTCTTGCTCCTGGTCCATCCAGTCCATGGTCGCGGCGCCGTCGTGGACTTCGCCGATCTTGTGCGACTTACCCGTGTAATACAGGATCCGCTCGGTCGTCGTCGTCTTCCCGGCGTCGATGTGCGCCATGATGCCGAAGTTACGGTAGTCTTCGATTTTATGCTGGCGGGCCATGATGGAGCTCTGCGTAGCGCTGCCTTGCGGCAGGGACATTAAACGTGCGGCGCGGGCGGTTTATCGCAAACCGCCCGCGCCTGAAAGAGTGCTGGTAAGAAAGGTTACCAGCGGTAGTGCGAGAACGCCCGGTTGGCTTCAGCCATCTTGTGGGTGTCTTCGCGCTTCTTCACCGCGGTGCCGCGGTTGTTGGAAGCGTCGAGCAGTTCACCGGCCAGCTTTTCGGTCATGGTGTTCTCGCCGCGCTTGCGCGCGGCGGTCACCAGCCAGCGGATGGCCAGGGCGCGACGACGATCCGGACGCACTTCCACGGGCACCTGATAGGTGGCGCCGCCAACGCGACGCGACCGGACTTCGATCGCCGGGGCGACGTTGTCCAGGGCGGAGTGGAAGGTCTCAAGCGGACCTTGGTCCTTGCGCTTGTTTTCCAGGATGTCGAAAGCACCATAGATGATGTTTTCGGCGACGGCTTTTTTGCCCTCGTACATCACGTAGTTCATGAACTTCGTAACGATCAGATCTCCAAACTTGGGATCCGGCAGGACTTGGCGTTTCTCGGCGCGACGGCGGCGGGACATTCTTCTTTTCCTTACTTCGGACGCTTGGCGCCGTAGAGCGAACGACGCTGCTTACGATCCTTGACACCTTGGGTGTCAAGACTGCCGCGCACGATGTGATAGCGTACA
>CAYRTE010000095.1:1196-6454 GCA_964427205.1 uncultured Caulobacter sp.
GCGCCGTACTTCGAACGGCTCTGGCGGCGCTTGGCGACACCGGCGGCGTCGAGCGAACCGCGGACCGTGTGGTAGCGCACGCCGGGAAGGTCCTTGACGCGGCCGCCGCGGATGAGCACCACCGAGTGCTCCTGCAGGTTGTGGCCTTCGCCCGGGATGTAGCAAACGGCTTCGATGCCGGTGGTCAGACGGACCTTGGCGACCTTACGCAGAGCCGAGTTGGGCTTCTTCGGGGTCGTCGTATAGACGCGGGTGCAAACACCACGGCGTTGGGGGCAGCCCTTGAGGGCCGGCACCTTGTTCCGGACCGGCTTGGGCTGGCGCGGTTTGCGGATGAGCTGGTTGACGGTAGGCATTAAGTCTCTGCTCTGATGGAAGCGTGTGCCTTTCGGCCGGGGCGCTTCAGGTCCTAGTCATGTATTCCGGCTTGCGGGGTTCCGGATGGAGACCCGATAAACACGAAACTCGCCGGGACGCGGAAAGCGTTCCGGCGGGCTATCCGTCGGTAGGGGACGGGCGCTTATCGGGACGGGCGCAGGGCCCACCTCGAAAGAGCGCGGTATTTACTCGCGAAGTCGATCCGCGTCAACGCCGGTGATTGCGTTGGTTAAGGCGGCCTTAAAGGCCACGCTTTCGCCACTTCCGGTGGAGAGGCTGGCGAGCGGATAATCCTTTTGTCGAGTGTTCGGTGACCCTGTCAACGGCGCGTTCCAACCGGCTGAGTCGAAGCGCGGTCCTGGCAGGCTCGCTGGCGGCCCATGGGCTGGTGCTGACCCTGCTGGCCTTTCCCCGGATCGAGGCCTTTCCCGACCACTCCAACGCCGAGGACGCCCTGACGGTGACCCTGGAGCGGATCGACCGGACGCCGGAGCCCCAGGACGACGCCGCCCCCGCCAGCCTGGCCAGTCAGATCCAGCCGCGAACGCCTCGCGCCGTCTTTCGCTCAGCCGTGGCCCCGCTGATCGTTCCGGGTCTGTCCGCCGCCCCGGCCCGGGGAACGGCCCCGCATCCCGCCCCTCTTCCCGAAGGTCCCAAAGGCGATCTGCGCACGGCTCTGCGCGGTAGCGGCGTGGGCTGCGCCAATGAGAAGGCGGTGGGGCTGAACCGGCGGGAACAGGAGCGCTGCCACGAGCGCTGGGGCGAGGCGGCGCGCAAGGCGCCGGTCTATGCCAATGCGCCCAACAGCGCCGGCGCGGCCGTCGACTTCCGGCGACAGACGCTGCAACAGGAGGCCAGCCGCGCCTACCGGGAAAGTCCCATGGGGATCGGCGTCGATCACCGCAGCCGGGATGGACCGGGCAAGGCCAAGGACATTCCCTTCGTGGGCGGGCTTGAGCAGGACGGCCTGGGCCGTCCGCGCGACGAACGCGGCCAGGAGCTCTACCTGCTGTCCAAGGCCAGGGAGATCGAAGCCAAACGCGCCAAGGCCCGACGCGAATCCGAACAGCGGTGAACGGCTCTACGCGACGCGGCGCTGGGACGCCGCGTGCGCGTCCACCTTGAAGCGGCCGACCAGGCCCGCCAGGCCATCGGCCTGGGCGACCAGGTCGCGGCTGGCGTCGGCGGAGCGGTTGACCATGGCGGCGTTCTGCTGCGTGCCCTGGTCCATCTGGTTGACGGCGGTGTTGACCTGCGACAGGCCGGCGGCCTGTTCCTGGGCGCTGGCGGCGATCTCGGAGACGATGCCATCGATCGCCGAGACCTGGGCGGCGATGCGCTGAAGGGCCTCGCCCGTGCGGCCGACCAGCTTCACGCCGGCCTCGACCTGGCGGTTGGAGTCGCCGATATGGACCTTGATCTCCTTGGCCGCGTCGGCCGAGCGCTGGGCCAGGGCCCGCACTTCCTGGGCCACGACCGCGAAGCCACGCCCGGCCTCACCGGCCCGCGCGGCCTCGACGCCGGCATTGAGGGCCAGCAGATTGGTCTGGAAGGCGATCTCGTCGATCACCCCGATGATCTGGGCCACCTGGCTGGCCGAGGCCTCGATGCCGGTGATGGCCTGAACGGTGTCGCCGACCACCTGACGTGACCGCTCGGCTTCAGCCTGGGCTTCGCGGACGGCCTCGCGGGCCCCGCGCGCGCCATCGGCGGTGCGGCGCACCGTGGCGGTGATCTCGTCGAGGGCGGCGGCGGTCTCTTCCAGGCTGGCGGCCTGCTGCTCGGTGCGGCGCGACAGGTCGCCGGCCTCCGAGGCGATGCCGCCGGCCCCGGCGTGAAGACCGCCCACGGCGTCGACCACGGCGCCCATGGCGTCCTGCAGCCGGGCCACGGTCTGGTTGAAGTCAGCCCGCAGGCCTTCGTAGTCGGCCGCGAAGGGCGTCTCGAGGCGCACGGTCAGATCGCCTTCGGACAGGCGCCCCAGCCCTTCAGCCAGGCTGGTGACCACCCTGTTCTGGGCCGCGGCCTGGCGGGCGTCGCGATCCTGGGCGGCCAGGCGGTCGGCCTGTTCGAGGCCGTCGCGGGCCTGCGCCTGGGCCTGAATGGTCTGCTTCTCCCGGGCGTCATCGCGGAAGGCGTGGACGGCGTCGGCCATCAGGCCAATGTCATCCCGGCGGCCGGCGAAGGGCAGGCTGACGGTCAGGTCACCGGCCATCAGCTTGCTCATGGCGTCGCGCAGGGTCGACAGCGGCTTCAGTTGACCGCGCACCATCAGCACCGAGGCCGTGGCGCCGCCAACGCCCAGCAGAAGACAGGCCGCCGCCAGGAAACCCAGCTGCCTGTAGACCGGCTGGAAGAAGTCAGCCTGGGGCACGCCCACATAGAGAATGCCAATCACCTGGCCGCTGGCGTCCTTGATCGGGTCATAGGCGACGAAGAACGGCCGATCCAGGATCTTGGCCTCGCCGCGATAGGACTCGCCCCGACCCAGCACCGCGTCATGGACCTTGCCCTTGGCCAGAGGCGTGCCGACGGCACGACTGCCGTCAGGCTTGGTGACATTGGTGGTGATCCGGATGTCGCCCATGAACACCGTGGCCGTCCCGCCGACCAGGGCCTTGACCCGATCGACGCCCGAAAAGTCGCCGTTCAGAACCTTGTCGCCAACCATCAGCTGGTCTGCTTCGCGGCGGAAGATCGCGCCGCGCTGGCCGATGACGTCCCACGCCACCCGCATGCTGGCTTCCTGCTGGGCGGCGGCCTGATGTTTGGCGAAACCGAGCGAACCGCTGGCGACGATGGCCAGGACCGCGACGGTCAGGACCAGAAAGGCCGCGGCGATGGTCAGACTGACCTTGGTGGAAATGTCCGAGCGCATGGCATCCGTGGAGAGCGGTGAAGCTCCACCAGTTGCCCAAGGCGCGTGAACCAAGACTTAAGATTCTGATTTAGCTCGAATTACCCGCCGTTTTGCGACCTTATGTCGCCGGGTCCGCCTGAGCGCCGCGCACCTTGGGTCGCATGACCAACCACGGCGTTGGCCCGGCGCGCCACTCCCAGCAGGCCAGCATCATGTCCAGATGGCTGCGGCCGGTCAGCTGGTTCGGCAAGTCGGCCTTCTCCACGCGGGGATCGAGGCGCTTGATATCGTGGGTGGGCGAGAACCGCGCGATGAGACGCTCGGTGACGCCCTCGCGGAACCCCGGATGGGTCTCCACGATGACACTGAAGTCGGCCAGGGCTGGATAGAGGTCAGGTCGAAGAATCTCGTCCTCGAACCCCTCCGCGTCGATGAAGACGAGAACCCGACCCCTGTCGCGGTAGGTGTCAAAGTCCTCGCCCTGAAACGCGCCGCGAACAATCACCCGCCCCGAAACGCCATTGGCCGCCGCCAACAGGTCGCAGCGGCGACGCGCCGTCTCATCAATGTCATAGGCGTTGACCGTGACGTCGGGCATCAGGCGCGCCAGGCCGACGGCGTAGTAGCCCTCGGCGCATCCGATATCGATTACGTGATCCAGGCCTTCGGCCGCGAAAGCCAGGAGGTCGGGGTGCAGCTCGCGCTCATAGACCCCGAGCAGCCGGGGCAGAAGAGCGCCCTCGGCCGCGTTCACCACATAGTCCATGCCGGCGAACGGCCCCGAGCGCACCTGCAGCCCGTCCGCGCCCAAGGTGTTGACCCAAAGCTGCGTGCGCCATTTGACGCCTATCATCATGGCCTTGGCCAGAAGGTCTCCGTCTGAGACCCCCTTGCCGTCGGATATCAGCGCGCGCAACCTCGCCGCATAGTCTGCCGTCAGACCCATCCGCCGCGCTCCCCCGGGACTTAGACCCAAGAGCAAACGAACGAGATCGGGAATCGATCCGGCGAGGCCCGTATTTGCGCCGGACAAAAGAAAAGGCCCGGGATCGCTCCCCGGGCCTCTCCGTTCAGTCCGTCAGGTCGAAGCCTATTCGGCGTCGGCCTTCCTGTTGTCGCGGACGCCTATTCGGCGTCTGCGAGCGCGATGGCCTCGGGCAGAGGCTCCATCGCGTCTTCGCGCTGCTGGGCCAGCTGCTCGTCGCGCTTGGCGGCGACGCGCTGCAGGCTGCGCAGATAGGAACCCGTACCGGCGGGGATCAGGCGACCCACGATGACGTTTTCCTTCAGGCCTTCCAGGGTGTCGGTTTTGCCGTGCACCGAGGCTTCGGTCAGGACGCGGGTCGTTTCCTGGAACGACGCGGCCGAGATGAAGCTCTTGGTCTGCAAGCTCGCCTTCGTGATGCCGAGCAGCACGGGCTGGGTGGTGGCCGGACGGCCGCCACGCGAAACCGCGCGGTCCTGCTCGATGTAGAACTCGGGCTTGTCGAGGTGATCGCCCTTGATCAGGCCGGTATCGCCCGGATCGAGGATTTCAACCTTCTGCAGCATCTGACGAACGATCGTCTCGATGTGCTTGTCGTTGATCGGCACGCCCTGCAGTCGATAGACCTCCTGGATTTCGTCCACGAGGAAGTTGGCCAGGGCCTCGACGCCCAGGATGCGCAGGATGTCGTGCGGATCCGGGTTGCCGTCGATGATGTACTCGCCGCGCGCGATGAAGTCGCCATCGTGCACCGCGATGTGCTTGCCCTTGGGGATCAGGAACTCGACCGGTTCGCCCTGGTTGCCGTCAGCGTCGACTTCCGGGGTGATCTTGATGCGGCGCTTGTTCTTGTAATCCTTGCCGAATTCGACGCGACCGTCCATTTCCGCGATGACCGCGCAGTCCTTGGGACGGCGGGCTTCGAAGAGTTCGGCGACGCGCGGCAGACCGCCGGTGATGTCGCGGGTCTTGGCGCCTTCGGTGGGGATCCGCGCGATGACCTCGCCCGGCTTGACCATGTCGCCGAAGGCGCCA
>CAYRTE010000095.1:6464-8736 GCA_964427205.1 uncultured Caulobacter sp.
CGTCAGCGACGGACAGAATGGCCCCGACCGACATCAGGTAGCGGGCCTCACCGCCGTTGGCGAGGCGAACGTAAGAGCCGTCCTCGGCCAGAACGCCCATGGCGGGACGCAGGTCGGCGGCGCGGGCCGAGGTCCGCCAGTCGGCGATCACGCGTTGCGCGATACCGGTGGCTTCGTCGGTTTCCTCGCGGACGGAGAAGCCGTCCACCAGGTCTTCCGCACGGATCTTGCCGGCCACTTCGGTGATGATCGGGGTGGTGTAGGGGTCCCAATCGGCCAGACGCTGGCCACGCTTCACCTTGTCGCCGTCCTTGATCTTCAGACGCGCGCCGTACGGCGGCTTGTAGTTTTCGCGTTCCTTGCCGTCGACCAGGACGCTCACGGCCGTGTTGCGGCTCATGACGACCAGGAAGCCTTCGGTGCCGACAACGGTGGCGCCGGTCACGCGGACCGTACCGTCGTTGCTGCTTTCGAAGAACGACTGCTCGGCCACCTGGGCGGTGCCGCCGATGTGGAAGGTCCGCATCGTCAGCTGGGTGCCGGGCTCGCCGATGGACTGGGCGGCGATGACGCCGACCGCTTCACCGATGTTGACCGGCGTACCGCGAGCCAGGTCGCGGCCGTAGCAGGCGCCGCAGACGCCGACCTTGGCTTCGCAGGTCAGGACCGAGCGCACCTTCACCGACTGCACGGCGGCCGCTTCGATCGCGTCGGCCATGTTTTCGGTCAGGTAGGTGTCGGCCGGCACGACCAGTTCGCCGGTCGCCGGGTCCTTGATGTCCTCGGCCGAGAAGCGGCCCAGGACGCGCATGCCCAGCGAGACGAGGACGTCACCGCCCTCGACCACGGCGCGCAGGGTGATGCCCCGCGTGGTGCCGCAGTCTTCCTCGACGATGATGCAGTCCTGCGCCACGTCGACCAGACGACGGGTCAGGTAGCCGGAGTTGGCGGTCTTCAGCGCGGTGTCCGCCAGGCCCTTACGGGCGCCGTGGGTCGAGTTGAAGTATTCCTGAACGGTCAGGCCTTCCTTGAAGTTCGAGACGATCGGGGTCTCGATGATCTCGCCCGAGGGCTTGGCCATCAGACCGCGCATGCCGCCCAGCTGCTTCATCTGGGCTTGCGAACCCCGGGCGCCGGAGTGGGCCATCATGTAGATGGAGTTGATCTCCTTCTCGCGGCCGTTCTCGTCCTTATGCTTCATCTGAAGCTCGGCCATCATCTCGTCGGCGACGCGATCGGTGGCCTTGGCCCAGGCGTCAACGACCTTGTTGTACTTCTCACCCTTGGTGATCAGGCCGTCGGCGTACTGCTGCTCGTACTCTTCAGCCAGCGTGCGGGTTTCGGCGACAATGGCCTCTTTCCGCTGCGGGATGATGATGTCGTCCTTGCCGAAGGAGATCCCGGCCTTGGCCGCTTCCTTGAAGCCCAGACCCATGATCTGGTCGGCGAAGATGACCGTCGCCTTCTGACCGCAGTGGCGGTAGACGATGTCGATCAGATTGCCGATTTCCTTCTTGGTCAGGGCCTTTTCGATCAGGCGGTGACCAACCTGCGGGTGACGCGGCAGCAGGGCGGCGATCTTCATCCGGCCCGGCGTGGTGTCGATCACGCGGCGACGCGCCACGCCATCGGCGTCCACTTCGGTAAAGCGCGACTTGATCTTGGCGTGCAGCGAAACGACGCCGGCGTCCATGGCGGCTTCGATTTCGCCGAGGTCAGCGAAGATCTTGCCTTCACCCGGCTCACCGTCGCGAGCGACCGACAGATAGTAGAGACCCAGGACGATGTCCTGCGACGGCACGATGATCGGGCGACCGTTGGCGGGCGACAGGATGTTGTTGGTCGACATCATCAGGACGCGCGCTTCGAGTTGCGCCTCCAGCGACAGCGGCACGTGGACAGCCATCTGGTCGCCGTCGAAGTCGGCGTTGAAGGCGGCGCAGACCAGCGGGTGCAGCTGGATGGCCTTGCCCTCGATCAGCTTGGGCTCGAACGCCTGGATGCCCAGACGGTGAAGCGTCGGCGCGCGGTTCAGCATCACCGGGTGTTCGCGGATAACCTCTTCGAGGATGTCCCACACCTGGGGCTGTTCGCGCTCGACCATGCGCTTGGACTGCTTGACGGTGCCCGACAGGCCCTTGGCGTCCAGACGCGCATAGATGAACGGCTTGAACAGCTCGAGCGCCATCTTCTTGGGCAGGCCGCACTCGTGCAGCTTCAGATCGGGACCGACCACGATGACCGAACGGCCCGAATAGTCGACGCGCTTGCC
>CAYRTE010000096.1:0-8648 GCA_964427205.1 uncultured Caulobacter sp.
TCATCTGCGGCGGCACCAGCGCCGGCATCGAGCCGATCCCGGCCAATATCTACACGCACAAGACCCTGTCGGGCTCGTTCGCGGTCAAGAATCCCTATCTGGAGAAGCTGCTCGAGGAGAAGGGCCACAACACCGACGCGGTGTGGGGCACGATCCTGGAGAACGAGGGCTCGGTCCAGCACCTGGACTTCCTCAGCCAGGACGACAAGGACATCTACAAGACCGCCTTCGAGCTGGATCAGCGCTGGGTGGTCGAACTGGCCGCCGACCGCACGCCGGAAATCTGCCAGAGCCAGTCGGTCAACATCTTCCTGCCGGGCGATGTCGATAAGTGGGACCTGCACATGCTGCACTGGCAGGCGTGGGAGCGCGGCGTCAAATCGCTCTACTATCTGCGCTCCAAGTCGGTCCAGCGGGCCTCCTATGCCGGCGCCGATATCGCGGTCGAGTCGACCGGCGGTTTCGATATCGGCGTGAAGACCGACTACGAGGAATGTCTCGCCTGCCAATAGGCCGACGAAAAAATTCAACATGGTTAAGCGGCGGCGAGGGCAAAAACCTCGCCGCCGTTTGCGTTTCGGGAACTGTTTCGAGGCCAGGCTGTTCACCCTGTGGGCTTTCGTCGCGGTAGACAGCCGCGAATTACGGGATAGGCTGACGTCTACTGGGATTGGGGAATCCGACGTGCGCATCAGGGAAACGGGACGCTTCGCGCTCTGCCTGACGATCATGACCACGGTCATGGCGACCGCCCCCGTATCCGTCGTCTTCGCCGCCGCCTCCAAGACGCCCAAGGCGTCCAAGACCGTCGCCGCCAAGCCTGACAAGGCCGCTTCCGCCCGCTTCAGAGTGAGCGGCGCCGGGGCCGAGCCGATGAAGCTCAGCCTCAAGGACGCCCGCCCCGCCGACACCGCCGCCGGCTTCGCGCCGCGCGAGGTGGATTCGCCGCAGGCCCGCGCCGAGGGGCAGTTCGCGCTGTCGCCGGCCGCGACCTTCGGAGACGCGCGCCTGCTGGACGCCGATCGCTATTATGACGGCCGTGGGCCGGTGAGCTGGCGGTCCAACGCCTTCGTGGTGGGCCAGACCGAAAGCGGCGCGGTGGACTCGGTGCGCGTCTCGGTCGCCGCCGTGGCCCGCAACGCGGCCATCGCGCCGCTCAGCCTGGTTCGCCCCGACGCCCAGGCCTTCGACGCCGAGAACATCGATGTCACCCTGACGCGCGGCTGGCCTTCGGCGGTCAAGCTGGAGGCGGGCAAGTACGCCCTGGATTTCTCGCCCCATGCCGGCTTTGGCTTTGGCGACGCGGGCGGCTCGGCCGAGGCCGGCGCCACGGTGCGCCTGGGCAAGAATGTCGAGGACCGGGTCAGCGACTCCCTGGGCCTGCGCGACGGCGACGAGGCCTTCGGCCAGCGCGGGCGCTGGTATGTGTTCGCCGCGGCCAGCGGCCGGGCCGTGGGCCTGAACATGCTGCGCGGCCAGGACGGCGACTGGAGCCGGGCGGGCATGAGCTCGGACGTCAACAGCAAGCTGATCGGCGACGCCCAGGCTGGCGTGGCCTGGCGCAAGGGGCCGATGCAGGCCTCGGTCGGCTATATCCATCGCGAGATGAAGGCCAAGGACGTCATCATGGGCATGGCCACCCAGAAAGACTCGATGGTGGCCCTGTCTTTCAGCCTGAAACCGAACTGGTAGGGCCCCTCGGCGCTTGAGTTTCCGGCCGCGATCATGCAGCTAGCGCCGATCCCGTCCACGAGCCGTCCGACGACATGACCGACAGCGAGCCCCCGCGCCGCAAGATCCTGAGCCTCAAGAGCGGCGTCGCCGCGCCCGGAGGCCCAAAGCCGCTCGAGCGCATCGCCCGGCCGGCGCGCCCGGTGATGCCCGAACCGCCGCCCCCGCCGCCTCCGGCCGTGGGCGACTGGAAGTGCAAGCCGTGCGGCACGCGCTTTGATCCCTCGCCCGACCTGGCCGATGAAGACTCCGTCCGCTGCCCGTCGTGCAATGCGCGCCTGGGCCTGGCGTCCGACTTCCGCGCCGATCCGCCCAACGTGGAAAAGCTGCGGGCCCGTCACCTGAAGAAGGCCACCTGAAGAACGCCACAGGCCAGCCCGTCCGTTACTCCAGCACGTCGGTTGGGCCGGGGTCGATGTCGGCCCGGGCGGGCTGACGCCGGAACAGGCCTCGCCATCCGCTGGGCTCGGGCGAGGGGCTGGCCCAGACGCTGCCCGCCATGGCCAGGCGCTCGGCCTCGTCGAAGATGGCGCGCATGGTCGCGGTGTCGAATTTCAGCATGTTCAGGTTGTCGAAGCTCGACGGGATCGAGGCGACGCTGAGCGGCAGGTTGTGGCGCGCGCAGAAGCCGGCGGCCAGGCTGAGCGCCTGCCGATAGGAAAACCGCAGCATGGTCTCGAAGCCGCGCACCATGATCGAGGCCACCCCGGCCGGGGTCGAGCGCGGCGAGGGGTCCAGCACCGTGTTGACGATCACATAGACCCTGCCGCGCCGCAGGCGCTGGCCCAGGCTGCGCCAGTGCAGCAGGGCGTCGGGCATCAGGAACAGCGGCGCGGCGACGCCGCCATCGACATGCATTTCCTGATAGCGCTCGCCGCCCGCCTCGACCGTGAACAGCTTGGCCGGGAACAGCCCCGGCACCGAGGCCGAGGCCAGCATGACCTCGCGAAACAGCTGCAGGGCGGCCTCGCCGCCGCGGCTGGCGATCGCGCCCATGTCCCAGATGACGGCCTTCTGGTTGTCGAGATTGGTGGTGGCGATCAGCAGGCGCCGGCCCCGGGCGTGCTCACGGGCCACGGCCTCGACCACCACCTCGTCGATGAACGGCCAGACCAGCGCCTCCAGGCCCTCGCCCTTGAACAGGCCGGCTCCCAGGCCGCCGGCGAACCCCTTGATGCTGAGCAGATCGGCCGCGTACCCGCCGACATAGGAGTCGGTCAGGCGCTCGTCCCAGGCCGAGCCCAGAAAGGCCAGGGGCGCGATCAGGGCGCCGGTGCTGACCCCGGTGACGATGGCGAATTCGGGTCGCGCGCCAGCCTTGGACAGGCCGGTCAGCACGCCGGCCCCATAGGCGCCGCCGGAGGCTCCGCCCGACAGGGCCAGGATGTTGAAGTCGGCGCGACCCAGCAGCGAGCGGGTCGGCGTCAGGCGGTCGGCGACGGCGTTCAGGGCCTGGTCGGCCTGATCCGCCGTCAGGCGCACGCCGGGAAAGTCGACGATCTCGGCCAGCTGGTCGGCCGGCGGGGTCGCCAGGCGCTTGCCCCGCAGGGGGTCGCCCGTCCACCAGTCGCCAAACAGACTCTGCAGGGTGGTCTTGTTGTCCGGCCCCCGACTCAAGCTCGCCTCACGCGTGCGAGCCGGCCAGGACCACGCCGACCAGCACGGCGGCGTAGTGCAGGCCCGCGCCGCCGATCACATGGCCGTGCCAGATGGCGCGGCGGAACTTCAGGCGACGCATCAGATAGAAGATCGTGCCCGTCGAATAGACCAGGCCGCCAATGGCCAGCAGCAGCAGGGCCACCCACGACATGCCGTTGAACATCGGCTTGATGGCCACCAGCACCAGCCAGCCCAGGGCCAGGTACAGGCCGACCCAGAAGCGCTTGTCCAGGCCCGGCAGCAGCAGCTTGGCCAGCACGCCGATCGTGGCCACGGTCCACACCGCGCTGGTCATGCCGATGGCCCACCAGCCGTGCAGGTTCTGCGTGGTGAAGGGGGTGTAGGAGGCGGCGATCATCACGAAGATGCCGGCATGGTCAAAGCGCCGCAGCAGCGGCCGCCAGCGGGCCTTGGCGAAGTTGTAGGCCGTCGACAGCGACAGCATCAGGATCAGCCCGACCGTATAGATCGACACCGCCGCCACCTGGCTCAAATCGCCCAGGCCAAAAGCCAGGCCCAGCAGGATGCCGCCGCCCAGCAGGGCGCAGGCCAAGCCGGCCAGATGGACCACGAGGTCGGCGCACTTTGCGGCGGGAGTCGGATAGTGGGTGGTGATGTCGGTCATGGCGCTCAATCTAGAGACATCAAGTGACGTAAGAACGACGATCATTATGGCGCCGAAAGGGCGGTCGGTCGTCAGGAAAGCAGGGCGTGGGCCCCATCAAAAGCCAGCTTGGCGCCGACCGCGACCAAAAGGACATAGATGATCCGATAGAAGCCCTCCGCCGGCACGCGCCGCACCAGCCAGACCCCGGCCCAGGTCGAGGCGATCGCCAGCGGCAGCAGCACCCCGGCCGTGGCCAGCACCTTGGGCGTGAACTGGCCCAGGGCCATATAGGCCGGGACCTTCATCCAGTTGACCACGGCGAAGAAGATGGCGCTGGTGCCGATGAAGACGTCGCGCGGCAGACGGCGCGGCAGCACATAGATCTGGAACGGCGGCCCGCCCGCATGGGCGATCTGGCTGGTGAAGCCCGCCACCAGGCCGCACAGGGCCCCCAGCCAGGGCCGGCCCGCTGTTGTCCCCACCTGTTCGGCGACCTTGACCGCCCGCTCGGCCCACAGGCGCTGCAGGGCGAAGACGATGGAGATCAGCCCCACCGCCAGCTCCACCGCCGCCGGCGAGACGAAGGCCGCCAGGGCCCAGCCCAGAAAGATGCCGACGGCGGCGGCCGGCAGCATCAGTTTCAGCAGGCCCCGGTCCCAGGTCCTGCGAAAGGCCCAGACGCTGACGACGTCCTGCACGATCAGGATCGGCAGCAGGATGGCGGCGGCCAGCACCGGCGAGATGGCCAGGGCCAGCAGCGGCGTGGCCACCACCCCGATTCCCGCGAACCCGCCCTTGGCCAGGCCCAGCAGGATCACGGCCGGGATGGCGACGGCGTAGAAGAACGGGTCGGTCAGCATGGCGGGGGCTTAGCAGTTTGGGTGTTGAGTGACCACTTGCCCCACAGGCAGAGCCCTTCCCCCATCAAAGGGGGAAGGGAGAAGAGGTGAGGTGGCAAGGCTCCTACGCCTGGGCCCCCAGCATCACCTCGGCGATCTGCACGGCGTTCAGGGCCGCGCCCTTGCGCAGGTTGTCGCCGGTGACGAACAGGGCCAGGCCGTGGGCCACGGTGGGATCGGGGCGGATGCGGCCGACAAAGACCGGGTCCTGGCCCGTGGCGGCCAGCGGGTTGGGCACGTCGTCCAGCACCACGCCCGGGGCGGCGGCCAGCAGGGCGACAGCCTGTTCCACCGAGATCGGCCGCTCGAACTCGGCATTGATCGACAGCGAGTGGCCCGTGAACACCGGCACGCGCACGCAGGTGCTGGACACCGGCAGGCCCGGGATCTCGAGGATCTTGCGGGTCTCGTCGCGCAGCTTCAGCTCTTCCTCGGTATAGCCATCCTCGGCCAGCACGTAGTTCAGCGGCACGACATTGTAGGCCAGGGGCACGGCCCACTTCTCGGGCGGGGGCAGGGGGGCGGCGTCGCGGCTCAGGGCCAGGCCCGCCACATCGCCCAGGGCGCCGGCGGCCAGCTGGCGGGCCAGCACCTCGATGCCGGCCACGCCGCCGCCCGAGGCGGCCTGATAGGTGCTGACCGTCAGGCGCTTGAGGCCGGCGGCCTCGTGCAGCGGCTTCAGCGCCGGCATGGCGGCCATGGTGGTGCAGTTGGGATTGGCGACGATGCCCTTGGGAATGTGGTTCAGGGCATGCGGATTGACCTCGGCCACCACCAGCGGCACGTCGGGATCGCTGCGCCAGGCCGAGGAGTTGTCGATCACGATCGCGCCGGCCGCGGCCGCCTTGGGGGCCAGTTCGCGCGAGGTGTCGCCGCCGGCCGAGAAGAATACGAGGTCGAGGCCCGCGAAGTCGGTGGTGGCGGCGTCCTCGACCACCACCTCGGTGTCGCCGAACGCCAGGCTCTGGCCGGCCGAGCGCGCCGAGGCGAACAGGCGCAGCGAGGCCAGCGGGAAGTTCCGCTCCGCCAGCAGCTGTCGCATCATGCCGCCGACCAGGCCGGTGGCGCCGACCACGCCGACGTGGGGGGGATTGGAACGGGAAAACCTGAAGCTCACGGGGATACGTCTCCTGGAAAGTGCGGAGGCGCGGGGAGCTGTCAGGATCTCTGGAAGATGAGAGCCGCCCCGCGCATCGGCGGGGCTGAGTTCGGGATGCTGGCTAGATCGCGCGCAGACCCGAAGACGCCCCACCGAAGCGGGTCGTTTTTGGGGTCATAATCTGGGTCGCGGCGATGAACATCGGCGGGGTTTCTAGCGGTGAAGGTTGGGTTCGTAAAGTGCGGGGCAGCTAGACGATGTCCACAGCAACCAAGTTGCAGGAGCTTCAAATCAAGGCGTAGCTTGGGAAAGGTTGACTAGTCGCAGCTCTAACGTGCTGCGACTGGATGGCGCTAGGGTGGTTAAATGGCTCGAAAACGCGAACGTGAGGCCGATAGTAAAAAGGAAGCACCCAAGCCGCTGGAGACGCGGCACGTGTTTTTGGACACCCAAGTTTATAGGGGCTTCGGGCACAATCCTGCTAACCCTGCTTTGAAAATCCTGAAGGGTCATGTCGAGGCGCATCGCCTAGTTTTGCACACGAGTGACATCACTCTTTTGGAAGTACGACGTCAAATTCGGGAGCTGGCTGCAAGCCGCCACCAAGAGCTTGCAAAGCTTGAAAAGGAGCTCAATCGTTGGCGGAGATCGGCTGTCAGGTGGGCACCCAGTGCCGCCGTGACATTTGACCCCAATCGGTTAGCCGAAGAGCTCTTTGCACAATTCAGCGCCTTCCTGGTTGTCGAATGCGGGGCTCAGAATCACAGCGCGCTCAATGTCTCTCCTGCAACCGTTTTTAAAAGATACTTCGCACGAGAAGCTCCGTTCGACGGCCATGACAGCAAAGAGTTTCCGGATGGCTTCGTGTTGGAAGCGTTGGGGTCTTGGTGTGCGACAAGGCAAGAGCGGATGTATGTAGTTACTGAAGATCGGGCCATGGGGCGCGCCGTCGAAGCCAGCGACGGCCTCATCTTCATTCGAGATGTGCACGAACTCTTAGCGAGAGTTGGTGCCGATTTCGGCGTTAAAGGAGAGGAAGCTGCAGATCAAGCGCTGCATAGCTCTGACTTTGACCAGAGCTTCGAGGTGGCGCTGGACGAGCAGATGGGCGAGGTGATTTTCCTCTACGTTGGGGATCTTGCCGAGGGTGAGGCTTACCAAGGCAGTCTTTCACAAGTGAACGCTGTCACAGGATGGTCGGTTGTTTGGCTTGGGGATGAGCGGGTGAGCTTGATCCTTGACGTAACCGCCAGAGTATCAGTCGAGGTCCAGTACGAGGATCGGAGTGATGCAATCTACGATAAAGAGGATGACGTCTGGTTTGGAGCCGAAACGGCCTCCATTGACGTCGAGAACGATGTCGAATTCGAGGTATTCGTGGATTTGGAGCAGGGTTCGGGGCTCGTCCGCGAGTGCCGGATTCTCAACAACGAGGTCGCAATTGCGGAAGTATACGAGCGGTACAAATAGCCCGACGGCCGTCTACCCCTGCTGCCCCAGCCGCTCCCAGCCCTCAAAAAACGGGAACCGCTCCGCCCAGAACGCGGTCAGCCTCGGATCGGCGTCCACCCGGCGGACCACCTCCGCCATCCTCGGCGCGACCTCGTAGAACCGCACGCGGCGAGGCCCCCAGCGGCTGATCACGGCGACATAGAGGTCGAGCACGGTCATCTGGTCGCCCAGCAGGTAGCGGCCTGGCTCAAGCTGGCTCTCCATCATCGCCCAGCAGTCGGCGATGCGTTCGGCGGTGGCGGCTTTCACCCGGGCCTGCATCGCCGGGTCGTCGCCGACCAGGCGCGAGGGCTCATCGCGCACCCAGAACAGCGAATAGATCGAGGCCGGGATGAAGGTCATCCAGCGCAGGAATTGGGCCCGCTCGGGCGCGCCCGGGGCCGGTGACAGGCCCGACTGGGGATGGTTGTCGGCCAGCCAGATCAGGATGGCGGCGCTCTCGGTGATCGTCTCGCCGGCCGGGGTGACCAGGGCCGGGATCTGTTTCAGCGGGTTGACCACCGCCACCTTGGCCTGCTCGGACTCGCCTTCCCAGGTCGGCGCCTCTATGACCGCATAGGGCTGCCCCAGCAGGGTCAAAGTAGCCTCGACCGGCACGGAACCCGAGCCAAGCGCGCCGTAAATGGTGTATGCTGCGTTAACCATCGATTAGCAATCTACCCACAACATGTTGTGTGCTGCGACCAACTGACCACTAGATGAACCTGTTGGCTGCGGTACGAAGAGAGCCTAACTCGTCCGTCCGATTCGTGTCCGCCCGTCCCTGGAGCCGCTGCCGATGTCCGCCAAGCTTATCACCCTTCCTGGCCTCCTGACGCCCTCGGCAGCCTACAAGCCCTTCCGCTATCCGTGGGCTCACGAATTCTGGAAAAAGCAGCAGCAGGTCCACTGGATGCCCGAAGAGATCCCGCTGGGCGAGGATCTCAAGGACTGGGCCGTCAAGCTCAATGACAAGGAACGGAACCTGCTGACGCAGATCTTCCGCTTCTTCACCCAGGCCGACATCGAGGTCGCCGACAACTACATGGAACGCTACGGCCGGGTGTTCAAACCCACCGAAGTGAAGATGATGCTGTCGTCGTTCGCCAATATGGAGACCATCCATATCGCGGCCTACGCCCTGCTGCTCGAGACCATCGGC
>CAYRTE010000097.1:0-8585 GCA_964427205.1 uncultured Caulobacter sp.
CGACGCGCTCAACCGCTCTCAGAATCTTCTTGCATCCGCTGGGGCGTCCACACACGCGGCATTCCTTTCATACAGATCCCGACCGAGAGTAGACGATCAGCTTGGTGGTTCGGCTAAGCTTGGTGATGTGCGGTGGGGACTGCGCTCGGAACATTACGCCGGCCCGCCAGATCTCATTACATGCCGACGACGCGGCCTAGCACGGCGAGCAGATGAGAATTACAAACGAGATTTCTGGCTTTGTCCGATGTCGCTAAACCGCCGACGGATGATGGCGATCTGGACAACAGCGTCCCAGTCTCCAACCTAAGGCCGACGTCTAGGTCGCATTTTTTGGCGTCAGCATTATTGCCAAAGCAGCAAACCATGCAAATTCCGCCGGCATGCCTGCTGCTAGATGACTCAGCGCGTGTGTGGACAAGCCCACAGTTGTGGCAAGGAGGCTTTTTGCTAGAACCTCGCCAATTTCCTTTTCTAACGTTGAATTAAATTGCTTTGCAGAGCTCTTCGCTCGTTCAAGTAGGTACCTGCCGATTGCTCTGTAAGCATTTCCTATCGCTCTCGTGAATGCGAAGTCGAGTATGGGGTCGCGCACGCCAATTCGAGCTTCTTGAGTAGACCGAATAGCATCCTTTATTTCCGGTGCTACTATTTCATCAGGTTGCTCCGAGAGTACGGACGCTGCGAATTGCAAAGCCTCCTCGTTGTCACAACTCACCGCAACATTCTGGTTGGCTTCTTCGACGAAATTTTGCCAGGCGGGAAATTGTCTCGAAAGCAGGCCTAATCCGGCGACAAAAGCCGATAAATCTTTGGCAGTGGTGTCGATCAACATTTCACTGACTGCGGGGAGCATGATCTCCAGTCCGCGCGCTTGATCCGCCAATATTAACGAAATTACGTCAGTCAATTCTTCGGATAAGCTTTTCTCGATAGCTACGAGGCGGCGATTGAATCCGGCACCTGCATTAGTGCCCGCAAGTGATTCCCGAAGGTATCTCGCCTCGCTCAGGTATTCTGATCTGTATGCTTCAAGTTGATTGAGTGGGGTGCGGGATTCGATATCCGCATTTATTACGACAAGGCGATCATCTTTAACTGTGGCCTTAATCACAGATGGGCGTTGTTTCATCTGTTCTTCCGCGCCGCCTTCTGACAGGGCGGCGCTAATGCCATCTATAGCGCTAAGCAGATCGCTCTCTGAAATCCGCCTTACCCGCTCTCCTGCTACCAAGCCATAGAGAACGCTTGCTTTCTCAGTCAGCAACAATTTCATGAACGGTCTTAATTTATCCTGTCCATCACGCTGAGATATTATTGGCAGTAAAATATTGTCAGCCGTATCTATAGATATAGTTCCGCATTCTATTGTAACTATATCGCTTTTAGACTCAATTGAGGGTGAAGGTCCTGCGCGTCTAAATGTTATTGTTTTCCATTTTATGTCATCTTCAATTGCATCGTTTAATACGTTGCTTGATGTCATAAACATAGCAAATATCGTACTTTCGATAAATTCCCTAAAATTTGCGCTCTCAGCAATATCTAGATGAAGAGATCGAGCGATAAGTCTGGTGTGAAGATAATCTGTATCAAAATTTGGATTAATTGATCCAAGAAATTTTACTTGTTTTCGATTTAAGTTTACCGCCATGGCAGTCTCTAGGGGGGATAGATCTCTATCGCTCCTAACAATATCCTCGATTGCCCTAAATGTTTCGACTGTTTGAGGAAAATGCCGCCGAAATGCCGCATCCCTCAGAACCGCAGATCGTGCACCGCGCACACAGAGCAGATGTTGTGCCGAGTGTGGTGGCCATGTGCCGGTTCTAGCGATGTAGTGCGCCACAATAGTTGCTAAGCCAAGAGCGGGAGAAAGTTCTCTCTCTGCGACTTTAATAATCGGTGCGTCACATAAAGGTTCTAGAGTGGAGACTATAGAATTAAAGCTGGGAATGTCTGCATTGAGCATGGATATGACGAGCGGGTGGTCATATTGTTTGTTCAAAACGGCAGCGGCCGCTTCTGATTCAGGTGTCCGGTCCCACTGGAGCGACCAAACGCCATTCGTCGACGTAAATTTCGGTTCCGCTGCGACTATATCAATTTTCATTCGGATCTCCTGACCCGCACCACCCTAGAGAAATATCAGAGATCTTCTACGCTGAAGGTTGCGCCGCGTTGGATCTTGAGTTGCGGTCTTTGAAGTCTGCGGGCATTCCTTTGAGGAATGATCAGGCGGTGCGACAAGACACCTAATTTGTCGCACCGACAGCAGACAGCTTCGCGAGACTAGAGAAGAGCCTCCCGTGCGCGCTGGCGCATAATCCCCAAGAGCGAGAGGCGGGCTTTAGCTCAGTGAGCCACCACCCCCTCAATCAAACACGATCACCGACCGCGCCAGCTCGCCGCGCTTGAGCTCGTCGAACGCCGAGTTGATCTCTTCCAGCTTGATGCGGCGCGAGATCATCTGATCCAGTTTCAGCTTGCCCGACATGTAGAAGTCGACCAGCCGGGGCATGTCGACCGGGAAGCGGTTGGAGCCCATATAGCTGCCCTGGATGCGCTTCTCGCCCAGGAAGTCGGAGCCGGTGAGTTCGATCTTGGTGCCCACCGGGATCATGCCGATGATGTTGGCGGTGCCGCCCCGGCGCAGCATGCGGAAGGCCTGCTCGGCGGTGACCTTCAGGCCGATGGCCTCGAAGCTGTGCTGCACGCCGCCGCCGGTCAGCTCCTGCACCTGTTTGACCACGTCGCCGTCGTCGGCGTTGATCAGGTCGGTGGCGCCGAACTGCTTGGCCAGGTCCAGCTTGGAGGCCATGCGGTCGATGGCGATGATCCGGCCGGCGCCGGCGATGGCCGCGCCGTTGATGGTGGCCAGGCCCACGCCGCCGCAGCCGATCACGGCCACGGTCTCGCCCGGACGGACGCTGGAGGTGTGGATCACCGCGCCCACGCCCGTCATCACCGAGCAGCCGATCAGGGCGGCCAGGTCAAAGGGCATGTCGCGGCGGATGGCGACGCAGGCGTGCTCGTGCACCAGCATCATCTCGGCGAAGGACGACAGGTTCAGGAACTGGGCCATCTTGGTGTCGCCGGCCCCCGACAGGTCCTCGCGGAACAGGCGCGGCTCGTCGGTCTTGGACCGGCGGGTCTCGGGGCTGATGCACAGGTTCATGTGCCCGGTCAGGCAGACCTCGCAGTGGCCACAATAGGGGTTGAGGCAGGTGATGACGTGGTCGCCCACCTTGACGGTGCGGACTTCGGAGCCGACGGCCTCGACGATGCCGGCGCTCTCGTGGCCCAGCACGGCGGGCAGGGGGTGGGGGTAGGAGCCTTCGACGAAGTGCAGGTCGGAATGGCAGACGCCGGCGGCCTTGGTGCGGATCAGCACCTCGCGCGGGCCCGGCTTGCTGATGGACACGGTTTCGATCTGGAGGGGTTTGCCCACCTCGCGCAGCACAGCCGCTTTCATTCGCTCTCTCCCTGCAATGGCGGGAGTCTATCGCCCCGTCAGGGGAGAGCGGAAGGGGCTAGCCGAACAATTGTTCGAATTGTTTTGGGGGCGGAGGTCTCAGGCCGCGATGGCGGCGGCGGATGCAGCGGCGGCGGCGGCGGTGGCCCGCTCGGGAATGATGTGGCCGACCGACAACAGCACGGTCATGCCGGTGTCCGACGTGATCACGGCCGAGACCAGGGGCGAGTTCTCTTCGCCCATCGACGGCGGCGGATTGATCTGGTCGGCGTCGACGATGAAGCTGTCGCAGACCGCGTCGACCAGCAGGCCGGCCACGTCGTCGCCGCTCTCGATGACGATGATGACCTGACGGGGGCCGTCCTCGGCCACGCCCTTGCCCAGGCGGGCCGACAGGTCGATGACCGGCATGACCTGGCCGCGCAGGTTGATCACGCCGCGCACATAGGGCGGGGCGTCGGGAAGCTGGGTCGGCGGGGTGACGCCGCGGATCTCGCGAACCGAGTTGACCGGCACGCAATAGGTCTGGGTTCCGACCTCGAACGACAGAACCTGAAGGGCTTCGCCCGTCTTGTACGCCACGTTGCTGGTCATGGAAGCCTCCGCTGGTCGATCCGTCCGGCGAAAGCGAATCCGTCGAACGATCCCAGTGTGGCGGCAAATAGTGAATAAACCGGCGCCGGATTTGCCCGCGCAATTCGTTCAGGCGCGGTTCAGGCAGGCGGCGCGAGTGTGCCCTCACGATATCAGGCAAGCCGCCGCTGGGCGGATCAAGACGAAAGGGAGGGGCCGATGGCCCGCAAGATCAGCACCGTGATTGGCCAGGTCGCGGCCGGCCTCGCCGCGCTTTCGATGGTGGCTGCGGCGACCACGGCGTCGGCGGATTCGCGTCGCCACTATCGCCACCACGGCCATAACGGCGGCGGCAAGACCGAGGCGGCCATCGTGGCCGGCGTCCTGGGTCTGGCCCTGGGCGCGGCGATCGCCAGCAACAATGACGACAATGGTCGCTATGCCCGCCCGGGTCGCGGCTATGGCTACGGCTATGCCCCGCCGCCGCCGCCGCGCTATTACGGCCGTCCCTATGACGACGACTATCGCAGCGATTGCTGGACCACCCGCGAGTATGACCGCCGCAGCGGTGTCGTCTATGAGCGGACCGTCTGTCGCTAGGCCCTGTGATCGAGGGGACTAACCCCTTGGTCCTGAACGGTTTCTTGCCTTCGGCCTGGACGGGCCGGACGAACGGCCCAGTCTCCGCCGCCAGGCCTCGAGAGTCGGACGCGCTCCCCCGTCGTCCCGCCATCGCCGCCGCGCCGAGACCACGGAAAGCCCCGGAGCCCCCGCTCCGGGGCTTTTTCGCGCCGGCGCGAGGGGACTTGCAATCTCGAACAAAAAGGGAACATTGTAGCGTGTCACTCAACGGAGCACGCCGATGTCCGCCGCCTCGATCCTGTCCGTCGCGCCCGGTTCCGCCTTCGCGGGGGCGTTCTCATCTCGCCATGACACGCCGGTCTCCGGCGAGGATCGGATCCAGATCGCCGAGGCGGTTCTGGCCGGCGCCTGGCGCACCCTGCGGGCCGCCGGGTTTCGCGAGGCCGAGGTTCAGGCCCTGTTCGACCAGATCGCCGACCGGCCCGAAGACCTGGCCCGACGGCTGCGGAAAATGGCTAACGCGGCCGGCTGACCGTTCACCCTATCGCCGCGACATTTCGGCGCAGCCCGTCGGCGGGCCTTGTGAAAATCAGTGCTGGGCGACGTAGGCCGGCGCGCCTTGCGGCATGGGCGGAACGTGGCTGGGCGCGGCGGCGGTGGCAGGGGCCGGACGCTGGAACTTCAGGCTGCGACCCTGGAACTCGGCGCCGGTTTCCATGGCCAGCTGCTCATGGGTGATGTCGCCATCCACCCGCGCGGTGCCGTACAGGCGCACGGCCTGGGCGGTGACGCCGCCCAGCACATTGCCGTGGATCTCGATCACCTGGGCGGTGACGCTGCCCTCGATCCGGCTGTTGGGGCCCAAGATCAGCTTGCCGACCCGGATGTCGCCCAGCACCACGCAATCCAGATGCAGTTCACCGTCGCCGACCACGTCGCCCTTGATGGTGACGCCCTGGGCGATCATCGAGGCCGGCTTGGGGCGAGCGACCGGCGCGGCGGCGGCGGCCTGGGCGGCCGGCGCGCGCGAGGGCTCCTGCGCCGCCAGGGCGACGGGGGCGGGGGTTTCTTTCTTCTTGGCGAACATCGGCGTTGACCCTGTCTCGAAATGGCTCGTCGAAGCTTTTCGGGAGCAAGACAGGGGCCAGTCGCCCAACGCCGTTATTGGCTGTCGACGACGTGAGTCGTGGGCCGGTCGTCGCCGGCCGCGATCTCTTCACGCCACTGGCCCTGGGCGTCTTCATAGGTGATGCCGGTGGTCTCGCCCGAAACCCGCTGCTCGCCCGCCGCGCGCTTGGCGGCCGCCAGCGCCGCGTCATGGCTGGCGAAGGTTTCTGAGAACACCTCGCCCAGCTTGTAGGCCCAGCCGCCGTCGTGTTCCACGATGGTGTAGGTGATGTCGGTCATGGTCTGGCTCCTGAAGCTGTAACGCTGAACGGATCGCCAGCCCGCCCGGTTCCGGGCGGCGCATATTGTCGAGTTACGCCCCGGGGAGACCACGGCCATGCTCTATCTCGTCCTCAAGGCCGCCCTGTCGGGCGTGATCATCGCCGCCATTTCGGAGATCGCCCGCAAGTCGCCGGGCTTTGGCGCCCTGGTGGCTTCGCTGCCGCTGATCTCGATCCTGGGCATGATCTGGCTGTGGCGCGACACCCGCGACGCCGCCCGCATGGCCAGCCATGTCGAGGCCACCTTCTGGTATGTGCTGCCGTCCCTGCCGATGTTCCTGGTCATTCCCGCGCTGCTGCGGCGCGGCGTCGGCTTCTGGCCCGCCCTGCTGGCCGGCTGCGCCCTGACGATTGGGCTCTACTGGGCGATGATGGCGGTGGGGCCAAGGTTTGGGGTGAAGCTGTAGGGCTCTTTGGGCTCCCGGCCAGGCAGGCGAGTTTGCCATTTTACAATCTAAAAATACAAATGTGAATTATTCTCGGTAAAGTCGCATAGATCGATATCGAGTGCGGACTATGTATCAGAACATTGACCCTTATAACGTTATGCGTTATAGGAAACTATCATGATCAAGGGTTTCGCTGACCGCGAGACCCGGCGTCTGTGGGAGGGCATACGATCCCGCCGTCTCCCGCCCGACATCCAGGACGCGGCCCTTCGAAAGCTACGTCTTCTGAATCGGGTGGTGTGTCTGGACGACTTGCGGCTCCCACCGGGCAACCGACTGGAGGCGCTGTCGGGCGTTCGCGCTGGGCAGCACTCCATTCGCATCAACAGCCAGTGGCGGATCTGCTTCCGCTGGCGTGAGGAAGGCGTCGAGGATGTCGAAATCTGCGACTATCACTGATGTGGGCTCGCCCGAGGACTGGCTGAAGAACCCCACGCCCGGCGACATCCTGCTGGAAGAGTTTCTCAGGCCGCTAGGTATGAGCCAGACCGCCTTGGCCAAGGCGATCGGGGTGCCTCCTCGCCGGATCAACGAAATCGTCCTGGGCAAGCGCGCCGTCACCGCCGATACCGACCTGCGCCTTGCGCGCTACTGGGGGCTGTCGGAGGGCTTCTGGCTGGGTCTTCAGATGGACTTCGACCTGATGGAGCAGCGCCGGAAGATGGGCGCGGTGCTGGCAAGGATCACGCCGCGAGCGGCTTGAGCCTTTCCCGTGCAAAAAGTGGATGCTACTGAATTTTCTAAGGCCAAGGGCCATCTAGCCCAAAACCTTGGTCATGGCGCTGAGCCGCACGCTAGCGGTGGATCGCGCAATCGGGGCGTCATCTGCGTCGCTTAGAACAGCCTCGACAAAGCCGATGGTCTTGCCGAGTTGCACGACGGTCGCCTCAGCGAATAGAGGCCCGGGCCTGGCTGGAGCCAGGAAGCTGACATTCATGTTGATGGTGCTGGGATAGAGCGTGGCGGCCGTGGCGATGAGGACTGCCGGTCCCATGGCGTCATCCAGCATGGCGGCTATGAAGCCGCCTTGGATGAAGCCTGCGGCATTGCAAAAAGCCGGTCGGCCTTCAAAGGCGATGCGCACCCATCGCCTGTCCGGTGCGGCGGCCAGGATATCCAGGCCCAGAAGTTGGGCGCATTCCGGCGTTGGATAGCGATCAAGGACAGTTGAGATCATGGCGCCTCCACCTGCGATCATGCAGGCGGGCTACCGCCACCGTCCTGTCAGCAACCGATCTTTGTGGCTAAGCCACCTTCACCCGCGCCGCGCTCTCCGGAAGATCCGTCCCGAACGCGCGCTGGAAGAACTCGGCCACGGTCGGGCGTTCCAGTTCGTCGCACTTGTTCAGGAAGGTCAGGCGGAACGACAGGGCGATGTCGTGGTCGAAGATCTCGGCGTTCTGCGCCCAGGTGATCACGGTGCGCGGGCTCATGACGGTGGAGATGTCGCCGTTCATGAAGGCGTTGCGGGTCATGTCGGCCACGCGGACCATGGCCGAGATCGTGCGCTTGCCCTCGACGGTGTCGTAGCTCGGGTTCTTGGCCAGCACGATGGCGGCCTCGACGTCGTGCTCCAGATAGTTGAGCGTCGTGACGATGTTCCAGCGGTCCATCTGGCCCTGATTGATCTGCTGGGTGCCGTGATAGAGGCCCGTCGTATCGCCCAGACCGATGGTGTTGGTCGTGGAAAACAGCCGGAAATACGGGTTGGCGCGGATCACGCGGTTCTGATCCAGCAGGGTCAGCTTGCCGCCGGCCTCGAGCACGCGCTGGATCACGAACATCACGTCGGGACGGCCGGCGTCATATTCGTCGAACACCAGGGCAATCGGGCGTTGCAGCGACCACGGCAGGATGCCTTCGCGGAATTCGGTGACCTGCTTGCCTTCCTTCAGGACGATGGCGTCCTTGCCGACCAGGTCGATGCGGCTGATGTGGCTGTCGAGGTTCACCCGCACCAGCGGCCAGTTCAGGCGCGCGGCGATCTGCTCGATGTGAGTCGACTTGCCGGTGCCGTGATAGCCCTGGACCATCACGCGGCGGTCATGGGCGAAGCCG
>CAYRTE010000098.1:0-7970 GCA_964427205.1 uncultured Caulobacter sp.
GATCCTGACCCGCGCCGACGGCGATGGTCGTGGCGGCGCGGCGCTGTCGATGCGCCATGTCACGGGCCTGCCGATCAAGTTCCTCGGCGCCGGCGAGAAGATCGACGCGCTGGACGTGTTCGACGCCCGCCGCGTGGCCGGCCGCATCCTGGGGCAGGGCGACGTCGTCGCCCTGGTCGAGCGCGCCGCCGCCGATCTGGACCATGCCGAAGCCGAGCGCATGGCCAAGAAGCTGGCCAAGGGCCAGTTCGACCTCAACGACCTGTCGTCCCAGCTGTCGCAGATGCAGAAGATGGGCGGCATGGAAGGCATCATGGGCCTGCTGCCGGGCGTCCAGAAGGTCAAGAAGCAGATCGCCGAGAGCGGCATCGACGACAGCATCTTCCGCCGCCAGCAGGCGATCATCAGCTCGATGACCAAGCTGGAGCGCAAGAAGCCCGACATCCTGGCCGCCTCGCGCAAGCGCCGCATCGCGGCCGGCGCCGGGGTGGATGTGGCCGAGGTCAACCGCCTGCTGAAACAGCACCGCCAGATGGCCGACATGTTCAAGGCCATGTCCAAGGACGGCGGCAAGAGCCTGGCCCGCATGGCCGGCATGATGGGCGGCGGCGACATGTCGCGCCTCAAGGCGATGGGCGGCGGCAAGGTCGCCCAGCCCGAACAGAATTCCGCGGGAGGCCTGCCGGGTCTTCCCGGTCTCGGCGGTGGCGGCGACGCCAAGCCGAACCTCCTTTCCGGCCTGGGCGGCGGTCTGCCGCCCGGTTTCAACCCGTTCAAGAAATAGAACTCGAACTCAAGGACTACCGATATGCTGAAGATCCGTCTCGCCCGTGGCGGCGCCAAGAAGCGCCCATACTACTCGATCGTCGTTGCTGACAGCCACTCGCCGCGGGATGGCCGTTTCATCGAAAAGGTCGGCACCTACAACCCGCTCCTCAAGAAGGACGACGCCGCTCGCGTCACCCTGAAGGTGGAATCGATCCAGGCCTGGATCGCCAAGGGCGCTCAGCCGACCGACCGCGTCGCCCGTTTCCTGGCCGCCCAGGGCATCGGTTCGTGGACCCACGGCAACAACCCTGAAAAGGGCGCTCCGGGCAAGAAGGCCCAGGAACGCATCGCCGAACGCGCCCAGCGCGACGAAGACCGCAAGGCCGCCGACGTGAAGGCCGCTGAAGACGCTGCCGCCGCCGCCGCTCAAGCCAAGGAAGACGCCAAGGCTGCCGCTGAAGCCGAAGCCGCCGCCGCTGCTGAAGCCGCCGCCGCCCCGGCTCCGGAGCCGGTTGCTGAAGAAGCCGCCGCTGAAGAGGCTCCGGCCGCTGAAGCCGCTGCTGAAGAGGCCCCGGCTGAAGCCGAAAAGACCGAAGGCTAAGGCCTTTGACGCCGCCGCCCCGGTCTTCGGATCGGGGCGGCGATGTCTCTTCCCATGAGCACCCCGTCTCCCGCCAACCTGATCCTCGTCGGCCGCGTCTCCGGCGGCTTTGGCGTGCGCGGCGAGGTGAAGATCACGACCTATACCGAAGACCCCAAGAGCCTGGCCGACTTCAAGGCGCTGCTACGCCAGGATGGCTCTCCGGCCCTGACCATCATCTCGGCCCGCGTGGCCAAGGAAGGCCTCGTCACCCGCTGCAAGGGGGTCGAGACCAAGGAGGCCGCCGACGCCCTGCGCGGCCTGCGCCTCTATGTCCCCCGGGACTCCCTGCCCGAGCCCGACGAGGACGAATTCTATCTGACGGACCTGGTCGGCCTGCCCGTTCGCCATGTGGAGGGCAACGCCCTGCTGGGGTCGGTGAAGAGCGTTCAGAACTTCGGGGCCGGCGACCTGCTCGAGATCCAGCCCGCCTTGGGCGGCCAGACCTGGTTCCTGCCCTTCACCCGAGCGGCCGTGCCCGAAGTGAAGATCGCCGAGCGTTTGATCCTCGCCGATCCGCCGGCCCTGGTGGGAGAACCGGAAGGTCCGGTCGAAGAGACCGATGACAGCGACGACGCCGAGCGTCACTACGACTGACGACGGCCAACCCCAGGAGCTTGAGGACATGGCGACCGACGGGACGTGGCGGGTCACCGCCTCGCGCTATGTTCACAAGGACCGCTGGATCGCCGTTCGCGCTGATGATTGCGTCACGGACGAAGGCGCGGTCGTCGCCCCCTACTACGTTCTGGACTATCCCGACTGGGTCGAGATCATAGCTCTCGACGCCGACGACAACGTGTTGCTCGTCAGGCAGTACCGGCATGGGCTGGGCGGGATTTCAACCGAACTGCCCGCTGGCGGCATGGAGCCGACCGACACCGATCCCCTGCACGCGGCGGGACGCGAGCTGCTGGAAGAGACCGGATGCGCCGGGGTTCTGACCCTGGTCGGCGAAACGCGGGCCAACGCCGGCACTCATTCCAACCGCACCCACATCGTTCTGGCGCGTCAGGTGGCGAAGGTCGCCGAGCCCAAGGATGACCCGACCGAACGGATCGAGAGGCTCTGGGTCCCGGCCGCCGAGGCGCTGCGCATGGCCCTGGCCGGCGAGCTGACCGTCGGCATGCAGGTGGCCTCGCTGCTGCGGGGCCTGGCCCTGGCCGAGGTAGCGTCGATCCGTCTGGCGAACCGTCCTGCTTCCTGATCCGGATCAGGCAGTCCTGAACCACCTATAGCGACGGCACGGCCGAAGAGGATTGATCTCGGAATCAATCACAGAGAGTGTGGGGAAACCCCTACTCTTTATGCGATGTCGAGCCCTATGCCCGTCGATCTACCGGCCGCCGACAGGGCGTTTGCCCATATCCATCAGATCCGAGGCCAGAGTGTCGTTCTCGACGACGCGATCGCCGCTCTGTTCGGTGTCGAGACCCGGCGCCTCAACGAACAGGTCCGCCGCAATGCCACACGGTTCGAGGATTATGCCTTCCAACTGACTGCGGGTGAGATCGCCAACTTGATATCGCAAAATGCGACATCAAGTTCCTGGGGCGGCCGGCGCAAGCACCCCTGGGCTTTTACAGAACACGGCGTGGTCATGGCCGCGACTGTTCTGAAGTCCGATTCCGCCATCGCCGCGATGAAGATGGTCGTCGAGGTCTTCGTGAGTGCGCGTCGAAGACAGGATGCCTTACCGCAAATCACCAACGGCGTGAGCGCTGGAAACGGCCTGATCTCCAGGTTGACCCAGGCGATGGCGGCGGTGCTGGATTCGGTGGTGAACCAGCATCACGGAACCTCTGTTCGGGAGGAGGCCCAGGACCTGCTGGACCGCTCCATCGCCCATCTCAAGGATCGGCTATCGCGCGCGGGCCTTGAGAATGAGGAACTGGCGGCGCGGGCGACCAAGCTTCTGGCGGAAGCCGAGGCCAGCAAGGCGACCGCCGCCAAGACCCAAGCCGAGGCCGGCGAGATCGAACTGCGTGTCCTGGCGCGCAAGCTCCAGCTGGTGATCGAAGCCGAGCGCGCGATGACCGGGGGCGATATCGACCGGTTCGTCGGTGTTCTGGAACGGCTGGGCGGTTAGAGGCCCTACTTCTTGATCCGCATCAGGCATTCCTGGGCCACCGAGGCCAGCAGGGTTCCGTCCTGGCTGAACATCTGGCCGCGCACCATGCCGCGCCCCTGCGAAGCGCTGGGGCTGTCCTGGGCGAACAGGGTCCAGTCATTGAAGTTGAACGGCCGGTGGAACCACATGGCGTGGTCCAGGCTGGCCGACTGCAGGCCGGGCGTGGTCCAGATCAGGCCGTGCGGACGCAGGGCGCTTTCCATGAAGGCCATGTCCGAGGCGTAGGCCAGGGCCGCCTGCTGCATCTTGACGTCATCGCCGATCGGCGCGCGGGCCCGCATCCAGACTTCCTTGGTGCCCGACTTCTTCTCGGGCTTGACCGGGTTCTGCGGATCGACCCAGCGGATGTCGATCGGACGCGGCTTGTCCAGGAAGCGCAGCATCTTGGGATGGATCTGGTCGCCCAGGCCGCGCAGGAAGTCGCCCTCGGTCTGGACGTCGTCCGGGGCCGGGGCGGCGGGCATCGGCGACTGGTGCTCGAAGCCGTCCTCGGGCGTCTGGAACGAGCAGGCCAGGTTGAAGATCTGCTCGCCGTGCTGGATCGCGGCCACCCGCCGGGTGGTGAAGGTGCCGCCGTCACGGGCGCGCTCGACCTCATAGAGGACCGGGGCGTTCACATCGCCGGGGCGGATGAAATAGGCGTGCAGCGAATGGCAGATCCGTTCGGGCACGGTCCTGTAGGCGGCCAGCAGGGCCTGGGCGATGACCAGCCCGCCAAAGATGCGCGGAAAGCCGTCATTGGGGCTGGTTCCGCGAAACAGGTTCACCTCGATGGCTTCGAGGTCGAGGATGTCGGCGAGGTTTTCGGGCGTCTGCATGGCGATGGGTTATTCCGCAAGCGCCGCCGGGGCAAGACGCGACCTTGCGTCATGTCGTCCTGATCGCCATCGTTTACCCATGCCGCCCCCTATCGTGCACCACCCCGCCTTCCGGGCCGAGATGCCCGCGGGGCACCGGTTTCCGATGGACAAGTTCTCGCGGCTGGCCGCCCTGCTTGAGCGCGAAGGCTTGCCGGGGCCCGGTGGATTTCATCTTCCGGAGCCGGTCGACGTCGAAACCCTGCTGCTGGTCCACACCGAAGACTATGTGCGCGGCGTGATCGAGCAGTCTCTGCCCGCCGACATCGTGCGCCGCATCGGCATGCCCAACAGCGAGTCGGTCGCGGTCCGGGCGCGGGCGGCGACGGGCGGCACGCTGCTGACCGCGCGGCTGGCCCTGGAGCACGGCCTGGCCTGCAACACCGCCGGCGGCAGCCATCATGCGTCGGCCGAGAGCGGGGCGGGGTTCTGCGTGTTCAACGACGTGGCCGTGGCCGCGCGGCGACTGCTGGCCGAGGGCGCGATCGGCAAGGCGCTGGTGGTGGATCTGGACGTCCATCAGGGCGACGGCACGGCGCGGATCTTCGAGGACGATCCCAGCGTCTTCACGTTCTCGATGCACGCCGAAAAGAACTTTCCGGCCCGCAAGGCGGTCAGCGATCTGGATATCGACCTGGCCGACGGAACCGGCGACGAGGCCTATCTGGCGACGCTGGCGGACATCCTGCCGGCGCTGCTGGCGCGGGAAAGGCCGGATCTGGTGTTCTTCAACGCCGGGGTCGATCCGCACGCGGACGACAAGCTGGGGCGTCTGTCCCTGAGCGACGAGGGGCTCGCGCGGCGCGAGGCGTTCGTCCTGGGCTGCTGTCTGGAAAGGCGGATCCCCGTGGCGGGGGTGATCGGCGGCGGATACGACGCCGACATCGATCGACTGGCGCATCGTCACGCCATTCTCCACCGGGCTGCCCTTGAGGCCTTCAGGGCCTGAGGGCGGCGAACCCGGTGGAGCTACGCGGCGATCACTTAGAAGCTCGAGGCGAGCGAACCGACGATCACGGCCAGCGGCAGAACCGCGAGAACCAGGGTGGCGAAGCCGGCGAAAGCGTTGGTGTTGATGGTCATGGTCTTGATCCCTTTGTTGGCCGCCGCGGTTGTTCGCGTCCGGTGAACAGGGATATAGGCCCGCCGTTTGGTGAATACCCGTTACCTTTGCGTCATGAAGGCTTTTTAAGAAACTTCCAGCCATCAATTAGCATTACATTGGTGTAATTTTATGTGATCGGCACCTATCAGAGCAATATTTCACTTCCTCCCAGACCGCTTCCCACTTCTTTCGCCACGTGAACGGCCGACCACAGGCCAAGCATGGCTTGGAGGGCAGATCGCCCTTGCGGACGGCCTTTCCGCCGCCGCGTCCGCCGCGCGAGGCCCGGCCCATGGTCACGTCTCGCCCTTCACTCCTCGGACGGCGCGACCAGGAAGATGCCGCGTAGCGTGGCGATCGGCGCGGCGCGGGTTTCCTGCCAGGCCTCGACATGGACATTGGCGACCCGGCGGCCCAGCTTCTTGATCGTGGCCCGGGCATAGGTGGTCACCGGCCGGCCCGAGCGCAGATATTCGATCGAGACGTCGACCGTGCGCGGCTGGCGCTTCATCGGCGAGATCACCGACAGCTGGGCTACGGCCGTCATCTCCATGAAGGCGCCCAGCACCCCGCCATGGATGGCCGGCAGCATCGGATTGCCGACGATGTGATCGGCGAACGGCAGGATGGCGGTCATCTCGTCGCCCGCCAGCTCGGCGGTCACGCCCAGGAACCGGGCGTAGGGGATCGAGCCCAGAACGGCGACCAAGCGGTTGTCGGCGTCGCTCATGCGGCGTCTCCTTTTGCCTTGGAGGGCTTCAGATTGGCCCCGGCCTTCTTGCCGGCGCTGCTGTCGAGCATGAAGGTGGCCTGGGCGGTGGCCACGGGGTCCTCCGGGTCGTCCTCGTAGGCCACGGCGCGAACGAAGGCGACCGAGCGGGTCACCTTGTAGCAGTGGGCCCTGGCGATCACGTCGCGGCCGGGCTGGGCCGGGCGCATATAGTCGATGCGCAGGTCCAGGGTGGCGATCGAGGTCCAGGTTTCCAGCGCCGCATGCACGGCCTGGCCGCTGGCGTGGTCCAGAAGGGTGGTCATCACCCCGCCGGCGATCACCCCGGTCTCCGGGTCGCCGACGATCTCGGGACGGTAGGGCACTTTCAGGATCGCCACCGCGTCGCCGATCTTCAGGGTGGTGAAGCCCAGGGCCCGCGCCTGCGGGCTGCCCTCGTTCATCGCCGTGGCGATCATGCGGGATTGTTCGTTGTCATCGCTCATGGGGATAGGATTAGCAGCGCGCGCGTTGTCATATCCAGCGTGATCAAGCCCGAAGACCTTCTCTGTCCCCGACCCGATGGCCTCTACTGCCCGCCGGGGGACTTCTATGTCGACCCGGTCCGTCCCGTGGACCGGGCGGTGATCACCCATGGTCATGCCGACCACGCCCGCGCCGGCCATGTCGATGTGGCCGCCACGCCCGAAACCCTGGCCATCATGGCCGTGCGCTATGGCGAGGATTTCGCAATGCGCCGCCAGGTCGCGCCCTATGGGCAGCCGTTCACCCACAATGATGTCGAGGTCACCCTGGTCCCGGCAGGCCATGTGCTGGGCTCGGCCCAGGCGGTGGTGCGCTGGAAGGGCCTGACCATGGTGGTCTCCGGCGACTACAAGCGCCGCCGCGATCCGACCTGCGCGCGGTTCGAGCCCGTGCCCTGCGACGTGTTCATCACCGAGGCCACCTTCGGCCTGCCAGTGTTTCGCCACCCCGACGACGCCGGCGAGATCCGCAACCTGCTGGCCAGCGTCGCCCAGTTTCCCGAGCGCACCCATCTGGTCGGCGCCTATGCCCTGGGCAAGGCCCAGCGGGTGATCCGGCTGCTGCGCGAGGGCGGCTGGGACCAGCCGATCTATGTGCATGGCGCGCTGGAGCGGCTGAACGCCCTGTACGAAGATCACGGCGTCGACCTGGGGCCGTTGCTGCCCGCCACCACCGGCCAGGCCAAGAAGGATTTCGCCGGCCAGATCGTCATCGCCCCGCCCTCGGCCATCGCCGACCGCTGGTCGCGCCGCTTCGCCGATCCGGTCGACTGCTTCGCCTCCGGCTGGATGCGCGTGCGCGCTCGGGCGCGGCAGCGGGGCGTCGAGCTGCCGCTGATCCTGTCGGACCATGCCGACTGGGATGAGCTCACCGCCACCCTGTCGGAGCTGCATCCTGGCGAGGTGTGGATCACCCATGGCCGGGAAGAGGCCCTGCTGCGCTGGTGCGAGCTGGAGGGCCTGCCGGCCCGGGCGTTGCGGCTGGTCGGGTATGACGAGGAAGAGGGGGAGTAGGGGGCATGCCGGTCTCGACCCCCTTCCCCCATCCAAGGTGGAAGGGAGAAGACACGGGCTCTCAGCCTCACGCGGCATGAGCCACTGAAGGGGTTGGGGAGGCGCGAAGCGGCCGGGACGAACCCGGATGACCGTGATGTGTTTTGTGCGTTTCGGCTCGACCTGTCCGCTTCGCAGAAGCTGTTCTTGCGTGAGGATTGG
>CAYRTE010000099.1:0-7771 GCA_964427205.1 uncultured Caulobacter sp.
GCCTCTCAGGCTTGAACTGAGGACCTCCGGTTCCACAAACCGGCGCTCTAACCAACTGAGCTAAGGCAGCGCATCGCGAGGGAGTGTCTTTAGTCGGAGGCGCGGGCAGGATCAAGCACCGAAACAGCCCCCACAAAAGGAAAACGCCCCGGAGCCGAAACTCCGGGGCGTTCCTGTCTTTTCCGGTCTGACCAGGCCCTATTGCGGGACCTGGAAGACGATCGGAACCGTGATGGCGCCGCCATCGACGGGCGAGCCGTCGAGGGTCTTCGGCTTCATCCGGAAGAGGCGCGACAGCTTCAAAGCCGCATCGCCAAAACCGTAGTCGGCTGGGTTCTCGGAGACCACGGAGCAGCCTTCGAGTGAACCCCTGGCCGTCACGGTGCACGAGATCGTCGCGCGGCCGTTGACTTCCATCCGTTGAGCACGGTCCGGGTAGTACCGGGCCATGTCGTCCCCGCTGGGCTTGCGAGCCCAGTCAGGACGGGTGATCACCGAAGCGCGCGGCGGCGGCGTAGCCACCGGCGGAGCGGCCGAGATCACCGGCGGAGCCGATTGTTCCACCCGCTTCTCGACGGGAGGGATCGGCAGCGGCGGCGGCGGAGTGATGTCCGGCGGCGGCGCGATCGGAGGCCGAGGCTGGACCACCGCCGGCGGGGGCGGAGGCTCATTGGTCGGCGGCGGCGGCGGAGGAGGAGGCGGCGGCGGCGGGGGCGGGGGCGGAAGCTCCACGTCCACGGCGTCGTCCGAATACTCCTTGAACACCGACTCGAACTTCTGCTTGGCCAGATAGGCGAAGAGGAGTGCGTGCAGACCAACGACGACAATCAGCGCGAAGCCGAAGGCGCCTAGACCTTTTTTGCGACGGGGACCGTCCGAGGTGAGCGGATCGTAGTGGCGATGCTCGGGCGTCTGTTGTTCAGCCATGCATTCACCCCTAGCTATCATCCCGGCCGATGAGCGCCACGCTGTAGAAGCCGTTATCCTGGAGGGTGTTCATAACCTCCATGAAAGCTCCGTAGCGGGTCTTTTCGTCAGCCCGGATAAAGATACGCTCCTTGGTCGGATCGCGTTTGCCGATGTTCTTCGCGAGGTCCTGCCCCATCTCGTCCACGGTGGTCTGAAAGTCGCCGATATAGACGTTACCGTTAGCCTTGATGGAGATGTAGACCGGTTTCGGCGGGTTTTGCGATGCTTTCGCGACCGCCGGCGGCAGGTTCACTTCGACCGACACGGAGGCTAGCGGAGCCGCCACCATGAAGATGATCAGGAGAACCAGCATAACGTCCACAAAGGGCGTAACGTTGATCTCGCTGTTCTGTTCGACGTTGAACCTGTCGCCCCCACCGCCTGAGAGTTTGGCGGCCATCGGTCTTACGCCCCTTTGTCGAGCTGACGCGAGATGGCGTTCATCAGTTCAGCAACGAAGCCTTCCGAGCGCGTTCCGTAGCCGGAGATGCGGGTCTGGAAGTAGTTGTAGAAGATAACCGCGGGAATAGCGGCGAACAGACCGATACCGGTGGCGAGAAGCGCTTCGGCGATGCCGGGGGCGACGACGGCCAGGTTGGTCGTGTTGGTGTTCGCGATGCCGATGAACGAGGTCATGATCCCGTAAACGGTGCCAAACAGACCGATGAACGGACCGGCCGAACCGACCGAGGCCAGGAACACCATGCCGCCCGACAGACGCTTAACCAGCGAGGCTTGCACCGCGTTGATGGCGTAGGTGGCGCGCGAGATGGTCGAGTCGCGGTGTTCGCCGCCGACAGCCAGACCCGCTTGACGCGACAGTTCAACTTCTTGAGCGGCCGCGGCGGCCATGTCGGCCATCGGGTTGCCTTCGAATTCTTCCGACGAACCGATGCGGGCGATGTCAGCGATCGAACGCGCGCCGCGGAAGGCTTCCAGGAACTTGTCCGACTGCTTGTTGAGGGCGCCGAACTCGAAGATCTTGGTGATCAGCAGAACCCAGGAGAAGACCGAGGCGAGCAGCAGGCCGATCATGACGACCTTAACGACGGCGCCAGCGGCGAGGAACATGCCGACCGGGGTCAGCGAATGGCTTTCCTTCTTGGCTTCTTCAGCGGCGGGCTCTTCAGCCGGCGCCGGAGCCGGAGCAACGGCGGCGTCAGCGGCCGGTGCGGCGGTGCTTTCGGCGGCGGCCGGGGCGGGAGCCGCGGCGTCCTGAGCGAAAGCGGGAGCGCTTACCATCAGCGCCATGGCGCCAACGAGAGCGATGAGGGGGGTCTTCCGTTTAATGTCGAGCATCTGTCGCCAGTTCCTGATTGGTCTAGCACGTTTGGACCGAGGGTCGTCGCGCGAGAGCGTTTCTACCCTAACTCTGAATAGCCCCCCAAGCGGCAGATTTCTCTGTCGACCTGGCGGACCCGCTTCGCAGCGCTCGACCCGTTACGCCCCTCGCGAGGACTAGGCCCTCCAGAAGGATCGTTTCGAAGCGCGTGTGACCAAAGCCCCCGGAGAGGCTTTGACCTTACCGCAATGTTAGAATTGCGGCAGGGGTCCTTTGGCAACCCCTTTTCGCACCGTCAAGGGGTTCTTCTGGGCATAAAATTATCGTCACAAATCTTCAGCCCCCCAGCTTGCTGCATCGCACAAATGAGAAATCAGGATTTGAGGGCGGTTTTTCCCTATCAACGGGAAAGTTCCCGCTGCAGTGCAGCATGAAAACAAAACAATGGTCACCGAAAGGCGGGCGCCCGGGCGCCCGGGGCGATTACAATCATGCCTTGTCAGACCACCCCGACAAGCCGGCCACGCCGCGCGCGCCATCGACTTCGGCCTGGCGGCGCAAGATGTCGAAAAACGCGGGAAAATGGTGCCTGGAGCCGGATTCGAACCAGCGACACGCGGATTTTCAATCCGCTGCTCTACCAACTGAGCTATCCAGGCCCTTGGGCCTAGCGGTCCGAAAACCGCTTCAGCGCCCGCCTTGCAGCGGGGAGCCGCGTCTATAGGCGAGGCCGATTTGGTTGTCCAGCGCCCTAATCGTCATTCCTGTAGATGCCTTCCAGCGAGGGATTTTCATCCTCGTCATCCGTCGCGGGCACGACGTAGCGACCCGACAGCCATCGCTGCAGATCCACGTCCGAGCAGCGCTTGGAACAGAAGGGACGGAAGGCCGGATCGACCGGCTTGCCGCAAATGGGGCAGCCACTGCTCATGTTGCGGACACCTCGATGCGTTCGACTGGCCAGTTGGCGACGACCTCGACGACGAATCTGCGGCCCAGCCGGTCGGCCAGGCCCGCGTCCAGCGCGGCGAAGGAATCGGCGACGGCGGGAGCGCATCGCGCGGTGAGCCGGCCACCGGGATCAGCCCTGCCCTCGCGTTCCAGCGCCCGCGCCACGCGGCGCGCCACGGCGGCGGGATTGGCCTCGCCCCTGGCGTCCAGCAAGCGGTCGAGAATCGGCCGCCCCCGTCGGGGAATGGTCATCTCAAGCGTTCCGAAACGGCTGATGGCCCCGATGGCCACGCCGGGATTGTCGACCGAGAAAGCGTTGCGGGCCGCCGTCGACAGGGCTTGGCCGTCATGACCACGTCCAACCAGATCGAAGACGACGATGCCGCCCAGACCCTTGAGACGCAGAACCCGGGCGGCCACGCCCAGGGCGGCCATATTGGCCTGACGCGCGGCGCGCTTGGCGTCGAGACCCTCGCGGGCGCCCAGATCGACATCGACGGCCACCAGGGCGCGGGTAGGCTCTATACTGATGTCGCCGCCGCCCGGCAGGGCGAAGATCGTTTCCAGAGCTTCGGCTTCCGCGGCTTCCACGGCTTGCAGGGCCGCTTCGCCGCCGGTGGGCGATCCGGATTTCACCAGCAGGCGCAGCTGTTGTTCGACGGTGAAGGCCAGCTCCAGCACGCGGGGCTCGCCCTCCCCTTCCCCGATGAAGCGGGCCACGGCCGACTTGTCGCGGCGTGAGGGGGTGCGGATCTCGATCTCGACCAGACCGCCCTCGACCAGCTTGGGCATGTCGGGGCGCAGGGGCAGCAGCACGTCCTGGCCGCCGGGCAGCTGGACGAAGGCCGAGGCGAAGGCCTTTTCGATCTTGCGGATGCGGGCCACGCCACGAACGCCTTCGACGTCCAGCGGATCATCGCCATCCCAGGTCGCGATCAGCCGCTCGGGCCGACCGTCCAGGGTGACGACGCCGACGGTCTCGCCGACGCCTTTATAGAGATAGGCGCGTCTCTCGCTCATTTCGAAACCCAGCCCAGGCCGCGCAGCAGGTTCAGCGTCTCGTACAGCGGCAGGCCGACGACGCTCGTATAGGAGCCATGCAGGTCGATGATGAAACCGCCGGCCACGCCCTGAACGGCGTAGCCGCCCGCCTTGCCGCGCCATTCGCCGCCGGCCAGATAGTCAGCCTTCTCGAGATCGGAGAGCAGCTTGACCTGAACGCGGGTCTCGACCAGCCGAGAGGCCTCGCGGCCATCCGGCGCGATGACGGCCACGGCGGTCAGGACCTTGTGATTACGGCCCGACAGCAGCGCCAGGCATTTGCGGGCCTGGTCCTCGGTCTCGGCCTTGGGCAGGATGCGACGCCCGACGGCGACCACGGTGTCGGCCGCCAGGACAAAGTCGCCCGGGGCCCGCCCGGCGACGGCCCGCGCCTTTTCCCGCGCCAGGCGCAGGGCGTGAAGACGCGGGGTCTCGTCACGCAGGGGCGTTTCATCGATGTCGGCGGGATCGACCCGGTCGGGGGTGACGCCGACCTGCGCCAGCAGGTCCAGGCGCCGGGGGCTCGCGCTGGCCAGAACCAGCGCCGGCTGGACGGCCGTAGCGGAAGCCATCGCCCCTACTTGAAGCGGTAGGTGATACGGCCCTTGGTCAGGTCGTAGGGGGTCATCTCGACCAGCACCTTGTCGCCGGCCAGCACGCGGATGCGGTTCTTGCGCATCTTGCCGGCGGTGTGGGCGATGATCTCGTGGGCGTTTTCCAGCGTCACGCGAAAGGTCGCGTTGGGCAGCAGTTCGCTGACCGTACCGGGAAACTCGAGAAGTTCTTCCTTAGCCATCAGGCCTCTCAATTGGAGCAAACAGATAGCCGCGAGGACGCCCCGACCGGGTGGTCGAGACGTGGGCCGTCGCGGCGAGGCGCCTCTATAGCGCATTCACCCCCCAAACGTCGATGGCGCGCCGAAACGTCTCTTGATGGCCTCGGCCAGACCATCGCGAACCTCGCGATAGGCCTCCAGGCGCGCCTCCCGCGAGCCGTCGACGAGGGTGGGATCGTGGGTCGGCCAATACTCGATATCCACCGCCCGATCCCGCGCCAGCTCGACGGCGCGGTGCTGGGCCTCGGGCGTCAGCGAGACGACGACGTCGAAACTGTCGTCTTCCAGCTGGGCGAAGGTCTTGGGTTTGTGATCGGAAACGTCCAGGCCCAGCTCGTCCATCACGGCGATCACGAAGGGATCGATTCCCTCGCCGGTGGGGTCGCCGCGCAGGCCGCACGAATCAACGAAGGCCCGGGTGCCATAGAACCGCCGGAACAGTCCCTCGGCCATGGGCGACCGCACGCGGTTATAGTTGCAGGTGAAGAGGACGGCGTCCGGCAGAGCAGGCAAAGCGCCCTAGCCTCGCCAGTGCAGCGCGCAGATCAGGGTGAACAGGCGCCGCGCGGTGTCCAGGTCGGTCTTGACCTTGCCCTCCAGCCGCTCGCGCAGCAGCGAGGAGCCTTCGTTGTGCAGACCCCGCCGGCCCATATCCAGGGCCTCGATCTGCTGGGGCGTCGAATTGCGGATCGCCGAGTAATAGCTGTCGCAGATCATGAAGTAGTCCTTGATCACCCCCTTGAAGGGCGACAGGGACAGCAGATGCCGGCGCTCGTAGTCGGGACCGCCGATATCGAAGGCCAGGCGGTTCTCGATCAGCGACAGCTTCAGGTCATAGGGACCGCCGCTGGCCTCGGCCGGCTCGAAATAGTTCGAATCAAGCAGATCGAAGATCGCGACCTGACGCTCCTGCTCCTGGTCGCGCGAGGCGGCCGCGAGGCTGTCTTCGTCGATGACGATCGACTTCAGGTGCTGATTGGCTGTGGCGTCTGTCATGTGTCGCCCGAGCTTTGCGCGTCAGCCTTCGGAAGGCAACCGCCCAGGCAGGCGAATGGACGCCGACAGGGCGTGAGCCGGCAAACCTTCTGCCGTGGCCAGGGCCGCCGTGTGCGGCCCCAGGATCGCGAACGAGGCCGCGTCGCACTTCACGATCGAGGTGCGCTTGAGGAAGTCATAGATCGACAGTCCCGACTGAAAGCGCGCCGCGCGGCTGGTGGGCAGCACGTGGTTGGAGCCGGCCACATAGTCGCCGATGGCTTCGGGCGTCAGGCGACCCAGGAAGATCGCGCCGGCGTGGCGCACCCGGTCGGAGAGACGCTCGGGATTGTCGAGGGCGAACTCGACGTGCTCGGGGGCGATGGCGTCGACCAGGGCCGGGCTCTCGTCCAGCGGGGCGATGATCACCGCGCCGTGGTCGCGCCACGAGGCGGCGGCGTCTTCGCCAGTGGCCAGGGTCTTCAGACGTTCGATCACGGAGGCCTCGACGGCGGCGGCGAAGGCGGGATCGTCGGTGATCAGGATCGACTGGGCGGCCGGGTCGTGCTCGGCCTGGCTCAGCAGGTCGGCGGCGATCCAGTCGGGATTGTTCTTGTTGTCGGCCACCACCACGATCTCGGAGGGACCGGCCAGGGCGTCGATGCCGACCACGCCGTACAGGCGACGCTTGGCGGCGGTGACATAGGCGTTGCCCGGGCCGACGATCTTGTCGACCGACTGGATGGGTCCGGCGCCATAGGCCAGGGCCGCGACGGCCTGGGCGCCGCCGATGCGCCAGATCTCGGTGACCCCGGCTTCCTTGGCGGCGGCCAGCACGGCGGGCTGCAGCTTGCCGGGCGGGGTGACCATGGCGATGCGGTCGACGCCGGCCACCTGGGCGGGCACGGCGTTCATCAGCACGGTCGAGGGATAGGCCGCGCGGCCGCCGGGCACATAGACGCCCACGGCCTCGATCGGCGTCCAGCGCCAGCCCAGCTGCACCCCGGCCTCATCGGTCCAGGCCTGGTCGGCCGGACGCTGGCGAGCGTGATAGGCGCGGATGCGGGCGGCGGCGAAGGCGATGGCCTCGCGCACGTCGGCGGGGGTCTGCGCGGCGCCGGCCTCGATTTCCTCGGCGGTGACGCGGACGGTCTGCTCGGTCAGGTCGACGCGGTCGAACTTGCGGGTCAGGTCCAGCACGGCCTGGATCCCGCCGGTGCGGACAGCGTCAAGCACCTGGACGACCGAGGCGTCGACATCAGCGGGTGATCCGCGATCCTCGTCGAGGAAGGCCTTGAAGGCGGCGGCGAAATCAGGGGCGGAAAAGTCGAAGCGGCGCATGGGCGTGTAGATGCTCGTTTTTGCGTGGGAGACAAGGGGTGTTGGCGCACTTGCCTTCTACGGGCTGCTGCGCAGCCGTCTTCCCCAGATAGGCGGGGCCATCGGATATGACGTCACCTCCAGAACGTTTGTCATCCCGGACAAGCCTGGCGAAGCCGGGCGCAGATCCGGGACCGACCTGGAACGCGGCGCTCAGGCGTCGGTCCCGGATCGGCGCGCTGCGCGCTTGTCCGGGATGACAGCCGTTGTAGGTCATAGGCGATGGCTGTGACCGTAAGGAGCAAGTCTGGCGGACACGGCTTCTCAGCCTCACGCGGCATCGGCCACTGAAGGGGTTGGGGAGGCGCGAAGCGGCCGGGGCGAACCCGGATGACCGT
>CAYRTE010000100.1:0-6735 GCA_964427205.1 uncultured Caulobacter sp.
GCTCGGGCGCCTTCACCGGCACGAACCGCATCGTCGGGCGGGTCACCGCTTCGCAGATGGCTTCTGCGTCGGCCATGTCGTTCTTCTGACGCTTCAGATAGGGCTTCACGTAGCTGGGCGGCATCAGCCGAGCCTCATGGCCTAGCCTGGTGAGCTCGCGCGCCCAGTGGTGGGATGCGCCGCACGCCTCGATGCCGACGAGGCAGGGCTCCAACTTGGCGAAGAACGACAGCAGACGCGCTCGCGGGAGCTTCTGCCGAATGACGACGGCGCCCTCCGCGTCGACGCCGTGCACCTGGAACACCGACTTGGCGATGTCCAAACCAATCGTGACAACCTGACCCATGGCTCTCCTCCAGCTCTAACCGGAAGCCAAGGCTGCCGGTGGGGTGGAGAGCCGTCCACAGCATCAGAAGCGGACTCAATGATCGCTCCAGACTCCGGACCTTCAGCCGGTGCGGTCAATGGTAAGGTCCAGCCCTGAAAAGACCTCCACCCTGGCCGCTCTCGGTCGGAGAGTCCGAGGTATGGTTTCAGGCACGGTCTCACTTTCTGGACCCGACCCTTGGCGGATCCTGTTCACGTCAGCTATCGGTGAACGGGAACAGGGGACAGCCATGAGCTTTGAACAAAACGTACCCAGCTTCGCCGAAGAATGTCGCCGTCAATCTCTCGTCGTGGCGGCCGGGGAATGGCTGACCGCAATCTGGAAGGATTTCTAGAAGCCGCCATTCTCGATCTGGACGTCGAGGGCGAGCGACCCGCACTCAGAACGTCTTGCGAAGACGCATCGAATAGAAGGTTCGGGGATCGACGTTGCGGGTCTCGACATAGCTGATCGGTCGAGTGTTGCGGTCAGCGTAGGCGATACGCGTCTGGTGGTATTCGTCCCAGACGTTGATCTGGGCGCGGATCGCCAGCGTCGGGGTCGGCTTGTACTCGACCCAGCCCTCCAGGAAGTCGCGCCCCCTCCACGAGAACTGCACGTCCGGATCGTAGCTGGTTCGGCCCAGCAGCGGGACCCAGGCGGCGCTCCACTGCAGATTCCACGACTTGATGTCCTGAGCGACTATGATGACCGCGTGGGTTTTCGGGACGTCGGAGAGCGAGCGCGTCTTGCCGGTCGTGGGATCCGTGACCTCGGTATGGTTCCAGGTGTTGCGCGCGCTGATCCGGCCGCCGCTGAAGCCGAACCGGTCCAACGGCACCTGGATGTTCACCGACAGCCGGTGCAGCGTAGCGTCGCCGATGTTGCCGGTCGCCGAGAGGCCGTCCTCCAGCGGGATGACGTCGATGGCGTCGCTGATCTCGTCGTGGCGCAGGGTGACGCTGACGACGCCATCGCGCCAGAAGCGCCCCTCGTAGGCCAGTTCGCTGATCCAGCGCTGTTCGGGCTCCAAGTCGATGTTGCCCCCGAGGACGTTCTCGTTCTGCAGCTCGGCCGAGGCGGCGAAGTCGTTGAAGTCCAGTTGCCCCACCTCGCGCTCGAAACGCACGCGGAACTGGTTGTTGCTTCTGGGGGTCCAGGTCGCCAGCAGGCGCGGCTTGATGAAGGAGAAGGTCTTCTCGCTGTCTGCGTCGCCCGACTGCCTGATGGTCGAGCCCTCGACGCGCAGGCCGCTTTCGAAAGAGAGGTTGTCGCGCACCCGCCAGGTGCCCCTTCCGAACACCTCGCCACGAGTCTCCTCGACCTTGACCGAGGCCGAGGGCAGAGAAACCGGGACCCCGCCGTTGCTGAAGGCCTGATCGGTCTCCAGCATGTTGTAGGCGATCTCGCCGCCAATCTCGAAGGTCAGGCTGGCGAAGCGTTCGTAGCGTAGCAGGCTGCGCAAGATGGTCTCGGCGCCTTCGCTCTCAGTGGCGAAGCGCTGCTCGGTGCCGTCCACGCTGTTCAGCCGGGTCCGAGAAAAGGCGACGGCATCGCTCGCGTCAAACTCGTGGATAAAGCGCGTCTCGGAGGTCAGGCGTTTGCCGAGCGGGCGGGTGAAGACCGCGCCGAACTCGCCGCTAGAGTCGTCCTTCTGGTATCGGGACTCGCGCCGCACGGCAGGCGATGTTTGCAGGGTCAGATTCTCGAAGTCGTTGATCCCGTAGCGGGCGGTCAGGTCGATCAGGCCTCCTACGAAGGGACTGGCGTAGTTCAGCCGCAGCGCATTGCCGCCGCTCCGCTGGTCGTTGGAGAAGTCCTCGTTGCGTAGTAGAGCGCCCGCGCCGTCGCGGCGCACGACGGGGCCGACGCCGTTGGAGTCGTTGACCACGAACCCATCGGAAAGGGTGAAGCCCCAGGTGCGGTCTCCGTTCTTGGCGGTGAACTGCCATGTGCCGCCGTAGGTGTCGTTGCCGCCCTCATACAGGACCGCATTGCCGGTGAAGATCGACTGGCGGCTGGACTGGTCTCGGGTGATGACGTTCGCGACGACCGAGAAGCCCTGCATGTCGATGCCCGGGGCGCCGCCGCGGACCAGCTCTATGCGCTCGACCTGGGCGACCAAGGTGCGCGACAGCACGCTGGAGCCGGTATCGTTCTTCGAGGCCGGGCGCGCGCCGTTGATCAGGATGTTGCCGACTGAGCCCTGGAAACCACGGCTGCCGTCGCCATCGACGGCGCTGAAGCCTGGCACCCGGCTGACCATGTCCAAGGCCGTGACCGGCTGCTGGCTGGCGAAGAAGTCCGGCGTAAAGACCAGGACGCCCTGCTGGCTGGTTTCGGCCTGCGGCGCGGACTGGGCGGCGACCCGGGGAGCAGGCGACGGCGAGGTCTGCGCGAGCGCGGGGGCGGCGAGCGCCAGAGACAGAGGGGTCAGTACTAGCAGGCGGGCGTCGAGGATGCGCATCGGCGGGTTCCATCAAGATGACTGGTAATAGCCGCGGCGATAGAAGACATTGGCGTCCTGGGAGCGAGGGCGGGGGCCCGATCTTGAACCGATGATTTTCCGATGAACGACCTGTCAGCTCTGCTTCGCAGGCCGATCGAACTGGTGTCTGAACCGCCGTTCCCGCTGGGGGCGGGCATGGTTCACCCCGCCGCTCTCGAGGTGGTCTGGCCCGATGGAAGCTGCAAACTCGAACCCCGCGTGATGCAGGTTCTGGTCGCGCTCAACCGCGGGCGCGGCGGTCCGCTCAGCCGCGAGGAACTGTCCCGGCTCTGCTGGGATGGACGGATCGTCGGCGACGACGCCCTGGTGCGATGCATCGGCAGGTTGAGGAAGGTCTTCCAGTACGATCCGGCCGTGGAAATCGCAAGCATCCCCAAGGTCGGCTATCGCCTACGGCTTCTCTCTGTTGCGCCGGAGGCGATCGAAACGCCGTCCTGCACACCGTCGCCTCGCTCCGTTCGGCGGCCGCTGCGGTGGCTGCTGGCGGGCGGCGTCGTCGCCATCGCCGCGCTGGGCGTCGGCGCATTCGTCTTGATGAAGCCTCCGGGCGCGCTCGCGACCGAGGCCGTGCGCCCCCTGACCTCTGACCCCGGCGTCGAGACCCACCCCGCGCTTTCACCGGACGGGCGCCTGCTCGCCTATGCCGGCGGCGCTGGGTTCGGGACCCAGAGAGACATCTTCCTGCGGGGCATCGCCGACGGCACGCCGATCCGACTGACCCACACGGCCGAAGACGAAATGGCGCCGGCCTGGTCGCCCGACGGACGGCGCATCGCCTTCGTCCGCCGCATTCCCGGCGCGCCCTGCGAGATCCTGGTCGCGCCGGTTCCCCAGGGCGAGCCGCGCGTCGTGGGCCGTTGCTCGGTGGAATCCATGACGCGTCTGGCTTGGACACGGGAAGGCGAAATCCTGCTGTCCGACCGGCCGACGCGCGACGCCGTGCGCCGCATCCGGGCCCTGTCCCCTGACACCGGAAGGATGCGCGAGGTCACCTCGCCGCCCACCGCCAGCCTGGGCGACCTCGATCCCGTCGTCACCCACCGCGGCGATCACATGGTCTTCAGGCGTGCTTTTTCCTATGGCGTTGCTGATCTCTACGCTGCCGAGGTTTCCGGCGCCGGACTAAGAGCGCTCACCCACGATGGGTGGAAGGCCATGGGCTACGCCTTCACCGCAGATGATCGGACCCTTGTCTTCTCCAGCAATCGGGGCGGCGACTCCGGCCTGTGGTCGGTGGACTTCAAGCGGCCGGCGACGCCCGTTCGCCTGAGTCTGGGCTTGCTCGAGTTCGGCCGCCTGTCCGCCGACGAGACCGGGTTGCTGGCGGTCGAGGCCGGCGATTACCGATCGAACCTGTTCGCTTGGCGCGCTGGCGACGCGCCCGTTGCCCTGACGGACGGCAACACCAGCGACTGGGACCCGGACCTTTCCGCGACAGGCCAGCTGACCTTCGTTTCAGATCAGAACGGCGAATCGGAAATCTGGAGCAAGCGCAGCAATGGTGAACCGACGCGTCTGACCGACCTGAAGGCCAGCAGCGTCTTCTCGCCCCGGTGGTCGCCTGACGGCCAGAGCATCGCATTCGTCGCGTCGCGAGAGGGCCGCACGGACGTCTATCTGATCAACGCCGAAGGCTCCAATCTTCGAAACCTCACTTCGGACGGCGCGGTGCGCGACGAACTGGCGTGGGACCAGAACGGCGACCTCCTCGTTCCTACGCTCCGGGAAGGCGGCTGGCGCATCGAACGGATCGACGGCCAAGGACGGATCACTGTGGTTCGGAACAGTGTCGGGGTTCTGACCGTCAAAAGCGCCGGTGCCAGGGGTCTCTACGCGGTGAAGAAGGATGATGACCGGCTTTGGCGCTTGGAAGCCGGAGGCGTCGTTCTGTCCGCGCCTTTGATCCGCATCGACCCGGAGGGGGCTTGGACACCGACAGCTAACGGCGTCTACCATCTGACGGGCGCTCCCGGCGGCGAGGCCATTCTGCGCCTGACCGGGTGGTCCGGCGCGAGTCGCGATGTCCAGTCGCTGGGGACGTTCGGTCTGAAGCACAGCCTGGCCGTCTCCCCGACCCAGGACATCGTCGCCGCGAGAGTGGTGCGCGATGAGGCGGACCTGAGGGCCATTCGGCTGGCACGTCGATGAGGCCATCTGGCCATAGCGTGACGGCTCAATGACGCCGCTCTGTACAAGGCAGATGTCGGAAGGGATGAAGACCTGATCCTGGCTCTCTGTAGGTCCGCTGTTGGGAGCCGGTTTGATTTCTGCAATCCACCCTTCTCAGCCCATCGCTGCGTCCGCTTCCTGGAGTTGGTCGCCGGGGCGAGGGGCGGTCTGGGTGGCGCCAGGAGGAGACATTGGCGTCGCTCCAAAAACTGGACATTCAGCGACGGGCGCGACGAGCATCCGCTCGTCAGACCATGCGATTGTCGGACTCAACATGGGCGGCGCCACTCATGCTCTTCTCGCATCGAAGGCCGCACGTGCGGCCTCAATGCGTTCGATATTCTTCTCCGCCCACATCCAAACGCCGCAGAAGGCCTCTGCGAGGGTCAGCCCGAGATCTGTCAGCCGGTATTCGACCTTGGGCGGGATCAACGGGTGGACCGTCCGGACGACAAGCCCATCGCGCTCCATCTGCCGCAAAGTCTGGGTCAGCATCTTTTGGCTGATGTTTCCAACCCGTTCGCCAATGCGGGTGAAGCGGGTCTCGCCATGCTCGGCCAAAACCTCCAGAATCAGCATCGTCCATTTGTCCGCGACCCTGCCGATCACCTCGTTGACGAGGGCTTCGACGCGCGGATCGGGAAATTCGCCAGTTTCAGGGCTCGAAATTCTCGCCGGCGGCGGAGCAGTCATAGCAAATTCTTTCTGATGGGTAAGTATGGCGACTTTCGGTGCCTACTTTCCAATGGAGAGTGACACCCATACCTGATCTCCAGCGCTTAGGCATCCTGTTGGAGACGACCATGAACATCACCGGAAACACCATCCTGATTACCGGCGGCGGCAGCGGCATCGGCCGCGCCCTGGCCGAGGCCCTGCATGCGCGCGGCAACCAGATCGTCATCGCGGGGCGCCGCGAGGGCATGCTGAGGGAAACCGCAGCTGCCAATCCGGGCATGGCTTGGGCGACGCTGGACGTGGAGGACCCTGCCGGTGTCGCCGCCTTCGGCGCCCGTATCGTCAAGGACCATCCAGGCCTGAACGCCGTGATTCTCAACGCCGGGATCATGAAGGCCGAGGATCTCACGGCCGAACGGTTCGATCTGGCGACGGTGGACGCGACGATCACGACCAATTTCCTGGGTCCGATCCGGCTGACGGCGGCCCTGCTGCCGCACTTGCGCGCCCAGCCAAAGGCGACGGTGATCACCGTGACCTCAGGCCTGGCTTTCATTCCGCTGGCGGCCACCCCGACCTATAACGCCACCAAGGCGGCCATACATTCGTGGACTCAATCGCTTCGTCATCAGCTCCGCAACACGGCCGTGGAGGTTCTGGAACTGGCGCCGCCCGCCGTCGCCACCAACCTGATGCCGGGCCATGCCGAGAACCCCAACTCCATGCCACTGGCCGACTACACCACCGAGGTCCTGGGCCTGATCGAAAGGGGCGACACCCCGCGCGGCGAGATCCTGGTTGAACGGGTCAAGCCGCTGCGCTTCGCCGAGATCGGCGATTACGAGTCGATGTTCCACAGGTTGAACGGGGCTCACTGACCGCGCTCGATTGTTGGAAGTCGCCGGAACAGGGCGGCTTCCAACTCCCAGAACAGATCCTTCACCTCTGGTCGCGACGGCGCCATGTGTGGACGGCTCCCCATTGGCAAGGGTGATCTGATGTTCTGCTAGGC
>CAYRTE010000101.1:0-6501 GCA_964427205.1 uncultured Caulobacter sp.
AGGAGCTGATCGTCGACCTGACCTACACCCTGCCCAAGCGCGCCTACAAACTCGACCAACCCCGGCCGACGCCTTCGTCGGTCCAAGCCGCCCAATAAGAATTCCGGAGCACCATAATGTTCAGCAAGACCTATCACGCCACCCATCCGGACATGATGTTCTCGGTCAGCAATGACGACCTGCGCGATCGTTATCTGATGGACGGCCTGTTCGCCGAGGACGGCATCGTCCTGCACTATAACCACGCCGAACGCTTCGTGGTCGGCGGCGTCGCCCCGATCTCGAAGGGCGTGAAGCTGCCTGACCAGACCGAGCCCGCCTCGGCCGCTGGTCACCCTTTCCTTGAGCGCCGCGAACTGGGCGCCATCAATGTCGGCGGCGGCAAGGGCAAGGTCACGGTGGACGGCGTCGTCTACGACATCGAGCCGCGTGACGGCATCTACGTCACCATGGGCGCCAAGGACGTGGTGTTCGAAAGCCTCGACGCCGCCAACCCGGCCCGCTTTTACATCACCAGCCTGCCGGCCCATGCCGCGTTCGAGACCAAGAAGCTGGAATTCGCCAACGCCGTCCCGCTGGAGCGCGGCGCGCTGGAGACCTCCAACGAGCGCACCATCTACCAGTATATCGTGCCGACCACCTGCAAGTCGGCCCAACTGCTGCTGGGCATGACCGTCCTGAAGCCGGGCAGCGTCTGGAACACCATGCCGCCCCACCTGCATGACCGCCGCTCGGAAGCCTATTTCTACTTCGGTCTGGGCGAGAACGACCGGGTCTTCCACTACATGGGCGAGCCGGACGAGATGCGTCACATCGTGATCGCCAACGAGGAAGCCGTGATGAGCCCGCCGTGGTCGATCCACATGGGCTCGGGCACCTCGAACTACACGTTCATCTGGGCGATGGGCGGCGAGAACCTCGACTATACCGACATGAACGTGCTGGACATCTGCCAGCTGAAGTAGGGCTTTCGAGCTCCTTTCTCTGCGGTTGTCATCCCGGCCGTAGCGAAGCGAAGAGCCGGGACCGCCACGAGCGCCTGCGTTTGCGGTGGTCCCGGATCGGCCTTTCAGGCCGTCCAGGATGACAAGATTTTTGAACAGGAACACACCATGGCCAATCCGTTCAGCCTCGAAGGCAAGGTCGCGCTCGTCACCGGCGCCAACACCGGTCTGGGTCAGGCCGTGGCCGTGGCCCTGGCGGAAGCCGGCGCCAACATCGCCGCCGCCGGTCGCAGTGAGCCCACCGAGACCAAGGCCGCCGTCGAGGCGACCGGCCGCGGGTTCCTGTCGATCAAGGCCGACTTCGGCTCGATCGAGCCCGTCCAGCGCGTGATCGACGAGACCGTCGCCGCGTTCGGCAAGGTCGACATCCTGGTCAACAACGCCGGCATCATCCGCCGCGCCGACTCCATCGAGTTCACCGAGGCCGACTGGGACGCGGTGATGGACACCAACCTGAAGGTCGTCTTCTTCCTGACCCAGGCCTTCGCCCGGCAGGCGCTGAAGCAGGGTCCGGTCGACGGCGTCGCCGGCAAGGTGATCAACATCGCCAGCCTGCTGTCCTTCCAGGGCGGCATCCGCGTGCCGTCCTACACCGCGTCGAAAAGCGGTCTGGCAGGCCTGACCAAGATCCTCGCCAACGAGTGGGCGACCAAGGGCATCAACGTCAACGCCATCGCGCCGGGCTATTTCGACACCAATAACACCGAGGCCCTGCGCAACGACGCCGACCGCAACGCCTCGATCCTGGCCCGCATCCCGGCCGCCCGGTGGGGCAAGCCCAGCGACCTGGGCGGCGCGGCCGTGTTCCTGGCCTCGCCAGCGGCGGACTACGTCCAGGGGATTACTCTGCCCGTGGATGGCGGCTGGCTGGCGCGCTAGCAGCATAGAATCACGCAAATACCCGATGGTAGCGCAACCATCATGCCGTCCGGGTTTTCCCGGACGGCGAAGCGCGGTAAGGGCGCCGTAACGTCAGCGCCCCATGGACAGGGCGTCCAGGTTCATCCTTCTGTAGAGGCGCCTTCGGCGTCAACGGAGCTCGCTTATGCGTAACCCGGCCCTGTCGCTCGGCGGTGATCGTCCCACCAGCCGTCACGTCCGCCAGAACGCCAATCTGCTGAGCGAGCTGTTGTCCGAGGCCATCGCCTATCTGGAGGGCGAAGAGTCCGCCGCCCTGGTGACCAAGGCGCGCAAGGCCGCCGTCCGCGAGGACGAGAGCGGCGAAGCGCCGGTGCTCGATCATCTGTTCTCGGACCTGTCGAACGACCAGGCCGTGTTTCTGGCCCGGGCCTTTGCCAGCCACTCGCTGCTGGCCAATATCGGCGAGGACGTCGCCGGCCGCCGTCGCCACGCCGAGGCCGCCGCCTTGCCGGGCGACGAGCGTCCCCGCACCCTGGTCGATGCCGTGGGCGTCCTGAAGGCCGGCGGCAAGTCCGACGCCGATATCGCCCGGATCTTCGCCGCCATGAACGTGGTGCCGGTGCTGACCGCCCACCCGACCGAGGTGCGCCGACGCTCGATGGTGGATCGCGAGACCGAGATCTCGCGGCTGATGGCCCTGCGCCGTCACCATCTGCCGGCCGATCTGGAAAGCGACATTCGCGAGCGGCTGTTTCGCGAAATCGCCCTGATGTGGCGCACGCGGCTCTATCGCCCCGAGCGGATCACCGTGAAGGACGAGATCCGCAACGCTCTGTCCATCGTCCGCACCTCGATCCTGCCGGCGATCATCGATCTCTACGGCGACTGGACCGCCCAGATCGCCCACAATGCCGAGCTGGCTCCGCTGCTGAAGATGGGCTCGTGGCTAGGCGGCGACCGCGATGGCCACCCTGGCGTCAACGGCGAGACCCTGAAGCTGGCCCTGAGCTCGCAGTCGCGGGTGATCCTAGACTGGTACGCCGGCGAGGTCCGCAAGCTGTGGTCCAATCTGGCGATCTCGACGGCCTATACCCCCGTCTCGGACGAGTTGATGGCCCTGGCCGGCCAGGCCAAGGACCCGTCGGTTCACCGCATCGACGAGCCCTATCGCCTGGTGCTGGAGCTGGTCTTTGATCGCCTTTCGGCGGTGTCCCAGAAGCTGACCAACCAGTGGGTCGCCTTCGCCAACGGGCGGACGGATGTCGAGCCCTACGCCCATCCCGACGCCTTTGTCGCCGATCTGTCGGTGGTCATCGACAGCCTGGAGCGCAATGGCGGCGAACGCCTGGTCGGGACGGCCCTGCGGACCCTGGTCGAGGTGGCCAAGGCCTGCGGCTTCCACCTGATGAGCCTGGACCTGCGCCAGAACGCCGATGTTCATGAGCGCACCCTGCACGAGCTTTTCCAGCGGGCGGGGACCGGCGTCCGCTATCTGGAGCTGCCCGAGGAGCAGCGCTGCAAGGTCCTGATCGAGGAGCTGTCGCATCAGCGACCGCTGGTCTCGCCGTTCACCGCTTATGGCGAGGAGACGACGCGTGAGCTGGCGACGATGGAGGCCGCCGCCCAGGCGGTGCGCGACTATGGCCACGGCTGCCTTGGCGCCTATGTGATCTCCAAGTCGGCGACCCTGTCCGATATCCTTGAGCCGCTGGTTTTGCTCAAGCAGGTGGGCCTGGTCTGGGGCGGCGCGGCGCCGCGCTCGTCGGTCAAGATCAGCCCGCTGTTCGAGACCATCGAGGATCTCGAGCAGGGGCCTCGCGTCCTGCGCCAGTGGCTGGAACTGCCGATCAGCCGCACCATCCTGGGCGACAAGCCGGTGCAGGAGATCATGCTGGGCTATTCCGACAGCAACAAGGACGGCGGCTATGTCGCCTCGCGGCGCGGCGTCGCCCGGGGCGCTTCGGCCCTGGCGTTCGAGGCCGAGCGGATGGGCGTCGGCCTGCAGCTGTTCCACGGCCGGGGCGGCAGCGTCGGCCGGGGCGGGGGCCCCGCCGCCGAGGCGGTGATGGCCCAGCCGGCCGGCACCGTTCAGGGCCGCATCCGCATGACCGAGCAGGGCGAGATGATCGCCCGCCGCTTCGGCGATCAACCCACCGCCCGCCGCAATCTGGATGGCCTGGCCGCCGCCGTGCTGATGGCCAGCGACCGGCCCGTGGTGCGTCCCGATCCCAAGGTCGAGGCGGCCATGACCGCCCTGGCCCAGGCCTCGTTCGAGGGCTATCGGGCCCTGGTCTATGACGATCCCGCTTTCGAGGACTTCTTCTGGTCGGCCACCCCGATCGGCGAGATCGTTGGCCTCAACATCGGTTCGCGCCCGGCCAGCCGGACCGCCAGCCGCAGGATCGAGGACCTGCGGGCCATCCCGTGGGTGTTCAGTTGGTCGCAGTCGCGGTTCATGCTGCCGGGCTGGTACGGCTTCGCCGCCGGCGTCGAGCGGGCAGGGCTGTCGGTCGGCCAGCTGCAGGACCTGGCCGGCGGTTTCGACTTCTTCGCCTCCCTGCTGTCGAACATGGAGCTGGCCTTGGCGCAGAGCCACATGGACATCGCCGCCCGCTATGTGGCCCTGTCGCCCGACCCGGCCAATGCGAGCCGGATCTTCGAGACCATCAAGGTCGAGCACGAGGCCGCCCGCCGCCTGGCCCTGACCATCCGGGGCGGAACCTCCCTGCTGGACAACCAGCCGGAGCTGGCCGAGTCGGTCGCCCTGGCCGGGCTGTCGGTGGATCCGCTCAACCACCTGCAGCTGGAACTGCTGTCGCGGCGGCGGGGCGGGGACCAGGACGAGGCGGTTCGGCTGGCGATTCAGCTGACCGTGGCCGGGATCGCGGCGGGCCTGCGCAACACCGGTTAATCACCGGGCGTTGAATTGTTCACGATTTCAAGGATCTAGCAGAGTTTTTCAAGCGCCTCAGACCGCTTGCCTAAACCGCGGGTTTCTGGTTATCTGCGCAATGACACCGGTGGCGCCACGAGCCAGTCTCGAAATGACACCGGTATCATCACGTTTCGGAACGACCTCGTCGGCCCGTCTCGTTGCGGCTCTTTTGAGCTCGCTCCTGCGCAAACTTCGGGGCGTCGGGTCTGACTCGACGCCCTCACTTTTACGAGGGCGGGTGACGAAGGGGAAATTGGGGAAGGAAGCAAGCCGGCGCGAACGCGCCTTTGTTTGACGTAGCGGCAGCCGCAGAGTGGCGTCCGCACGCGACGCGGTCTAAACGATCGCCCTGAGCCAATACCGGCGAAATCTTCCACGTGACGGCCCTGCATGGCGGGGCTGGCGCAAGAACGATCCTTTTGGAGGACTATGTGATGGTGAAAGATCGTATGGCGGTTCTGACCGCTATGATGGACCAGGGTGTGATCCCGGTTTTCTATCACCCCGACGCCGAGGTCTGCAAAAAGGTCATCCAGGCCTGCGCCGACGGCGGCGCGCCCTGCATCGAGTTCACCAACCGCGGCGATTTCGCCAGCCACGTCTTCTACGAAGTGACCAAGCACTTCGCCACGGCCGATGAGCGCGTGATCATGGGCGTGGGCTCGATCGTCGACGCCCCCACCGCCGGCATCTACATCGCCAACGGCGCCAAGTTCGTGGTCGGCCCGATCCTCAACGCCGACGTCGCCAAGGTCTGCAACCGTCGCAAGATCCCCTATTCGCCGGGCTGCGGCAGCGCCTCGGAAATCTCCTACGCCGAGGAACTGGGCTGCGAGATCGTCAAGGTGTTCCCGGGCTCGTCGGTCGGCGGCCCCGATTTCGTCAAGGCGGTGCTGGGCCCGATGCCCTGGACCCGCATCATGCCGACCGGCGGCGTCGATCCCGACGAAGCCTCGGTCAAGAAGTGGTTCGGCGCGGGCATCGTCGCCGCCGGCATGGGCTCCAAGCTGATCACCCCGGAAATGCTCGACGCCGGCGACTATGCCGGCATCACCAAGAAGGTCCGCGAGACGGTGGATCTCATCAAGAAGGTTCGTGGGAAGGCCTAAATGACCGACAACATCCTCAACATCCGCCCGGCTTCGGAAACGAAGTGGGATTGCGCGTCCTTCGGTGAAGTGATGCTGCGCTTCGACCCCGGTTTTGGCCGGGTTCGCAACGCTCGCCAGTTCAACGTCTGGGAAGGCGGCGGCGAATACAACGTCGCCCGCGCTTTCAAGAAGTGCTGGGGCAAGCGCTCGACCGCCGTCACCGCCCTGCCGGTGAACGATCTGGGCTGGCTGGTTGAGGACCTGATGATGCAGGGCGGTGTCGACACCTCCCACATCATCTGGCGCGATTTCGACGGCCTGGGCCGCAACACGCGCGTCGGCCTGAACTTCACCGAGAAGGGCTTTGGCGTTCGCCCGGCCCTGGGCTGCAGCGACCGGGGTCACTCGGCCGCCTCGCAGATCCGTCCCGGCGAAGTGAACTGGGAAAAGCTGTTCGGCGAAGAAGGCGTGCGCTGGTTCCACACCGGCGGCATCTTCGCGGCCCTGGCCAGCAACACCGCCGAAGCCGTGATCGAAGCGGTCGAAGTGGCCCGCAAGTACGGCACCGTGATCTCCTACGACCTGAACTACCGCGCCAGCCTGTGGAAGT
>CAYRTE010000102.1:0-5832 GCA_964427205.1 uncultured Caulobacter sp.
TCGACACCTTCTTCGCCGGCTCGGCCGCCAGCGCCGCCACCGCCCTGCTGGGCCTTGGCCAGAGACTGACCCCCGAGGAAGCAGCCGCTCTGGAGCAGGTGATCGACCGGGCCGTGGAGCCCCGCTCATGACCGCGGGCCTGCTCCTGTCGCTGCTGGTCAAGTCCAGCCTTGTCGCCGGCGCCGGTCTGGTCTGCGCCCGCTTCCTGGCCCAGCGCCCCGTCGACCGGGTGGACATCCTGCGCGCCACGGTCTGCCTGCTGCTGGCCCTACCCGTCATCATGAACGTCCTGCCGGAGATGAACCTAGCGCTGTTGCCGCCGGCGTCGCCGGACATGCCGTCGGGAATCTCTCCAGTGATGACGGGCGAGGCGACCACGCCCGGCCTGTCGTGGCCGCCGTCCGTCGCGGTGATCGGCGGCCTGTGGCTGCTGGGCGTCATCGCCGTGGCCGGCCGACTGCAGCTGGGCCTGCTGACCCTTCACCGCTGGACGCGCCAGGGCAACCCGGTGACCTGCCCGGCATGGTCGGCGCCGCTGGAACACCTGCCGCCGGTCGACCGTCCCCGCCTGGTGTCCAGCGAGCGGCTGAACAGCCCGCTCAGCTGGGGCGTAGCGCCCGGCTACATCCTGATCGATCCGGGCAGCCTGGCCGAGCGACACGCCGCCCCCGCCATCCTGGCCCACGAGATGGCCCATCTGAGGCGCCATGACTGGATCTTCCTGGTGCTCTCCCGCCTGGCCCTGGCGCTGTTCTGGTTCAATCCGCTGGTCTGGCGCCTGCACGCCGTGCTCGCCGAGCGGTCCGAAGAGGCCGCCGACGCCGCCGCGCTCCAGACCGTCGACCGCACCCTCTACGCCCGGGCCCTGGTCCGGCTGGCCGCCCACCCGACCCCTCACCTGAGCGCACCCCGCGCCGCCACCGCCATGGCCGCCGACGCCCGTACGCTGAAGACAAGGATCGCCTGCATCATGACCGACACGTCCGTTCGCCAGCGCCCGCTCACCGTCGCCGTCACGGTCGCCGCCCTGGCCATTGTCGCCACGCCGCTGGCCGCGCTGGGCCTGAGCCGTCAGGACTGGATCGCGCCGCCCGCGCCGCCGGCGCCCCCCGTCTTGCCGATCGCGCCCGTGGCCCCGCCCCTGCCGCCCCCGCCGCCTGCGCCGCCCGAGCCGATGGAGATCGTGCCTCCCGCGCCGCCTCCCGCACCGCCTGCCCCGCCCGCTCCCCCGGCCCCGCCCGCGGACGGCGTCGCCTACAGCTATTTCCGGATCGGGACGCCTGCCGAAAGGCAGGGGGCCGCTGAGGCTCGCCGTCAGGCCGCTGAGGCTCGCGCCGTGGCGGCCGAGGCGCGCGTCCAGGCCGAGGAAGCCCGCGCCCAGGCCGACGGCGCCCGGCAACAGGCCGACCAGGCCCGTCTGCGGGCCGAGGCCAGCCGCGCCCAGGCCGAGATCGCCCGCCTGGCGGCCGACGAAGCGCGGGTTGAGGCCGATCAGGCCCGGGCTGAAGGCGAGAAGGCCCGCATGATCGGCGAACGCGCCCGCCAGGAGGCGGCCCGGCACATGGTCCAGGCCCGCGTCCAGATGACCCAGGGCGCCGAGAACATGCGAAAGGGCGCCCGGGAGCTGCGCGCCGAAGCGGTCCGTCTGCGCGATCCCGCCTACCGCGCCCGGCAGATCGCCGAGAACCGCGCGCGGGGTAATATGGTGACCGACGCCGAGCTGCGCGCCGTGGGGGCGCGCATGCCCTCCCAGGCCGACGACATGGAGCGCCAGGCCGACCAGCTGGCCCGCGAGGCTCGCAGGCCGAGCTGAGCGCCCGGAGCGACTCCTCAGGCCCCGTCGGGAAACCGGCGGGGCTTTTTCATGGGGTCTAGCGGAAGGGTCTGACCTGACGGATCGGAGTCGGCACGGGACAGCCGCCGATCGAGCGCATCACCGCATATTGCAGGTGGCCGGGACGTTCCTGACCCAGGGGGCGGGCGTCGCTCTCACCCGACTGGTCGGCCGGGATCGACTTCATGGCGTCGCAGATCCGGCGCGCGGGCCGCATGATCCGGCCATGCACGCCGGGCGGTTTTAGCAGCGCGGGCGGTTCCGGCGCGGCCTGGACAGCAGCGGCCAGCAGGAGGGCGAACAGAAACATGGCGGGGCTCCGTTGCCGAAACCCCGCCACTCTACGTCCGATTGATCGAACGTTGTTATTAACTTTCAGACAGGCCCGATCAGGCCTGCATGATCCAGCCTTCGACGCCCATGGCCGCCTGACGCAGGGCTTCCGAACGCGTGGGGTGCGGGTGGCAGGTGCGGGCCACGTCTTCCGACGCGCCGCCAAACTCCATGGCCACGCAGTATTCGCCGATCATGTCGCCGACATTGGGGCCCACCATGTGGACGCCCAGGATGCGGTCGGTCTTGGCGTCGGCCAGAACCTTCACCTGGCCTTCGCCCTCGTGGTTGATCTTGGCGCGGCTGTTGGCGGTGAAGGGGAACTTGCCGACCTTGTAGGCGACGCCGGCGGCCTTCAGCTCTTCCTCGGTCTTGCCCACCGTGGCCACTTCCGGCTTGGTGTAGATCACGCCGGGGATCAGGTCATAGTTCACGTGGCCGGCCTTGCCCGCGATCAGCTCCATGCAGGCCACGCCCTCGTCCTCGGCCTTGTGGGCCAGCATCGGACCGCTGGTCACGTCGCCCACGACCCAGACGCCCGGCGCCGTGGTCTTGAAGTGATCATTGGCGATCATGCCGCGCTTGTCGGGAACCACGCCCACGGTCTCGAGACCCAGACCCTCCGTGTACGGACGGCGACCGATGGCGACCAGAACATAGTCGGCCGAGATGGTCTGGGCTTCGCCGCCGGCGACCGGTTCGAAGGTCAGGTCGACGCCCTTGGCCGAGGCCTTGGCGGCGGTGACCTTGGCGCCCAGCTGGAACTTGAAGCCCTGCTTGGTCAGGCTGCGCTGGAACACCTTGGCGGTCTCGTCGTCCATGCCCGGGACGATGCGGTCCAGATATTCGACCACGGTGACCTCGGCGCCCAGACGACGCCAGACCGAGCCGAGCTCCAGGCCGATGACGCCGGCGCCGATGACGACCAGGCTCTTGGGCACTTCGGCCAGCGACAGGGCGCCGGTCGAGTCGACAATGCGCTGGTTGTCGACGGTCACGCCCGGCAGCGGGGTGGGCTCCGAGCCCGTGGCGATGACGATGTTCTTGGTTTCGAGGGTGGTTTCCGAACCATCCTCGGCCTTGACCACGACCTTGCCCGGACCGGCGATGCGGCCCCATCCCTTGATGTAGTCGACCTTGTTCTTCTTCATCAGGAACTCGACGCCCTTGGTCAGGGCTTCGACGCTCTCGGCCTTCTGGGCCATCATCTGGGGCAGGTTCAGCTTGGGCTTCACCTCGATGCCCAGCTTGGCGAACTCGCCATTGGTCGCCGAGTCATACAGTTCCGACGCGTGCAGCAGGGCCTTGGAGGGCATGCAGCCGACGTTCAGGCAGGTGCCGCCCAGCTTGCCGCGACCTTCGATGATGGCGACCTTCAGGCCCAGCTGACCGGCGCGGATCGCGCCATTGTAGCCGCCGGGACCGCCCCCGATGATGACGACGTCGTACTGAGCCATGTTGGTCTCTCGTAATGGACGCCCCTCGCCCTTCGACAATCAGGACGGAGAGGCCAGACGGGCGCCGAAGCGCCGAAAAGCAAGGCCCCCGTCCTTTCAGACAGGGGCCCTGGACGAGCTAGAGTTCCAGCAGCAGACGCTGCGGATCTTCAAGGGCTTCCTTGACCTTGACCAGGAAGGTCACGGCGCCCTGGCCGTCGACCACGCGGTGGTCATAGCTGAGGGCCAGGTACATCATCGGCCGGATCTCGATCTTGCCGTTCACGACCATGGCGCGTTCCTTGATCGCGTGCATGCCGAGGATGCCCGACTGCGGCGCGTTGAGGATCGGGGTCGACATCAGCGAGCCATAGATGCCGCCGTTGGTGATCGTGAAGGTGCCGCCCTGCATGTCGTCGATCGACAGCTGGCCGTCGCGGGCCTTCTTGCCCAGCGCGCCGATGGCCTTTTCGATCTCGGCCAGGTTCATGGTGTCGGCGTCACGGACGACCGGAACCACCAGACCCTTGTCGGTGCCGACGGCGACGCCGATGTCGTAGTGGTTCTTGTAGACGATGTCGGTTCCGTCGATCTCGGCGTTGACGTCCGGCACGGCCTTCAGGGCGGCCACGACGGCCTTGGTGAAGAACGACATGAAGCCCAGCTTCACGCCGTGCTTCTTTTCGAAGATGTCCTTGTACTGACCACGCAGGGCCATGACCGCCGTCATGTCGACCTCGTTGAAGGTCGTCAGCATGGCGGCGTTGTTCTGGGCTTCCTTCAGGCGACGGGCGATCGTCTGACGCAGGCGCGTCATCTTCACGCGCTCCTCGCGCTCATGGATCGGACGCGGGGCCGAAGGCGCGGCGGCCGGGGCCGGAGCGTTGGCGCGGGCTTCCAGGGCGGCCAGGGCGTCGCCCTTGGTCACCCGGCCGTCCTTACCGGTGCCGGCGACGGTCGACAGGTCGAGGCCCGTCTCGGCGGCGATACGGGCCGGGGCCGGGCTGACCGGAGCGGCGGCGGCGGGCGCGGCGGCCACCGGGGCGGGAGCGGCGGCGGCGGCGACCGGCGCGGGAGCCGGAGCAGCGGCCGCGGCCTTCGGAGCGGCGGCGGCGGGCGCGGCCGAGGCGGTCGCGCCTTCGGTCACCACGCCCAGAACCGTACCCGGAACAACCGTCGCGCCTTCTTCGGCGCCGATGGCGCTCAGCACGCCGTCAGCGGGCGAGGCCACTTCCAGGCTGACCTTGTCGGTCTCGAGCTCGATGAGGATCTCGTCCTTCTTCACCGCCTCGCCGACCTTCTTGGTCCAGCGCGCGACCGTCGCTTCGGTGACAGATTCGCCGAGGGCGGGGGTCATGATGTCGGCCATGGGTGTTCCGATGTCTCTCGTTTTTGCCGGTCGGTGTGGAGGCGGCTCCGCCGCGCGGGCGGAGCCTATCAATAGTCGCTAGGCGAAGGTTTCGTCGAGGAAGGCTTGCAGTTCCCGCATGTGGCGGCTCATCAGACCCGCCGCCGTGGAGGCGCTGGCGGGCCGGCCGATATAGCGCGCCCGCTTGGCCTTGATGTCCAGCTTGGCCAGCGTCAGTTCGATCCAGGGATCGACGAACGTCCAGCCGCCCATGTTCTTGGGCTCTTCCTGAACCCAGACCAGCTCGGCGTTCTTGAAGCGGCCCAGCACGCCCAGCAGCGACTTCATCGGCCACGGATAGAACTGTTCCAGACGCAGCAGATAGACGTCATCGCGGCCGCTCTTGGCGCGGGCGTCGACCAGGTCGAAATAGACCTTGCCCGAGCAGAGCACGACACGCTTGATCTTGTCGTCGCTGGTCAGGGTCACGCCGCCGACGTCACAGCCGGCCTCGGCCCCGTCGATCATCACGCGGTGGAAGGACGAGCCTTCCGACAGGTCGGCCATGTTGGACACGGCGCGCTTGTGGCGCAGCAGGCTCTTGGGGGTCATGACCACCAGCGGCTTGCGGAACTCGCGGTGCATCTGGCGACGCAGGGCGTGGAAATAGTTGGCCGGCGTGGTGCAGTTGAGCACCTGCATGTTGTCTTCGGCGCACGACTGCAGGAAGCGCTCGAGGCGGGCCGAGCTGTGCTCGGGGCCCTGGCCCTCGTAGCCGTGCGGCAGCAGCATGACGAGGCCGCTCATCCGCAGCCACTTGCGCTCGCCCGAGCTGATGAACTGGTCGATCACCACCTGGGCGCCGTTCACGAAGTCGCCGA
>CAYRTE010000103.1:0-5275 GCA_964427205.1 uncultured Caulobacter sp.
CCGCCGGGGCGGTCGTATAGCCGAAGCCGATGTCTCCGCCCACGATCGCGAAGTCAGGTTCGAGTCTGTCGCCCAGGATGCTGAGCCGCTCGGCAACGTCCTTGTTGACGCCCATGACCGCACGATCCCCGACGCCGGCGCCTTCGTCGAACCCCGCCCTCGTGTCCGCGAAGAAGACGAACCGCACCGCCTCGGCGCCCGCCGCCGGCGGCGCACGGAACCGCTGGGTCGGGAACGCCGCAGCGCCGTCGATCTGGACGGTATAGGCGTACCCTTGGCCGGGTCGCAGCCCTTCCATGCGCACGGCGTGCTCGGCGCCGGCTGGAGAGTCCAAGGTCCGCCCATCGCTGAGCTTGAGCGAGACCCGCGCCGGACGATCGAGTTTCAGGTGGACGACGAGCGCGCCGGGCCTGGCGTCGTCGAGGCTGAGCAGCGGCCCTTCCACGAGGGCGGGAACGCGCGTCAGCGCGCCCCCGGGCCCACGCTTCACCCGGATGGTCGTGTCATAGACGCCCAACCATCGGTCGGGGCCGGCGTCCGCCTGGAGAAAGAGCTCGAAACGAACACTGATATGACCGCCGTCGGTCCACGCCTCGCTGTTGTAGCGAGGCTGGAAGAAATCCCCCGCCGGAATGGCGCCCTTGGCGCCGAGGATCGCGCTCGGATGCCCCGGAAAGCGATAGATGGCCCGGCTTTCCGCCGCTTCGAACGGATATGGCCCGGCATAGATCTTCCCGTACAGGCGCGCCGGATCGACCGGGGTTCCGTCGGTCAGGGCGCGGATATGGGACAGGTCCACGGCGAGTTCCGACCGCCCGGCGAGCGCGACGCCGGCCTGGAGATCACCGACCAGCAGGAGGTTGCTGAAGTTGGCGAACGGCCGGACCGTGCGCCGCTCGGTGATGGGCCGGTGACCCGTGTCGGCCGGGTTCAGGACCGGGGGCGGGCTCTGCGCCGCCGCCGCCAGGGCGGTCGCGCAGAGCAGCGAGACGCAGCCCAGCAGCATGCCCGTGCGCCGGGGGCTCATCGGCGAACCCGATAGCTGAGCCGCACGACCGAACCCGGCCCCTTCGAGTAGCTGTCGCCTCGATTTCGGGTTTGGCCGTAGCGTGTAAAGTAGTCCTCGTTGAGGAGGTTCTGCACGCCGAGCGAGACCTCGCCAGGACCGATGCCGTAGGCGACTGAGCCGTCGACCACGGTGTAGGCCCTGTTCTGCCCCTCATCGATCACTTCCGTCCCCGTCGCGCCGGGGAACGGGTCGCGCGAACCGGAATGGACGGCCTGCAGACGCATCCGAAGGCGGCTGGTCGCCTGCCAGTCGAGCGCGGCCGTCACCTTGAGCGGCGAGATCCGGGTGTTGTCCAACGGGGTTTCGGGATCGCCGTCTCCGTCGGCGTCACGGTCCCCATCCGCATAGGCAGCGCTCACGGAGAGGTTCAACCCGTCCTTCAGGCGAGCGGAAGCCACCGCCTCGACCCCAAAGATCTCCTCATCCTCCTGCTGGGCCACGAACGCGCCCGGATCCCTCGGGTCGGCCACGAGTTGGAGGCCGTATTTCGACGTATTGCGGTAGACAACCACCTCGGCCTTGATCCGGCCGTTCCCGTAGCGCAGTCCGGCTTCCAGCGATCTGACGGTAACCGCCTTCGGATCGAGGTCGGCGACGTCGAGGTTCGTGCGGATGTCGCGCAGGACGCGGCCGATGTCCGCGACCGACGTCCCCTCGGAGAAGCCGCCGAACGCCGTCCAGGTCTCCGACAGGTCGTAGGTAGCTCCCGCATTGAACACGACGTCCGAAAATTCGAGCTTAGCCCCCTGGCCGGTGACGTTCCTGAACGTGGTGTAGGTGGGTACGTCCACCGTATTGGCTTCGGCGCGGACACCGCCGCGGAAGGTGAGACGCTCGGTCAGGGCCCACGAGAGCTGGCCATAGGCGGCCCGACTCACTAGTTCGATGGGCGGCATCCAGACGGCGCCATTGAGGAACGGCTGCTTGGTCTCGTCGCGCGCCAGGTCGGCGCCCCAGAGGAGCACGCCGTTCAGCGCCGGCACCGGCGTGACCAGGTCCAGCCTGGCCCCAAGCTTTTCGGATGTGATCACCGATTGGCTGGGGTTCTGCGGCGTGGGCTGCCGAGGGTCCAGCGCGTAGATCCCCTCGTACTTCGTGAAGTAGGCCTGAGCGGAGACTTCGGACCCGAAGACGTCCGCCCGATTGTAGCGAAGGGTCGCCACGACGTTCTCGCGCCCGGGGTCGGCCCGCTCGCGCGGGTCACGGCCTTCCACGAAGGTGGCCGGCCTGCCGGCAAGGACATTGCCGGCCCGGACCGAGACGGTGGGCTTCTGTCGCTGCTCATAGAACAGGACTGACGCAGAGAACTGGCCAAGGCCTGTGTCCACCCCGCCCTTCGCGAAGAGCGAGGTCGTCTCCGACTGTTCGAGCCCGATGTTGTTGCCGCCAGGCGCCGGCGGCAGGCCGGCGCCGTCGGCGTCGAAGCGCAGGCCCACCTTCTCATAGCTGCCAGCAACCGCGAAGGTGGCCGGACCGCTTCCGCCCAGGGCGGTCAGGCTGACGAAGGGGCTGTCGCTTCGGGACGGATGGGTCAGGGAGGTCGCAGAACCGACATCGAATTCGTAATGGAACTCACCCGGGACGCCGGTGCGCGTCAGATAGTTGATCGTGCCGCCAGCGCCGCCATTCCCATAGAGCGACGAGGAACCGCGAATGACCTCGATGTGATCTATGAGGCTCGCCGAAAGCGTCCGAATGTCCGAGGTGCCGTCACGTAGAGGCGTGCTGACGGGAACGCCGTCGATGAGCACAACAGGACTTCGCCCGCGCAGCGTCTGGTCACGATTCTGGATCGTGTTCGACGTGATCCCGAGGCCGGGAACCGTCTGGCTGAGGATTTCGCCCACGTCCGAGGTGATCTGCCGCTGGTGCTCGATCTCGTCGTGCCCCACGATAGAGACCGTCTGCGGGAACGACCTGAGCTCGATAGGAAGGCGGGAGCCATAGACGATCAACTCAGCCACCTGGGCTGATTGATGAACCTCGTCTTGCGCCGCCCGGCCCTGACCACCCCCTTCGGCCTTCGGGAATTGGGTCACTGTATAGGTCTGCTGCCCAGTCGAGTGGGCTATGAGCCCCGTGCCTGCGAGGAGCAGATTCAACGCCTGGGCGACGGGATAGGCGCCGCGCACGGAATTCACGCGCTGACCCTCGGCGTCTGCGGCCGAGATTAGAATCTGTACGTCCGCCTGACGGGCCAGAGCAGCCACGCCCGTGGCGGCCGGCTGGGCGCGAACGTCAAAGGTCTTGGTCTGCGCCCAGGCCGCGCTCGATGCCGCAAATGCGCCGAGGGCTGATGCTGCGCATAGACCACGCGTGAGGTGAATGGAAAGTCCGATCGACATAAGGCCCCCGATTGATGCCGGGCATGGCTTCCACGCCCTCCTCAAATCAGATGGCCGGGTAAAACAATTCCTTTGTGAACTTTTCTGCTCAGATTGAAGGCAGTTTATCGAACATCCCCGCCGATCAGAATTACTTCTGTATTTCGCAAGTTGATCTCGACGCCAAGGCTTTGTCCGACGCTCCTGGCGAAACCTTCGGGATCGTCAATCCTAAAGACGCCATACAGGCGCTCTTGTGCAAACGCCGAATCTCGGACGACCAGCTTGCGCGTGTTATATCGATTGAACTCGCCCGCCGCCGCCGCCAGCGTCTCGCCCGCTAGGTCGATCTTGCCGGCGCGCCAGGCCAATGTGCGATCAATCTCGGAAGCGCCCGCGACTTCTTCTCGCACGGCCGCGTTGTCGGCGACAAAGGCTCTCTCTCCAACCGAGATGCGGACAACATGGCCCTCGGCTCCCACAGCCCAGGCTTCCACCACCCCTTCGCTCACAAGAACCTCCGCGCCACCTTCGCGCCGGCGCACGGAGAACGCCGTGCCGACCGCCCGGACGCGTACTCTGCCCGCCTCGACAATGAACGGACGCTCGGGATTCCTGGTCACCTGAAACCAGGCTTCGCCACGAGCGATCTTCACCACTCTGGCATTTGAGGTCATTGCGACCTCGACCTCACTATGGGTGTTGATCGCAGCTGTGGACCCGTCCTTCAGCGGGACGCGCCGGATCTCACCGACCGCCGTGGCGTAGCGCTCCCGTGCGATAGCGATGAAGGCGACGCCAGCCAAGGACGCCGCGACAGCGCCCCCCACGCCGAAGGCAAGCTGGCGGCGATGGAGACCTGGCAGAACGCGATGCGACGGGCGCTGCGGTGGAAGGGAAGCAAGTTGTGCAGCGCGGTCGAGCATCATCCATGCGGCCTCGGCCTGGAGCAGTGCGCCCTCCCGGCGCGGGTCGGCCGCACGCCAGAGCGCCAGTTCGGCCTCAAGCTCTGGCGTGAGACCTTCACAATCGAGACGCCAGACCCACCGCGCGGCAACATCCTCAATCTCGTCTGCGGATTCGCGACCGGTCATCATGTTCTTTCAGGGTGGGTTCGAATTGCGCGTCCTGATCGCGCATCGCCTGCATGATCAGCCGCAAGCCCTTGGCGCCATCGTTCTCCACAGTGCTCTCGCTCACTCCCAGCAGCCGGGCGATCTCCTTTTGCGGGACCCCTTGGATCTTGCGAAGCTCGAAGATGTGTCGGCATCGGTCGGGGAGTCCTTCGATCAATTCCTTCACCCTCGCCAGCTCCCGGCGGGCGGCCACCGTCCGCTCCGGGGACGGCTCATCAGAATAGATGGATAACGCGTCGATTTCCGTAGCCGCTTCGATCCGGATGATACGGGATCGCCTTATCTGTTCGACTAGGAGATTCCGAACGATCTGGAAGAAATATCCGTCTGGCTTTTCGATATGATCCACCGACTCCATGGCGGCCAGGCGGGCGTAGGCTTCCTGGATCAAGTCATCGACGTCCTCCGGATTGAGGAGAGAGCGCCGCAACCAAGCGCGTACACCGCCCTCATGCGGCATCACATGCGCGGCGACCCAAGCCACGATCCGGCGGCGGTGCTCCATGACCTCAGTTTTCTTTTCGGCTCACACGCCTATCGGACATTAGATGCATGACGCGGTGATTTCCTTAGGTGAACGAGCGAACTTTCGCCGCATTGCCTTAACACGCGAGGCGTTGAACCTGTCGTCACGCGAACTCGACTGCCGCGTGGGCGCGAGCGGCACAGAGCCCTATGGCCCGCCCCGTGCCTGGCTGGCTGGCTGGCTGGCTGGCTGGCTGGCTGGCTGGCTGGCTGGCTGGCTG
>CAYRTE010000104.1:0-5274 GCA_964427205.1 uncultured Caulobacter sp.
TTCTCCGCCCCCGACAAGCGCAAGTTCATCGTCGCCGACCCCCCTGGCCACGAGCAATATCCCCGCAACATGGTCACGGGCGCCTCGACCGCCGATGCGGCCGTGATCCTGATCGACGCCCGCAAGGGCGTGCTGACCCAGACCCGTCGTCACAGCTATCTCGTCAGCCTGCTGGGCATCCGCCACGTCGTACTGGCGGTCAACAAGATGGACCTGGTCGGCTGGGATCAGGCGGTGTTCGACCGCATCGTCGCCGACTATCGCGCCTTCGCCGAGCAGATCGGCCTTTCGGTGTTCACGCCCATCCCGATCTCGGGCCTGGGCGGCGACAACATGGCCAGCAAGAGCGACGCAACGCCCTGGTATGACGGCCCGATCCTGATGGACTGGCTGGAGACCGTGCAGGTCGAGGATCACCTTCAGGCCCAGCCGTTCCGCATGCCGGTGCAGTGGGTCAATCGGCCCAACCTCGACTTCCGCGGCTTCTCGGGCCTGATCGCCTCGGGCGTGGTCAAGCCAGGCGACCGCATCCGGGTGCTGCCGTCGGGTCGCGAGAGCCGCGTCGAGCGCATCGTCACCCTGCCCGATGACCTGCCCCAGGCCGTGGCCGGCCAGTCGGTGACCATCACCCTGACCGACGAGATCGACATCTCGCGCGGTGACCTGATCGTTGCCGCCGATGCGCCAAGCCCCGTCGCCGGACAATTCGAGGCCACCGTCGTCTGGATGGATGACGAGCCCCTGCCCCCGGGTCGCGCCTATCTGCTGAAGATCGGGGCCCGGACCGTCGGGGCCAGCGTCACCGAGATCAAGCACCGGGTGAACGTCAACACGCTTGAGAAGTCCGCCGCCAAGCGGCTGGAGCTCAACGAGATCGGACTGGTCAACCTGTCGCTCGACCAGGCCGTGCCGTTCGAGGCCTATGCCGACAATCGCGAGCTGGGCGGCTTCATCCTGATCGACCGGATCAGCAACCGCACCGTCGGGGCCGGGATGCTGAACTTCGCTCTGCGCCGGGCTGACAACATTCACTGGCAACACACGGACGTCACGAAACAATCCCGCGCCGCCCTTAAGGGCCAGCGGGGCCAGGTCGTGTGGCTGACCGGCCTGTCGGGGGCCGGCAAGTCGACCATCGCCAACCTGGTCGAAAAGCGTCTGCACGCCCTGGGTCGCCACACCTATCTCCTGGACGGCGACAATGTCCGTCATGGCCTCAACAAGAATCTCGGCTTCACCGAGGAGGACCGGGTCGAGAACATCCGCCGGGTCGCCGAGGTGGCCAAGCTGATGGTCGACGCCGGCCTGATCGTGCTGACCGCCTTCATCTCGCCCTTCCGCGCCGAACGTCGCATGGCCCGCGAGATCCTGCAGGGCGACGAGTTCATCGAGGTCTTTGTCGACACCCCGCTGGCCGTGGCCGAGCAGCGCGACGTCAAGGGTCTCTACGCCAAGGCCCGGGCGGGCCAGCTGAAGAACTTCACCGGCATCGACAGCCCCTACGAGGCCCCCGAAGCTCCCGAGTTGCGCATCGACACCACGGCCATGAGCCCGGTCGAGGCCGCCGAACGGATCGTCGAATGGCTGGAAGGCCGCGAAGTCGACTACGACATCTGAGCCCGTCCGGTTCGACGGTTGAGGGCGATGGCGCCAGCCAGACCCAAAGCGGCCACGCCCGCCATGGCCAGATAGCCGTACGACCCGAAGGCGTCGAACAGCGGCCCCGCGCACAGGGTCGCGACGCCCAGGGTCAGGCCGCCCGACAGGGCCGAGTTGATCGCCTGGGCGGCCGAGGCGTTGGCCGGCGGGGTCAGTTTCTCGATCAGCCGCAGCGAGGCCAGGAAGCTGGCCGCGAAGGTCAGGGCGTGCAGAAGCTGCATCGGAAACAGCAGCCACAGCGGCGGCGCGAAGGCATAGGCGATCCACCGCAGCACCGCGGCCGCGCCGCCCAGGATCATGAGCTTTTCCGGCCCCACCTTGCGGCGCCAGGGCTCAAGGAACCACATGAAGGCCACCTCGGCGGCGACGCCGACGCCCCACAGCAGGCCAATGACCGGCTCTGAAATCCCCTGCCCCCGCCAGAGGATGGTCGAGAAACCGTAGTAGAACGCATGGGCGCCCTGGATCAGTCCGGCGGTCATCACCGCCAGCAGGAAGGTGCGATCGCGCAACAGGGCGCCAAGACCTTTCCAGCGCTCGGCGCCGACCGGCTTGGCCCCCACGTCGTGAACCCGCTCGGGCGGCACGAACACCGCCGCCGCCAGGGCCGTGAGGAACGCCGCCGCCGCGATCCAGATCGGAATGATCGCCGGCGCCGCGACCGCCAGGACGACGCCCATGATCAGATTGGCGACGATGAAGGCCGCCGAGCCCGTGCCCCTTGGCAGCCCGTAGTTGAACCCCTCGGCCCGGGCCCGGCGCAGGGTGATGACATCGACCAGCGGCGAAACCGTCGACAGCAGGGTCTGGCCGATCAGCCAGGCGATGGCCAGGCCCAGCGCGCCCGGCGCGATCAGCAGCGCGGCATAGCCAAGACCCGCGCCCAGCGACAGCAGCACCATCGGCGAACGTCGCAGGGCGAAGCCGTCGGCCCACACCGCCAGGGCGGGGCCGGTGAACGGCCGGGCCAGCATCGGTATGGCCAGGATCAGGCCGATCGCGGCGCCGCTCATGCCCCGGTCGCGCAGATAGGTGGCGATATAGGGCAGGCTGACGCCCGTCCCGAGATAGATCGCGACGTAGAAAAAGCTGAGCCGCGTCAGGCTGCTCATCGGCCGGCGCGGCCCATGTCGCCGACGAAGATCACCCCTCTTCAGCCCCGCCGAAGCGGGCCGTCCATTCGGCGATCATGTCTTCGTCGATCTTCTTGAACAGCACTTCGGGCGCGCGCACCGAAAGTCCGGTCGGCAGCTTGTTGAGCTCGACCGCCGCGTCATTGCTTGGCCAGGCGGCCGGAAATTCCAGCGAGAAGGCTTCCGCGATCTTCTCGGCCGCGAACGGGATGAATGGCGTCGAGATCTTGGCGTACAGCGCCGCGAGATTCAGGGCCGTGCGGACGATGACGGCGGCGCGGTCGCGATCGGTCTTGATCGCGGTCCACGGCGCGGCTTCCTGCAGATATTCGTTGCCGACCACCCACAGGGCCCGCAGGGCCTGGGCGCTCTTGCGCACCTCGATGGCGTCCATCTGCTCGGCCAGATCGGCCAGACGGGCCGAGACGTCGGCAAACAGCTTTTCTTCCAGCGGCCCGGGCTCGCCGCCCTCGGGCACCACGCCGTCGAACTTGCCTTCGGTGAATTTCAGGATGCGGTTGATGAAGTTGCCCAGCACGTCGGCCAGGTCGCGGTTCACCGCGCTGGCGAACATCTCCCAGGTGAAGGCGGTATCCGAGCTCTCGGGCGCGTTGGAGGTCAGATACCAGCGCCAGAAGTCGGGCGGCAGGATCTCCAGCGCCGCGTCCATGAACACGCCACGCTTGGAGCTGGTCGAGAACTTGCCGCCATACCAGTTCAGCCAGTTGAAGGCCTTGAGCATGTCGACGCTCTTCCACGGCTCTTCCGAGCCCAGAATGGTCGCCGGGAAGCTGACGGTGTGGAACGCCACATTGTCCTTGCCCATGAACTCGACATAGCGAACGTCGTCGGCCCCCGCGTCGGTGCGCCACCAGCGCTTCCAGTCCCGGCCCTCTTCGGCCTCGGCCCATTCCTGGGTGGCGGCGATGTATTCGATCGGCGCGTCGAACCAGACGTAGAAGACCTTGCCTTCCATGCCCGGGCGCGGCGCGCCGTCCTTGACCACCGGCACGCCCCAGGCCAGATCCCGGGTGATGCCGCGATCGATCAGGCCTTCGTCGAGGAACTTGTAGGCGATCGACTTGGCCAGAATGGGCCATTCGGCGTGGCCATCGACCCAGGCGCGGATCTTGTCGGCCATCTTGGTCTGCAGCAGATAGAGGTGGCGGGTGTCGCGCACCTCCAGGTTCCGCGAGCCGGAGATCACCGAATAGGCGTTCTTCAGGTCGGTCGGGTCCAGCAGGTTGCCGCAGTTGTCGCACTGGTCGCCGCGCGCCTTCTCGAAGCCGCAGTGCGGGCAGGTTCCCTCGATATAGCGGTCGGGCAGGAAGCGTTTGTCGTCGATGGAATAGACCATCTGGTCGACGCGTTCCTCGATCAGGCCATTGGCTTCCAGAACCTCGGCGAAGTGCTGGGTCAGCTTGCGGTTCTGCGGCGACGACGAACGGCCAAACCAGTCCCAGGACAGGCCAAACGCCGCGGCGACGTCACGCTGCAGGATGTGCTGTTCGGCGCAGTAGGTTTCCACGTCCTGGCCAGCGGCGGCGGCGGCCAGCTCGGCCGGGGTGCCGTGCTCGTCGGTGGCGCAGATATAGAGGGTCTCGTTGCCACGGGCCCGCTGGAAGCGCGCATAGACGTCGGCCGGCAGCATCGATCCCGCCAGATTGCCCAGGTGCTTGATGCCGTTGATGTACGGCAGGGCGGAGGTGATCAGGATACGAGCCATGAGGCGCAAATCTTCCGGGGGAGTCAGGGATCAAGGAAACAGGCGTTCGCATATAGAAGGCTGGGCCGCGAAACAAAAGCGCCGGGCCGTTGACCAAACGCCGTTATGCGGTTTCCCTTCCCCAGGGTGAGCCGGACAGGACGATCCGGCCCCATCGGGGGACAACGCTTATGAAGAGCATCAACTGGCTGGGCCTCGTCGCGGCCCTGGTCGTCGGACAGATCATCGGCATCGTCTGGTACGGCACGGTCTTCAGCGACGCCTGGCTGGCGGCGATGGAGATGACCGAGGCCGACTTTGTCGGGACCGAGTGGCGGATGAGCCTGGGCTTCATCAACATGGTCGTCATCCTGATCGGCCTGGACTGGCTGATCGGCCGGCTGGACGCCCGCAGTTGGATGGGCGGCGCCAGGGTGGCCCTGGCGGCCTGCGTCTTCTTTGCCCTGACGGTGGTCAGCCTCGACTACGTCTACGCGGCCGGCAACCTGCCGCTGCTGTGGATCGACGGCGGCTATCAGTTGCTGACCTATGTCATCGGCGGGGCGCTGCTGGGCGGATTGAAACTGAAACCGAAGGCGAACTGACACGACGCCGCGACCTCGCGCGGAAACCGCCGAGTTGATGGAAAGGGTCGCGGAGCGTCCGGACCACGTCCGGAGGAAAATAGAATAACCGTTTCGACGAAGCCGTCCGCTCCGCGCGACCGTTATCCGTCAGCGTCCCGCCGGGTGGCCCTGTTGAGGCCTTAGCAGGACC
>CAYRTE010000105.1:0-5088 GCA_964427205.1 uncultured Caulobacter sp.
AGGAGCTGATCGTCGACCTGACCTACACCCTGCCCAAGCGCGCCTACAAACTCGATCGAACTGCCGGCCAAGGCCTGAAGGCATAAGAACCAGGGCGGCGCGCTGGTTCGTCACAGGGCCGAGACGCGCCGCCCGTTGACCCGAACCCGTTCCAACCGCAGGCCCGTCGTGTGCGTCACGACACTGGGTCTGGTGACGCCGTCGAAGCGGCAATCGCTCAACACGATGTCGGCGACAGGCGCCTTTGCCAGGCCCTGCAGGTCCAGGACCTGTGCGGCGCCCCGGGTGCGCATCCGCTCGACCCGAAGATTGCGCAGAACGGGCTTGAACGCTCCGGCCGCGCCCTCTTCATAGTTGAAGTCACAGGTGATCGCCGCTCTTGAGACCCGGCCGACCTCGATATCTCGGCAATGGATGTCTTCCACGACGCCGCCCCGCATGGCGTTGTTCTTGAAGCGCAGCGCGTACCAGAGGTTCGGGCTATCCATGTGGCAGCGCTGCACGAAGATGTTGTTGACGCCGCCAGACACCTCGCTGCCGATCACCACCCCGCCGTGGCCATCCTTCATCGTGCAGTCCTGGATGAGGATGTTGCGGGTGGGCCTGGCCAGCCGACGGCCGTCGGCATTGCGGCCGGACTTGATGGCGATGCAATCGTCGCCGCTGTCGAAGATGCAGCGCTCGATCAGCATGCCGTCGACCGATTCCGGATTGCAGCCATCGGTGTTGGGGCCGTGGCCGATCACCGTCACGCCGCGGACCACGACATTGCGGCACAGGACCGGATGAATAGTCCAGCAGGGGGAGTCCCGCAGCGTGACGCCCTCCATCAGCACATTGGCGCAATTTTGGAACTGAACCATCATCGGCCTCAGATAGTGTCCCTCGTGAAATATCCGCTGGGCGACCGGCACGCCTTCCTCGGCCATGCGGAAAAGGGTCGCGCGGGCCTCGCGCTGGTCGGGCATTCCTGGCCGCCAGCCAAATTGCGACCCACTGCTCCAAGGCCACCAGGCCGGCCCCTGGCCGTCCAACACCCCGCGGCCCGTGATCGCCACGTCGCGTTGGCAGTCAGCGAACACCAGCGGGGCGTAGTTCATCAGCTCGATGCCCTCCCAGCGCGTGGCCACCACCGGGTAGCGCGCGGGATCGGTGCTGAAGACGATGGTGGCGCCCTCCGCCACATGCAGTTCAACGCCCGACAGAAGACGGATCGGGCCCGTCACCCAGCGCCCGGGCGGCGTCAAGACGCGGCCGCCCCCCGCCGCGGCGCAGTCCTCGATCGCCTTGGCAAAAGCGGCGCTGTTGCGGTCGACGTCGTTGGCGACGGCGCCGGCCGCCACGATGTTGAAGACCCGTTTGGGAAAGGTCGGCGCTCGAGCCTTGCGCTCGATCATGGCCGCTCTGGCCCAGCCGCCAGGCGCGCCCTGGGCCAGGACCGGCTCGGCCAGCAGGGCAGCGGCCCCGCTGACGATCAGGTTTCTGCGTGAGCACAGCACGGGCGCCGAGGCCTGTTTTTCGGAAGGGCGCATGGCTTGGCCTCGTTCGTGGATGTCAGGATGATGTCAATTTATGAAGTGCTATTGCATATTATGGTACTAGCGTTTATGCATCTCCTCAATGACCGCAAATGATAGCGGTCCCTTAGGAGGGGAAGCCAATGGGAACGATTCGTCGCAAGAGCATTTTCATGGGCTGCGAGACAGCGATTGCGCTGGCCACGGCCGTGTTTCTGCCAGCGCTAGCACAGGCTCAAAGTCAAGCTCAGGACACGACCAACGCCGATGCGGCGACGGTTACCGAGGTCGTGGTCACCGGATCGCGCCTGGCCGCGCGGGGCTTCCAGGCGCCCACGCCCGTCACGGTCATCGGCGAAGAAGAGATCGGTCTCTCCGGCACCCAGAACGTCGAGACCCTGCTCAATGACACGCCGCAGTTCCTGGGCTCGCAGAACAATGGCCCGACGGCCAACACCGTGCCTGGCGGCACGGCGACGCTAAACCTTCGGGGCTTTGGCGCGCAGCGCAACCTCGTGCTGGTCAACGGCCGGCGCTTCACCATTACCGGTCCCGACCAGACCACCGACATCAACACGGTGCCAGCCGCGCTGATCAAGCGCGTCGAAACCGTCACGGGCGGCTCGTCGGCGGTCTATGGCTCGGACGCCATCACCGGTGTCGTCAACTTCATCATGAAGGACGACTTCGAGGGGGTCGAACTGACCGCCCAGGCGCGCGCCGACACCCACACCAAGACCAAAACCTACACGGCGGACCTGACCTTCGGCAGCAACTTCGCCGATGACCGCGGCAATGTGGTTGTCGCGTTGAACTATCTGGACCGCGGCGGCTTCACCCGTGGCGAGCGCGGCGGCTGGGCTACCCCCAGCATGGCCGATGGCTGCGTGACCGCCGCGTCCTTCAGTACGACCCGTCCGGGCGTGCCCCTGGCGGTTCCCGGCGGTCAGACCTGCCTGTCGGCCGGCGGCCGTCCCGGTCTGATCTTCGGCGGCAGCGGCACCATTCCCAACGGGCGCTTCGCCAATATTCCCTCGGTGGGCTCTTCGGCCTCCAATCCTGGACTGGACGCCGCCCTGATCGCGGCCGGACTGGGCGGCATCGGCTCGCGCGGCTTCACCTTCAACGACGCCGGCACGGTGGCCCGTCCCGCGGTCACGCCGGGCGACGACTACGATCTGGGCCCGGCGGCCTACATGGTGATCCCCCAGCGCCGCTGGATGGCCAACGTCTCAGGTCACTACGACTTCAACGACCATGTGACCGGCTATGCCGAGGCGCACTACAGCAACAACCGCGTCTCGATGCGCCTGCCGCCCAGCGGCATTGGCGGCAATTTCCTGGTCAACACCAGCAACCCCTATCTGACGCCGCAGCTTCGGGAGGTGATGCGTCAGCTGGACCTGCGCGAGAGCGGCGTCGTTCGGGTGACCAACGGCGCTTCGTCGCTGACCACGACGGCCGGGGATGGCCTGGCCGTGCTCAACATCAATCGCCGCTTGACGGACGTGGGTGATCGCACCAACACCGCCGACCGTTCCGCTTATCGTTCGGCCATTGGCCTGCGAGGCGACATCGGCAGCGTTTCCAGCCAGTTTCTGCGAAACCTGAAGTACGACGCCTACTACACCTTCACCCGCACCACCGACACGAGCATCTCGGGCGGCGCAGCCTCGCTGGCCAAGTTCCAGGCGGGATTGCTCTCGGTGGGCGGCGCGCCCCCGGTGCTCAATATCTTTGGCGCCAACCTCTCGCCAGCGGGCGCCGCCTCGATCGCCGTGGCGTCGACCAACTACACCGAATCCCAGCAGCAGGTCCTTGCGGGCAGTCTGGCCGGTGAGCTGTTCGACACCTGGGCCGGTCCCGTCGACTTCAGCGCCGGCGCCGAATATCGCAAGGCCTCGGCCCGCTTCGTGCCCGACAGTTTCCTGGCCTCGGGCGATGTCTCGGGCTTCAACGCCGCCCTGCCGACCAAGGGCTCGGAATCGGTCAAGGAAGTCTACGGCGAGGTGCGCGTGCCCCTGCTGATGGACTCGCCCCTGGGTAAGCGCGCCAGCGCCAATGGCGCCTTCCGCTATTCCGACTACGACCTCAAGGGCGTCGGCGGCGTCTGGACTTATTCGATCGGCGGCGAGTATGCGCCGGTCTCGGACGTTACGTTCCGAGGCCAGTTCCAGCACGCCATCCGCGCGCCCAATGTCGGCGAACTGTTCGGCGGCAACACCACCAGCGGCCCCTCGGCGGTCGACCCTTGCTCGAGCCGACAGCCGACGGCCCAGCAGACCGCCGCCGTGCGCGCCCTTTGCGTCGCGACAGGCGTGCCGACCGGCGCCGTGTTCACCCTTTCTGTGCAGCCCAACACCTTCATCAACCAGGTGTCTGGCGGTAATCCGAACGTCGGCCCAGAGGAGTCCGACACGACGACCTTCGGGATCGTTCTGCTGCCAAGGTTCGTACCCGGTCTGGCCCTGAGCGTGGACTATTTCAAGATCAACCTCGACGGCGCCATCGCCCCGCTGGGCGGCGGCATCGCCAACACGCTGAGCCTTTGCTACAATCAGATTCAGGACGCCAGCAGCGTGTTCTGCCAGGCGATCACCCGCGATCCCCTGACCGGCCAGATCGCCGCGCCCGGCTATGTGACGACCACCAACGGCAATACCGGCGGCCTGAAGACATCTGGCCTTGATTTCGACGGCAGCTATCGCTTCGATCTCGACTGGAGCCCGCTGGGCGACAGCAGCCGGATCGAGTTGGGGACCAATGTCACCTACACCGACGAGTTCACCAGCACGCCGGTTCAGGCGCTTCCGGCGACCAAGAACTACTGTGTCGGCGCCTTTGGCCCAACCTGCGGTCAACCGATTCCGCGCTGGAAGGGCGCCTCGCGCATCAGCTGGCGCTCTGGCCCCGCGACGCTGAGCCTGCGTCATCGCTATATCGGCGAGACCACGGTCGACACCTATCTGCTGCCCAAGCGTCTGGGCGCGGCCTTCCCCGACAAGGCGGCGCTGACCAATCCGGTGATCAAGGCGCAGAGCTATTTTGATCTGACGGGCGTCTACGACGTGAACGAGGACATGACGCTGACAGCCGGTGTGCGCAATCTGTTCGACAAGAACCCGCCCATCGTCGGGTCTTCAGCGCCCGCCAACAACACCTTCTCGGCGACTTATGACATCGAAGGTCGCGTGGTTTACGCCAGCGTGACGGCACGCTTCTAGGCCGTTTCGCGGCAGGTGATGCGGGGGCCTGCGGGCGGCGCATCACCTGACATCGTTTCCCCCTGGGCCGGCGCGAAAAGCGTCGGCCTTTTTTTGCCTTCCGTCGCTCGCGCGTTCGCCAAACGCTGCGCCGCGCAACCACAGCAAGGATAACCGGTCGCGACGCTATAGAGATCAGAATGACCGCTGTGTTGAATTGAGGCCGTAGGGTTATCGAACCCGAACCGACCGCAACTGGCTGAGACGCAAGGGTAGAGCTTGCTTCGTCGGTGCGCCTGCCCGGCGAAGGTCTTGTGTGTGGACGCCCCAGCGGATGCAAGAAGATTCTGAGAGCGGTTGAGCGCGTC
>CAYRTE010000106.1:0-4843 GCA_964427205.1 uncultured Caulobacter sp.
AGCAGGGCGTAGGAGGCGATGTTGAACGGCACGCCCAGGAAGACGTCGGCGCTGCGCTGATAGAGCTGGCAGCTCAGCTTGCCGTCGGCGACGAAGAACTGGAACAGGCAGTGGCAGGGCGGCAGGGCCATGTCCTCGACATCGGCCGGGTTCCAGGCGCTGACGATGTGACGGCGGCTGTTGGGGTTGGTTTTCAGGCCCTCGATCAGGGTCTGGATCTGGTCGATGGATCCGCCATTCGGCGTGGCCCAGGAACGCCACTGCTTGCCGTAGACGGGGCCAAGGTCGCCGTTCTCGTCGGCCCACTCATCCCAGATGCGCACCCCGTTTTCCTTGAGGTATGCGATGTTGGTGTCGCCCTTCAGGAACCACAAAAGCTCGATGACGATCGAGCGCAGGTGCAGCTTCTTGGTGGTCAGGACCGGGAAGCCCTTCGAAAGGTCAAAGCGGATCTGCCGGCCAAACACCCCCAGCGTGCCCGTGCCGGTGCGGTCGCCGCGCTCGACGCCGTTTTCCAGGATGTCAGCGAGCAGGTTCAGATACTGCCGCTCGGGATGGTCGGCGGCGGCTTTGGGCTGGGCGAGGACGGCGGTGGTCATGGCTTAAAGTCGCGCCGAATCGCCCCCGAGGCCAATCACAAAAAGCCCCGCCCGTGCGTGACGGGCGGGGCATATTGGCGCGCCGGCGGTGTTGCCTAGCGCGAAGGCTCCAGGCCCGAGTTCAGAACCCAGCCGACATTGTCGTTCTCGTCGGCCACTTCCCACCACATGTCCTGCTTCTTGCCCGTCGGATAGACGATGCCGCCGGCCGGGATGGCGCGCAGCAGCTTGCCGCCGGGCGCGGGGGTGGCGCGCAGGTTGACGGGGCGAGTGGCGGTGAAGGTCTTGGACGGCGCGGCCGCGGCGGCCGACACGTCGGACGACAGCAGGCCTAGCTCGGAGACCATCTTGGTATAGCTGTCGATGAACGACAGCGTGACGATCCGACCGATCTCGGTGTCTTCATAGCCGCCGCCGACCGCGCCGGCGAAGCCGATGCCGCCGCCCGCGCCCCAGCCGATATCGTTTTTCACGGCGTAGCCTTCCTGCACGGCCACCGTCTCGGTGGTGCGCACATTGGTCAGCGATAGAACGGTGTTGGCCTCGAGCTTCTTGGTCTTGATGCCGCCGACCAGGCCGCCGACGCGCCCGCCGATCAGACCGCCGATGGCGCCAGCCACCGCGCCGCCGCCGGCGTTGCTGTCGCTGGCCTGGACCTCGGCGACCAGCACATAGTCAGCGGCCTTGATCTGGCCCTGGCCAACATTGGAGCCGCGTTGCAGGCCCAGATTGCCGCCGATGTTGCGCTCGATCTGGGCGGCGTTGAGGCCCGCCCCCCGATCGACCAGATTGAAGCAGCCCGACTTCTGGACCATGGCCCTCAGCAGCTTTTGCGGCGAGGCCAGATTATACTGCATCCAGCCGCGCGTATCGTCGCCGTCCATGATCGACAGGGTGCCCAGCTTGCGCGAGCAACGCGGGATCTCGGCGACCGCCTGGGTCTGCATCTGCTGGGCCTTGCTTGGCTTGGCCTGAGCCAGCGCGGCGGCGGGCGCGAGGGCGACGATCGCTGTGCTGATGGCCAGCAGCCCCGACAATGTTTTCATGTGGAATTCCCCGAATTGGGCTGAAACTCTACTGGCGAGGGCAGCCGCCGCCAACCCGGCTTTTCGGTCAACCCGCGAATCCGCCCTCATCCAGGAACACCTGCTCCTCCGGCGTCGTCTCGCGGCCCAGCACGGCGTTGCGGTGGGGGAATCGGCCGAAGCGGGCGATGATGTCCCGGTGCTCCAGCGCCCACTTGATGGTTTCCTCGTCGCCGCTGTCGGCCTGCAGGGCGGCGCACAGTTCGACGCAGAATTCCTGGTCGGCCAGGGATTCGGAATGCTCGAACGGCAGGTAGAAGAACGGGCGCAGCTTGGCGTCGATAGCCTGGTCGTGACCGGCGGCGAGGGCGGCGCGGGCGAACATGCGGGCCAGGGGATCGGTGGCGAAGGCGTGGGCCGTGCCGCGATAGAGATTGCGCGGGAACTGATCCAGCAGGATCAGCAGGGCCAGGGCGCCCTCCGGCGTTTCCGCCCATTTGTCATAGCGACGCTGGGCGGCTCTATAGTGGGTTTGCTCGAACTTCAGGGCGATCATCGAATCGAACCCCGCATCCTTGGCGAACCATTTCCTGGGGCCGGCCGAGCGCCAGAAGCCTACGATATCCATGGGGTGGGCGGTCATGCGAGACTCTGGCGTATCCGTTCAAACGCGGTTCATCCGCGACGGCCGATGTTGCTATCAAGGGACAAAGCCGGGGCCGCGCACAAGGCCCCTTGGAGCACGAAATGAAGCGTCTGATCTCGACCGCCATGGCCTTGTCACTGCTGGGCGGCGCGGCGGCGGAAGCCGGGTCCGCCGCGGCGGTGGTCGCCCAGCGGGAGCAGCGGCAGGACGGCCCGCGCGGTGATCGCGGCGATCGTGGCGGCGGTGAACGCGGTGGCGGCCGTCAGGGTGGCGAGCAGGGCCAACCACGCGGCGACAGAGGTGATCGCGGTGATCGCGGCGGCCGGCCTGACTGGAACGGCGGCGGCGGACGTCCCGCGCCGCAGGCTCCAGTCGCGCCGCAACCACCCCAGCCGCAGCAGGCCCAGCAGCCGACCCGCCAGCCGGACTGGAATCGCGGTGATCGCGGCTCCCGTCCCGATCGTGGCGGCCAGGATCGCGGCGGCCAGAACCGTCCGGATCAGAACCGTCCCGACCAGGGCCGTCCCGGCGGTGACCGCAATGACAATCGCGGCGGTCAGGACTGGAACCGGGGCGGTCAGGACCGCAACGGCGGCTGGGATCGCGGTCGCGATGACAACCGGGGCTGGGACAACCGGGGGCGCGACGACCGCGGCGGCTACGACCGTGGCCGGCCGGGACAGGGCGGGCAGTATCGCGACCGCGACCATGGCCGCTCGCACTATGACCAGCGCCGCTATCGCCCCAGCTTCCACGCCCAACAACGCTATCGCGTCGGCGCCTATCGCTATCCGCGTGGCTGGTATGTCCGCAGCTGGTCGTTCGGCGACTATCTGCCGGGCGGCTGGTATTCGACCTCGTACTATCTGGACTGGTTCCGCTATGGCCTGCCCAACCCGCCCATCGGCTGCGAATGGGTCCGGGTCGGCGACAACGCCGTCCTGGTCGATGTGTGGTCCGGCCAGGTGCTGAGCGTCTACTACGACCTGTTCTGGTAAGCGATCACCTCGACGACTGGAGAGCCCGGCGGATCATCAGGTCCGGCCGGGCTTTTCGTTTTCGGGGCGCGGGCTTCGACGTCGGGGCGTTTCCGATGCATCTTTCGATCGGGACATGTCGGCCTTCGCGGTCGGTGATCGTCCTGGGGCATCGCCGCGCGGCGGCCTCGAAAGGAACGACGATGTTGAAAGCCTCTCCCATGGTCTGGACCGGACGTGTCCTGACCGGCCTGCTGACCCTGTTCATGCTGGGCGCCTCGATCGCGCCCAAGCTGGCCGGCATGCCGATCGCGGCCGACACTCTGGTCTCGCTGGGCTGGAAGCCGGGCTACGTCCTGATGATCGGGATCATGGAGCTGACCTTCCTGGTCCTCTACCTCATCCCGCGCACCAGCCTTCTGGGCGCGATCCTGATGACCGGTCTGCTGGGCGGCGCCATGGCGACCCAGGTGCGGGTCGAAAACCCGCTGTTCAGTCATGAGCTGTTTGGCCTCTATCTGGGCCTCTTGCTGTGGGGCGGTCTGTGGCTGCGGGATGAGCGCCTCAGGGGGCTGTTTCCGTGGCGGCGCGACTGACAGGACGCCGCTCGCCTCTCCTGGCGGCGGACTGGCTCATGGGCAAACAGCGCCCAACCGGTTAAAACCCGACCACAGAGGCTTTTCCGTCACAACGTTCTGTCGTCATCGCCTTGACGAAACGGCAAAAAAACGCTCAAACGCCCGGCCTTTGTCGCTTCGCCGTTGCGCGAGGCGGCCCTGATTGACCAGTTCGGAGAATAAATCATGCGCGTCTATTATGATCGCGACGCCGACCTCGCCCGCATCCTCGACAAGAAGATCGCGATCGTAGGCTATGGTTCGCAAGGTCACGCGCACGCTCTCAACCTCCGGGACTCCGGCGCCAAGAACGTCGCCGTCGCCCTGCGCGCCGGCTCGCCGACCGCCAAGAAGGCCGAGGGCGAAGGCCTGAAGGTCATGACCGTCGCCGAAGCCGCCGGCTGGGCCGACCTGATCATGATCCTGGCGCCCGACGAGCATCAGGCCGCGATCTACAAGAACGACATCGCCCCCAACATCCGCGACGGCGCGGCGCTGCTGTTCGCTCACGGCCTGAACGTGCACTTCGGCCTGATCGAGCCCAAGGACACCATCGACGTCCTGATGGTCGCCCCCAAGGGCCCGGGCCACACCGTGCGCGGCGAGTATCAAAAGGGCGGCGGCGTGCCCTGCCTGATCGCGGTGCACCACAACGCCACCGGCAACGCCCACGACCTGGGCCTGGCCTACGCCTCGGCCATCGGCGGCGGTCGCTCGGGCATCATCGAGACCAACTTCCGCGAAGAGTGCGAAACCGACCTGTTCGGCGAACAGGCCGTCCTGTGCGGCGGCACGGTGGAACTGATCCGCTGCGGCTTCGAAGTGCTGGTCGAAGCTGGCTACGCGCCGGAAATGGCCTATTTCGAGTGCCTGCACGAACTGAAGCTGATCGTCGACCTGATCTATGAAGGCGGCATCGCCAACATGAACTACTCGATCAGCAACACGGCCGAATACGGCGAGTACGTCACCGGCCCGC
>CAYRTE010000107.1:0-4670 GCA_964427205.1 uncultured Caulobacter sp.
GGGGATGTCCCGCATCCGGCAGACCTCGAACAGCTTCAGGGTCTGAGGCTCGATGCCCTTGGCGGCGTCCAGCACCATGATCGCCGCGTCGGCGGCCGTCAGAGTGCGATAGGTGTCTTCCGAGAAGTCCTCGTGGCCCGGGGTGTCGAGCAGGTTGAACATCAGACCGTCGTGGTCGAACGTCATCACCGAGGCGCTCACCGAGATGCCGCGTTCGCGCTCGATCTTCATCCAGTCCGACTGGGTGCGACGGGTCTGGCCGCGCGCCCGCACCGCGCCGGCCGCGCGGATCGCGCCGCCGGCCAGCAGCAGGTTTTCGGTCAGGGTCGTCTTGCCGGCGTCAGGGTGACTGATGATGGCGAAGGTGCGCCGACGGGCGGCCTGAAACGCGGGAGAGAGGGGGGCGGCGGGGGAAGTGCTCATGCGGGGGGACTAGCCCCCCGAGGCCTTTTTGTCACCTTCCGGCTTTGTCGCGAGCGACGCTTCGGGCGGCAGGGACCTGAGCAAGGTCCGCGCCGTATCGACATCGCCGCCGCCATGGGGATTGCTGGCCAGGGGCATCAGCACGGTGCGCGCGGCGTCGAACCGCTTCTTCTCGATCAGCGCCTGGGCGGCGTCCAGCCGCAGGTGACTGATCTGCGGCGCAAGCTCGACCGCCTTCAGGCGCACGTTGACCAGGTTGTCGGTCAAGGGTTCAAGCGCGCGCGCGTCCGCATAGCCATGCAAGGTCGCCGGATTGTCGGGGTTGATCTTGAAGGCCCGGACGAACAGCTTGCCCGCCTCCGCGAACGCCACCGCGCGCCTGGCCTCGTCCTCGTAGCCGTTGGCCAGGTGGCTTTCGCCCAGCAGGATCAAGGCCTCCTCGTCATTCGGATTGGCGGCCAACAGGGCCGTGAGGATGGCCTGGCCCTGCGCGCGATCGCCTATGAAGACTTCGGCTCGGGCCAGCACGAGGCGGGTAAAGCGGTCGTTGGGCGCCTTCGCGGCGTCGGAACGGATCGACGCCAAGAGCTTGGGCCGATCATGTTTCTCCACGCCCAGTTTCAGCCGCTGCGCATCAAGTAACAGATCATCCGCCGCCGACGGCAGGGCCGTGATCGTCATCCTGGCCGTGAAGCGTTGTGGCCTCGGCAGCACCTTGACCTGTAGGGACCTGTTTAGATAGCGCCGCAGCTTGTCGGTCAGAGCGTCGGGATCGTCGCCAAAGACGTCCTTCCAGGCCGCCACGGGATCGCGACCGCCGCGAACGACCTCCAGATAACGGGGCAGTAGCGCCTGCCGCTGAGGATCCGAAAGGATGTAATGGGTCAGCACCCAAGATTGGGCATAGTAGATGGGCCCGTTCCACTTCCCAAGCTCCCCCGGACGCTTACGAAGTATATCCTCGATGGGGTGCCACACCATACCAGGCTCAAGAAGACCCAGAGCCCTGGCGCGATTGAAATCCCCGATCACGCGGCGGTCGGACTCAAGACTGGCCGTCATATAGTATTCAGAATAACCTTCCGACAACCAAGCCGGATATGCGTTGGAATAGTACTGCATCATGAAGTGGTGCACATATTCATGCAGAGCGAAGTCGTCGCCCTTGTTCCAGTCCCCCTCGTTGGACTCGGTCTTGATGACGACGGCGAAGACGTCGGTCAGGGTCGGAGAATAGAACCCCGCTATATAGCCGTTGGCCGACGGGAGTATTCGGCGTAGCTCCGTCTGGGTCGGCGCCAGATAGATGGGGAGCTTGCGCACGGGCGTTGTCTCGACCTTGGCCCTGCCATGCACGGTACGCAGCAAGTCGTCGAAGTCCTCAAGCATGGTGGCGTATTCTCGTACGATCTTGTCCGAGCGCCCGTAGACGATGAAGTGATCGCTCTCGGCCTTTCGCCAAGCGGCCTGCGCCGAACCGAACCCCCCAATACTGGCGGCCAAGCCCCAGGCCGCCGCCGACACCATCAATCGCATACCCATCGCCATCGATACAACCCCCAGTTATGTAGATACAACGCCATGCGCGCTCCGGGAGCAAGTCTCCAGGCGCGTCAAAATGGCCCTATCCAACGGAGGGAATTGGGATCATTCTCACCTTCGCAGGTATGCGGCGCCCATGGAGAGCGCTCAGCCTACGGAGGAAACGACAATGGCTCTCTGGGACGACTCCCGCGATTCAAGACGCCCTCGCGCCGAACGTAGCGGTGTCTGCATGATCATTACGGTAAGCGGATTAGTCGCCTTGGCGGTGGGCCTAAAGTGGCTGATCGCGCTGTTGATGTAGTCGCGACGGCCCTGGCGCTCTAGGCGGCCAGGCGACGCCAGACCTGGCGATCGGCCTCGACATTGGTCAGAGCGCCCTCCTTCTGGCGCGTCATCAGCGCGCCCATGACCTCAATGCCGATCTGCGCGTAACGGACCTGCACCTGGTCGACCAGGCAGCCGCGACCGGGCGCGATGAATAGGGCGGCGTTGATATCCTGAGCCTTGGAGACGATCAGCGACGCAAGCCGCATGGCCCGTTCCGGGTCCTTCAGGTGCAGCAGCGGCTCTTCGGCATACAGTTCCCGCCCCAGTTCGCTGACATAGTTCAAAGACAGTTTCGCGAAGCGGTCACGCGCCATCGGCGGGGCCATTTCGCCCGCGTCAAAGCTGAAAACGACATCGTTCATCAGGAAAAGCATGGCGGGTCTGGGGAAATCTCGGAAAGCCACTGAAGGCCCAGAGACTGCCCGAACGAGCTTTAAGTCTGGTGTAGGATCGCGGTTAACGCAGCGTGGAAGTGGTGTTTTCCACGGCGAACTCGCCGTCCGGTAAGCTCTACCGCTACTCTTCCACGGCCTCGGTCAGGAAGTGTCGCCCGTCGCGATCCTCGATCTCGATCACCCAGATGTCCGGGTCGATGCGCGCCGCGCGCTGCGCATAGGCGTCCAGATCCGGCTCGAAGTCCGACTTGGTCGGCTGCATCCAGAAGCGTTCGCCGTCGCCGCGCGTCGCTTCCGCGAACAGGCGGGCCTTGTTTTCGCGGCGATCGACGACCTTGACCAGCACGGCGCCGGCCTTGGCGTCGCCCTTGCGCGCCACCGTGGCGAAGGCCCCGCCCAGTTCGGCGCGGCGGATCAGCGCGCTCACCCAGATATCCGTCGACAACAGCATGCTAACCGAACCGCAACCACGAGGGCTCTAGGGTGGCCCTTCAAGTCTCGAAGCATACGAGAAAACGACGCTGATGAACCGCCTTAAAGGTCGCACGGCGCGGTGGATGGGGTTCCTGGCCGGCGCGGCGTGTCTCACGTCGCCCGGCGTCCTGCTTGCCGCCAACGCCGCCGACCAACTCTACGAACGCACGCTGATGACGGCCGCCGATGGCCGTTGCCGGTTGTTCGCGCCCGCCGTGGGCTCGGCTCTGGACGCGGCCCGCGCCCAGGCGCGCGGCGCGACCCTGCGTTCGGGCGCCACCCAGGCCCAGGTCGAGGCTGTGGAAGGCCGCGCGCGGTCCAAGGCCAGCGCCGCGTCGTGCGCGTCGAAGGACCTGACCACCGCCGCCGACCGCGTGCGAAAGGCTTTCGAGGCCTATGCCACCCTGCAGAAGATGACCTATCCGGGCGATGTCTCGGCCTGGCAGGCCGAACGAGCGGTCTCGGCGACCATTCCCCTGTGGCGGCTCTCGCAGCCCAGCGCCTTTGGCGCCGACAGGCTGATCTTCGGACTGGCGGGCCGCGCCAAGGCGGTGACCGCCGTGGCGACCTTCGCCGACGGCGCCCAGCCCTATGCGGCGCGGGTGGTGATGCGCGATCCGGCCCGCACCCAGGGGCCCTATATCGACGCGCGCGGCGGCCGAAGCCTGTCGGCCAAGGTCGCGCCGCGCTCGGCCAGCCAGGTGTTCAACGCCGAGACCCGAGAACAGGCGGCCCTCACCCTGCTGCCAACCGGCGCCAAGACCGGCCTGGGCTTCCGCTTCCCGGTCGCGGCGGCCGACGCCATTTCGCGGCTGGACCCACGCGAGGCCGTGACCATCGAATTCACCTTCGCCGGCCGCGATGGCGGCGATGTGGTGCGCAAGGCCTATGTCGAGGTCGGCGACTTCGCGGCGGGGCGGGCGTTCTTGCGGTAGCTCGGAAGGGCTGAACAACAGTCCCGGATGCGGGCCGGCCGCGGACACGCTAATCGACGGCTCGGGATCGAGCGCTCCCACGAGAGCCGGCGACGCATTTGCGTCCGGCGCTCCCGCACCGCATATGAGTCCCATGGAAGACGCGCCGCGCATCGTGCTGGACGAACGCCAGGTGAACCTGATCGCCAAGGCCCTGGCGGAGCCGCGCCGCCGTCAGATCCTCAAGGAGATCGGCGCGGCCAGCGAACCCACGCCCTGCGGCGCGGTCGCCCAACACGTAGCGGTCAGCGCGGCCACCTTCTCGCACCACATGAAGGAACTCGAGACCGCCGGCCTGATCCAGATCTGCCGGCAGGGCAAGTTCGCGTTCCTGGTGCTGCAGCGCGACGTCCTGAACGCCTATCTGGCCCAGCTCGCGGAAATCTGAAGCCGCCTTGCAGAAAATCACGCGGCCCCGCTCATTGAATCACTTCGATGATTATCTAAGTATCGAACTGTTCGCCGCTTAAGGCGACCGGAGAGAGATCATGAGCAAGCTTTCAGGCAAGACCGCCGTCGTCACCGGCGCATC
>CAYRTE010000108.1:0-4523 GCA_964427205.1 uncultured Caulobacter sp.
TCCTGGATGGTCGGCACCCGGTAGTCGAGCATGTTGGCGGTGATCATCAGGCCGCCCGAGCACGACAGGCCCTCATAGCGCGTGTCCGGCTGCGCCAACTGCTCGATCCCCCAGCGGACGAACTCGTCGACATAGCGGTGATAGTTGGTGAACAGGATGAACTGCTGCACGTGCTCGGCCGGGGCGCCGGTATAGTGCTTCAGGCGGGCCAACGAGAAATCGGTGCGCAGGCCGTCGAACAGGGCCAGCGGCCGGGTTTCCTCCAGGGCCGCGTCCCAGACGCCATCGGCGATCTCGTCGCCGATGAAGGCCAGGTCGGTGGTCGGGAAGAACCGGGCGATGTCCTCGCTGCGCACATCGGCCTGGTTCAGGTCGATGGTGGCGTCCAGCACATAGGGGTAGGGAATCTCCTGGCGCGAACGGTCGACCTCGATCTCGACGTCGAAATCGTTCAGCAGCAGGGTCAGCTGTTCGACCAGATAGTCCTTGAACTGGGCGGGCTTGGTGACCGTGGTGGCATAGACGCCGGGACGGCTGACCCGGGCGTAGGACCGCGCCAGCTTGGGCGGCAGGGCCTCGGGATCATAGATCAGGCGCAGTTCGGGATAGGCGAAGGTCCCGTCGAAACGCTGCTGCGGATCAGGCCGCGCGCCGGTTTCGAGATAGGCCTTGAGGGCGGTCCGGAGGGCGCCCACGGCGCGCTCGTATTCGGCGTTGAGCTGCTCAACGACGGCGATTGCTTTTTCTTGGTTTGACATGGCGCCTTATAGCGGCGTTTCGCGACATTGGCGAGAAGGGCCCGCCCCCGGGGGCGCGAAGGGCATGGACGAACCCGCCCGCGTCGGCCACAAGGGCGGACATGCTCAGGACGACGGCAGGCAATGGCGGGTTCATGCTCGTGCTGCGTCAAGAAGATCAGAGCTGAAAGAGACTGTTGGCGTCGTCGTGCGGCGCGGCGCCCGAGGGGACCTTCATGAACAAGCGTTTTGCCTATCTGATCATCGCGTCCATGATCCTCGGGGTCGCAACCGGCTGGGCCTGCAACCAGTTCCTCGACCCCGTCCAGGCTAAGGCCGCGGCCAGCAATCTCTCCCTGATCACCGATGTCTTCCTGCGCCTGATCAAGATGATCATCGCGCCGCTGGTCTTCACCACCCTGGTGGCCGGCATCGCCCACATGGAAGACGCCGCCGCCGTCGGCCGCATCGGCGCCAAGACCATGTTCTGGTTCATCAGCGCCTCGGCCGTGTCCCTGCTGCTGGGCCTGCTGATGGTGCACCTGCTGCATCCGGGCCAGGGCCTGAACCTGACCGAGATGGCGACCTCGGCCGCACCCACCGCCACCACCGAGGCCTTCACCCTGAAGGGCTTCCTGACCCATCTGGTGCCGACCTCGATCTTCGACGCCATGGCCAAGAACGAGATCCTGCAGATCGTCGTCTTCTCGCTGTTCGTCGGCACCGCCGTCGCCTCGCTGGACAACAAGGCCCCGCAGATCCTGGAACTGGCCGAGCAGGCCGCCTCGGTGATGCTGAAGGTGACCAATTTCGTCATGAAGCTGGCCCCGCTGGCCATCTTCGCGGCCCTGGCCTCGACCATCGCCACCCAGGGCCTGGGCATGCTGGCCGTCTATGGCCGGTTCGTGCTGGGCTTCTATGCGACCATGGGCGTGCTTTGGCTGCTGCTGTTCGCCGCCGGCGCCCTGGTGCTGGGCAAGCGGGTGATCCCGCTGTTCGGCGTGATCCGCGACCCGGCCCTGCTGGCCTTCTCGACCGCCAGCTCGGAAGCCGCCTATCCGCGCATTCTCGACAGCCTGCCCAAGGTGGGCGTGCGCCGTCGCATCGTCTCGTTCGTGCTGCCGCTGGGCTATTCGTTCAACCTCGACGGCTCGATGCTCTACTGCACCTTCGCCACCATGTTCATCATGCAGGCCCACGGCGTGCATCTGAGCGTCCAGCAGCAGATCTTCATGCTGCTGCTGCTGATGGTCACCTCCAAGGGCATCGCCGGCGTGCCGCGCGCCTCGCTGGTCGTCATCATGGCCACCCTGACCTATTTCGGCCTGCCGGAGGCCTGGATCGCCCTGGTCCTGGGCGTCGACCACCTGCTGGACATGGGCCGCTCGGCCACCAACGTGGTCGGCAACAGCGTCGCCGCCGCCGTGGTCGCCAAGTGGGAGGGCGAGCTGGACGACATCGTCCCCGACGAAGAGATCGAGCCGGCCAAGGCCTGACCGTTCCGCTTCACGCCTTGAGACATTGACCCATCGGACGGCCCGCCTCGAACCCCGAGGCGGGCCGTTCTCGTTCGGCCGCGTCGCGTATATAGTAATTACTGGATAATGCCGTTGACATGGACCCGTCGAGGCCCAATCTTCAGGACAGGGGGCTGAACAGGATGACAAAAATGAGCAAGATCATGACTGTCACTCGCGCCGGCCTGACGGCCCTGGCGGCCGCTGGCCTTCTGGCCTCGGCGGCCCACGCCCAGTCCCAGCCCCAGTCCAAGACTGGCGCTCCGGCCCAGGCCAAGCCCGCCCGCGTCTGCTTCTCGCTGTCGGACTGGCATGGCTGGAGTTCGCCGCGCCGCGACGTGCTCTACATGAAGGTCCGCAACAGGGACGTCTATCGCCTCGACCTGACCGGCGGCTCCAACCAGCTGGGATCGCCCGGTACGCATATCGTCAGCGTGGTGCGCGGCAGCGACCGGATCTGCCATCCCCTCGATCTGGACCTGCGGGTCTCCGACGGCTTCGGCTTCGCCATGCCGATCCGCGCCAAGACCATCACCAAGCTGACGCCCGAGGAAATCGCCGCGATCCCCAAGAAGGACCGGCCCTAGTCTCTAGGAAGCGGCCGCCGCGTTGATCAGCGCCACCACCATGGCGTTGGCCGGCGTGGCGATCCCGTGGGCGGCCCCGCGCCGCACGATCACGCCGTTGCGGGCGTCCAGCTCCATCGGACGGCCGGCCAGACGGTCGGCGTGCAGTGAATTGATCCCGTCGGGCGCGCCCGCGCGATAGCCGGCGATCACCGCGTCGGGCAGATCGTCGGACAGGTCAGCACCCTCGGCCCGGCCCACCGCGACGCACTCGGCCACCAGGGTGCGCATCACTTGAGCCGCGCCCTCGTCATGGGCCAGACCCGCGGGCTTCAGCACCAGGGCGTTGACCGCGCCGGCGCAGTTGAGGGCCAGCTTCTTCCAGGCTTCGGTCCTGAAGTCCGGCGTGGTCGAGACAGCGATGGGCGTGTGGGCGAACAGGGCCACGAAATCGCGGCCGGCCTCGTGGTCGGGAACCCGGATCCAGCCGTCGCGGCGCTGCAGGATGCGGCCCGGCGCGCCGCGCTCGGCGGGGATGTCGACCACCGCCGGCACGATCCGGTGCGCCGGCAGACGGTCCAGGAACGGCTCCAGATGCTCGACCCCGTTGCGCAACACGGCCAGCCGGGTCTCGGGACCCACCAGGGCGTCCAGCCAGGCCCCGGCCGAGGCGGTGTCATAGGTCTTGGTGGCGATCAGCACCCAGTCGACGGGGCCAGCCTTGGCTGGATCGGTCAGCACGACGGGGTTGGCCGTGATCAGGCCGCCCGGCGTCTGGATCTCCAGCCCCTCGAACGGGGTGCGGGCGCAGACCGTGACCGACAGAGCCGGATTCTGGGCCAGCCACGCGGCGATGGTCCCACCGACCGCGCCGGGGCCGATCAGGGCGATGGTGGTCATGACCCGAACTCCAAAACAAAAGCGCCGCCCTCATAGAGGGCGGCGCTTTCCACGTCACGTTTTTGACAGATCACTCCGCCGGCAGCGCGGGATCCGTGCGGTTGGCCATCATCTGGTCGAAGCTGGCCCACACGCCTTCGCCGCCATGCCACTGGCCCCGGGTGGCGGCCTTGGAATATTCGGTGGCGCGGGCCTCGAAGAAGTTGGCGTGCTCGACGCCGCTGAGCAGGCTCTGCAGCCACGGCAGCGGGTTTTCCTTCACCCCATAGATTTCCGGCAGGTGCAGCTGGCGCAGGCGCCAGTCGGCGATGAAGCGGATATAGGTCTTGATGTCCTCGGGGGTCATGCCCTGCACCTCGCCGGCCTCGAAGGCCAGGTCGATGAACTTGTCTTCCAGGCCCACCACGGTCTTGCAGCAGTCGACGATGTCGTCGGCCACCGACTTGGTCACCGCGCCGGTCTCGGCGTTGAAGGCGTGGTACAGCTTGATGATGCCTTCGCAGTGCAGGCTCTCGTCGCGGATCGACCACGACACGACCTGCCCCATGCCCTTCATCTTGTTGAAGCGCGGGAAGTTCATCAGCATGGCGAAGCTGGCGAACAGCTGCAGGCCCTCGGTGAAGCCGCCGAACATCGCCAGGGTGCGGCAGATGTCGGCATTGGTCTCGACGCCGAACTTCTGCATGAAGTCGTGCTTGTCGCGCATGGCCTCGTATTCCATGAACGCGCCGAACTCGCTTTCCGGCATGCCGATGGTCTCGAGCAGCAGGGCGTAGGCCGCGATATGGATGGTCTCCATATTG
>CAYRTE010000109.1:0-4318 GCA_964427205.1 uncultured Caulobacter sp.
GCAATAGCGGCGACACCCGCCAGCTGGCCCAGTTTGGCGGCTGAGGGCAAGGACAGGCCAAAGCGCCAAAGCGCCAAAGCGCCAAAGCCAATCGCTTATCGTGATGCTGAGAAAGTCAGAAGTATCAGAGCGAAATGGTCTAGTCGCTCTAGCCCCCCCTTGCGGCGGATGAGTCTATGAGGGCGAGCGGGTCTGCGCCGTTGGCCAGCGCTCACGTTGGGCCTTGCCGATCGGCGCAGTGGTCGGGAGGGTATGGTTGTCGATCAATGGATCTGGTTTGGCCAGCCGCTCCAAAACGGCCGGGCGAGCGATCGTCACCTGTGGGCCGTTGATCACCACGCCATAGTCGGCAATGGCGGCAAAGGCTCGCGAAAGGTTCTCCGGGGTCATGCCGAGCACGGAGGCCAACAAGCGCTTTTCGTGCGGCAGGGTGAAAGTCTCGCCACCGCCCTGGCGAACCTTCTGCGTGATTAGGTAATTGGCCAGACGCTCAAGGCCGCCGCGCAGCTTCTGATTCTTGATGGCGCGCACGAGGCCTCGATAACAACCCGAAAGTTCCTGCGCGACGGCGCAGGCCAGCGCGGTGTCTTCCTTCATCGCGCGGCGCAGGGCCTCGCCCGACAGCATTAGGATGTCAGACCGCTCGATGGTCTGCGCGCTCATCAAGGCGTCAGCCTCAAGCACAACGGCGGCCAGGATGAAGGTCGAGACCGGCCGCAACACCGCCAGGGTGGTTTCCTTGTCGTTCCAAGTCGCGCCAAGCTCAACGCCGCCGTCCAGCAGGACATAGAGGAAGTCGACCGCATCCCCCTCGGTGAGGAGGGTCGTTCCCGCCGGGAATTTCTGCAGGAAGGCGCCGCTGGTTACGGTTTTGAACAGCTCGTCCGACATGACGCTGAACAAGGGCAGGCTTCTGACGCGGTCAAGATCGGCGCTTCTCATCATACCCTCATAGTGCCGCCGGATGAGCCAAGCAGCCTTGAGACAGATCAAGCCAATGAGATAGCTTGCTGATTGATATTTATCAAGAGATCAATTGTCTCGTCACAAAACGCATATTGATCAAATATAAGCTCCATCATATAGTGCCCAGAAGACTTGTATGTGATCGATGGTTATTTAACATTGCTTGATCCTTATCAAAGGCGCTGAGCCCCCGCCCCCGCAATAGATTGCGCGCGGCAGACGATGCCGTGCGCAGGCTGGGGACAGACATGCAGACGGCGACGCCATCGCAACCGGGGGCCGGATCGGCCCTAACGATGAGCACCATCGCGTTCACCGCGTGTTTCGCGGTGTGGACGGTGTTCTCGATCATCGGCGTCAAGATCAAGCAGGACCTGGGGCTGAGCGAAGCGCAGTTTGGCCTGCTGGTCGGCACCCCGATCCTGACCGGCTCGCTGGTCCGGGTCTTCCTGGGCGTCTGGACCGAGCAATATGGCGGCCGCCTGGTCAATCTGCTGGTCATGCTGTCGGCGGCGGCGGCGACCTTCCTGCTGTCCTATGCCCAGACCTACCCGCAATTCCTGCTGGCGGCTCTGGGGGTCGGCATGGCCGGCGGCTCGTTCGCGGTCGGCGTGGCCTATGTCTCCAAGTTCTTCCCCAAGGAGCGCCAGGGCGCGGCGCTAGGCATATTCGGCGCGGGCAATGTCGGCGCCGCCGTCACCAAGTTCGCCGCCCCCTTCGTAATGCTAGCGCTGGGCTGGCAGAGCGTGGCCCAGATCTGGGCCGGGGTGCTGGCGCTGCTGGCGGTGGCCTTCTTCCTGACCACCAGGGACGAGCCCGATCTGCTGACCCGCCGCCGCACGGGCGCCAAGCCCCAGGCCACCGGCGCCCAACTGGCCCCGCTGCGCAAGCTGCAGGTCTGGCGCTTCGCCCTCTACTATTTCTTCGTGTTCGGCGGCTTCGTGGCTCTGGCGCTGTGGCTGCCGCACTATCTGGTCGCGGTCTATCACCTCGACATCGTCGCCGCAGGCATGCTGGCGGCCGCCTATTCCATTCCGGGCTCGCTGTTTCGCGTCTTCGGCGGCTGGCTGTCGGACAAGATCGGCGCGCGCAAAGTCATGTATCTGACCTTCGGGATCAGCGTAGTCTGCGCCTTCCTGCTGTCCTATCCGGCCACCAGCTACGTGGTCGATGGGGTGCGCGGGCCGATCGCCTTCCGCCTGGCCACCGGCCTCGTCCCATTCGTGATCCTGCTGTTCGCCCTGGGCTTCGCCATGAGCCTGGGCAAGGCGGCCGTCTACAAGCACATCCCGGTCTATTACCCCGACCACGTCGGCTCGGTCGGCGGTCTGGTCGGCATGGTCGGCGGCCTGGGCGGCTTCATCATGCCGATCGCCTTTGGGGCGCTCAACGACCTCACCGGCGTCTGGACCAGCTGCTTCATGCTGCTGTTCGTCCTGGTCGCCGGGGCCCTGACCTGGATGCACCTGGCCATCGGCCGGATGGAGCGCGCCAACGCGCCGCAACTGGCCAACCTGCCGCAGCTTCCCGAAATGGCCGGCCTTGCCCCGGCCGCCCCGACCTTCGCCGCGCCCGCCGGGCGCGCCGCCAACCATCCGGCTAACTCATGAGCAAAGCCCAATCCATGTCGACTCCCAAATCGAGCCCGGTGATCACCGACTGGCGTCCCGAGGACGCCGCGTTCTGGAGTGAAACCGGAAAGCGTGTCGCCACCCGCAATCTGTGGATCTCGGTGCCCAACCTGCTGCTGGCCTTCTCGGTGTGGATGGTCTGGTCGATGGTCATCGCCAAGCTCAAGCTGGTGGGCTTCAAGTTCACCACCGAGCAGCTCTTCTGGCTGGCCGCCCTGCCCGCCCTGTCGGGCGCCACCTTGCGGGTATTCTACAGCTTCATGGTGCCGATCTTTGGCGGTCGGCGCTGGACGGCTCTGGCCACCCTGTCGCTGCTGATCCCGGCCATCGGCATCGGCATCGTGGTGCAGCATCCGGAGACCCCCTACAGCGTCTTCGTCCTCCTGGCCCTGGCCTGCGGCCTGGGTGGCGGCAACTTCGCCTCCTCGATGGCCAATATCTCGTTCTTCTTCCCCAAGAGCGAAAAGGGCGCGGCTCTGGGCGTCAACGCCGGCTTTGGCAATCTGGGCGTCAGCGTCATGCAATTCCTGGTGCCGGTGGTGATCGGACTGGCCCTGTTCGGCCCGCTGGTCGGCGCGCCCCAGACCATTGTCGAGCATGGCGTGGCCAAGCAGATCTGGCTCCAGAACGCCGCCTACGTCTGGGTTCCGTTCATCCTCGTCGCCGCCGTAGCGGCCTGGTTTGGCATGAACGACCTTGCATCGGCCAAGGCCTCCTTCTCGGCCCAGGCCGTGATCTTCACCCGCAAGCACAACTGGATCATGTGCTGGCTCTATCTGGGCACGTTCGGCTCGTTCCTCGGCTTTTCGGCCGCCTTCCCGCTGCTGACCAAGACCCTTTTCCCCGACATCAATGTCCTGCAGCTGGCCTTCCTGGGCCCCCTGATCGGCGCGGCCTCGCGCGCCCTGACCGGCGGGATCTCCGACCGCTTCGGCGGCGAGCGCGTCACTCACTGGGCCTTCCTGGCCCTGGCCGTCGGCGTGCTGGGCGTGCTGGCCGGGGTCGGGGCCTACGGCGCGGCGCCCTCCTTCCCGATCTTCTTCGCCAGCTTCCTGTGGCTGTTCTTCTGGACCGGGGTCGGCAACGCCTCGACCTTCCAGATGATCCCGGCCATCGTGCGCGCCGACATGCCCCGGCTGATGCCCCAGGCGCCCATGGACGCCCGGCAGCGGGCCGCTGAAATGGAGTCGGCGGCGATTGTTGGCTTCACGTCGGCCATCGGCGCCTTCGGCGGCTTCTTCATCCCCAAGGCCTTTGGCGACTCTCTGAAGGCCAGCGGCGACCCGCAGTTCGCCCTCTACCTCTTCCTCGGCTTCTACATCAGCTGCGTGGTCGTCAATTGGGCCTTCTATGGCCGCAAGGCCTCGATGCTGCACACGCCCGCCCTCATCAAGGTTACCCCCCAATGAGCCACACCCTGGATCGTCTGGCGTTCTTCACGCGCAAGACCGAAACCTTCTCCGCTGGCCACGGCGTCATGAATGATGACGACCGCACCTGGGAACAGGCCTACCGAAACCGCTGGCAACACGACAAGGTCGTGCGCTCCACCCACGGGGTGAACTGCACCGGCTCCTGCTCGTGGAAGATCTATGTCAAGGGCGGCATCGTCACCTGGGAAACCCAGCAGACGGACTATCCGCGCACCCGGCCGGAACTCCCAAACCACGAGCCGCGCGGCTGCGCCCGCGGCGCCAGCTACAGCTGGTACCTCTATTCGG
>CAYRTE010000110.1:0-3307 GCA_964427205.1 uncultured Caulobacter sp.
AATCGAAAAAGCTGTATTGCATCTATGTCGCCATCGGCCAGAAGCGGTCGACCGTGGCACAGCTGGTGAAGAAACTGGAAGAATCCGGCGCGATCGAATACACGATCGTCGTGGCCGCCACCGCGTCCGACCCGGCACCGATGCAGTTCCTGGCCCCCTATGCCGCGACCGCAATGGCAGAATTCTTCCGCGACAACGGCCGCCACGCGCTCATCATCTATGATGACCTGTCGAAACAGGCCGTGTCCTATCGTCAGATGTCGCTGCTGCTGCGCCGCCCGCCGGGCCGCGAAGCCTATCCGGGCGACGTGTTCTACCTGCACTCCCGCCTGCTGGAACGCGCCGCCAAGCTGAACGAAGACAATGGTTCGGGCTCGCTGACGGCTCTGCCGATCATCGAAACCCAGGCCAACGACGTTTCGGCCTATATCCCGACCAACGTGATCTCGATCACCGACGGCCAGATCTTCCTGGAAACCGACCTGTTCTATCAGGGCATCCGCCCCGCCGTGAACGTCGGCATCTCGGTGTCGCGCGTTGGCTCGTCGGCACAGATCAAGGCCATGAAGCAAGTCGCCGGCGCGATTAAGGGCGAGCTCGCCCAGTATCGCGAAATGGCCGCCTTCGCGAAGTTCGGTTCGGACCTCGACGCCTCGACCCAGAAGATGCTGGCCCGCGGCGAACGCCTGACCGAGCTGCTCAAGCAGCCGCAATATTCGCCGCAAGCCGTCGAAGAGCAGGTCTGCGTGATCTATGCCGGCACGCGCGGCTATCTGGACAACATCCCGACCTCGGCGGTTCGCCGCTTCGAGGCCGAGTTCCTGGCCCGCCTGCACAGCCAGCACAAGGATCTGCTGGACGGCATCCGCACCAAGAAGGCCCTCGACAAGGATCTGGAGAACACGCTGAAAAGCGCGCTCGACGCCTTCTCGTCGACCTTCGCCTAAGCCCCTCGGAACGCTCGGAGAGAGTAGCGCCGAATGGCCAGCTTGAAGGAAATGCGCAATCGGATCTCTAGCGTCAAGGCGACGCAGAAGATCACGAAAGCGATGCAGATGGTGGCGGCAGCCAAGCTGCGCCGGAGCCAGGACGCGGCCGAGGCCGCTCGTCCCTATGCCCGGCGCCTGGCTTCGGTGATCGCCAACCTGGCGGCCGGCGTGTCCGGCGACGGGGCTCCGGCCCTGCTGGCCGGCACCGGCCGAGACGACCGCCATCTGGTGATCGTCGCGGCGGCCGATCGCGGCTTGGCCGGCGGCTTCACCTCGTCGATCGTGCGGGCCGCGCGCCAGCACATCGACGGGCTGATCGCCCAGGGCAAGAGCGTCAAGATCGTCTGCGTCGGCAAGAAGGCGACCGTGCAGCTGCGCCGGCTCTATGCCGACCGCATCGTCGAGAACTTCGACCTGTCGGCCTATCGCCAGTTCACCCTGTCGGTGGCCCAGCCCATCGCCGACGTCGTCACGCGCCTCTATGAGGCCGGCGACATCGACGTGGTCACGCTGTTCTACAGCCGCTTCAAGTCGGTGGTCATCCAGACCCCGACCGCGCTGCAGCTGATCCCGGCGACGGTGGACACCTCGGCCGCTCCGGCGACGGGGGCCAGCGCCGTCTATGAGTATGAGCCCTCGGAAGAGGCCATTCTCGAGACCCTGCTGCCGCGCAACCTGACGGTCCAGATCCTGTCGGCCCTGCTCGACAACATGGCCGGCTTCTACGCCAGTCAGATGACGGCGATGGACAACGCCACGCGCAACGCCGGCGACATGATCAAGCGCTACACCCTCGAATATAACCGTTCCCGCCAGGCCCAGATCACCAAGGAGCTGATCGAGATCATCTCCGGCGCCGAAGCCGTCTGATCAAAAGCCTAACGTAAAAAACGCACGCACGAGCACGCACGAAAGACCCGCACGCCATGGCCAAGACCCCCGCTAAGGCTCCCGCCGCCGCCGCTGAAAAGCCGGCCGCCGTGAAGAAGCCCGCCGCCGCCCCGAAGGCAGCCGCCGCCGCCGCTCCGGCCGCCAAGAAGCCCGCCGCCCCCAAGGCCGCGGCTCCGAAGGCCGCGCCGAAGAACACCCAGGCCGCTCCGGCTGTCATCGGCGCCGCCACCGGCAAGCTGGTTCAGGTCATCGGCGCCGTCGTCGACGTCGAGTTCACCGGCGAGCTGCCGGCGATCCTGAACGCCCTTGAAACCGTCAACATCGCCACCGGCCAGCGCCTGGTGTTCGAAGTCGCCCAGCACCTGGGTCAGAGCACCGTCCGCGCCATCGCCATGGACGCCACCGAAGGTCTGGTTCGCGGCCAGGCCGTGCGCGACACCGGCGAAGCCATCCGCGTCCCGGTCGGCCCCGGCACCCTGGGCCGCATCATGAACGTCATCGGCGAGCCGATCGACGAGCAGGGCCCGATCAAGTCGGACATCTTCCGCTCGATCCACCGCGAGGCGCCGTCGTTCGCCGAGCAAACCAACACCGCTGAAGTCCTGGTCACGGGCATCAAGGTCATCGACCTGATGTGCCCCTACACCAAGGGCGGCAAGATCGGCCTGTTCGGCGGCGCCGGTGTCGGCAAGACCGTGACGATGCAGGAACTGATCAACAACATCGCCAAGGCTTACGGCGGTTATTCGGTTCTGGCTGGCGTGGGCGAACGCACCCGCGAAGGCAACGACCTCTATCACGAGATGATCGAGTCCAACGTCAATGTGGACCCGAAGATCAACGGCTCGACCGAAGGCTCGCGTTGCGCCCTCGTCTACGGCCAGATGAACGAACCCCCCGGCGCCCGCGCCCGCGTGGCCCTGACCGGCCTCTCCATCGCGGAATATTTCCGCGACGAAGAAGGCAAGGACGTGCTGCTGTTCGTCGACAACATCTTCCGCTTCACCCAAGCCGGCGCCGAAGTGTCGGCTCTGCTGGGTCGCATCCCCTCGGCCGTGGGCTATCAGCCCACCCTGGCCACCGAGATGGGCAACCTGCAGGAGCGCATCACCTCGACCAACAAGGGTTCGATCACCTCGGTCCAGGCCATCTACGTGCCAGCCGACGACTTGACCGACCCGGCGCCCGCCGCCTCGTTCGCCCACTTGGACGCCACCACCGTTCTGTCGCGCGACATCGCCGCCCAGGCCATCTTCCCCGCCGTCGATCCGCTGGACTCGACCTCGCGGATCATGGACCCGCTGGTCATCGGCGAAGAGCACTACAACGTGGCCCGTTCGGTCCAGGAAGTGCTTCAGCAGTATAAGTCGCTGAAGGACATCATCGCCATCCTGGGCATGGACGAGCTGTCGGAAGAGGACAAGCTG
>CAYRTE010000111.1:0-3030 GCA_964427205.1 uncultured Caulobacter sp.
GGCAACCTGCACTTCAAGGGCCCGGTGAACCAGGCCCCGAAATACGCCAATCCCGGCCAGGAAGGCGAAGAGCGCTGGATCTGGCTGCGTCTGAAGCTGATCGCCGATGTCGGTCTGGTGGGCCTGCCCAACGCCGGCAAGTCGACCTTCCTGGCCGCCGCCACGGCCGCCAAGCCGAAGATCGCCGACTATCCGTTCACCACCCTGACGCCGAACCTGGGCGTGGTCGACCTGTCGACCAGCGAGCGGTTCGTGCTGGCCGACATTCCCGGCCTGATCGAAGGCGCGTCGGAAGGCGCGGGCCTGGGCACCCGCTTCCTGGGCCATGTCGAGCGCTCGGCGGTGCTGATCCATCTGGTCGACGCCACCCAGGACGATATCGCCGGCGCCTGGACCACCATCCGCGGCGAGCTGGAAGCCTATGGCGACGAGTTGGGCGACAAGTCCGAGATCCTGGCCCTGAACAAGATCGACGCGCTGGACGAAGAGACGATCGCCGAGAAGGCCGCCGAGCTGGAAGCCGTGGCCGGCGTCAAGCCGCGCCTCGTGTCGGGCGTGTCCGGCAAGGGCGTCAAGGAACTGCTGCGCGCGGCCTATCGCGAGGTGCGCGTGCGTCGTGGCGACGAGATCGAGGAAATCGACGAGGAAGAGGACCACATCCCGGAGACCCCCGGGGGCTGGACCCCGTGAGTCAGGCCCCCATGGCGAAGGGTGGGGGGCCGCTGGCGACCGCCAAGCGCATCGTCTTCAAGGTCGGCTCGGCCCTGCTGGTAGACGCCGAGACCGGCGCGGCCAACCATGCCTGGCTGAAGGCCTTCTGCGATGACGCCGCCCGCCTGCGGGCGCGGGGCCAGCAGGTGGTGGTTGTCTCGTCCGGCGCCGTCGCCCTGGGCCGCCGGCGCCTGGGCCTGACGGGACGGAAATCGCTGACCCTGCCCGAGAAGCAGGCCGCCGCCGCCGCGGGCCAGTCGCTGCTGATGCGCGCCTGGGAAGAGGCTTTCGAGCCGCACGGCATCGGCGCCGCCCAGATCCTGATGACCCGCGACGACACCGAGACCCGCCGTCGCTGGCTGAACGCCCGCGCCACGGTCGAGACCCTGCTGGGCCTGGGCGTCGTACCGGTGGTCAACGAGAACGACACCGTCGTCACCGAGGAAATCCGCTACGGCGACAACGACCGCCTGGCCGCCCGCGTCGCCCAGCTGGCCGGCGCCGACCTGCTGGTTCTGCTGTCCGACATCGACGGCCTCTACACCGCCGATCCCCGCCGCGATCCGAACGCCAGCCATCTGGCGACGATTTCCGAGATCACCCCGCAGATCGAGGCCATGGCCGGGGGCGCCAACGCCGCCTCGGGCGTCGGCACCGGCGGCATGGCCACCAAGATCGCCGCCGCCCGTATCGCCCGCGCCGCCGGCTGCGCCACCCTGATCACCCTGGGCTCGCGCCCCCATCCCCTGAAGGCCATCGAGGAGGGCGGCAAGGCCACCCTGATCGAGGCCGGCGCCAGCCCCGCCGCCGCCTACAAGGCCTGGATCGCCGGCAGCCTGGCCCCGCAGGGCTGGGTGTCGGTCGACGCCGGCGCCGCCGCCGCCCTGGTCAGGGGCAAGAGCCTGCTGGCCGCGGGCGTCCGCGCCGTGGAGGGCCCGTTCGACAAGGGCGACGCGGTGCGGGTGCGGGATGAAACCGGTCGCGAAGTGGCCCGGGGCCTGATCCGCTACGACAGCGCCGACGCCCACCGCATCGCCGGCCTGCGCTCCGACGCCATCGAGGCGGAGCTCGGCTTCACCGAGGGCCCGATGATCCATGCCGACGACCTGGCGATCTCGGAATAGGCCGAGCAAGACGTAGCCACCGCCGCAAAATCGGCTAGGTTCCGCGCGTTCCAGGAGTCCCCATGGCCTATCGTTCGTTGCGCGAATTCATCGACGTCCTTGAGGCGCAGGGCGAACTGGTCCGGGTGACCGAGCCGGTCTCCACCGTGCTGGAGATGACCGAGATTCAGACGCGCCTGCTGGCCACGGGTGGCCCCGCTGTTCTGTTCGAGAACGTCATCCTGCCAGACGGAACGCGCTCGCCTATGCCGGCCCTCGCCAACCTGTTCGGCACCGTCAAGCGCGTGGCCATGGGCGTCACCCTGGGCGGCGAGCCCCGCACCACCGCCGGTGAACTGCGCGAGGTGGGCGAGCTTCTGGCCTTCTTGCGCCAGCCCCAGCCGCCCAAGGGGCTGAAGGACGCCCTCGACATGCTGCCCCTGGCCAAGACGGTGATGGCCATGCGCCCCGGCACGGTGAAGAAGGCGCCCGTTCAGGAGATCGTCCTGACCGGCGATCAGATCGACCTGTCGAAGCTGCCCGTCCAGACCTGCTGGCCCGGCGAGCCCGCGCCACTCATCACCTGGCCGCTGATCGTCACCAAGGGTCCGGGCAAGGATCGCGAGGACGACTTCAACCTGGGCATCTATCGCATGCAGGTGCTGGGCAAGGACCGCTGCATCATGCGCTGGCTGGCCCATCGCGGCGGGGCCCAGCACTATGCCCGTCACAAGCAGGCCGGCAAGCGCGAGCCCCTGCCCGCCTGCGCCGTGCTGGGCGCCGATCCCGGCACCATCCTGGCCGCCGTGACGCCGGTGCCCGACACGCTCTCCGAATACCAGTTCGCCGGTCTGCTGCGCGGCGCCAAGGTCGATCTGGTGGCCGCCAAGACCGTGCCGCTGATGGTCCCGGCCCATGCCGAGATCGTGCTGGAGGGCCACGTCCTGCTCGACGAGTACGCGGACGAAGGCCCCTACGGCGACCACACCGGCTACTACAACAGCGTCGAGAAGTTCCCGATCTTCCAGGTGACCGCGATCACCATGCGCAGGAACCCGATCTACCTGACCACCTTCACCGGCCGGCCGCCGGACGAGCCCTCGGTGCTGGGCGAGGCGCTGAACGAGGTGTTCATCCCCCTGCTGCGCCAGCAGTTCCCCGAGATCGTCGACTTCTGGCTGCCGCCCGAGGGCTGCAGCTACCGCATCGCCGTGGT
>CAYRTE010000112.1:0-2360 GCA_964427205.1 uncultured Caulobacter sp.
TGTAGAGGATCGACAGGATGATGGCGTTGACCCCGACCGACTTGCCCGAGCCGGTTGTGCCGGCGATCAGCAGGTGGGGCATCTTGGCCAGGTCGGCGATATAGGGCTCGCCGCCGATGGTCTCGCCCAGGGCCATGGGCAGGATCGAGGTCGACTTGTCGTAGTCGTTGCTGGACAGCAGGTCGCGCAGATAGACGGTCTCGCGGCGCGAATTGGGCATCTCGATGCCGATGGCGTTGCGGCCCTGGGCCACGGCCACGCGGCACGAGATCACGCTCATCGAGCGGGCGATGTCGTCGGCCAGGGCCACGACGCGGGCGGTCTTGACGCCGGGGGCCGGCACCAGCTCGTACATGGTGACCACGGGGCCGGGGCGGATCTGGTCGATCTGGCCCTTGACGCCGAACTCGGCCAGCACGCTTTCCAGCAGGCGAGCGTTCTGGCGCAGGGCGGCGGCGTCGACGTCGGACGAGCGCGGCTTGGCCTTGGCCAGCATGGCCAGCTCGGGCAGCTGGAAGCCGCCCTCGTCGTTGAAATTGAAGGCCTTCTGCTGCTCGCGCTGCTCGCGGCCGCTGTCCTTGGGCAGGGTCTTGGGCTTGGCGATGGCCAGGGGGCGGGCGGCCACGGGCTCGTCCTCGTCCTCGTCCTCAGCGGCGACGGGCGGAGGCGTATAGGCCTGCTCGGGCGGCTCGACCTCGGGCCGGGCCGGGCGGCGCGGCGGGACCGGGGTCTCGACGCTCTTGCGGGCGCGCGGCGCCCTGGCCGGGGCGGCGACAGGTTCGGGCTCGGCCCGCTCGCGCGGCTGCAGGGCGCCGTTCACCGCCACGGCGATGGCCTCGGGATCGAAACGGCGGAAGCCGATGGCGTAGCCCAGGGCTATGGCCGCGCCGATCGCCAGCAGCACGGCGGCGATCAGCCGGGCGCCGGGCAGGCGGGCGAAATCGAAGATGGCGGCGATCAGACGCAGCAGGCCATCGCCCCAGAACCCGCCCAGCCCCTTGGCCGACTGCCAGATGGCGGGGGTCGGCAGGGCGGCCAGCACCCCGGCCAGGGCCAGCAGGCCGGCCACGCCCACCAGGGCGCGCAGGCGAAGGTCGCGACGCTCGGCGGCGGGATCGGCCTGCGACACCCGGGTCAGGCCGAAGACCAGCATCAGCAGGGCGGCCAGCCAGCCCACCAGGCCCAGCGACTGCATCAGGATGTCGGCGATGGCCGCCCCGGCCCCGCCCAGGGCGTTGGTGGCTTCCGCGCCGGTGGCGGCGTTCAGGCTGGGGTCATCGTAATTGTAGGTGGCGACGGCCAGCAGCAGGCCCGCGCCGATGACGGTGACCAGCCCGCCCCGGAACCGCGCCGACCACGGCTGGGCCCAGCCATAGCGGATGGCATCCCAGAACAGCTCCACCGCCGTACGCCGCGCCGCTCGCGCCATGAAACTCTCCGAAAACACCGGGTATCGAACTCTCGAACCGCCATGTTTTGCCTGAAGAGGGTTAAGGGGCGTTTACGCTGATCGTCATCAGGGTGATTCAGGGGGCGCGGGTCCGCTGGTCGGCTGTGCCGGGCCGGCTTCGTTTGACTGTAGCGTCAGACGCTACGTTTTTGCTTGCTTTGTGTAGTGTATCGCACTACACCTTCGGGTGAGAGGCGTGAGATGATCCAGAGCTGGAAAGGCAAGTTCGCGGAAGAGGTCTTTCTGGGGCGTTCGCCCAAGGGCTTTCCGCCAGACCTTGTCAAAGCCGCCCGTCGCCGGCTGGCGGCGGTCCATGCGGCCACGGCCGTGGATGATCTTCGCACGCCGCCGGGAAATCGCCTTCATCAGTTGACCGCCAACCGTTCAGGCCAGTGGTCGATCAGTATCAATGACCAGTTTCGTGTCTGCTTTGAGTGGGGTCCAGCCGGGCCTGAAAATGTTGAAATCGTCGACTACCATTGACGTCGCCCAGCCCGTCCTCGACGAGGAGAAAGACATGACCATCGACTACACAACGTTGACGCAGCCCCTGCCCCATCCGGGCGAACTGCTGCGCGAGGACTATCTGCCCGCCTTCAACCTGACCGCCGGAGCCCTGGCCAGGGCGATAGGCTTGAAGGATCGCAGCCGGATCGAACAGCTGGTGCGTGAGCAGCGCTCAATCACCGCCGATACCGCCCTGCGCCTGGGCAAGGCCTTCGGAACCTCGGCCGAATACTGGATGAACCTCCAGGCCCAGCACGACCTTTCCCGCGATGCGATCGCCAGCCGGGACGCCCTAGCCGGCATCCAGCCGCTGGTTGCAGCCTAGATCGTCGGGACCTGAGCCCGAGCGAAAGCAGATGGGGTGGATGGCTCCCGCTCACGGCATCTGAGTGCCAAACTTGTG
>CAYRTE010000113.1:0-1802 GCA_964427205.1 uncultured Caulobacter sp.
GCCGTTCTCGGTGGCGGCCCCGGTGCGAAGCTCCTCGCCCAGGCCCACATCGGCGACATCGCCAATGCGGATCGGCGCGCCGCCGCGATTGATGATGATCGTGCCGCGCAGGTCCTCGACGCCGCTGGCCTGCCCCGGAACGCGGACCAGATATTGCTCGCCGTACCGCTCGATATAGCCCGCCCCGACATTGCTGTTGTTCTTGGCCAGGGCGTCGGTGACGTCGGCCATGGTCAGGCCGTAGGCCGACAACCGCTCGGGCAAGGGCGTGACGTGGTACTGCCGCTCGAAGCCGCCGATGGTGTTGACCTCGGTGACGCCGGGGGTGTTGCGCAGCTGAGGCCGGATCACCCAGTCCTGCAAGGTGCGCAGGTCCTCAGGGCTGTAGGCCTTGCCGTCGGGACGGCGCGCGCCCGGCTTGGCTTCGACCGTGTACATGAAGATCTCGCCCAGCCCCGTGGAGATAGGGCCAAGTTCGGGCGTAAGGCTGGACGGCAGTTGGGCGCGGGCGGCTTGAAGCCGCTCATTGACCAGCTGTCGCGCGAAATAGATGTCGGTCCCGTCCTTGAAGACGACGGTGACCTGGCTGAGGCCATAGCGCGACACCGAGCGGGTGTATTCCAGACCCGGCAGGCCGGCGATGGCCGTCTCGATCGGGAAGGTGATGCGTTGTTCGGCCTCCAGCGGCGAGAAGCCGGGAGCCTCGGTGTTGATCTGCACCTGGACGTTGGTGATGTCGGGCGTGGCGTCGATCGGCAGGCGCTGGAAGCTCCAGACGCCGACGACCGCCGAGGCGAGGACGAGCGCCAGGACGATCCACCGAAAGCGGATCGACAGCGCGATGATGCGGTCAAGCATGGTTGCGCGCTCCTAGTGGTCGTGGCTCGCGCCGGACTTTTCGATGTCCGCGCGGATCAGGAAGGCGCCGTCGGCGACATATTCGGTTCCGGGCTCAAGCCCGCCCAGGACCTCGGTCCATTCGGGCGTCTGGCGACCCAGCTCCAGCATCCGCACCTCGTAGGTGTCGCCCACCTTGGCGAAGACCACCGTGAAGTCGCGGAAGCGTTGGAGAGCCTTGGTGCGCACCGCCAGAGGGACATGGCTGGACGCGACCTGGAACGCGCCTTCGACGCCCATACCTGGCCGGAACGCGGCTGAACCCTCCGGCAGATGGACGTGGGCCATCAGGGTCTGACTGGCCAGGTCGGCGGTCGGCAGGACGGCTTCTACGCGCGCCATCAGCTTGGTGTCGCCCGATAGGCTGCGCACCTGAACGGGCTGACCGACCCGAACCTTCTCGGCGTCGCGGGGATAGACAAAGAACTCGGCGTGCAGCTTGGTCGGGTCGGCGATCACGAAGATGGCCCGCTCGCCGGCCACGTCGCCGACATTGAGGTTCTTCTCGACGATGATCCCGTTGATCGGCGCGAAGATCGAATAGGTCTGAAGGCTCTCGCTGGATTCTACCCGCGCCAGAAGCTGGCCCTTGCGGACCTGGGTTCCCAGTTCGCCGCGCAGGGCCATGACCCGTCCCGGATACCAGGCGCGAACCTCGCCCTTGCCCTCGGGCGTGATCTCCACCCGACCGGCCATATCGACCAGCTCGGCGACATCGGCGGCGCCGGCGATCTCCGTCTTAACGCCGCCCGCCTTGGCGGCCTGGGCGCTGATCGTCGTGCGGCCCTCGTAGGAGGGATAGGTCCATTGATGGCTTTGACCGCCTTGGCTGGCGCGCACCTTCACGTCGAAGGAGTGCGGCTCGGTCACAACGCCGGCGCCGCGCAGATAGTCCTCCTGCGGCG